>JBKAGS010000045.1:0-19213 GCA_046290505.1 Phycisphaeraceae bacterium | reverse complement strand
TCCTCTACGCCCCCGCCGGGGCCATGGGGCTGGACAGCTTCGGCCACAACCGCGACTCGATCGACGCGCTCATCGTCTTCGACGGCGGCGACGCCGAGGGCTTCAGCGTCGAGCCCGGAGCCGACTTCGCGCTGTTCAGCCTCGCGCCCGGCTCCGCGTCGCTCCTGCCCGGCACGGTCACGCCCGGCGGGCTCTCGGCCGGCGACATCTTCTTCACCGACTTCACCGGCGCCTTCGGTGTCTACGCCTACGACACCGACCTGGGCCTGCTCCCCGGGCCCGGCGGCTTCCCGTTCCAGCAACAGTCCAACGTCGATGCCATGACCGTCATCCCCGAGCCCGGCAGCGTCGCGCTCGTCGGCCTGGGCCTGGCCGCGATCGGCACGCGACGCCGACGGACGTGACATCTTGCACGACCAATCATCTTGTAAGCAAAACAAAAACACGCACCGGCCTGTGACCGGTGCGTGTTTGTTTTGTTCTGAAACATCACTCAAGGCGTGCGTAGGCGTTCGCGGTTGATCGCTCCGTGGCGCAAGCCCGGGGCGTGCGGCTGCAAAGCGCCCTTTCGTAACGCGCAAGCCCGTTGATCCACGCGCCGGGCTTCCGGGGGTGCTATGAGCAACGCCTTTGTACCTGTTGGAACACTTATGCGTGTGCCGCTGTCAAGCGGAACCCGCGGAGCTTGCCCGTGGGTTTGACCGCTCAACGGCTGGGCGTTGCCATCTCGCGCGCGAGCAGCCGCTCATACGCCGCGACCTGCTCGGGCGTGCCGAACCGCAGGAGCGTGTCGATCTTCGCCACCGACTCGCACGTGTACAGGTACCGCTCGGCGTGGGCGATCGTCGCGGTCAGCGCGTCTCGCTCGTCGCCGATCCGTTCCAGTTCGTCGAGTTTGTCGTTCAACTCGGCGAAGGCGCTCTGCCCCGCGATCGCTAGGCGGATCGGCTCGGCGTGCTCAACGACCGTGCCCGGCGCGTCGCCGTTCTTCGGGTCCGCGAGGCCCGGCCAGCGCTCGCTGATCGGATCGACCAGTTCTTTACGCAGCGTGTTGATCTGCTTGCCCAGCTCGCGCCGGCGCTTGAATAACTCGCCGCGGTCTTTGCGGGCCCGTTCCAGCGCCGCGCGCGCCTGGGCCGTGCGATCGTCGCCGACGAGGTTCAGCCGCTGACTCAGCCCGTCGAGCATCGCTCGGCGGGTCGGGTCGGCGGCGGCGTAGAGGTCCGGGTACGCGCTGTCTGTGCTGAGTTGGCCGGCGTCCTGGTCTTCGATCACCACCTCGAGCGCCCGGGCCATGCGGTCGGTCGTCGTCATCGACAGGTCCGTCGAGTCGGAGTGGATGATCGCGTAGGCGTGCGCTTCGAGGTAGGTCGTCTCGCCGTCGCCGTCGTAGTCAGGCCGGACGACCGGCTCGCCGACGCGGTCCTCGCCGCTGAGCGCCGCCCAGAAGTATGAGCTGTATTCCTTGTAGTCCGCCTCGTTGACGTGCGGCGTGCAGCCCGCGGCCGGCCGGCTGTGCACCGCGGCGTAAAACCCGCACCGGTTGTAATCGCTCAGGCCCTTGGCCGGGTCGCCTTCGTTGAAGATCACGTTCGCGAACCCACCGGAAAAACACTGCACCATCACCATGACGACCGGCGTGTCGGGGTTCATCTTGTCCAGTTCCGTCGTGAACGCGTCCATGCGGATGTTGTGCTTGGGCCAGAGGTACAGCGACGTGTTCTGCTTGTCTTCTTTCGTCCCGCGCCCGCCGTGGCCGGTGAAGTAGATCAAGAGCTTGTCGTCCTGCTCCAGTTCCCCGGCGTGGTCGTCGAACCACTTGACGATGTTGTCTTTGGACGACGTGATCTCCCCCCCGCCGATGTCGTGCGGGCGGAACTGCTTGGAGATCGCTTTGCCGGGTCCGACGAGCATGTCGATCAGCCGAACCACCTCCGGGTCGTCTGACGCCGAGGCGTTGTAGACCACGTCATTCGTCGTCGGCTCGTCACCGCAGGCAAACAGGATGTCGCGCGGCGCGTCTTTCAGCCCCAGGTGGTCGAGCACGCGGTAGAAGTAGTTGACGTTCTTCTCCAGCGAGATCTGGTTGGACGTCGGCGAAGACCCCCCGCCCATCACCAGCAGGTGCGTCTCGGCAGACGCGGATTGAGTCGCCGAAAACCCCAGTGCCCCGGCGAGCAAAGCCGAGGCGCAGGCCAGATACGGTCGAGATTGGAACATGCCGGATCCTTTAATTGGTCGAGAGCGGGTGCAGGAACCCAAGACAAGCATAGTACGACGCCCGACCCAAACAAGGTCTGTGGTCACGAATCGGACGCGTGGGGGCAGAAAATGTTAACCGGGGCAAGGTGGGGGCCGGTCGAGACGAAGTGGGCCGAGTCGGTCAGGCCACCGCGCTCTTGGCGGACGGCTCGGGCTCTTGGGGCGTTGTCACCGACCGAGGCGTTTGATCCCGCACCGCCAAGTGCTCGATCACCGTCTGGGCGCATCGGGCCCACGAGTTGCGGGCCGCGAAGGCGATGCACGGCTGCTTGTCGAGCTTGAGCGCGTCGAGCGCGGCCTGGCGCAGGTCCTTGTAGACGTAGCCGGTCTGGCCCTGCTGGACCACGTCGATCGGGCCGGTGACGG
Organism: Phycisphaeraceae bacterium; assembly: GCA_046290505.1. GTDB lineage: Bacteria > Planctomycetota > Phycisphaerae > Phycisphaerales > Phycisphaeraceae > JAHQVV01. Next base: position 16,585 of record JBKAGS010000045.1, on the reverse strand, counting down.
GGTAGGCGGCGATGGGCAGGCCGCAGGCGTTGGCCTCGAGCATCACCACGCCGAAGGTGTCGGTCTTGGACGGGAAGACGAACACGTCCCCGCCGGCGTAGTGGGCCGCGAGTTCTTCGCCGAACTGGTAGCCGACGAAGTGCGCGTCGGGGTAGTGCTTCTCTAGCTGTTCACGCGGCGGGCCGTCGCCGATGACAAGCTTGCTGCCGGGTAAATCGAGCTTTAAGAAGGCCTCGATGTTTTTCTCGATCGCGATACGACCCGCATAAACGAAAACAGGGCGGGGCAAAGCTTGTATTGCCTCGGGCACGTCGTAGTCGGGCTTGAACAGGTCGGTATCGACGCCCCGTGACCAGACGACAGTGTTGGTCAGGCCTTCGCGCTTGAGTTCTTCGCCGACCTGCTTGGTGGGGACGAGGGTGTGGTCGGCCTTGCCGTGGAACCAGCGGATGAACTTGTAGCTGATCGGCTTGGGCACGCCGAAGTACTGCCGGAGGTAGTGCGGGAACTGGGTGTGGTAGGACGTCGTGAACGCCCGGCCGTGCTTGCCGCACCACTTGCGCGCGGCCAGGCCGAGCGGCCCCTCGGTGGCGATGTGGATCGCGTCGGCGTTCAGTGCGTCCAGCTGCCTGCGCACCGCCCTGCCCGGAAGCAGAGCGAGCTTGATCTCGGGGTAGCGCGGTGCGCTGAGGGTCTTGAACCCGCCGGGGTGGATGACGGTCGTCTCGTGACCGAGCTTGCGCATCTCGCGCGTGACGTGCTGCCAGGTGCGCACCACGCCGTTGACCTGCGGTTCCCACGCGTCGGTGACCAGGACGAACTTCATCGGCGAAGTCCTTTGCGGTTTGATGCGGCGGGGTGGCCGGGGTCGAGGCTTGGCGAGCCCCCGGAACGAACGGGCTCCGGCTTGTCCACTTCAGTTTGTTCCGGGGGGTCGCAAGCTCCACCCCGGCCACCCGATTCGTCCCCGGGTCCGAGGAAGATCGGGCGAAACGCGCCGAACAAGGCGCGGTCGTCGGCGAGCAGTTCGGGCAGCTCGTCATCGAGGTCCAACTCCTCGTCCTCGACACGATCCACCTTGTTTATAAGCCGATCCGCGTCGCGCTTGGCTTTCAATTCTTCGACCACCTTGATCCCGTCGACGATCTCCAGCCGGCCGTCGGCGTGCTCGACCAGCGCGGTGCAGCTCTCCACCCAGTCGCCGCAGTTCAGGTATTCGACGCCGTGCTCCATCGTGCGCTGCTCGGCCTTGTGGATGTGCCCGCAGACCACGCCGTCCATCCCGCGCTTGTGCGCCTCGTGCGCGAGGATCTCTTCGAACTTGCTGATGAACGTGCACGCCCGCTTGACTTTCAGCTTGATCGCCTGGCTCAGCGACGCGTAGGGCAGGCCGAGCCATCGGCGGACGACGTTGTAGTGCCGGTTGATCTTGAGGAGCGTCTCGTACGCGATGCTGCCGAAAACCGCGAGGAGCTTGGAGTGCTGGACGACCAGGTCGTACTGGTCGCCGTGGGTGACGAACAGCTTCTTGCCGTCGGCGGTGGTGTGGGTGGTGTGCGGCTTGACCTCGACCCCGCCGAAGGCCATGTGCACGAACTGCCGGGCCGCGTCGTCGTGGTTGCCGGGCACGTAGACGACCTCGGTCCCGCGCGAGGCGTGCTTGAGGATCCGGCGGACGACGTCGTTGTGCTCCGCGGGCCAGTACCACCGCGCCTTGAGCCGCCAGCAGTCGAGGATGTCGCCGACCAGGTACAGCCTGTCGCAGCGGACTTGTTTTAGAAAACGCGCCAGCTCCTTGGCCCGGGCGCCCTTCGAGCCGAGGTGGGTGTCGCTGATCCACACACTCTTGTATTGGAGCTTCATCGGTATCACCGGCATCAGGCCGACGGCGAGGCCGCATGGCCGACACCGCCAACGCCCGGGAGGGAGAGGAACGATACTGAAGGGATCGGACACGCGGATGAGTGTTGCGCTAGAACCGCGCTAGGCGTGCACAAACATTTAAGATTGCAAGGCGTCATCCGCATCCATTTGTCCCGGATTGCCCAGTTTTCGTGCGGGCAGGTATGCTCGGCGGTCGCGTCGGTGTTTTGGTCCCTTCGGTGCCCGTTGATGTTGACCACGTTCTGGAGTTGTGTGCTGCTCGCCGGGTCAGCCCTGGCGCTCTTCGCGGCTTTGCGCACGATCGCTCGGCGTCGGCGCTGGCGGTGGCTGCATCGTGCCGGCTACGTCGCGTTGGTGCTGGCCCTTCCTTGCGTGGGGCTGGGCGGGTACCTCGGCTACCGCTGGGCCGCGGGGCAGCCGAAACACAAGGCGGCCGTGCTGGCCGAGGGCGTGACGTACGAGCGGTTCGTGTTTACCAAACCCCGCCCGATCGTGGGGCATCTCGCGCGGATCGACCTCGAGAAGCACAGCGGCTTTGTGCTGACCCCGCCGATCGACACGCCCAACGGCTGGCGCTACCCGGCGGCGACGACGACACAAGCCGCGCGAGCGATGGACGCGGACCTGGTCATCAACGGCTCATACTCCCGCCCGGCGCACGACCGCGGGCCACTGGATTACGCGCCGCACGAGGGCGATCTGATCGAGGCGATCGGCACGGTCGTCTTGGACGGGCGGTCGTTCAGCGTGAGCAAGAAGAACTGGCCGAGCGTGTGCGTCGATGCGGCGGGCCGGGTGCGCATCGGCGAGATCGATCAAACGACCGTGCTCGCGCTGTCGGGCAACCGCTGGCTGGTGCGCGACGGGGTGGTGACGCCCGTCCCCGAGGTCGAAGACTACCCCACGGCGCGCTCGGCCATCGGCCTGAGCGAGGACGGGCGCTACCTCTACTTCTTCGTCGTCGACGGCAAGCAGCCGCGCTACAGCGAGGGCATGTCGATGACCGAGCTCGCGGGGCTGATGAAACAAGCCGGCGTCCACCGCGCGGTCAACCTCGACGGCGGCGGGTCCTCGACGCTGGTCTACCGCGACCCGGCCGGCGACGTGCGCGTGCTCAACCGCCCCTGCCACACGCAAATCCCCGGCCGGCAAAGGCCCGTCGCGAATCACCTGGGCCTGCGCTTCGGCGGTTCGGACTGAATAGGCGGATCGATTTATCGTGCTCCGTGCAAAGAAAAACCGGCGCTTTGTAGTGCCGGCTTGTTTTGCTTGTTTTGATGTGGTGTCGATCAGCCGGGCATCTGGAAGATGGCCTTGGCTTCTTCGATCGCGTCGGGCAGTTCCTGGGCGACTTCGTTGACGCCGGTCTCGGTCAGGCCCAGCTCCTTGAGCAGGGCCGGGTCGACCTCGCTGACCTCGGTGCCGGCGGTGAAGCCGATCTCGAGCTGTTTGGTCAGGACGTCGGCGACGTGGACCAGGCCGGTGAGCGTGCGTTGGCCGTCGGCGAGCTCTTGCGGGCGGTGGTGGAAGCCGGTGACGTACTGGAAAGACTGGGGGAACTTCCAGAGCTTGCACAGGCCCTGGCCGAACTGTTCGTGGTTGGCGCCCAGGACCTGGGTTTCGGCTTGTCGGAGCGTGAGGTCGGGGTTTTCTTCGAGTTTTTGTAGGACCTCGACGAACTGGTTGCGGCGGGCCTGGATCTCGACCATCAGCCCGATGTCGTGGATCAGGCCGGAGAGGAAGGCCTCGTCGGGCAGGCCCAGGCCGACCTTCTTGGCGAGCAGGCGGGTGGCGCAGGCGCAGGCGATGGCGTTGGCCCAGAGGTCGCGGGCGTCGAAGTTGGCGGCGATCTTGCCGCCGCGGAAGAGCTTGGCCAACGACGCGGCGATGGCGATGTTCTTCACGGCGTTAAGCCCGAGCAGCACGATCGCGCGGTTGATCGAGCCGATCTGCCCGGGCAAGCCGTAGAACGCCGAGTTCACGACCTTCAGGATCCGCGCGCCCAGCGCCGGGTCGTTGCTGATGACGTTGTTCAGGTCCTGTGCCGTCGAGTCGGGGTCTTCGACCAGCTTGATGATCTTCATCGTCACCTCGGGCAGGGTGGCGATGTGGCTGATCTCCTGGATCGCCGACTGGACGATCGTTTCGGTTTCGGCCGAGGTGGCGGCGGCGGGCGTCATATCGGTCATCGGAACTCTCCCTGGCGTCGGTGTGGGTCGCCAAGGGGAGCATCGACACGGCCGGTGGCGGACTTAAGCGGTTGTGCGGTTTAGGTCGGGGAATCCGTCGTGTCGGTCAGCCAGGACGCGAGCTGCTCGAGCGCGTCGCGATCGAGGTCCGAAAAGTCGTCGGGCTCCGCCGAGTCGATGTCGAGCACGGCCCGGACCACGCCTTGTGCGTCGAACACCGGCACGACGATCTCGCTGCGGCTCGCGCTGCTGCAGGCGATGTGGCCGGGGAACGCGTCGACGTCGGGGACCAGCTGCGTCGTCGCGGTCGCCCAGGCGGTGCCGCAGACGCCCTTGCCGCGCTCGATGCGGGTGCAGGCGACCGGGCCCTGGAACGGGCCGAGCACGAGCTGGTCGGCCTTGACCAAATAGAACCCGACCCACAGGAAACCGAACGCCTGACGCAGCGCCGCGGACAGGTTGGCGAGCGTGGCGATCGTGTCGGACTCTGCCTCGATCATCGCGCGGAGCTGCGGCAGCAGCTCGCGGTAGGTCTGTTCGCGCGGGGCGTTCGGGGTCAGGGCGAGGGTGTCGGCCATGGGTTTGGTTAGGTCGTTTTGAAAGAGCTGTCGTTGTTCGGACCAATCACTTTATACTTGTTGAGTCTGTGGTTAGCGGGCGACGTGCAGCGTCCTGCGAAGAGTTGGCCACGGCACGCGCAAGACAGCAAACAAAAAAATACGCGGGACGCTGCGCGTCGCCCGCTAAACGAAAGACGAACCATGAAACCCCTGCTGACCGCCGCCCTGCTCGCACTCGCCCTGCTGTCGAACATCAGCGCCCCGCCGCGCACGCTCGCCGCGGACGACAAACCCTCGGCCGACGACGACGGCTTTGTCTCGTTGATCCCCTCCGACGGCGACACGCTCGAAGGTTGGAAGGTCGACAACGACAAGCAGGCCGGGCATTGGGTGTTGAAGGACGGCGTCATCACCGGCGACAACCCGGACAAAAAAGGCTCGATCCTCTGGACCGAACAAGCCTTCGGCGACTACGAACTGGTCGTCGAATACCGCACGACCAGCGAAGACTACGACTCGGGCGTGTTCCTCCGCGGCAAGTCGCACCAGGTGCAGATCGGCTTCTCACGCTCGCTGAAGAAAGACCTCACCGGCGCACTGTACTGCCCCAAGGACGGCAACGGCAGCTACCCGCAGCAGCCCGACGAGAAGATCAAGGACGCCCACAAGCCCGGCGAGTGGAATACGCTGCGCATGGTCACCAAGGGCAAGCAGATCACGACCACCCTCAACGGCGTTCAGATCAATAACTACACGGCCGTGAAGTACCCGGCGACGGGCAAGATCGGCCTGCAACTGCACGCGAACGTGCACCAGACGATGGCGTTCCGCGTGGTGAAGATCAGGACGCTGGGCGAGAGGGACTGACGACGGGCGAAACGGGGTTGTTGCGCCGGTGTTTTGTCGCCGGGCGTTCGGGGGTATGCTGTTTCATCACGTCAGTTTCGGGTCTGCTTTCGATTCGTACTCAACAAGGGGGTTCCCATGCCGATCAAGTTTGCCTGCCCGCACTGCCAGCACGCGATCGAAGCCAGTCGCAGGCACGTCGGCCACCGAGTCGAGTGCCCGAGCTGCAAGCAGCCGATCGTGGTGCCCGGGGCCGAGGCGTCGCAAGCGGCGGCGCCCACGCCGCCCGAGCCTGAGGAAATCGAACTGGAAGAAGTCGGTCGGCCGGCGGGTCGTCGGCGCTCGGGGCGTGGTGGGTTTGTGTCCGTGATCGCGCCGCCACGCGGGGCGCTCGGCCTGCTCTGGCTCGGGCTGCTGCTCGTGATGCTCAGCTTCACGATCAAGCACCTGTTCGTGGACGTGTCGATCACCTCCGTCCCCGGCGTGTTCGAGTACCCGCGGCTGGTCGCGAAGAAGCAGGCGGAGAAGTTCCCGCTCTACGACGAGGTGAAGAAGATCGAGGAGGAAATCTCTGAATCGGAGCGTGGCCGGTTCGACGACGCGTTTGAAGAAGGCGGGCGCGACGCGTTCCGCGAATGGGAAGAGAGGCGCGACCGCCAGCGCAAGCGATTGAACGATGCCCGAGACAAGGCGGACGACGCGGCGAAGAAGATCGACGAGAAGTACGAGGAAGAGTTGCGTGCCGCCGAGCTCGCCGCGATCGAGTCGGGCGCGGCGGGGCTGGGCTGGCTTCAACGCGGCATCTGGCTGAAGGTGCTCGTGGACCTGCCGAAGCTGCTGGGCTGCTTCCTGATCGTGTTCGCCGCGATGCCGATCGTCAGCGACCCCGAGCAGCAAGCGCCGGTGAAGGCCTACGCCATCGCGTGCTCGACCGTGGTCCTGGTCTACGCGACGCTGTACGCCGCGCTCGCGTTCTTCTCTTAACAGCGAGCCAAGCCGCTCAAGCGTCTTTTTCTTCGATCACGCGCTTGCGGCCCTCGTCATAGACGTAGACCTTGCCCGAGTCCGGCTCGGCGCGGTCGCACTTCTTGTGCGAGCCGTCGCAGAACGGCAGGTTTTGGGACAGGCCACAAGCGCAGATCCAGACGGACTTGTCCTGGGGCGGGACTTCGATCGGGCCGGTGGCGTCGAGGCGGACCAGTCGGGGCATGGCGGTCTCCTTGGGGGTGCGGTGCGCTGAATCAATGCAAGGCGATAGATGCTAGCGTTTTTATTAGGCAGGTCTAGTTCGTCCTTGCGTAAATATTTGGCGAAAACGGTCGTTTGGCCCTTGCACGCGTGGTATGGATTGTTATTTTAACCCTTCGGGGGCCTGGTCGGGCCTTGGACGCGGTAGTTTCTGGGGCGGGTGTCCGAGCATGGCCTGTTGTTGTTTTAGATGAAGCGGCGATTTGGCGGGTGGGCCAAGCCGACGCGCGGGGGTCGGTTTCGGTACGCTTGTATCGGGCCCGACGCGACGATCAGAGGAAGGCGCGGCGATGCGTGTATGGATGCTGGGTTGGGAGTTCCCGCCGTTTATCACCGGCGGGCTGGGCACGGCCTGTTACGGGCTGACCCGGGCGATGTCCGCGCGCGGCACCGAGGTCACCTTCGTCCTGCCCAAGGCCGTGGGCAGCGAGTACACCGACCACGTCAAGCTGCTCACGCCCCAGTCGCCGAGCGCGGCGCAGGGCGACCGAACGCCGGCGGCGGTGGCGAGCACGTTCAAGCCCGACCCCAAGCCCACGCCGGTCGAAGCGGTCGGCGGCGAGGCGCTGCGCAACGTCGTGTTCAAGGCCGTGCCCTCGCACATGGCCAGCGTCTACCCGTCCGGCGGGCTGCAGTACACGCCGACCGGCCACACGAACCCCGGCGGGATCGGGTTCATCCACAGCAAACCGGCGGTGGCGAGCGCGTCGCAGGGCGGGGGCGATTCACCAAACGGCGACGCCGCGGCATCACCCGCGCCGACGGTCCCCGCGCCGCCTGACATCGGGTACCACGGCGACCTGTTCAACCAGGCCAAACGCTACGCCGACCTGTGCCTGGACCTCGCGAAGGACCAGGATTTCGACGTCATCCACGCGCACGACTGGCTGACCTTCCCCGCGGGCAAGGCGCTTTCCGAGGCGACGGGCAAGCCGTGGATCGCGCACGTGCACTCGACCGAGTACGACCGGTCGGGCGAGGGCGCGAACCAGGGGATCGTCGCGTACGAGCGCGCGGGCGTCCGCGCGGCGGACAAGGTCGTCGCGGTCAGCGAGTTCACCAAGCAGGTCCTCGTCAGCCGGTACGGCATGGAGCCGGATCGCTGCGTGGTGGTGTACAACGGCGTGGAGCGGATCATCAAGAACGGCAAGGAAAAAACCGAGCCTGTCAAGCCGCCGGCGGGGATCAAGAAGGACGAGAAGGTCGTCCTGTTCCTCGGCCGGGTGACGATGCAGAAGGGCCCGGAGTACTTCATCGCCGCGGCGAAGAAGGTGCTCGAGAAGATGGACAACGTGAAGTTCGTCGTCGCCGGCTCGGGCGATCAGATCGAGCGCACCATCGAGCAGGCGGCCAAGGCGGGCATCGGCTCCAAGATCACGTTCACCGGCTTCCTGCGCGGCGAGGACGTCCGCAAGGTCTACGAGATGGCGGATGTGTACGTCATGCCCTCGGTGAGTGAGCCGTTCGGCATCGCGCCGCTCGAGGCGATCGCGCACCGGGTGCCGGTGATCATCTCGCGCCAGTCGGGCGTGAGCGAGGTGTTGGAACACGCGCTCAAGGTGGATTTCTGGGACACGCACGACATCGCGAACAAGATCATCGCGGTGCTGCGCCACCCGCCGTTGAGTAAGACGATGCGCGAGCAGGCGGACATGGAGGTGCGCGAGCTGACGTGGGACGGCGCCGCGGCCAAGTGCGAGGGGGTCTACGCGGGCCTGGTGGGTTCGGCTGCGCCGGCGTGATTCATACACGCCGCGGCGAACGCCCGGTGTCCTTCGCCGGTTGAATCCCCGCCGCCCTGTGACGAGAGGGGCGGGCATTCTTGCCTGTCGGTAGGTCGCAGACCGAATGAAGTCGAGGCTTCGGGCGCGCCGAACGACTGACAGGTATGTCTGTCCCCCTGACAGGACAGATGTACGTGGTTTAAACGCATCGCCCGACCGGGTTTTGCTGCACCAACCCGCAAGGCCTGCCCCACTTCTCACGCGAAACCTGCCGCCCCGGCGATTCATCTCAATCCATCGCGTCGCGCCGACCGATAACCCTGGCATGGCCCGCTTGCTTTATACCCTCGCGCTGCTGACCCCCGCTGTCGTCCTGCCCGGCTGCGACAACCTCGACAGCGTGTTCGGCAGCCCGCAGGAGCGGGCCAAGCACGACATCGCTGCCGGCGACATCGACCCGTTCGAGATCGGCCCGGCCAGCAAGTGGCAGGCGCCGGGCCTGTACATGGACTACGCCAAGAGCCATAAGGTCGCGCTCAAGTCCGAGCACGGCATGCTCGTCGCCATCCTGCTCGTCGGCCCGGAGACCGGCGCGGAGGTTCGCTACGACCGGCTGGCGGGGCTGTTCCGCGACACGCAGAGCGACGAGACCTTCACGACCGACGGCGTGAAATGGGGCGGTGGCGATGACCGCCCGTCGCTTGCCCGCTGCCGCATCCGGCACCTCGGCCCGCTCGATGACCCAGACGTCGAGCTGGTCGTCGATCCCGGCAAGCTGTTCCGCCAAGAGAAGCAGCAGTGGTCCAAGGCCGCGAGCAACCACTTGTTCGTGAACGACTAAATGGCCAAGCATAAGAACATGTACAGGTTGAAATAGCCGGCGGCCTACGGACGCCGGACACGAGGACAAGTGTCGTTGAGAGCAACGTGCATCTTTTCTGGCTTGGCTCGGGCTCTTTCTCCCTTTTATGGAGAAGGCGGGGGATGAGGGTCGGGCGTTGAGCGGACCGCGGCTTGCTCTCGATGTCTCTGGGTTTATCACGCTGGACCCTCACCCCAACCCTCTCCCTGAGAGGGAGAGGGAGCCGAAACCGCAATGCCACAAATGGTGCAAGATGCTATAGCGACAGACAACTGCTTTCGCGTCCGGGGCCCGTAGGTCCCCGGCTGTTTTGATTGCTCGTACACGCGATTACTGATCCAAATCAAGCTGTGCGTGTTTATACATTGATATTTTCGGCATGGTCGCGAAACATTCACTGCGCCCGTGCGTTTAGAATCACGCTATGCCCTTCGCGTCAGGCACACTCGAAATCAAACTCGCCGACGAAACGGTCCGGCTCGACCCGCGTCGCGCGTTGGTGTGGCCGGCGAGCAAGACCGTCGTCATCGCCGACCCGCACATCGGCAAGGACGACACGTTCCGCCGGGCGGGCATCCCGGTGCCGGCCAACGTCGCGGCGGCGGACTTCGATCGACTCTCGCAACTCGTGACCGACCACGACGCCGAGCGGCTGGTTGTGCTGGGTGACTTCTTGCACGCGCGCCTCGACGCCGACGACCACTGCGTCGGCCTGCTTCGCGCTTGGCGATCGCGTTTCGGTGCGTTGCAAGTCGTGATCGTCCGCGGCAACCACGACGCCCACGCGGGCCCGCCGCCCGACGACCTGGGGCTGGCCAGCGTCGATGAGCCGATGAGCGACGGGCCTTTTGTGTACCGGCATTTCCCGCTGCCGACCGACGCCGGACGCGACACCGGGTTCGTGCTGGCGGGCCACCTGCACCCCGGCGTGACGGTCGCGCTGGGCGGGCGCGGCGCCCGGCGGGTGGCGTGCTTCCACGCGACGCGGACGCAGATGATCCTGCCCGCGTTCGGCGCGTTCACCGGCACGGCACGGGTCGCCCGCGACGCCGGCGGGTCGGTCTACGCCGTCGGCCGCGACCGCGTGATCGAACTGCCTGGGACGGCGGTGGTGTGAGGATGCAGATGCGGATCGCCAATGGATCGATGTGTGCGTTGTTGTTGCTGGCGTTCGGCCTGGGCTGCGCCACGCGCCCCGGCGAGCCGGCACCCGCGCGCGTCGGCGACGAGATCGTCGTGGCCGGCCAGTTCTTCCACACCGGCACACCGGTCGTGTTGTGGATGGACGAAGGCGGCTACGACGCGTACCGCGTGCAGCGGCGGTTCGCCCCGCGCGGCGAGCACGGCTGGGACGCGAGCCGGGACCAACTCGATTCGCCCAACCGCTTCGGCACGCGCTTCGAGCGGTCGATGTCCGACGACGAGTTCGAACAACACCGCCACGGCCGATGGACCCTTGACCAACTGCGCCAGCGCATCGACCTGTTTGTCCTGCACTACGACGCGTGCGGCACGAGTCGGCGGTGCTTCGAGGTCCTGCACGACCACCGCTGCCTGAGCGTGCACTTCATGATCGACGTGGACGGCACGGTGTACCAGACGCTGGACCTCAAAGAGCGCGCCTGGCACGCGGGCGGCGCGAACGACCGGTCGATCGGCGTGGAGATCGCGAACATCGGCGCGTACCCGCCCCCGGAAGCGGGCCGGGTGTTCTCAAAGTGGTACGAGCCGACGCCGAGGGGCGCGCGTTTGTTGCTGTCGGCGGAAGAGGCCGCAGCGCTGCGCACGCCCGGCTTCGTCGGCGAATCGTCGCGTCCCGGCCCGGTGACCGGCACGATCCACGGGCGCGAATGGGTGATGTACGACCTGACCCCCCAGCAGTACGCGGCGCTGGCGAAGCTGTCGGCCGCGCTGTCGCGCATCTTCCCCGACCTGCCGCTGGACTACCCCAAAGACGATGCCGGCCGGGTCCTCACGCGCGTGCTGACCGACCGCGAACTCGCCGGGCACCGCGGGCTGATCGGCCATTACCACCTGACCGAGCAGAAAATCGATCCCGGCCCGGCGGTGCGTTGGGACAGGATCGTCGGCGAGGCCCGCGAGTCGCTGCGGTAGCGGCCCGGGCACCTGGGATCGGTTGTAAGTGCCCGCCGTCGCCGTCGTCGTTATCATCCTGCTGCCCGCTGTACCCCGACCCTCTTTTATTGACTGGAGATAACAGAATGAAGCGTTCGCCCCTTGTTGTGCTTGTGGTTGCCCTGATGGCCGCCGCGACGTTCACCGTGCTGCCGACCCAGCAGCCCGCCGCCGCCGACAGCAAGTCCGAAGAAGTCCTGCACGAAACGATGGAGACGCTGGGCAAGAACTACCGGCTGGTCCGTCGGCAGATGGGCAAGGCCGACATGAACGCCGACACCGCCGACAAGCTCGCCGAGATGATCGACGCCGCCCACCAGGCCAAGACCGCGATCCCCGACACCGCGACGACCGGCGACCTGAAAACCAAGTACCGCGTGATCATGAACAAGCTCATCATCATCCTGGCCCAGGCCGAGAACGCGGCGCTCGAGGGCGACCAGGACAAGCTGCGCGAGTACGTCCTGGACGCGAACAACGTGAAGGGTGAAGGCCACGAGCTGTTCATCGCCGACGACGAATAAGCGATACATCGGACCGCCCAGGAAGCGCCACACCATCAACAGCCCCCATCGCAAGATGGGGGTTTTCTTTTGTCAGACAACGTGTTCACGCCGCCATGCGAATCGATTCAATTCATCGACGGGTCGGTCGGCATCAGGTTCGGGTTCATCGCCAGCATCGCGATCGACCGGTCGATGCCCGTCATGACGCGCATCCAAAGGCCGTCGTCCGCGTCGGGGTCGAAGACGACCTCGGCGTTTGCGTGAGCGACCAGCCACGCGCCTTGACTCAATTCGCTTTCGAGTTGGCCCGGGCCCCAGCCGGCGTAGCCGAGGAAAAAGCGAAGCGGGTCGTCGTGCTCCGCGAGCAGTTCCTGCACCAGCGGCTCCTCGGTCGTGAAGCACACGCCTGGGCACACCTGGACCTGCGCAAGCCTCGGCCGGTCGTGCAGCAGCATCAACGGCCCCGGGCAAGGCCCGCCGCGCAAGAGCACCTGGTCCAGCGGGCACGGCGTCGCGCTGATCTGGCCCCACACCTCGTCGACACGCGTGTCCGTCGGGCGGTTGAGCACCAGGCCCAGCGCGCCCTCGCCGTGGTGCTCGACCATGAGGATCACCGCGTGCTCGAAGTTCGGGTCGTCCATCCCCGGCGAGGCGACCACCAGCTTGCCCGACAACGAATCGTTCACCACCGCTTCGCTCCGTCCGTCAAAACACCGTGCAGGTTCGACCAGCATACCAGCCGACCGACGCGGCTAAAATCCCCTTCTTTCAACTTCCCATTGGATTTCACGCGCTGCCAAACAAGCGCGCAGCCCGATGCCCGACGACCTTGCCCAACTCGCCCCGCGGATCGACCAGGCGATGCCCGGCGACCGGCACCGCCTGCGCCGCCGGCTGCGCGCGGTCGAGCAGGCCAGGGCCGCCGGCAAACCGTTCGACCGCAGCCTGGGCAAGCTCGAGCGCGAGCTGGACGAGTCGGTCAAGCGCCGCGAGCAGCGCGCCGCCGGCGTACCGACGATCGAGCTGCCCGACGACCTGCCGATCACCGCGCGGGCCGACGAGATCGCCGAGGCGGTCCGCGAGCATCAGGTGGTTGTGGTGGCCGGGGAGACCGGCTCGGGCAAGTCCACGCAGCTGCCGAAGCTGATGCTGCGCATGGGCCGGGGCGTCGACGGGCTGATCGGCCACACCCAGCCGCGTCGGCTGGCCGCGCGCTCGGTCGCTCAACGCGTCGCCGACGAACTCAACAGCCCGCTGGGCCAGCACGTCGGCTACAAGGTCCGCTTCACCGACAAGACCAACCCGCAGACGTACATCAAGCTCATGACCGACGGCGTGCTGCTCGCCGAGGCCGCGCGCGACCGGTTCTTCGACGCCTACGACACCCTCATCATCGACGAAGCCCACGAGCGCTCGCTCAACATCGACTTCCTGCTCGGCCACCTCAAACAAATCCTGCCCAAACGCCCGGACCTGCGCGTGATCATCACCTCGGCGACGATCGACACCGCGCGCTTCGCCGAGCACTTCGGCGTCGCGACGCGCGAGGGCACCGAGCCCGCGCCGGTCATCGAGGTCTCCGGGCGAACCTACCCCGTCGAGGTCCGCTACCAGCCGATCGAGCCGGACGAGCACGGCGAGATCGACGACGTGCCCGACGCGGTCGCCCGCGCGATCGAGGGCTTTGAACGTAAAGGCGACGTGCTGGTGTTCATGCCGACCGAACGCGACATCCGCGAGTGCTGCGAAGTCCTCGAACGCCGGCAGCCGGGCAGTGACGTGTTGCCGCTGTACGCCCGGCTGACGAACGAGCAGCAGAACGCGATCTTTTCGTCGCGCGGCCGGCGCAAGATCGTGGTATCGACGAACGTGGCCGAGTCGTCTTTGACCGTGCCGGGTATTCGGTATGTGGTGGACACGGGCACGGCGCGGGTCAGCCGGTACTCGCCGAACTCGAAGGTGCAGCGGCTGCCGATCGAGCCGGTGAGCCGGGCGAGCTGCGACCAGCGCAAGGGCCGTTGCGGGCGCGTCGGCCCCGGGGTTTGTGTGCGTCTTTATTCTGAGGAAGACTTCCGCGGGCGCGACGCGTTCACGACGCCGGAGATCGCGCGCAGCAACCTCGCGTCGGTGATCTTGCAGATCGAGACGCTGCGGTTCGGCGCGATCGAAGACTTCCCGTTCATCGACCCGCCCCGGCCGAGCATGGTCCGCGACGGGTACAAGACGCTGCACGAACTGGGCGCGCTGAGCGACGACGGCGAACAGGTCACCGAGTTGGGCCGGCGGCTGTCGAAGATGCCGGTGGACCCGCGTGTCGCGCGCATGGTGCTGGCGGGCGCGGACGAGGGCGTGCTCGACGAGGTGCTGGTGATCGCGTCGGGGCTCGAGGTGCAGGACCCGCGCGAGCGGCCGATGGACCAGCAGAACCAGGCGGACCGGGCGCACGAGAAGTTCGCCGACGCGCGCAGCGATTTCCTGTCGTACCTCAACCTCTGGTCGTTTTTTCACACGCAGAAAGACAAGCTCTCGCACAGCAAGCTGCGCAAGGCGTGCAAACAGAACTACCTCAACTACGTCCGCATGCGCGAGTGGGTCGACGTGCACCGCCAGCTGTCACGCATGGCGAAGGACCTGCGTGTCGGTCGCTCCCTCTCCCTTGAGGGAGAGGGCCGGGGTGAGGGTGAGGCGTCAAAGCGCCAGCGTGTTTCAGGTACTCGCGAAGCTCGTGCGACAGACCACGCCCCTCTCCCTGAAGGGAGGGCAAGGCATCCCGACTCGAAGCTCGGATCCAGCAGTTCCTGAGCTCCACGGAGGCCCGGCAGATTACCACGGCTGGCCGGGCTCGGCGTTGTTCGCGGGCAAGCCCAAGTGGGTCGTCGCGGCGGAATTGGTCGAGACGACCCGCCGATACGCGCGGACGCTCGGGCGCATCCAGCCGGGCATGATCGAGCCGATCGCCGGGCATTTGGTCAAGAAGACGCATAGCGACGCGCGATGGGTGCCCGAAACCGCGTCGGCGATGTGCAGCGAGAAGGTGTCGCTGTACGGCCTGGTGCTCGTGCCCGCCCGGCCGGTGCCCGTCGCACGCGTCAGCCCTTCTGAAGCAAGGCGGATGTTCATCCAGCGCGCACTGGTCGAGGGCGAGTGGTCCTGCGACCTGCCGTTCTGGAAACACAACTCGGCGTTGATCGACGAAGTGAAAACCCTCGAGGCCAAGTCCCGCCGACACGGCTTGCTGGCGGGCGACGAGGTTCGCTACGCGTTTTACGACGAGCGCCTGCCGGGCGAGGTCGTCGACGGCGCGACGCTGCGCAGGTGGTACCAGCGCGTGTCGCGTGGCGAGCCGAAGCTGCTTTGCATGGACAAGCAAGCGCTGCTCGCCGGCTCGACCGAGGGCGTGACCGAACAGGCCTACCCCGACCAGCTGTCGATCGAGCAGAGCGGGTACAGGCTCGGCTACACCTACGACCCCGCGAGCGAGCGCGACGGGCTGACGCTGACGCTGCCGCGCACGGCGGTGGGCCAGCTCGACCCGCGCCGGCTGGGCTGGCTGGTGCCGGGCATGATCGAGCACAAGCTGGTCGCGCTGATCAAGTCGCTGCCCAAGCCGCTGCGCAAGACGCTGAGCCCGGCACCCGACGCGGCACGCCGGGCGCTCGGGCACCTGTCCTTCGGCGATGGCGCGTTCGAAGACGCGGCCGCCGCGGCGCTCAGCAAGGTCGGCTCGCTGAACCTGTCGGCCTCGGACTTCGACCTTTCGAACGTGCCCGACTATTTGAAGATGAATGTGCGTGTCGTCGGCGAGCACGGCGAGACGCTGACCGAGGGGCGCGACCTCGCCGCGGTCCGCCGGGCCGTCGGGGCCGGGGCGGTGCCCCACTACGCGGGCATGGACGACGCGCGCTGGGGCGCGCCGCCGGCGCGGGACTGGTCGTTCGGCGAGCTGCCCAAGCACGTGGACACGACGCGCTCGGGCGTCGCGCTGCGGGCCTACCCGGCGCTGATCGACGAGCGTACGGGCGTCGCGCTGCGCCTGGTCGATACGCGTCCCAAGGCCCGCCGATTGATGCGCGACGGGCTCCGCCGGTTGTTCTCGTTCGAGGTCGAACGCGACTTTCGGTACCGCGCCGACCGCTGGGCGGAGATCGACGCCTTGCGGCTGGCCTTCGCGCCGGTTGGCGAGCCGTCGGCGTTGCGCGATCACCTGGTGCTGCTGATGACCGACCGCGCGTTCCTGTTCGACGGATACAAGGTCAACGACGCGGAACAGTTCGTCACGCGCCAGCGCGTCGGGCTGCAGCGGCTGGACCCGGCCGAGCGCGAGGTCCGGCGGGTCGTCCCCGCGGTGCTGCAGGGCGCGCAGGCCGCGCGCCTGGCGCTGGAGCGTTGCAAGCTGCCGGCCAACCACTACGCGCGGGCGGACGTGCGGATCCAGTTGAACAACCTGCTGGGCAAGCGGTTTTTGCTTGAAGCGCCCTGGGCCCGGCTGACGTCATACCCGCGCTATTTCGCGGCGATCGAGAAGCGGCTGCAAAAACTGCAGGCCGGCGGGTCGGCGCGCGACGTGGAGGCGTTCAAGATGATCGCCCCGCACTGGAACCGTTACGCCGCGTCGGCGACGGCCGAGCGG
>JBKAGS010000044.1:0-40009 GCA_046290505.1 Phycisphaeraceae bacterium | reverse complement strand
CTTGCCGCCGGTGCCGGGCGCGAGCGGGCCGGTGTAGTTGGAGAAGGAGGTGCCCAGGTCGGTGTCGTCGATGTCGCCGTCGTTGTCGGTGTCGCCGGGGATGGCGCCGCCGGCCAGGCCAAGGGCTTCTTCGAGCGAGCCGGCGATACGGATCTCGTCGTAGTTGAGGTTGACCTGGCGTGTGACGTTAAGGGTGGTGAGCAGGCTCTCGTCGACGTCGATCTCGATGGTGCTGGCGACCTGCACGAGGTCCCCGGTGTCCAGGCTCCCATCGTCGGTGACGTTATAGAAGGTGAATTGGTCGGTGCCGCC
Organism: Phycisphaeraceae bacterium; assembly: GCA_046290505.1. Classification (GTDB taxonomy): domain Bacteria; phylum Planctomycetota; class Phycisphaerae; order Phycisphaerales; family Phycisphaeraceae; genus JAHQVV01. Next base: position 39,697 of record JBKAGS010000044.1, on the reverse strand, counting down.
GGTCCCGGCGTTGAAAGCGATGTGCCCGACCAGGAGCTTGACGTCGCCGAGGTTGCTCGCGTCGGTGTTCGAGTTGCCGTTGGCCGGCGGAGCCGAGAGCGTCGCGTCGCCGACCATGACGTTGGTCGTGCCGTCCCACGCGTAGGCCGTGAGGTCGTTGCCCGCGCCGGTGGGCGCGATACCGAAGCCGACGAGCCCGCTGCCGCCCGCGGCGCCGTCGTTATTGTTCTTGACGATCTCGGAGTTGGCGACGACCTGGTTGCCGATGACGACGCCGCCTTCGCCGGCGTTGAAGTTGTTCTGAAGCTTTTCGAAAAGAAAACTGAACCAAATCTCGTTCGCGCTGCCGATGCCCGCCAGCGCGCTCGCCGAGAGCGGCCGGGAATAGCGGTCGCGGTTCTGGTTGCTCGAAAAGCCGATGTGGTTGCCGGCGGTCTGCAAGTCGCTGAACACCAGGCTGCCGGACTTGATGAACATGTCGTTGACCGTGCCGGTGCTCGCCGAAGCATCGGCCCACACGCCGTCCAGGCCTGTCGCATCGGTGTCACCCACGCCAGGGTCATCAGGCAGTCCGATCAGCTCTGCGCCCAAGTTGTCGTACTGGAAGCCTTCGTACACAAACAGCTGACCTTCCGCGGGCGGGCCGTGCAACCCGATCAGGCCAAAGCCGACGACGGCAAGCGGGCAACGGTTCGATGTCAACATGCGTTTCTCCTTCGTGATGAGTTCGTTACACGTTAGACGACGGCACCGGCTTTATCACGCACGGCGTCGGCGGGCAAGCACCAATCCGCCGAGTCCCATCAACGCGACAGACGTCGGCTCGGGCACACCCAGCGCTTCGTCCAGCGTCGTCGTGATGCGGATCTCGTCGTAGTTCACGTTCACCTGCCGGGTGACGTTGAGCGTGGAGAGCATCGACTCGTCAACATCCGCCTCGATCGAGTCGATCAAGACCAAGTCGCCCGCGTCGAGGCTTCCATCATCGGTCACGCGGTACAACTTGAAGACGTCTGCCCCACCCGTGCCGGTGTTGAACGAGACCTCGGCAACGATCATGGCGACCTGCTGATTGCTGGTGCTCGTATTTCCGCCGCCGTTAACGACAGTGATCGGAAGCCCGTTGCCGCCAACGACCCGCGTGCCGGTCGTCCCGTCGTAAGCGATGATCTGCAGGTCCGAACCGTTTAGGCCGTCGGCGTTTGCGATCGCGAAGCCGTGGCGTCCCGATGCGCCCGGGTTGTTGCTGCCGTCCCAACGCGAAGCGGGCAGCACGCCATTCATCAGCGCCAGCCCTTCGTGGTCGGCACCGAAGTTGTTCTGAAGCTTCTCGAACAGGAAACTGATGTAGATCGTGCCGTTCGCGGTTCCCGTGCCGGCCAGGCTGGTCTGCGCAGCGGCGTCGAGGTTGCGGGTGAAGATGTCGTTGCCCTGGTTCGACAGGTAACCGACATGGTTGCCGGCGGTCGGCAGGTTGCTGAAGGTCAGGCTCCCAGACTTCAAGAACATCTGCTGGGCGTTGAGGAGGTTCTCCGACCACGCACCGGCCAGGCCCGTCGCGGCGACGTCCACCGACGTGACCGCTTGCAGTTCATCGCCCACGCTGCTGTACTGAAACCCTTCATAAACGACCAACGCGCCGTCGGCGGATTGCGACACGCCCATCGTCACTGCAAAGCCCGCGAGCGCCGCGAGCGCTTTTTCCGTTCCAGTCCGCATGGGTTCCTCCTGCACGCGTAACAAGGCATGATCAAGTCAAAAAATGTGCGAATAAGTCGGCGATCCGCCTAATGAAATCTTTCTTGCTTAAAGCTACACGATGAAACCACCGCGTAAATAGCACCAAATCACTAGATTTTAAAATTGGCGCGATCTCGTTAGACACTTAGAGCCCGCGTGGAAACGCCCGTGATTCGGCCGGCGTGAAACGGGGCAACGTGTACGGACGGGTCGCGAGGCCGGTGAGAACGTTGGACGCTGTCAAAAGGCGGCCCCACCCACCCAAACGACTCAGCCGCGGGCGTTCAAGGGCCTACCCGCCCGTCGCCTCGGCCCAGAACGCGGCGAGCTCCTTCTCGAGGCGCTCGACGATCTCGGGGTGTTTCGCCGCGAGGTTGGTCGTCTCGCCGATGTCTTGTTCGAGGTTGTAGAGCTCGACGACCTCTTCGCGCTCGTCGTCCTGCGCGTAGTCGGCGATGACGTGTTTGGCGCGCAGGTACTTCCACTTGCCCGAGCGGATGCCGTTGACCGCGTAGACGTTGTTCCGCCGGCTCTGGTGGGCCATGTAGACAAACGTCTGCCGGTTGCCTCGCGGGCTCTTGCCCAAGAGCAGGTCGGTCTGGTCCACGCCGTCGATCACGCGGTCGGCCGGGACGTCGTACCCGCACAGCGTCGCGAAGGTCGGCAGGAAATCGAGCGTCGCAAAGATCGCGTCCGACTCTGCGCCGGCCGCCACCTTGCCCGGCCAACGCACGATCGCCGGCACGCGCACGCCCGCCTCGTAGTTGCTCCCCTTGCCCGCGCGCAGCGGGCCGGCGTCGCCCCAGAACTTCGCGCCCTCGGGGTGGCCCTTCTCACGGTCGCGGTACGGCTTCTGGTTCCACGGACCGTTGTCGGTCGTGTAGATCACCAGCGTGTTGTCGGTCAGCTTCAGCTCGTCGAGCTTATCCAGCAGCCGGCCGGTCTCGTAGTCGAACTCCTCGACCACGTCGCCGTACAGCCCCCCCGCCGACGTGCCCCTGAACTTCTCCGACGCGTCGATGTCCGTGTGCATCATCGTGTGCGCGAGGTAGAGGGCGAAGGGTTTGGTCTTGTCGCGCTTGTTCTCGAGGTAGTCGATCGCCTTGTCGGTGTACAGCCGGGTGATCGCTCCCATGTCGTCGGACGTGCTGTGCCGGTCGTTGTTCTCGTGGTAGGTGATCCGGCCGTTGTCGTTCGCCCCCAGCGCCCCGAAGTAGTAGTCAAACCCCTGCGCCAGCGGCATCCGCGGCAGGATCGCCCGGCGGTCCGACACGTCCCACTTCCCGATGCACGCCGTCTGATACCCCGCCCGCTGCATCAGCTCCGCCCAGGTGATCTCCTCCGCCGGCATCCCCCACCCCCCCGACCGCACCGGGTAACGCCCGGTCAACAGCGCCGACCGCGACGGCCCGCACACGTTCTGCGCGTAGAAGTTCGTGTACTTGGTCCCCTGAGCCGCCAGCGCATCCATCCGCGGCGTCTTGTGCGTCGTGGACCCGAAACACCCCAGGTCCGCGTAGCCCTGGTCGTCGGTAAAGATGATGAGGATGTTCGGCCGAGCCGGCGCATCGTCGGCAGCACCGGCGTCCGCCGAGCAAACCAACAGGCAGCCCCAGAGCAACAGGATCAAGGTCATCGACGATTTCATGGATCGGCCTCCGTTCAAGTCTGTTGATCGTACCAGACGCGGTGTGGCAGATCGCATAACACCGTGCTGATGCTGACTGTTGCTAAACGCATTTGGGTATCAGTGGCGTCGATGCGCGATGACCGAATGGTATCCGACACCTCTACGAATCTTTTTGGTCTCCAGGCACCTTTTGGCCCCTGAAATAGCACGAAGGGGTAATTGTTTCTAGCCAACCATCACTTATGGTGCCTACTAAGTTTACTTTCCCGAGGGGATTAAGATGATAAATAAAACAAGACTCTTCATTTTTTGCGTGGGCTGTGCACTCATCTCGATCGCGCTGACGCAAGAGTCGCAGGCACAGATCTCACGCAACACGATTCTCGTTGCCGATCGCGATCTTGATGCAATTTTCACCGTTGACCCGGTCACCGGCGACAGGCAGATGCTGTCGAGCGCTTCGGTTGGTAGCGGCGTCGGCTTCCAGAATCCATACGGCATCGCGATCGATCCGTCGGGCACGATTTTCGTCGCCGACGCGGACCTGAACGCGATCCTTTCCGTCGATCCCGTGACCGGCGATCGCACCGTGCTGGCCAACGCGGGCGTGGGAAGTGGCCCGCTATTGGATGAACCGTTAGGGCTGGCGTTTGACTCGACCGGCGACTTGCTGGTCACCAATCAGGGCAGCGCGAACTCGGTGCTGCGAGTAGACCTCGCGACCGGCGACCGCTCGCTTGTTTCCAGCGGCTTTAATCGACCGATCGGGATCGCCTATCGCGGCAGTGACAACACGATCTTCGTCTCAAGCATCGCGAGCGATTCCATCGAGTCCGTAGACCTGGGCACCGGGAGCAAAACAACCGTGTCGTCTAACAGCGGGGTTGGTTCAGGCACCAGTTTCGGCGTGCCCGACGGCATCGCGCTCAATGCCGCGGGCAACCTCTTGTACGTGGCTGACTTCGGCCGTGAAGGCGTTATCCGCGTGAACTTGAATAACAGCAACCGCGCGATGATTTCGAACGATGTCCTTGGCAGCGGCGACACTTTCAACGGCCCGATCAGCGTCGTGTTCGATGAAACCGGTCAGTTGCTGGTGTCCGACTCGAATCAGGGCGTCGAACGGATCTTCTCTGTGGACCCGGTATCGGGCGATCGTGTGGTTATTTCTGGCGACGGCGTCGGGTCCGGCCAGGCGTTCGAAGGCATCACGTTCCTGGCGGTTTACCCCGTGCCCGAGCCCGCCTCAACCGCGATCCTAGGCGTTGGCGTGCTCCTCTTGTCGTCGCGTCGAAGTATTCGCCGAACGCTCGGCTGCTAACGTCAACGGCCGTGTACGGCCCTGGCGGCCTGTTCAGCGAGTCCAGCGGGCCAGGGCGCGTCGAAATCTATCGCGATCGAAAGCTTTTGTGTATCGGCGATCGATGCGGCAAAACCTCGGTCGTGGCTCAGTTTGAATTGTCTTCTGAAAGGTGAGGCAGGCGTCCCGTCTGCCAATCGGTCGAAGACCGAATCTCTTCGCGGATTGGCCCTTTGGGCCAACCGGCAGGCGAGACGCCTGCCCTGCCTGATTCAAACTGACCTAATACCCAAACGTCCCATCTCGTTCAATATCTGACCGGGTAAACTGATCCAACCTATGCTATATGTGCGTTGGCTGTAAGACAGCTTGACCCGTATGCATCCCTCTCAAAACATCGACACCTGCGAGGAAACACGCCATGACCGACTTTACCCGACGCGATTTTGTGAAGACCTCGGCCTACACGCTCGGGGCCGTGGGCCTGGCCGGGGTGCCGGGCGTCGCCAACGCGTTGCAGCAGAACCCCACGGCGGGCAAGGACAAGCTCCGCGTCGTGCAGATCGGCGTCGCGGGGATCGGCGGGCTGGACATGAACCAGGTCAACAGCCACCCCAACGCCGAGATCGTCGGGCTGTGCGACGTGGACTCGAACCACCTGGACAAGGCCAAGGCGCGGTTCCCCGACGCGTTCGCGGAGAAGGACTACCGCAAGATCTTCGCGGACCGCAAGAACGATTTCGACGCGGTGATCGTTTCGACGCCGGACCACCATCACGCGCCGATGCTGCTGACGGCGTTGGCGCACGACAAGCACGTGTACGGCCAGAAGCCGCTGGTGCAGCAGCTCGAGGAGCTGCCGATGCTCGAGCGTGCGATCGCGGCGAAGCCGTACCTGGCGACGCAGACGGGCAACCAGCGGATGAAGGAGCCGGGCCGGCGTGTCGCGGTGGAGATCCTGCAGAAGGGGATGCTGGGCAAGGCGGTGGAGGCGTACGTGTGGGCGGCGACGCGTCGCGGGCGCCACACCTCGGCCAATCAGCCCGAGTTCAAGGACCCGCCGGCGCACCTGGACTGGGACCTTTGGCTTGGGCCTTGCAAGATGCAGGGCTACCAGGACGGCAAGGCGCACAACCACTGGCGGGCGTGGTGGGACCACGGCACGGCGGGGCTGGGCGACTGGGGCGTGCACCTGCTGGACATCCTCATGTACGCGTACCCGGAGTTGACTTCGCCGATGTCGGTGATGACGAACACGCCGCGGGCCGCGGACTGGTACCACACCGCGCATTGCCAGGCGACGCTGGCGTACGACGTGAGCGGGTCGGACCGTTTCGACAACGACTTTTTCGCGGTGCACTACAGCGACTCGCGGCTGTCGCCGAGCATGCGGGCGCTGGGCGTGTCGGCGGAGAAGTGGGCGGACTCGAACATGACGGTGGTCGTCTGCGAGGAAGGCACGCTGACGCTGGACGCGGGGGGCAAGAACGCGGAGGTTTGGCGCAAGGGCGTGTCGACGCCAGCGTGGAAGGTCGACGGGGTTTCTCGTCCCCGGCCGTTCAACCACTGGCACGTGTGGGTGGACAAGGCGCTGGGCGACCAGGACGCGCCGGTCTGGACGCCGTTCGAGCAGGGCATCCGCATCACCGAGGCGGCGGTCCTGCCGGTGAAGGCGTCGCGTTTCCCCGGCCAGGAGCTGATGTGGGACCGCAAGAGCCTGACGTTCACCAACCACCAGAAGGCGACGGACACGGTCGTCCGCCGGCAGTACCGCGACGGTTTCGCCCCGCCCAAGGCGTTCATGGCGTGAGGCGTTTGACGCGCTGGCCCACGCACCGCAAGATTCATCGACGAGCGACAGGCCCGCGCCGGGCCTGCTGTTTTATTGCGCCCCGCGCTCGCCCGCCAGCGTTTTACGGTAGGCGCTCGGCGTCATGCCCAGCTCCCTGCGGAAGACCTGGTTCATCAGGTCCGGGCTGCCAAAGCCGGTCAGGCGTGCGACCCGGCCGATCTGCCGGTCCGGCTCGGCGAGCATGCGCTTGGCCGTCTCCAGACGCAGCCGGCGGATCTCCTCGCTCACGCCCCGGCCCAGCGCCTCGCTGAACCGCTTCTGCAGCGAGCGGGTCGAGACCGCGATCGCGTCGGCGACCTGGTCCACGCGCAGCGGGTCGGCCAGGCGTGCGGAGATGAACCGCAACGCCTGGGCCACGACCTCGTCCTCGACCGCGAAGTAGTCCGTGGATTCGCGCGCCGCGATCCCGCGCGGCGGGACCAGCACCGGCTGGTCGGGCACCGGCTCGCCCGACATCAGCCGGTCCAACAGACGCGCCGCCTCGTACCCCACGCGCGTCACGTTGTCGTCGATCGAGCTGATCTGCGGCGACACCTCCAGCACCGACTTGACGTTCAAACGCGAGAGCACCGCGATGTCCTGCGGGATGTGGAACCCGTTGGCCCGGCCCAGCTGCGTCAGCAGCCGCGCGGTCCCCGCCAATTCGATAAACAAGCCCACCGGCGGCTCGAGCCGCTCGAGCCAGTCGATCAGGAACTTCTCCAGCGAAAGCCAGTACGCCGGGTCGAGGTAGGTGTGCTCGGGGAAGAACTCCTCGGTACACGGGACGCCACGCTCCTGGGCGCATCGGACAAAGCCCTGGACGATCTCGGCCGAGTGGACGTGTTCGCGGTCCAGCAGGACGCTGAGCCGGCGGAAGCCGCGGTCGATCAGGTGCTCGGCGGCGAGGCGCCCGCAGGCCTCGGGGTCGGAGTACACCCCCGCCAGGCCGGGCCGGGAAGTCTGGTAATGGGTGTTCACCAACGGGACACCGAGCTTCTCCAGCCGGCGCTGGGTCTGGGGGTTGGCCCGGGCGATCACGCCGTCGTACGGGCGGTAGTGCGGCCCGCGCGTGTCGGCCCGGTACCCCGGGTGCTCGTCGATCAGGCACAACCAGTCGCCACGCTCGTTGGCGTACTCCAAGACCCCTGCAAACACCTCCTGGTGATTGGGGTAGGGCTGGTCGATCTCCAGTGAAATCGCGATCCGGCGGGTATGTGCCATGCACTTAGTGTATCAAGACGATTCGCGTATGCTCGGTATTTTTGCGCCCTTTCTCTGACGCCTTGGATTACATTCATATTCGATGTCTGCTTGATTCAAAGCCTGTTCTTGTCCGAACGGCTACCCGTATCTCGGTTCCACGCCATGCAGAAGGAGACGTCACCCGATCGGGGTTTATGTCCGCGAACCGGACCCAACTGCTTTGCCTCTCCCCTTATCGCATACCGCGCGACGCGTTGTCGCGGGATTTAATTCTTCGGGCCATCTCGCCCGTTTACATTCTGTAAGGAGAATCTAATGCTGTTTCGTACGCAACACGGACTCAGAGCGCTTGGGATCGCCACGCTGTCGTTTGTGACGGCCGGGGCGTACGCACAGGACATGATCAGCGTGAACCTTTGGAGTATCGGCAAGCCGTCGTCGCCGTCGATCTGGGTGGACGACGCGAACGCGCCGCTGTCGCTGCAACTCGACGGCGCGACGTCGGCCGGCGCCCCGGGCTTCGAGACGACCGCGTGGGAGAATCTCGACCTCGGCTTCCCGTTCGGCTCGTCCACCGCGGCGACGACGATCAACGGCACGGGCGGCACGAGCGCGACCTTCGAGATGCTCAGCCGACGCAACGCCGCGCCTTACAACTGGAACCCCAGCACGGTGCGCGACGACAGCGACGTGCTGCCGGGCAACGAGGGCAACGCGGCCCTGCTCGACGGGCACGTCAACTCGACCGAGTTCGACGCCGCGAACGGCTCGGGTGCCCCGTTTGGCACGATGATCGGCGACTACGAAATCCGCGACATCCCCTTCGCGACGTACGACGTGGTCGTTTACTTCGGCGTCAACTCCGGCCAGCAGTATCAGGGCAACGGCAACATCCGGATCAACGACGACGTCGTCCGACCCACCGACCTCTCCGGCGGATGGGACAACGGCGTGATCAACGACGGCGGGCTGGACATGTCCAACGCCACCAACTTTACGCTCCCCACCACCGCCCAAAGCTTCGAGCCCGACGGCCTGCTCGACGAGATCGAGTTCGACGGCGACACCGGCAACTATATCGTCTTCACCGGCCTCACCGATCCGACGTTCAAGTTCCAGACCTGGGGCACCGCGTTTACCCACCTCGGCGCCGCGGGATTCCAGATCATGGACGCCGGTGGCGGCATCCCCGGCGACACCGACGGCGACGGCGACATCGACGACTCGGACCTCGGCACCGCCTTCTCCAACTACACCGGCCCGCTCGCGCCCGGCACCGGCGGGAAGACCGCGGCGGACGGCGACACCGACGGCGACGGCGACGTCGATGACAGCGACCTGGGCACCGCCTTCTCCGGCTACACCGGACCGCTGGGCCCCGCCTCCGTCCCCGAGCCGACCAGCCTCGCGCTCATCGGCCTCGGCGGGCTCGCGCTGATCCGACGCCGACGCGCTTAAACGAATCGAATGACCTCCGTATCCTCCTTCGCCCGGGCGATGCCCCAACGCGTCGTCCGGGTTTTTTCTCGCGCCGCGCCGGCCGCGAACACATCGCAGCTCGATCATTCATGGCAGGCACACGGGGTAGCGAACGCGCCGGGCAGACCGATGTGCCCGAGCGAATGGAAAACGAACAGAAAAGACAACCCAAGGCGGATAACCTCCAACTGCAATAGCGTTACTAAAAAAAGCAGCTTAGCGCACGGCATAGCCTAACAGTACCCAATTCCGTGAAACGGCATTGATAGCACCGAAAAAGTCTACATCATGGCGGTACTGTGTCATTGACAACGCTCCATCACATCTCGCCAGCATCAGCCGGAGTGATATCAACACGAACAGCCGGGATGATGTAGTCACGCCCCTTTTGAGGGTGGTCACCCCGAATTGATCCGCCGGGCGATTAATCGGCGGGCTCGAGCTGCTTGAGCGTCAGTTCGAGCTCGGCCAGCGCGAGCAGCGCCATCGACGAGCAGTCGGGGTAGAGCGTGTTGTCCCAGAGCGTGTTGCGGACCCCGCCGAGCGCCGGGCTTACGTCGCGCATGTAGAAGGCGCTGGACTCGGTGAGGATGAGTTGGCCGACGAACCGGGCACCCAGGCCGGCGGAAAGCAGCGGGCCGAAGCTGCGTTCGGGCGCGACGATCTCCGGGTCGCGCAGGCCCATCGCGATGATCGTCAGGGGCATGGCGGACTGCCAGGTCGGGTTCGGCGGGCTGCCGGGCGGCGCCTGGGTGAGGATGAACCCGCCGATGACGTCGCTGGGCCCGAGCACGGGCTTGCCGCGGACCTGCTGCTCGCCGAGCAAAGCGGACTGCTCGGCGAGCAGCTGTTTCCACGCCGCCAACTGCTTCGCCGCCGGGTCGGGCTCGGGGTGGTTCTTGGCCATCAGGGTGCCGGCCTTGCTCAGCGCGACGCCGACCCACACCAGGTCGACCACGCGGGGGTCGTCCGCGTTGACTTTCATCAGGTCGGCGAGCACCGACCAGACCGGCTCGATGCGCGCGCGCTGGCGCGTCTGATCGTACCACGAGGCGAGCGCCGCGGAGACCACCGCCGCGCTCGCGCGGGGCAGGCGCTGGTCCGCCTTCGCCATGACGCGGAAGCCCCCGCCCTCGGGGTGGTGCAGGTCGATCAGCGCTTCGCCCAGCCGGTCTCGCAGCTTGATGAGCGGCGGGTCGAGGTTGATCGGCGATTCGCACAACGCCATGAGCAAAAACGCCGCGGTCAGGTGCTTGGGCTTGCCCGGCTCGGGCAACGCCGAGCGTTCGAGCTGCTCGACCAGTTCGAGCACGCGTTCGGCCCGGCCGCGCAGGGCCTGGCCGCCCTGCTCCGCGTCGAGCTTGATCCGCGCGTGGCGCATCAACGCGTAGCCGATCAGCGCCGCCTCCCTCGGCTCGGCCCACTGCGGGGCGTACCGCTCCATCGACGGCTGGTACGTGCCGCGCACCGCCCATCGCCCGCCGGGCTGCTGGGCGATGAGCTGGTCGAGGTAGCGCGCGACGCGCTCGGCAAGGCCGTCGATCGTGCGCTGGTCGATGACCTGCTGCGGCAAGACCATGTTGCCGCGGGTCAGCTGCCGCGCCGGCTGGGCGGGGCGTGGGCGGACGACGTGCAAGACCTCGAAGCGTTGCAGGCCCGGCCCGTCGGCGCGAGCGACCAGCGGCAGGTCGTCCGGGTCGTAGCCCTGGGCCTGGAGCAGGCGCAGGACCAGGCGGATCGGCGTGGTGTTGCGCGACAACTCGGTGGCCGGCCAGGCGTAGTCGGGCGCCCCGCCGATGTTGCCGGACATGCGCAGTCCGTGGAACCCCGGCGCGAAGGTGGCGAACACCGCCGCCTCTTCGCCGTCGATCGGCAGCACGATCGACTCGAGGTTGTGACCGATCTGGACATCGACCTGCACGCGTTGACGCGCCGCGAGGTAGCCCTGCTTAAAAAGGTCCGGGTCGTTGAGCCCGATCTCGACCGCGCGCTCCATCATCTTGTCGCGCATCTGGTCGAGCGCCTGCACCGTCGCCGCCGACAACAGCTCGGCCAGCTGCACCGGCGGGCCGGGCCGGTCGATCGTCGCGTCCACGTCCTCACGCAGGGCCTGGCCCCGGCCCATGACCCGGCCCTCGTCGCGCAGCGTCACGTACACCCCGAACACCCCCGACACCGGCCGGTCGGGCAGGGCATCGTCGCCCGGCACGCCCTGCTCGGACCGCACCCAGTCCTGGACCCAGTCGAACGCCGCCTCGCCGTCGGCCTGGGCCAACGCGGGCGCCGACGCGTCCGCCTGGGCCAACGCCGGCGACGCGGCCGCCAGGCCGAGCACGAACGCCAACACGACGAGCGCCCAAATGCCCGCCGTGTTGCCCAACGGCAACATCCGGCAGAAACCCGACGAGCAGCTATACGGCATATTAAATCTTAAACAATTGATTTTTATGTATTTATAAATTATTTGATCGCCCGCATTGTGCGGCGGATCGGCTGGGGTATGCTTGAGCAGATCGTCGTTCAGGAGCCGTTTCATGTTTTACCTGTTCTTCAAGCTCAACAACGCACAAGCCGGGCACCGCAAGAAGATCATCATCCTCACGGTGCTGACGTTCATCGCCCTGTGCTAGTCGGTTCGCATCGACGATCAGCATAGCCGATCCGACGCGGGATCGAAGACCTAATTCAAGACGCCCATCCTCACGCACCGCGATTTGCTCGCGGTGCTCGTCGCGTTCAGGGGCGTGTGCGCTTGCCGGGGCCTTAGTCTTCCGGCCGCTCGCCCGCCGGGGCCATCTTGACCAGCTTCGGGTCGAACCGCGCGACCTTCTCAACCAGGTCCGACTGGTCGGCCATGACCCGGTCGATGTCCTTGTAGACGCCGGGCACCTCGTCGAGCCCGGCCGACAAGACCGTCACGCCCGCTTTCTCCAGGGTCGTCTTGACGTGGTTCCAGCGGAAGGTCTGCTTCGCCTTCTTGCGCGACATGACCCGACCCGCGCCGTGCGACGCCGAGCACAGCGAGCCCGCCCCGCCCTTGCCGACCACGACGTAGCCCGGCGTCGCCATCGACCCGGGGATGATGCCCATCACGCCTTCGCCCGCCGGCGTCGCGCCCTTGCGGTGCACGACCAACTCCTCGACCTCGCCGGTCTCCGGGTCCGCGTGCCGCTCCTTCCATGCGAAGTTGTGGTGGTTCTCGACGCCGGCCAGCACCTCGGCCCCCAGGTGCCGCGCGATCGCGTCGTGGATGCACGCGTGGTTCGCGCTCGCGTACCGGCCCATCAGGCTCATCGCTTCCCAATACTCTGCGCCCTCGTGCGAATCCAACTCCAGCCAGGCCAGGTGCTGGGCCTGCTTGTCGAGCTCAGGGTGCAGACGCATCGCGAGCGTGGCGTAGTGATCGCACACCGCCGCGCCCGCGCCGCGTGAACCGGAGTGCGACAAGAGCGCGAGGTACTGGCCCCCGGCATTGGGCAACCCCAAGAGCGATGCGTTGTCGTCATCGACCGTCAACACGCCGAACTCGACGAAGTGGTTGCCCGACCCGGACGTGCCCAGTTGACGCCAGGCCTTGTCCTTGTTCAGGTTCGTGATCGGCGAGACCGACCAGTCCTCGTCCATCACCGCGTGCTCGCGCGTCGTGCCTCGGCCAGCCCGATCGACAAAGCTCGCGCCGATACCGAAGCGCGTCTCGCGCTCGATCGCATTGACCAGCCGGTCCGGCTGCGATTCGAGCGCCTTGGTCGGCAGGTCCAGGACCGACAGCTTCACCCGGCAGGCGATATCGACGCCCACCGCGTAGGGGATGACGGCGGCGCGAGTCGCCAGCACCCCGCCGATCGGCAGGCCGTAGCCCAGGTGCGCATCGGGCATCAGCGCCGCCGACACCGCGACCGGCAGCCGGCAGGCGTTTTCTATCTGCTTGATCGAGTTCTCGTCGAGGTCCGCGCCCCACTGCTCGCACGGAGCCGGCGATTCGCGCGCGGGTTGGCTTGCGGCACTCGCACGCGCCTCGGCGATGCGTTGGTAGCGCGACATCTCCGCCGCGAGATCCCCGAACAGCGCGTCGTCGCGCAGCGCATCGGGGTCGTCGACGAGCGTACGCAGCTTCGCCTTCGCCTCGTTGAGCTCCATGCCGTTCTGACGCGCCTGCGACACCGTCCACTTTGCCGCCTTCGCGAGCGCCGCAGGGATGCCCATCTTTTCCAGTTGCTTGGCTTTCATGATGGCCGCATCGTAGAAAAGAAAACGGACGACACAAGGCCGCCCGTTTGTGCTGTTGAGGATTTAGAAATTGATTCGAAATCAAACCAGCATCTGGTAGGACAGGTATTCCTGCCTGTCGCAAGCCGCAGGCTTGAATGACTCTTTCGGCTTCGCCGAATTGACAGGCCGCAATACCTGTCCTACCAAGTCCTTGAATCAACTCAGCGACGGGTCGAGCTTCTTCACCACCTCGACCAGCTCCGCGACGTGGTCGGCGCTTTCTTTGAGCAGCTTGGTTTCGCTGTCGTTCAGGTCGATCTCGACGACCTTCTCGACGCCGCCGGCCCCGAGCAGCGTGGGCACGCCGACGAACAGGCCGTTGAGGCCGAACTCGCCGTCGCAGTAGGACGCGCAGGGGAGGATGCGTTTCTTGTCTTTGATGATGGACTCGACCATCTGCACGGTGCCGGACGCGGGGGCGAGGTAGCCGGAGGTGCCCATCTTCTTGACGATCTCGCCGCCGCCCTTCTTGGCGCGCTCGACGATCTCGTTGAGGCGGTCTTCGCTGATGAACTGGGTGACGGGGATGCCGCAGATGTTGGTGTAGCGTGGCAGCGGGACCATGTCGTCGCCGTGGCCGCCGAGCAGCAGCGCGTTGATGTCTTCGACGCTGAAGCCGGTCTCCATGGCGATGAAGGTTTTAAAGCGTGCGACGTCGAGGCAGCCGGCCTGACCGACGATCTGGCTGGTGGGGAAGCCGGTCGCCTTCCACATCGTGTAGACCATCGCGTCCAGGGGGTTGGAGACGACGATGACGATTGCGCCCGGCGCGTGCTGCTTGATGTTCTCGCCGACGGACTTGACGATCTTGACGTTGGTGCCGATCAGGTCGTCGCGCGACATGCCGGGCTTGCGCGGGATGCCCGCCGAGACGACGACGACGTCGCTGTCCTTGATCGCGGCGTAGTCGTCGGTCGCGGTGATGTTCGCGTCGAACAGCTCCATCGGCCCGCACTGCGCGAGGTCGAGCATCCGCCCGTCGACGGGCAGCATCTCGCTGCCGTCGTCGAGCTTGCGCTTGATGTCGATGGCGACGATGTCGCCGAGCTCTTTGACGGCGCACCACAGGGCGACGGACGCGCCGACGTTTCCGCCTGCGCCGATGACGGAGATTTTTGCTCGCTTGGGCATGGTTGGGTCCTTGGGTGGGTTCGTGTTGGATTGAGTTTGGTTTGCACGGCGGAGCCGCGTCGCTTCGTTTGCGTTTTTGTCTCGCGGGTTGGTCATGATAATGCGCTTGCGGAAAATCTCCAGAAGCTGCCACGGTGCGTTTGAAAAGTCTTGCTCGATCACCTTCAGTTTTTATGCTGTTTGGCCCGCACACGCCCAAGAAAAGCCGGGACGCCACGCCACGGAACAAGCCGCGGGGAGCTTTCGATATGACAACGACCACCCCAATCAAACTGAGCCGGCGGGTCCGCTCGCCCGAAGACCTGTGCGTCGGCGAGTTCTTCACGATCACGCACACAAAGATCCAGCTGCTGCCGGACACCATCGAGCCGAGCGTCGGCGGCGGCGAGATCGAGCTGCTGCGCGCGACGTGCGTGCCACACGACGCGGGCGTGCCGATGAAAACGATCGCGGTCTGCCTGCCCTTCGTCATCGCCGAGTACGCCAACCACCACCGCGTCGTGATCGACACGCGCCGGCACGCGCTGGTGAAGGTCGACGCGGGCTACGCCTTCGCCGCCAAGGACAAGGCCCAGCAGGAAGCAGACAAGAAGGCGGCAAAGAAGGAAAAAGGCAAAGGGAAGAAGGGCAAGAAGAAGTAGCGCATGGGTGCTCGATGCGACTGGATGTTCGTAGGTATTGAACAGGCCGCGCGAGATGGTGCCCGCGCGGCCTTTGCTGAATCAGCTTGCATGATTTCTCGCCACAGGGCCACTGACAAGCGGAGTCTGCGGAGCTTGTCGGTGCGTGGTGGTGAAGCACTGACAAGGCTCAAAGCGGCCTGTCAGTGGCACCCACTGGAGCATGTGTTTGCACCCTACTCTAGTTCAGCGTTATCCCGTTCCGCTCACACCGCGGGCCGGGCGCCGCCATAGACGGTGACGACCAGCAGCAGCACGAGCGGGACGACGACGGCGACGAGCGTGAATACCAGGCCCTCGCCCACGGCGTCGAGCCAGCCCGCCTTGAGCAGCTTCGACTGCGGGCCCTTGGGCGGCTCGGGCACGTCCATGCCCGCCTGCTTAAGGTACGCGACATTGAGCTGCTCGACCTGCGCGGGCGAGTACAGCGCGCTGCGGTTGGCGGTCGCTTCGCGGACCTCGGCGACGTCCTGGGCCGACACCGGGCCGGCGTTGTGGTCGAACTCCCGGCTGCGGATGTAGGTGAGGATGTCGGCCAGTTCCTGGTCATCGACGATCTCGTGCTTGAGCCCGGGCATGTGGCCGGGCGTGTCCGCGGGGCTGGTGTAGAGCTTGCCACCGACCATGATGTCGCCCTCGACGCCGTTGAGCACGAGCGCGGCGAGCGCCTTGGGGTGCATCTCGACCCACTCCGAGCCGACCAGAGGCGGGGCGACGCTGGGCAGGCCGGTGCCGTCGGCGTTGTGGCAGTTCGAGCAGCGTGCCGCGTAGAACATCCTGCCCGATTCCAGGCGTGCGGCCAGCGCCTCATCGATCACCGTCTTCTGGAACACGAAGACCTCGTCGAGCTGCGCCACCAGCTCGGCCAGCGCCTCGGGCGGGTCCGCCAGCCACTTCTCGAACAGCTCGGGCTTGCCGTCGAGCTCCGCGGCGTTGGACCGCGCCGCCCGGCCGTCCACGAAGCCCTGCAGGATCACGCGCTGCGCCGCCTGGGTCGTGCCGGGATTGCCCATGCGCTCGACCAGCAGCCCGACGATGTCGCCGCGGTCCTGGCTGACGGCCTGCGAGGCGAGGTTGCCCAGCAGCTGCTCGCGTTGGTCGGCGAAGTCGGGCGAATCGATCAGCGCGAGCAGCGCGCCGATCGTCAGGTCCCCGGACTCGACCGACTTGATCATCGCGCCGGTGAGCTCGGCCTTGATCGGCCCGTCGCTGACCTTGGCGAGCATGACCGCTTCCTTGCCCTTGAGCCCGCTGATGATCGCGCTGCGGAACAGCGCGCTGTCGCCCCGCCGATCGAGCACGCCGAGCAACACGTCGTACGCTTCGGGCGTGTCCAGCGACGCGAGCACGCCCGCCGAGAACGCCAGCTGCAGGTCCATCTCCCAGCTCGGCTGGTTCGCGTAGGTCTTCATCAGCGCGACGAAGACCTTCGCCTCCGGCGTGCCCTCGAAGTCTTCGGCCAGGCGCAAGACCTGCATCCGCACACGCTGGTTCTCTGAGCCGCCCGCGGTCATCAGCGTGCCCGCCTCGAGCTTGCGCAGGCCGTGCAGCGTCCACAACGCGTGGATCCGCGCCTGCGGGTTCTCGCTGCTGGTCGCCACCTTCTCGAGCAGCGGCACGGCGTCCGCGTCACGCGACTGCACCAGGATCCGCTGGGCCGTCTCCCGGTACCACGCGTTGCGGTGGCCCAGCAGCTCGACCAGCTGCGCCGGCCCCATCTCCGACAGCTTCGGCGGGGTGTGGTCCACGGGGTTGGCCTTGTAAACCACGCGGTAAATCCGACCCTTGCCGATCGGCTTATCCAAACCACGAGCGTTGATCTGTCGGCGGAGGTAGTTGGTGATGTACGTCTTGTGCTGGATCAGCCCGCGGTACATATCCACCAGGTACAAGCACCCGTCCGGCCCGGTGTACGCGTTCACGAACCGGCTACGCTCGTCGGTCGACGCGATGAACTCCTTGTCCTCGTAGGCGTGCTTCGCCGTCGGCTTGCCCTCGCCCCCGTCGTCGATGACAACGCGCTTGAGCAGGTTGCCCGCGGGCTCGGGGATGAAGACGTCGCCGTAATACGCTTGGGGGAACTGGTCGCCGCGGTAAATCACCGGGCCGCAGGCGGCGGTGGCGCGCTTGAGCTTCCAGGTCTGGTGGTCCGTCTCGGCCGGGCGGTAAGAACGGTTCGTGCCCGGCGTGGGGTGGATCGGGTAGACGTTGGGCTTGACGGTGAGGATCGCTTCGCCGGCGTTGAACTTCTTGAGGTTGTCGTTGCGCAGCGTCGCGTTGGGCGGGAACATCTCGTACTGGATCAGCACGGGGTTGCGGTTGCTCAGCAGCCGGCCGTTGTCGTCCTGCGTGATGCCCCACTGCCCGCGGAACTCGGTGTCGGCCCGGCGGAACCGGCCGGCGATGTAGGCGTAGCGCCGGCTGGACTTCGCGTTGTAGTACCAGTTGTCCAGGCCGTAGAGCAGCCCGTTGGCCTGGTGCTCGACGTTGGACTTGCCCCCGCCGTTGTTCGCGTAGTTCGGGTCGATCGTCTGGCGGAAGCCCGCCGAGCCGTCGGCGTTGATGCGGACGTAATACAGCTTCTCGAAGTCGGCGTACAGGATGCCGCCCTTGGCAAAGCCGATCGCACGCGGCAGCACGATCTCGTCCAGGAACACCGTCCGCTTGTCCATCTTGCCGTCGGCGTCGGTGTCTTCGAGGATGACGATCTTGCCCGTCGGCTCCTCCTCGCCCTTGCCGAACTGGTCTGGCATGTACCCACGCATCTCGCAGACCCACAGCCGGCCGTCCGCGTCCCACGCCAGCGCCACCGGGTCTTCCACCAACGCATCGTCCGCGACCAGCTGGATCTCGAACCCCTCGGCGACCTCGAACGACCCGAGCGCCTCCTGCGGCGAGAGCACCGGTGCCGGGCGGTTCATGATCTCGGCCGGCGGGTCGATGTCCTGGCTGTCGTCGGCGCGGGCCAGCGTCGGCAGCGAGGCCATCAGGGCGAAGAACAGGGTCCGGCAAATCACAGGGGTCAATCGCATCATGGGTCGTGGGCGCGCTGGGGGTTGGGAATCAAGTGGCCGATCGCCTGGTATCGACCCTTCCGTCGGTCCTCATCTTACGCGCCGGATCGCCCCGAGGCGAAAAAGCCGGGATTCACGCCGTGGTTCAGCTGGCTTGAGGTGGGATGGCCGTCCCGCGCGCAGACGCGCCCTCAGCATGACGAAGACGGGCGGGACGCCTATCCCGGCTTATCTGACCCGGGACCGTGGTTCGACCCTCAACGCGGGCCAGGACGGTCCCTGCCCAGGCTCAACGCTGCGTCGCGTCGCCGAATCCGTTCCAGTAGCCGTTGTCTTCGGTGCCGTCCTGGTCGAAGTCGTCGAGTTGTTCGGGCTTCATCGATTCGGCGTGGCCGTCGGCGAAGGCGAACTCGCCGGTGTCCTGGCCGCGGGCGCCCGGCAGCGCTCGCCTGGTGCCGGACGTGCCGTAGAACCCGCTGGACTTGCCGCTGCCGCGGGCCGAGGTGAGCGGCGGGTCGAGCGCGTATTGGCCGTCGATCGGTTCGTTGTCGCCGTTGAGCACGCCGAAGGTGTCGCCCGCCACGAGGGTGCTGGACGTCGCGCGGACCGTCGCGGCTTGGCGTTTGAACTGGGCCGCGGCGCGGGCGTTGCCGAGGTACTGGTAGTTGTAGCCGTACCCGCCGTAGTACGCCAGCCCGTCGGCCGGCTTCGCGCTGGACTTGTAGTTGGCGCTGGGGTTCTCCGCCGCCCGGTGGGCCTCGACCGGGCTGGCGAGGTGCCAGAACGGCTTGGCGAGGACCGAATCGCCCAGGTCCAGGTGCGGGTTCTGAAAGACTTCGGTGTTGTCGATGCTGTCGAAGATGTAATCGGGCCAGCGCGGCTTAGCGCCGTGCGGCCGGCCGCCGCTGGGGATCGCCGACGAGTGCCAGGGGTACAGGCCCTTGCGGTCGACCAGGTAGTTGGTCATCGCGACCGAGCCGACCTGACGGACGTTGGATAGCGACTGGCTGTCACGGGCCGAGGCCCGCGCCGCGCCTAGGGCCGGCAGGAGGATGCTGATCAACAACGCGATGATGCTGATCACGACCAGCAACTCGATCAGGGTAAAGGCGCGGCGAAGGGTCGCCGAGGGCTGGCCGGGCGTGGCGGGTGGCATGGTCGGTCGCTCCGAGAGTGAGATCGAATCTCAACAGCATAGTGAAAGCATGTGCGCCTGCAAGTCATTCTCACGTAAATGGCTCGCCTCAGGCCCGCCCCACCGCTAGAATCGCCCGATCCCCACGAAAGGCCCCGCCATGCCCGACACCCTCCAGAGCCGGCTGACGCCCGGCGAACACCGCGTCGCCATCGCCTGTGGGCGGTTCAACGAGTTCATCGTGGACCGCCTGCTCGACGCGGCGATCGACACCTGGCACATGCTCGGGGGCAAGGACCAGAACCTCACCGTCTGCCGGGTCCCGGGGGCGTTCGAGCTGCCCGTCACCGCGCTCAAGCTCGCCGAGTCGGGCCAGTACGCCGCGGTCATCTGCCTGGGCTGCGTCATCCGCGGCGAGACCGACCACTACGACCACGTCGTCGAGCAGACCGCCAAGGGCGTGAAGGACGTGAACGTCAAGACCGGCGTGCCGTGCATCTTCGGCGTGCTGACCTGCGACAGCCTCGAACAAGCCATCCACCGCGCCGGGGCCAAGCTCGGCAACCAGGGCCGGTACGCCATGATGGCCGGCGTCGAGATGGCGAACCTCATCGAGCAGATCGCCTAGCCAAACCACCCGCCCCAGCTTACCGCGCGATACCCAAAAACCGCCCGCTCGCACCCCTCAAGGGCGATTTTATCGCTACCAACCATCCAAAATCACTTGCCGGAATCTGGACGATGAAGTATATTCATGGCTTCGAGACCTCTCGAAACGGAACCAGCCTTTGACCGGCTGAACGAGAGAAAGCACCCGTCCAGACCAGAGGGAAAAGAGAAACATGAAAGCCCCGCACGCTATTCGTCTGTCGCTGTTCGCCGCGATCGCCGCCGTGATGACCGCCGGCCCGGCCTCGGCCACGTGGAACAACAAGAACTGGAACTGGAACTGGCCGCCCCGCCAGGCCCCCACGCCCGACGAGTGCGTCGTCAAGGTCTACGCCGACGACGGCAACAAGGACGGCTCGTGGAACAATAAGTACTTCT
Source organism: Phycisphaeraceae bacterium (assembly GCA_046290505.1). Classification (GTDB taxonomy): domain Bacteria; phylum Planctomycetota; class Phycisphaerae; order Phycisphaerales; family Phycisphaeraceae; genus JAHQVV01. The sequence continues at coordinate 19,235 of JBKAGS010000044.1, read as the reverse complement.
GGAGCATCAGCTTCCTCGAAGCGGTCTGCGACGACGCCTTCATCAAGGCCGTCACCATCGACCTGCGCGCCGGTTCGGACACCAACGCCTACTTCGACCTCTCCGGGGGTGACAAGAACGGCAAGGCCTTCGGCCCGAAGATCGGCAAGCTCGACGGCCTGTCCAAGAACGACGTCAGCTTCAGCCCTAAAGACGGCGACAGCTCCAAGCTCACCGTCCACTTCGACGACGGCGCGTTCAAGGCCGGCGACCGCATCTGGTTCGGTGCCGACACCGACCACCTCATGGACGACGACGCGAGCTCGGTCGGCAAACGCGGCGTCGGCGTCACCGTCACCTTCGGCAACGGCCAGACCTATAACAGCACCTTCTACAAGTACCGCAACGGCTACTCCAAAGCCAAGGTCGAAGCCAAAGACTGCTGCGGCGGCACCGTCATCCCCACGCCCTCCGCCGTCGGCCTTGGCATGCTCATGCTCGGCGTCGTCGCCGTCCGACGACGACGCTCGGCCTGACCGACACGCCCGCAACAACCGATCTACCCTCAGCCGGCGTCGCGCATGTGACGCCGGTTTTTTTGTTTGGATCAATCCAACGCCCCCCGTGCGAGGAGCAGGGGGAGGGTGTCGATCTGCCGCGCGACCAACAGCCGGGTGGGCCCCGGTACACTACCGCCATGACCACGATGAACCGACGCGACCTCCGCCGGCTGGCGATGCAAGTGCTCTACCAGCTCGACGTGACCAGCCCCCGGCACAAGCCCGGCCACGCGCCGACGGTGCTGCCCAAGGCCGAGGACCTCGCCGACCAACTCGACGAAGAGCACGACAGCCCGCAGACGCGCCGGTTCGCCGCCGAGCTGGCGCTGCAAGCCTGGGCCGAGCGAGAGAAGGCCGACGCCGCGATCGCCGAGCTGACCCCCGACTGGCCGACACACCGCCAGCCACCGGTGGACCGAGCGATTCTGCGCTTGGCGTACTACGAGATGACCTCGGGCCACGCCCCGGTCAAGGTCGCGATCAACGAGGCGGTCGAACTGTCCAAGCAGTTCTGCGCCGAGCAGAGCCCGCCCTTCATCAACGGCGTGCTCGACAAGCTCGCCAAAACAATCAACGCACCCGACCCAGAACGTGTAGCGGGCGACGCGCCGCGTCCCGAGCCCGAACCCCCCGCCGACGCGGACGCGTGGCTCGACGATGCGCTGGAGAAATAAGCGCACAACGTAGGCCGGGCTTCAGCCCGGATCGCAACGGCGCAAACAGATAGCCGGGAAACGCACCGCCGGGCTGAAGCCCGGCCTACGGATTGATCACTTCAATCCGCAAGATTTTCAATCGTCTTTGCTGGAAAAGGTTGTCCCCATCCATCATCTGCCGAGTACATCTGCTTGATCCGTAATAATTCGGTTCGCAAATTGTCCCGCAGTTCCACAAGTGCGACCTTCGTTAAAAAAACCGGCTTATCAACGTTTGGACACGACAATGTCATCGTGACGACATCTGCCTCTCGTTGCATCCGACAAGTTGCGAAACCTGGCTCCAATGAAAAGTATGCGGTCTCAATATCCGAGCCAAGGGACAGATGGACAACAGCACTCGCCAGTTCGCTCAAGCAATCATTGGGCACATCAGAAGCTGTTAATTGATACGACCCCTGCGCACCAGAGAAAGTAATGTCTATCCATCCGTGTTCAGGATCACTCAAAGACAAAGTGGCCATGACTGTTCTTTCACTAGTGTGGCTATCCTCCAGAGTTGTCACCCGCTCGCCAGATAGTACCCTACCCCCACCATGGCACTATTCAAAGCCGTCTTCGGCAAACTCAAGAAGGGCCTGTCCCGCACCTCGGAGGGGACCGGGTCGGCGATCCGGTCGCTGCTGGTCGGCAAGCCGCTCAGCAAAGAGCTGCTGCGCGACCTCGAGAAGGCGCTGATCCAGGCGGACGTCGGGATCAAGACCGCGATCGAGCTGCGAAAGGACATCGAGGCGGGCTGGGAACGCTCGGAGATCAACAACGGCGACGAGGCCCTCGCGGCGCTCAAGGACCAGCTCGCCGCCTACTTCCCGCAGGAAGACCGCTCGCTGAACTTCGCGCCCGATGGCGAGCTCACCGTCATCCTCGTCTGTGGCATCAACGGCGCGGGCAAGACGACCAGCATCGCCAAGATATGCAAGGCCCTGCGCGACCAGGGCAGGTCCGTCCTGCTGGGCGCGTGCGACACGTTCCGCGCCGCGGCGGTCGAGCAGCTCGAGGTCTGGTCCGGCCGGCTGGGCGTCGAGGTCGTCAAGGGCCAGCAAGGCGGCGATCCGGCGGCGGTCGCGTTCGACGCGACGCAGGCCGCGCTCGCCCGCGGCGTCGACGTACTCATCCTCGACACCGCGGGCCGGCTGCACACCCAGTCTCACTTGATGGACCAGCTCAGCAAGATCCGCCGGGTCGTGCAGAAGCAGATCCCCGACGCCCCGCACGAAGTGCTGCTGGTCATCGACGCGACGACCGGGCAGAACGGCGTGAACCAGGCGAAGGTCTTCGCCGAGTCCACCGAAGTCACCGGCATCTTCCTGACCAAGCTCGACGGCAGCGCCCGCGGCGGCATCGTCATCGCCATCCGCGAAGAGCTCAACCTGCCGGTGAAGTTTGTCGGGGTGGGCGAGACGCCGGACGACGTGCAGCCGTTCGACCCGGCGCAGTTCGTCGAGGCGATGTTCAGCATCGATTGATGCGTTTAGCGGGCGACGCGCAGCGTCCCATGCGAACGGTCTGAAACGATTCACGCTCGGGACGCTTCGCGTCGCCCGCTAAACAACGAGGCCAAACACCTTGAACCCCCCGCAACCATCCCGCACCGGCCCATCGCGTGACATGCTCGGCGGGCCGTGGCTCGGCGTGATCGCGTTCGTCGTCGTCGCCGTCGCCCTGGGCTGGGGGCTCATCTCGCTGTTCAACATGCAGCTCGGTCAGGCGACGCACACGATGTCGATGGAGGAACTCGAACACGGCTTCGACCCCGATGTTGTTTACGCGCTGAAGCGCGACCTGCTGCTCGGCTACACCGCCGACGGGCGCGAGGTGCTGTTCCCCGGCAAAAACGACCTGCCCCAACACGCGCCCGGCCGGCGGTCGTCGGCCACGATCGCGGATTACAAAGCCAACCCCTCGGCCTTCCCCGACCTCATCGGCGTGATCGAGCGTACTACGCGGGTGCGCTTCGTCGAGGTGATCGACGACCGCGACAACCCGCAGACGCGCGTGCTGCTGCGGGTCGAGCTGATCGACGGCCCTTTTGCCCGGGCCCGGCCGGTGCTGGGGATGCACCTGGAATCGGCCGATACCGACCCAGACACCGGCGAGAAGCGCTACGTCCCCCGGCCGGACCTGTTCCAGCCGGTCGGGCCCGCGCCCGGGCCGGTACAATCGCCCGCTCGAGATTGACCGTGGGGCAGGCTTGCGGCCTGTCACGCGTAAGAGATACGACAGGCCGCAAGCCTGTCCCACCTGAGAATAGACATGTCCGACGAAGGCAACGACAACACGCCCGGCCCGACGCCGACGAAAAAAATCCTCACACCCTCCTGCGAGACCAAGCCCGCCGGGGACGCGAAGGGCAAGAAGTCGAAGAAGGACCGGCCCGAGCCGACGACCTTCGGCGGCAAGCTCTGGTACCACTGGGTCAAGCCCATCGGCTCGGTCATCATCGTCGTCGTCGTCTTCCGTTCCATGCTCTTCGACTGGAACGACGTGCCCACCGGGTCGATGGAGCCGGAGGTCCACGTCGGCGACCGCATCGCGGTGAACCGCCTGGCGTACGGGCTGCAGTTCCCGCTGACCGGGCCGCAGATCGGCATCCCCTTCATCGGCCCGCAGTTCGACAACCCCCTCGACGGCGTCCCGCAGATCGCCTGGGGCAACGGCCCGGCGCGTGGCGACATCGTGACCTTCTGGAACCCGGTCACCAAGGTCCGCATGGTCAAACGCATCGTCGCCGTGCCCGGCGACACGATCGAGATGACCGGCGGGGAGCTGATCATCAACGGCGAGCGCGCGACCTACCAGGACGTCCCCGCCAACCCGCCGACGATGCCCGTGCAGACCAAGTGGGCGGTCGAGGGCGCGATGGGGCGCACGCAATACAAAACCGCCGAGGTCGCGTACCGCGAAGAAACGATCCTCGGCGAGACACGCGTCGTCCAACACATCAAGGACCGCTGGCAGGACGGCGTCCAACTCGTCGAACTCAACAACGGCACGCGCGGGACGCTGTCCGGCGGGGTCGTCACCGCGGTCGACTTCTTATCCAACCGCAGAGCGGAACAGGTCCCGCTCGCCCAGTACCTGAACAACAACCCGCAGCCGACCGTCTTCGCCGAGATGCGCAACGGGGCGATCTACATCGACGGCGAACGCGCGAGCTTCAGCGATCTCGCCGAGGCGATGCTCGCGGGCTTCGCCGATGGTTCACGCGCCGACCTGCTCGCTAAGGCCGGCTTGTCCGTCGATGGGCACACGTTCCAAGTGGAGGGCAAGGCGGTATCGATGGACATCTTCGAAACGCGATTCAAGACCGAGGCGCCATCGATCGCGAAGACCGATGCGGAAAAACAGATCGTCAACCAGATGCACCAGACACTGAACTTCCTGGGCAACGCGACGATGACTAACTACGGCCCGGTCACGCTGGGGGAAGACGAGTACCTCATGATCGGCGACAACCGCAACAACAGCCACGACGGGCGGCGCTTCGGCCCGGTTGACCGCGGGGAGATCACCGGCGAGGCCTTCGCCGTCGCGTTCTCGTTCGAGGACAACAAGATGTTCGCCCTGCCGCCCGATCCGGCGTGGAACCGGTTCTTCAAGGGTTTAGATTAACTAAATCAGCGCGGTGTAGCGGGTGACGCGGAGCGTCCCGCGCGAACGAACCGCGGGGAATCACACACAATCGATTCGCCAAACCGCGGGACGCTCCGCGTCACCCGCTAAACATCAAGGCATCTGCGAATCCAACCACAGCGTCACGGGCCCGTCGTTGCAGAGCGTCACGCTCATGTGCGCGCCGAATCGCCCGGTCTCGACGGGTGATACGCCCGCGTCGCGCAGCGCTTGAACGAACGCATCGATCAGCGGCGCGGCCACTACCGGGGGCGCGGCGTCGATGAAGCTCGGGCGGTTGCCCTTGCGCGCGTCGCCGTAGAGCGTGAACTGCGAGACGACCAGCGCATCGCCGGCGATATCCAACAGCGAGCGATCGAACTTGCCGTCTGCGTCGGGGAACAGTCGTAGCTTGGCGATCTTGTTGGCCATGCGTTCGATGACCTGCCGGTCGTCGCTTGCGCAAACGCCGACGAGCAACAAGTACCCGCGTTCGATGGAGCCGACGGTTTGACCGTCGACGACGACCGAGGCGTGCGAGACGCGTTGGAGACTGATGCGCATGGCCGGAGCGTAGCAAGTCAGAGCACGAAGCGTGCGCGAGTGACGCGGCGTTTGATGATTCGTTCACTCGCTCACGCTTCGTGCTCTGACGATCCGCGATCGCGTCACTCCCCGCCGAGCAGCGTGCCGGTGGTCGCGGGCTTGTGGCCGATGCGGTGGGTTTGGACCTGGATGAAGCGCAGGTCGCCGGGCGTCTCGAATGATCCGGTGTAGACCCGCCACGGGCCGGAGTACTCCTTGCGCGTCCCGAGCCGGTAGCCGATCGACGCGCCGGGCTCGGCGCACGAGAGGGTGACCTTGTAGAACATCTTGCCGTCGCGCTGGACGATCTGGTAGTCGATCTGCGCTTCGGGCGTCGTCGGCTGCTTGCCGTCGGGCGGCCAGATCGTTTCTTTGACCAGCTTCGTTTCGGGTAATACGAAACCCAGGTCGCCGGTGTCTTTGATCCACGCGTCCAGGTGCTTGCGCATCGTCGCGATGCGCTGCTGGTGCTCGGGCGAGTCGATGAGGTTGTGGGTTTCCCACGGGTCGTTCTTCGAGTCGTAAAACGCCTCGGCGGGTCGGTTCTTCGCGGCGAACTGCCACTGCGCGGGCGTCATCGGGCCGGTCTCTTCGAGCTTGTAGAGGTCGAAGGTCATCGGGATGTTTTCGCGGTAGGCGTTGCGGATGAGGTAAGGCAGGTCGGTGACGTAGTTGCGGGTGTAGCGGAACCGGCCGTCGGAGATCGTGCGGGCGCGGTCGTAGACCGAGTCGAAGCGGTCGGCGTTGGCGTAGGCGTAGCCGTTTCGGTAGTCGTCTCGCGTGGTGGCGAAGGGGCCGAGGAACGGCGTGCCGTCGAGCCGGTCGTCCGGGTCGATGCCCGCGAGCGAGAGCACCGACGGGCCGAAGTCCACGAAGCTGACGACGCGGGCGCTGCGCGTGCCGGCGTCGCGCTGGTCGGGGTAGCGGACGATGAGCGGGACGCGCAGGCCGGTATCGAAGCACGAGCGCTTGCCGCGTGGCAGGCCGACGCCGTGGTCGCTGAAGAAGATCACGACGGTGTTGTCTAAGAGCCCCGCGTCGTCGAGTTCTTTCATCTTCTGCCCGACCCACTGGTCCATTTCGGCGATGTTGTTGTACGTCCGGCTCATCGCGTCGCGCACCGCCGGCGTGTCGGGGTAGATCGGCGGGACGGGCGCGTCCTCGGGCTTGACCACGACCGGCCGAGCCCGCGCGCGGGGGAACGCCTGGCTCTCGTGCGTGCCGGTGTGGTTGAACACGGCGAAGAACGGCTGGTCGCCCGCGCGGTTCTTCCACGTCGCCTTGCCCGATGACTCGTCCCAGACGGTCTTGGGCGGCTTGAACTGGTAGTCCTGCTTCGAGTTGTTCGTGCAGTAGTAGCCGGCGGCGCGCAGGTGCTCGGGGAAGCAGCGGACGAACGCGGGCGGCAGCCCTTCGTAGCCGGGGATATCTTTGTACGCGTCGGGGTCTTTCTGGATCGCGGCGCGGCTCGGATTGCCGTTGCGCATCTGCATCGTGCCGATGCGCGTGCAGAACATGCCGGTGATGAGCGAAGAACGGGCCGGGGCGCACACCGGCGAGGTCGCGAACGCGTTGTCGTAGGTCACGCCCTGGGCGGCGAGCTTGTCGAGGTTCGGCGTCGGCACGGTCTTGTCGCCGTACGGACCGATCCACGGGCTCATGTCCTCGACGCTCAGCCAGACGACATTGAGGGGCGGGTGGGTCTTGGTTGGCGGTTGGGCGAGCGCGGGCAACGCCAGCACGCAGCACAGCACGGCGAACAGGGAAGTCAGTTTCATGGCAGGCTCCTGCGGCTATGACGGTCGGCCGCCACAAACCTTACCACGCCTGCAGCCGGGCGAGGATCACGACGGGTCGGTGACCCGGCCGAGGAACAGGATCGCGCCGGTCCGCTCGTCGCGGATGAGGTAGATGAACGGGTGGTCGCAGCGGAACTCGAAGGGCTCGCCGATCGACGCGGACAACTCCGCGAGGATGACAGCCGTGGCCGCCGCGGCCTCGGTGCCTTCTTCGTCCACCGCGATGAAGGCCTTGTGCAATACATCAGAAATGTAAAGTTTCTCCGCTTCGGCCGAGTCGCTGATGCCGGTGAAGTCGGCTGCTTCGGTAAACGCGTCGCTCATACCCAACGCCTTGAGCGCGGGCTTGAGGTCGTAGTCCTGCGTGGTTTCCCATTGGGGGAGATACAGATTCACCATGCCCCGCTTCATCTGCTTGAGCGTGTGGTCGATCAACTCGCCCGTGAGCTTTTTCTCGAGCGCCGGAAGGCCGGCGCGTTCGTCGGGCAGCAGCACGACCATCGACAGGTCGCCGGTCTTGTAATACAGCTTCAACGCGTCGTAGCCGTCCATCTCCGCATAGGGGAACCGCTCGCGGAACTGCCGCATCATCGGCACGGTCACGGCCTTGCTCTCGTCGGCGTTGGGCGCGGGGAGCAGGTGGAAGGCCTGCTTCTCAGTCATGCCCTCATCGAACGGCATCGCCCACGGCGCCTTGAAGTAGATCGCGTTGACCAGCACCAGCCGCGTCATCGCGTCGAGCGTGCCTTTGGGGATCAGGTCCTTGATGCGCTCACGCGTGCGGTCCTCGACCCAGCCGTTGATACGTTCGCGATTCTTCTCGAAGTCGTTCTTGAAATCAACCGACTCGAAACCGGCCTGGTAGTGCTTCTTCAGCGTGTCCACGAATTCGTCGCGCAGCGGCAGGGTCCGCTCGACCCACACGGCGTTGGCGGGCGCGAGCTCGTAGGGCTTGTCTGCACCGTCGAGCCGGCCGAGCACGCCGGCGTAAGAACGGTGCGACGCGAGCCGACCCTCGGCGTCCTTAAGCGACAGCACCTCCTCGAACTCGCCCCGCGTGTCGCCACGCGCGCCCTCGTACGTCAGCATCAACGCCGCCGAAATACTGATCGGCGAGAAGAAGAGGTTGTCCGTCGGCTCGCCCTGCTCCGCGAACTGCCGGTACAGGTCGATCGCCAACGCGTTGTTGCTCCGCACCGCCAGATCGGTCGGCGTGTCGGGATCGAAAGCGGGCGTCTTCATCGGCGTGATCGTAGCCCCTTCCGCGCCCGGGACGCGGTCGCTGCCCAGCAATTGAGCGGGCGTCAGGCACAGCCCGGCGAGGGCGGACAGCATCAGCATCGTTCGGCGGGTCATCGTGAAGTCCTTTCGGGGGGTGGTACGAGATATCCGTACTGACGCGCAATCACCGGCTGGGGTTCAATGTCTTTTTCTTGGTTGTGATACTTATCCCAAAAAGTATGGTGGCGTTTCCCATAGCACCAGGCGGAAGCCAGGTGCGTGGATAAAAGGGCTTGCACGATGCGAAATAGTGCTTCGCAGCCGCACGCTCCGGGCTCCCGCCACGGAGCTATAAATCCTTAAACGCATACAAATTTCTTGGGATGCGTATGAGTGGGAGTCGATTGGGAGACGGTTCGATCCCGCGGCGTGCCTCCGAGCAGGCACAGCGCGGGCTTGAGGTCTGTCGCCAGATCATCTTCAGTACAGCGTCTTGAGGCCGTACTTCTTGCGCAGCTCGTCGACCTGCTCGAGCAGCGCTTCTTTCTCGCCTTCGCGGATGATGAGGCTGTACAGGTCGTGGAGCTTCCAGAAGGCCCAGTTGGTGGCGACGGTCTGGCCGCCGCGGTCCGCCTCGCTGAGCCGGCGGGTGAAGGTGAACGCGACGTCCTTACCCGCCGATCGGCCGGTGAGGCGCATCGTGAACTTGTCCTGCTCGACAAACCGGCCGTAGACGCGGATCGTCTCGCCCTGGTGGATGTTGGGCAGGTCGGCGGGGAACAGGCTCGTGCTCTCCAGCCCCGCGGCGTCGAGCCGCACGTCCTTGATGATCGGGTAACGCAGCCGGCTCATCAGGTCCTGTATCGTGACCGCGGCGTCTTCCTCGTCGTCGGCGTAGACCGAAAAGCCCTTGTTGCGGTACGCGAGGAAGTTCAGCAGCTCGCGGTTCTGCTTGCGCCCGACGCCGACGCAGTAGATACTGGCGACCAGGTCGTTGTCGCGGGTGATGAGGTTGATCAAGTCGCGGGTGTTGACGACGCCACGCGTGGACTGGCCGTCGGAGATCAGGACCAGTTCATAGACGCGTTTCGGGTCGATGTCGCGGATGAGCAGGCCGCGCAGCGCGGCGTTCACATCGGTGTAGCCGACCGACGCGGCGTTGCCCAGGAAGTCGTTCGCCGCGCGGACGTTGTCCCGGTTCGCGTCGATCGGACCAGAATCCGACAGCAGGCTCACCTTGTCGTTAAACAGCACGACATTGAATCGGTCGCCCTCGTTCAGCGTCACCAGCGAATCGCCCACGCCCCTGGTCACCTGCGCGACCCAGTCCTGCGAGATGCTCGACGACGTATCGACGATGAAGATCACGTCCTTGGGCATCGTCTCGAGCTTGCGCAGGGAGCGCTGGGCGGTGATGTCCACGCGGAAGTAGCCCGGCTCGATCGCGGGGGCGATCGGCGCGCCGCGGCGGTCCGTCGGCGTGTAACGCGTGACGCGGTAGGCGAAGTCGTTGTCGAGGTTGTCGGGCACGTCGATCTTCGTCGTATCCGCCAGCGCCAGGCCCACAAAATCGATGGTCGGCGTGTCGGTCGTCGGGCCGAACTGCGGCAGCACGTCGGTCGCCTTGCCCGGGCCGTCGAGCGTGGGGCGCTCGACGAGCGTCGCCGTGCCCGCGCCGGTGCGGGTCGGCGCCGCGGCGGTGTTGTTCAGCGCGTCGCCGGCGAGGTCGGCGCTGCCCCTGCCCGTGCCGTCGCCGGTGCCGTCGCCCGGCCCGGGCTCGGCTTCGCCTTCGCCGAAGTCCAGCTCGGCCGGCGGGCGCGTGTCCAACTCGGCCAGCACGTCGTTGCCGATCTCGAACGCGGGCAGGTCGATCTCCAGTTCACCCGCCGCGGGCTTGCTCAGCTCTTCCAACGGCCGCAGCTCGACGTCCAGTTCCATCGGGTCGGTGACCAGCTTGGGCGGCTCGGACTCAAGCAGCCTCGCGATCAACTCCTGGGCGCTCGTGCCCTGCTCGCTCTCGGCGACGGGCGGGGCGAAGGTGAAGTCGTCGTCGATCGCGCGCTTCACACGCATCGCGCGGGCCTCGGCCGGCGCGGCCTCGGGCAGTTCGGCGATCGTCTTGTCCCAACCCCACACGCCCAGCGCCGCGTGGCCGAGCAGCACCAGGGCCGCCACCACCACGAGCACCGCCCGCCGGCCGGTGACCAGCAGCCCGGGCTCGTACGGTTTGGGGTTTCGTCGCGGCATGGTGTTCTGTGTCGTTTTGGATTGGCTCCCTCTCCCTATGAGGGAGAGGGTTGGGGTGAGGGTCGGCCTTCTATTTCCCTACGCTTACCGCAAGCTTCTATTCGTTCTACGACCCACCCTCACCCCGGCCTCTCCCTAAGAGGGAGAGGGAGGCGACCCGTCTAGCGATCGCGTCTGAGCAGCGCGTCGGCCCTGGCCTTCAATTCATCGTCCGAACCGGCCTGCGCCTTGGTTTGACGCAGGAAAGCGTCCGCCCGTTCCGGCCGATTCGCGCGGAGGTCGATCACCGCCTTGGCGTAGGTCGCGTAAGGCGAGTCGGGGTACGCCGACACCAGCTCCTCCAGCGTCTTGAGCTCGGCGATCGCCTCGCCGTCGGCGTGTTGCAGGTCAGCCAGCTCGAGGTACGCCCGCTTCGAGAGGTCCTCGCCCTCGCGGTCGGGGTACAGCAGCCAGAGCTTCTTGAACGCGACGCGGGCCGACTCGGCGTGCTGCTCGGCCTTGGCCGGGTCCGACCGGCGCTTCGCCGCGTTGTAAAGCGAGCGGTGGATCCGCCCGGCCTCGTAGAGCGCCTGCGACGCGATGCGGTGCCCGCGGTCGGGGTCCTGCAGCGCGGCGAGCTCGCCAAGAGCCTGCTCGGGCTTGCCCGCGTCGCGGTAGACCTTGGCGATCTCAAGCCAGGCGTCGACGCCGTAGCGCTCGCTGACCGCGCGGACTTCGTTGAGCGCTTCGAGCGCCGCGTCGAACTCGCCCAGCAGCCGCCGCGCCTTGCCGGTAAGCAGCTGAGCGCGCTGCGTCTGCGTGTCGCCTTGCACGTTGCCGAGGTACGCCAGCGCCTGCTTCGCCTCGCCCCGGTCGATCAGCCGGTTGGCGATCCACACGTTCTCGTCGTTGCTGAAGACCGCCTCCCCGCCGATCGACTGCATCTGCATACGCAGCGTCAGGGCGCGGCCGCCGTTGTTCGTGTCCGCGTCGTGCTGGGCGACGATGCGCAGGGCGTTGAGCTTGGACGACTTGCCCAGCCCCTCGCGTTCCACGGCGTCGAGCAGCAGCGGCACGCCGCGGTCCGGGTCGCCGAGCTTCATGTGGATCAGCCCCTGCTCGAGGACCGACTCGGCGCGGTACGGGTTGATCGGGTGGTCGCGCGTCAGCCGGGCGTGGGTCGCCAGCGCCGCCTCGTCCTGCCCGCTGAAGCGTTGCGCGACGGCGAGGCGGTACAGCGCTTCCTGCTCGACGCCGGGCGTGCGCAGCTGGGCGTCGCCGAGTTCGAGCACGCCCGAGGCCAGGCGGATGACCCGCGCGTGCTGGCCGAGCGCCCCCAGCAGCTCCATCAGCCGGAACCGTGCCTGCAGCGAGGTCGGCGTGGGGGTGTCGATCGTGTCGAGGTACGCGTCGTAGTCGCGGGCGGCCGCCTCGATCTCGCCGTGCGTCTCGTAGAGGTGCGCCCGCCGGAGCAGCGCCTGGCGGTAGTACGCGCTGGCCGGGCCTTTGTCAACGAACTGCGTGAGCCGCGCCGCGCCGTCCTCGACCTTGCCCGCCTCGGCCTCGGCGGTCGCCTGCAAAAACGCGACATCGACCTTCAGCCCCGTCTGCGGGTACAGGTCCAGCAGCTTCTTCGCCGCCGCGTTCATCGCGTCGTAGTCTTCGAGCTCGAACCGGCTGACCGCGAGCTTGTACAGGATCTTCTCCTGGATCGGCAGCCTGCCGTCGCCGTGCGCAACCTGGTCGAACAGCTCGGCGGCTTGCGTGTGCTCGCCGCGCTCCTGCCGGGCCGAGCCGGCGAGGTACGTCGCGACCAGCCGGTCGTTCACCGGCAGGGTCTTGACCGTGCGGTCGTACGTATCGAGCAGCTGCGCGTAACGCCCGTCGGCGAACTGGGCCCACAAGAGGCCGACGACCGCGGGCGCGAAGTGGGCCGAGCTCTGGTGGCGGGCGACGACGGTGTTGTAGTACGCGATGGCCGGGGCGTATTCGCCGGCGTTGTAGCTCAGGTCGCCGGCGAATCGCGCGGCCTCGGGCGTGATCTTCGCATCGTCCAGCGCCAGGCACCGGTCCAGCGTCTTGATCGCCGCGTCGGTGTCCTTCATCAGCGCCCGCACCTTGGCGAGGTCCAACAGCGCGCGGGCCTTCATCGGCGTGTCGAGCTTCGCCGCGTCGCCCAGCGCCGCCGCCGCCGCCTGCAGGTTGTCCGCCCCGCGGTACGCCAGTCCCTTGAGGTAGAGCGCGGACACCGCGACCTTCGCGTCCAGCTCGTCGGTGTCGATCTTCTCCAACGACTTGAGCGCGTCCTGGTACCGGCCCAGATCGCTGAGCACCTGCCCGTCGAGCAGGCTCACCGCGTAGCCGGGCACGAGCGTCGGCTCCGCCGCGCCGGCGAGCGTCTGCGCCGCCCGGTCGTTTCGCCCCGCCTGCCGGTACAGCAGCGCGCGGTAGTACTGCGCGTCGCCGAGTTTTTCACCGGCCGGGAACTTGCCCAGGTACTCGTCGAACTCCTTCGCCGCCTCGTCCAGCTCGCCGCGCTGCAACAGCTTGTACGCGAACAAGAACTGCTGGTGCTCGGCGTCGGACTGGGCGTAGGCGGAGTTCGATGTGGGATGCGCGATGTCCGATGCAAACAAGGAAAGGACGCAGATCAATAGCCACCGCGTCAACGGCCGCGCATTCAACATCGGACATCGAAGATCGAACATCATCACTCTTCTTCCCCCAGCGTCGCCGCGCGCACCTCGCCCAGGCCGGCCTGCGTCGCCGCGTCAACGACTTTCATAAACAGCGCGTAGTCCGCCTTGCCCGCCCCGCGGACGATGACCGGCTGGTCGGGGTTGATCTCCGCGAGCTTTGTCATCTCCGTCGCCAGGTCCGCGACCTGCACCAGCCGCTGGCCGAGGTAGACCCGCCCCTGTTCGTCGAAGCTGACCACGACCTTCTGCGCCCGCGTCGTGCCCGGCTGGGCCGTCTCCGACACCGGCAGGCCGATGTCCACCATCAGCTCCTGCTCGCGCATCGAGTACGTGGACATGAAAAAAATCAGCAGCAGGAACAGCACGTCCACCATCCCCGCCAGTGGGATCACCGGGCGTGCGCGTTCTCGGGATTCGGATGCAAAGCCCATGGGACAAACACCGTGTCAATCAAACAAGTCTAGCGCCCGCTGGGGATCGCGGAGTCGTCGCGCTTCAGGTGGTCGGCGATCATGTGCACGGCCTGCTCGGCGTCGGCGAGCGTGCGCGTCGCGCGGGCCTTGACCAGCGAGTACAGGACGAGCGTGAAGATGCCGACGGTCAGGCCGAACAGCGTGGTGGACATCGCCTCGCCTACGCCGCGCGACAGCGTCACCGCGTCGATCCCGCCCAACTCGCTTTCCAACCCGTAGAACGCCTTGATCATGCCCAGCACCGTGCCCAGCAGCCCAAGCATCGGCGCGACGTTGCTTATGTCCGCGAGGTAGCTCACCCGGTTCCAGACGATGTCCGCCTGCCGACGCCCCTCGGTGTCGATCATGCCGAGCATCACGGAATGGGCCTGGTTGTGGTTCTCGACGCAGCGCTGCACGATCCCCGCGGCGAAGACGCCCCGGCTGCGGCGGCACACGTCGCCCGCGCGCTCGTAGTCGCCGCGGATCACCAGCTTCACCACCTCGTCCACGAAACGCGGGGGCGCGAACGTTCGGCGGTTGATCGTCAGCATGAAGTACAAAAAGAACATCAGCCCGAGCGCCGAGAGGCCCGCGATGATGCCGTTGATGATCGGCGAGAACATGAACAGCTGGCCGAGCTTGTAGACCGGCTGGTCGCTGAGCTTGATCGGGCCGTCGGGTTCGGCGGGCGGGTTTTGGGCCGGTGTGTTGGCGGTCGCGCCGGGTTGGGGCTGTGGCGCGCTCGTACCGGGCTGCGCCGGTGCGGGCTGGGCGTTCGAGTCGGGCGGGGCGCCCGGCCCGGGCCGCTCGGGCTGGGCCTGCACCATCAGCGCCGCACCAACCGCCAGGCCCAGCAGCACCACCATCACCGCCAGCCGCCTGGGCGTCCGGTCTTTATTCGGTTCCGTCACGGTCAAAGCGTGCCTCATCTTCACGGGAAAAACGACGCGGGCAATCCACCAATCATACTCGGCGAGCGCCAAACCTGTCTCATCGGCACGAAAAGCGGCCACGCTCAAATCGGTGCAACACCCACAGAACAACCCCCGAAGCCGGTCCTGAGTCTGCGACGGTCCGGGTCGATAGAGCTTGAACTCACGCCTCGACGACCGGCAGCGCGACCACCGACCCGCGCCGGCGGACCATCAGGCTGTTCGCCTGGGCGCCGATGCCCAACGCCCCCGCGCCCGCACCGGGCGCGGCCTCGGGCTCGGCCTCGACCTCGCGCTCGTCGAACAGGTGGATCTTCATCCCCAAATCCTTGAGCATCTGGTGGTCCTGCTTGGGCGTTCGGCCGAACGTCGTCAGGTAGTTGCCGATCAAAAAGCTCGACCCGCCGGCGAAGAACATCCAGCTCTGTATATCGCGTAGGATCTTTTCCCGTCCGCCGGCGATCTTCAACTCGCGGTCGGGCAGGATGAACCGATACACCGCGACGATCTTCAGCGCCTCCATCGGAGAGAGCGCCTCGCGCTTGCCGTGCAGCGGCGTGCCCTGGATCGCGTTGAGGAAGTTGATCGTCACGACGTCCGCGCCAAGCTCGCGCAGCGCGAACGCCATGTCCAGCCGGTCTTCCCAGTCTTCGCCTAAACCGAAGATCCCGCCCGAGCAGATCGACAAGCCCGCCTCCTTCGCGTTGCGGATCGTGTTGACCCGGTCGTCGTAGCTGTGCGTCGAAACCACATTGCCGAAGTGTCGCTTGCTGGTTTCGAGGTTGTGGTTGATCCGCTTGACGCCCATGTCCGCGAGGCGCTTGGCCTGGTCGGGCCGCAGCTCGCCGAGCGTCGCGCACGGCCGGATCTTCCCGCCCTTCGCGGCCTCGCGGAAGAACGGCTCCATCCAGTCCAGTTCCTTGTCCGTCGGCCCGCGCCCCGAGTTCACGATGCCGAAGCTCGACGCCCCGCTCGCCAGCGCCTCGTCCGCCGCGGACTGCATCTCTTCGACGGCCATGCGCGAGGGTTTGACGTGCGTGTCGTAGTGCTTGGACTGGCTGCAGTACGAGCAGTCCTCCGAGCACCCGCCGACCTTGCCGGTGACGATCGAGCAGAACTTCGCGTTGGGCCCGACGTGGGCGATGCGGATCTTGTTGGCCCAGAAGAACAGGTCGTACAGGTCATTGCCCGCCAGCGTGGTCAACTCAAGCGCCTGCTCGCGCGACAACGGCTTGCCGCTGAGCACTTGGATACCCAAACGCATCGCGGTGTCGTTGAGGAATCGGCTGGCGGGCAGGACGGGGTCGGCGGTGAGGGTGTCGGTCATGCTCGTTTTATACAGGAAAGCGGCGCATGAAAAAGGCCGGCGGTGAGGCCGGCCCTGATGTTTGGGGTGGTGGATCGGGCGGAGCGAACGCTCGCGCGGCTCAGCGGCCCCCGCCGCCCCCGCCGCCGAAGACGTCGGTCATCTTGATGGCGGTCAGCGGCTCGAGGCGTTTGCGGGCGATGTTGGGGTTGTAGACGACCAGCGTGCCGGAGGTGTTGTCCAGGATGAACAGCGACTCGTCGCCGTTGCCCTGCTGGCCGCGGGTGCGGGCGGTCATCATCGTGAACGCCGGCTGGGTGATGACCATGTCGGCGTTGGCGGCGTTGGGCTGGCTCTTGCGGTCGATCTGGACCACGAGGATCGCGGAAAGGACGAAGGCCGAGGCGAGCAAGGCGAAGCATGCGGTCTGGGTGCGGTTCATATCGTGGGCTCCGTGTCGGAGGATATTGATGAGGGTGTTCACAACGATCCACAGCGCCGGTGGTTTACCGGCCGCGGTCGCGTTCGATATCGCCGCGCAGGTCGTCGCCGATCTCGCGGGCGCCGACGACTTCGACCCGGCCGTTGGCGCTGTTGATGGTGAAGCCCGCGACGCGGCCGTTGCGGGTGTCCATGACGTAGACGATCTGCGGTTGAACGTTCGCGGAGTTGCCCGCGATCATCAGGTAGCTGCCGCCGCCGAGTTGCATCGCGTCGGCGCGCTGCACGGGGCCGAAGGTGAGCGCGATCGCCGCGAGCAGCACCGCGTTGAGCACGATGAGGACGGACAGGGATCGTTGGGTCATGGTTGAACTCCTGCGGGGCTATGGGGTCGTGAGTCTTGCGGAACGCGCCCCGCGGTCGGCGTGGCGTGGGTTGTATCGGTGAATGACTTCTCGAATCGGTTGGGGTCAGTCCTGGTGCGTGCGCTTCGGGCTCATGAAGCAGCCCACGCCGATGGCCAGGCCGAAAAAGATCGCCAAGGCAAACGCCTTCCACGCGCCCGATTCGGGTGCCGCATCCGCGGCCTCTTCTTCGACCTGCGCGAGCACCGGCATCGCCGAGCCCATCATCAGAAAAGACGCGATCACGAGTCGTGCGGTTACGGCGGTAAGGGTCTTGGTCCATGTCTTGCGCATCGCCCCATCATACGCCTGGGCCGGTGCCCGCACAATCGTCTGATCGGATTACAGCGGCCCGGCGAATCAGTACCATGCGGCGATGATGATTTGGGCGCTCTGGCTGGTCGCGGCGTACCTGTTGGGCTCGGTGTCGTTCGCGCTGATGCTCGGCCGGCTCAACGGCGTGGACATCCGTGCTCACGGCAGCGGCAACGTCGGCGCGACCAACCTCGGCCGGGCACTGGGCAAAAAATGGGGAATCCTCTGCTTCTTGCTGGACCTGGGCAAGGGGCTGGTACCGGTCGTCGGTTACCGGCTGACGCGCCTGGCGATCGGCGAGGACGTCGCCGGCAGCGCCGCGATGCTCCTATGGCTGGCGGTCGGCGTCGCGGCGGTGCTCGGGCACGTCTTCCCACTCTTTCTCAAGTTCAAGGGCGGCAAGGGCATGGCCACGGGCATGGGCGCGCTGCTCGGCTTCTGGCCGGTGCTCAGCGTCCCGGCCCTCGCCGCGTTCGTCGTCTGGTTCGCCGTCACCAAGGCCACCGCCTACGTCGGCCTGGCCAGCGTCGTCGCCGCGGCGGTCCTGCCGGTGTTCGTCGTCGGCTTTGCGCTCGCGCTCGGCTACGACGCCCAGGAGATCGCCGTGTGCGCCGGCGTCAGCGCGCTGCTCGCGGCGCTGGTCATCGTCCGCCACCGCAGCAACATCAAACGCCTGCTCGACGGCACCGAAAGCAAGGTCGATTGGGCGCAGCGGAAGAAACAAAGCGACGGCGCGGCACCCAAACAGGCTTAGCGCAACTTGCATGACTCACCTCCGGTGGTGCCATTCACCTCCGGGGGTGCCACTGACAAGCGGAGTCCGCGGAACTTGTCAGTGCATGAGCGCAGGCACTGACAAGCCTCAAAACCGCTTTGTCAGTGGCACCCGTAGAAGAAAGAATACGCAAGCTGGTCTAGATTACGACCCGCCCCGCACAACCGCCGATAGACCCCGCAAGGACGCAACGCATGGCCCTGACCGACTGGCGACAACTCCACGCCGACCACTTCGCCGACCAACGCGCCCTGGTCACAGGCGGGGCCGGCTTCATCGGCTCGCACCTCACCGAAGCGCTGATCGACTTGGGCGCGCACGTCGTCGTGCTCGACGACCTCTCCGGCGGCGACCCTGCGAACTTCGACGACTACAAAGACCGCGCGGGCGACCGGCTGCGCTTTGTCGAAGGCTCGATCCTCGACGAAGCGACCGTCGCCGACGCGGTCAAAGGCTGCCGATGGGTCTTCCACCAGGCGGCGCTCGGCTCGGTGCCCCGCAGCGTCGAGCAGCCCGCCCGCTACCACGGCGTGAACGCGACGGGCACGCTCAACGTCCTCGAAGCCGCCCGCGCCGCCGACGCTGAACGCGTCGTCTTCGCCGCCAGCAGCTCGGCCTATGGCGACTCGGAGGTCCTGCCCAAAGTCGAAACGATGCCCGTCCTGCCTCGAAGCCCGTACGCGGCGAACAAGGTCTACGACGAGGCGTTGATGCGCGCCTGGGCGTGCAGCTACGGGCTGGATACCGCGGCGCTGCGCTACTTCAACATCTTCGGGCCCCGGCAGAACGCGAACTCGGCCTACGCCGCGGTCATCGCCGCCTTCGCCAAGGCCCTCATCGCCGGTCAGCGCCCGGTGATCTTCGGCGACGGCGAGCAGTCGCGCGACTTCACCTTCGTCGATAACGCCGTGCACGCCAACCTCCTCGCCGCGCGGTCCAGCAAGCCGATCGGCGGCGAGGTCATGAACGTCGCCTGCGGCCAGCGCGTGTCGGTCAACCAGCTGGCCGAAACGATGGCGCAGCTGTACGGGCGCCCGGGCCTGACGCCGATTTACGAGCCCGAGCGGGCCGGCGACGTGAAGCACTCGCTGGCGGACCTGACGCGGATCGAGCGGACGCTGGGCTACGCCCCGCTGGTCCGGTTCGAGCGCGGGCTCGAGCCGACGTGCGCGTGGTACGGCCGGGTGCTGGCGGGCTAAAAGACAAGGTT
>JBKAGS010000043.1:0-44165 GCA_046290505.1 Phycisphaeraceae bacterium | reverse complement strand
CGCAAGAGGCGGGCGAAGGCGCCGGCCAGGCCGCCGCCGCCGCGACCGACCTCTCCGAGAAGGCCGAGCAGATGCGCGCCCTCGTCGGACGGTTCAAGATCAGCGGCTGACACCGGCAACACACTTTCATCCAGACAGCGCCCGGTGCCTCGACACCGGGCGTTGTTGTTTTGCTACCCTTTGCCGCCTATGGCCAACGCAGACACGACCAACGTCCTGATCCTCGGCTCCGGCGGCCGGGAACACGCCCTGGGTTGGAAGCTCAAGCAGTCGCCCAAGGTCGGCAAGCTCTACTTCGCCCCCGGCAACGGCGGGACCGCGTCGATCGGCGAGAACCTGCTCATCGACCCGTCCGCCGTCACGACCAAGCTCGTAGACGAGATCGATTACTTCTGCCGACACAACGGCGTAACGCTCGTGGTCATCGGGCCGGAAGACCCGCTCGCGCAGGGTTTGGCCGACCGCCTGGCCAAGCCCGGCCGGCACGTGTTCGGCCCCGTCGCCGCCGGCGCCCGGTTGGAAGCCGACAAGGCCTTCGCCAAGGAACTGATGCGCGCCTGCTCGGTCCCCACCGCCGACAGCAAGACGTTTACGAACTACGAGCAGGCCTGCGCCTACGTCGAAGCGCGCGAGACGCCGGTCGTCGTCAAAGCCGCCGGGCTTGCAAAAGGCAAAGGCGCGATCGTCACCAAGAGCACCGAAGAGGCCCTCGCCGCGCTCAAGCTCATCATGCACGACCGGGCCTTCGGCGAGGCGGGCGACAAGGTCGTCATCGAGGAAAAACTCCTCGGCCAGGAGGTCTCCATCCTCGCGCTCGTCGATGGGCGCAACATCTTTGTGCTCGACCCTTCGCAAGACCACAAGCAGGTCGGTGAGGGCGACACCGGCCCGAACACCGGCGGGATGGGCGTCTACACGCCGACGCCTTTGATCACCGAAGAACTGATGGAATCGATCCAGCGCGAGGTGCTCGTGCCGACGGTCGATGCGCTTCGGCGGGACGACATCGACTTCAAGGGCGTGCTCTACGCCGGGCTCATGCTCACCGCCGGGGGCATCAAGGTGCTCGAGTTCAACACCCGCTTCGGCGACCCGGAGACCCAGCCGCTCATGATGCGTCTGAAAGGCGACCTCTACGACATCATGGTCGCGGTCTGCGAGGGCAGGCTCGACGAGGTGGACCTGAGCTTCGACAAGCGAACCTGTGTGTGCGTGGTGATGTGCTCGGGCGGGTACCCCGATGCGTACGAGAAGGGCAAGCAAATCACGGGCATCAAGGACGCCGAAGCGGGCAGCAACGGCGAGGTCAAGGTCTTCCACGCGGGCACGAAGCTCACCAAGGACGGCACGCTCGTGACCCACGGCGGGCGCGTGCTCAACGTGTGCGCCTTCGGCAAGACGCTCCAGGACGCGCAGCAGCGCGCCAACGCGGCCTGCGAGAAGATCCACTTCGACGGCGCGTTCTTTCGTAAGGACATCGGCTTCCGCGTGATGTGAAGCGGGTCGGTCCGCTTGGCGGGCTCGCCGATCCCGTCACGCCGAGGCATTGAGCTGCCCGACGATGCTGTCCGCGTGGGCGTCGGGGCTCTGGAGCATGGCGAAGGCGGCGTCGGCGTCCATCGGCTTGCTGAAGTGCCAGCCCTGGGCGTACCGGCACGCCAGGGCCTGTAGCGTCGCGACCTGCTCGGGCTCGGCGATCCCCTCGGCGATGACGTCCAGGCGCAGGTGCTCGGCCAGCTCGGTGATCGCGCGGATGATCGCGCTGCTGCGCAGCGTCTGGCCGACCGCCAGCGCGTCGCGCGCGTCGTCGAGGAAGGCCCGGTCGATCTTCAGCGTGTCGAACGGCAGCTTGTGCAGGACGCTCAGCGACGAGTAGCCGGTGCCGAAGTCGTCGAGCGCCAGACCCAGCCCCAGCTTCTTCAGCTGGGCGAGCTTGCCGGCCATGAAGTCCAGGTCGTTCATGACCATCGTCTCGGTCAGCTCCAGGCGCAGCGCGCCGGGGTCGAGCCCGTGAGTGAGGATCTGCTCGCGGAACAGGTCCACGAGGTTGGGCTCGTAAAGCTGGCCACGCGAGAGGTTGACGTTCAGGAACAGGTCCGCCGCGCCGCGATCGCGCCACTCGGCGAGCTGGGCGCACGCCCGCTGGAGGATCCACTCGCCGATCTGCCCGATCAGGTTCAGGTCCTCGGCCAGCGGGATGAACTCGGCGGGCGAGACCGCGCCGCGCTCGGGGTGCTGCCAGCGGACCAGCGTCTCGAACCCCGCGGTCCGCCCGGTCGTCAGGTCCACGATCGGCTCGTACACCAGCCGGAGCTGGTCGAGCTCGACCGCGTGGCGCAGGTCCTGCTCCAGCTGCAGCCGCTCGAGCATCTGGTTCTGCATGTCCTGATCGAAGAGCACGTAGCGGCCCTTGCCGGTCTGCTTGGCGATGTACATCGCGGCGTCGGCGTCGCGGAGGATGTCGTCGGCGCAGTCGTAGGCGCCGTCGTTGATCGCGATACCGATGCTCGCGGTCGAGACGACGTCCTGCCCCGCGATCGCGTGCGGCTGCGCGAAGACCTTCAGCAAACGCTGCGCGACGGCGACCGCGTCGGGCGCGCCGGTGATCCCGTCCAGCAGCACGACGAACTCGTCGCCGCCCAGGCGCGCGGGGATGTGCTCGCAGGGCCCGATGCCCACGCTGTCCGAGGCGCGCAGGTTCTCGCGCAAACGCTCGGCGATGCCGATCAACAGCTTGTCGCCCGCCTCGTGGCCCAGCGTGTCGTTGACGTGCTTGAACCGGTCGAAGTCCAGGAACAACAACGCCGAGCGCGGGCCGTCCGACCGACGCGTCCGCTGCAGCGCCGAGTCCACGTGCTCGATCAACGCCTTGCGGTTGGGCAGCCCCGTCAATTCGTCGTGGTACGCCAGGTGCTGCAGCTGTTCGCGCTGCTTTCGCGACGCGGTGTGGTCCAGAAACGTCACCGCGATGCCGTCGGCCAGACGTACCATCGCGACCAGGAACCACCGCCCTTCGCCGCCGACCTGGTACTCCTTGTGGACCGGCTGGCCGTCCTCGACCAGGCGGCGCAGGTCGGCGTAGAGCTCGTGCCCGACCAGGCCGGGCAGCGCCTGTTCCAGCGTCTTGCCGACCAGCTGCTGCTCGCTTTGGCCGACGAGTGCCTCGCCCGCGGGGTTGATGAGCTGGACCTGGAAGCCGTCGATCGTGCCCGCCTCGTCGCGGACCGCCTCGAGCACGCACACCCCGCCCAGCGAGCTCTCGAGGATGCAGTTCAGCACGCTCTGGGACCGGCGCATGCTGTCCAGCTCGGCCTGGTGCGCCCGCGCCCCTTGCTCGGGTTGGGCGTAGTAGGCGGCGCGCTCGGCCATCTTGGCACGCTTGATCGGCCCCCGGGTGTAGCGTTGCAGCAGGCCCAGCAACACGCAGCCGCCGGCCGCGATGAGCAGCAAGGCGCCGAACTCGGGGATCGCCGAGAGCGAGCGGTACAGGTCCGGCAGCGTCTGCTCGACCCAGGCGTTTTGGCGGCTCCAAATCACCCAACCCATCGCGAAGAGCAAGCCCACCTGGATCGCGAACAGCCCGCCGATGCCGTAGACGCTCAGCGAATCGGCCCGCGGCGCCGCGATCCCCGCGCCGACCATGCCGATCAGTTCGTTGAGCTGTTTGCGCTGGTCGAAGGTCAGCGCTTCGAACCGCAGGCCGTGGACGTGCTCGCCCGCGCGCAGTCGGCGGTGCCACACCACCCGCGCCCGCAGCTTCAGCTCCTGCTTGTACGCGCCGGTCAGCCGGATCGTCAGCGTGCCCCGCAAGCGCCGCCGCGACAGCAGACGCATGCCTTGATCCGACAGGTCCACCACCTGGCCGTGGCTGGCGGCCATGTCCTTCGGCCGAAGCCGGTCCTGCACCCGCTTGTCTGAAAACGCTACCCGCACCCGATGCCCTCCATCGGCCCTGGCCGACCGTGCTGCCCGGCGCTTATCGGCCCGCCGGCCCGCGCCCCCGAGACCGGCACGCCGCAAAGCCCGTGGTTCGTGCCTCGGCGACCCACCCACGCGGTATCATCGTTACGACCCCACGCCCGACCGACGACGACCCCACGGAGCCCGCCATGAATCGTCCGACGCCCGCCTTCGCCGGCCTCGCCCTCGCGCTCGCGCTGCTGCCCCTGCTCGCCGGCTGCCAGACCGCGTATTACAAGACGATGGAGACCTTCGGCTACGAGAAGCGCGACATCCTCGTCGATCGCGTCGAGTCGGCACGCGACCAGCAGCAAGACGCGAAAGAGCAGTTCACCTCCGCGCTCGAGCAGTTCAAGTCCGTCGTCGCGTTCGACGGCGGGGACCTCGAAGACATGTACGACAAGCTCGACCGCGATTACCAGCGCAGCGAGAAGGCCGCCGACGCCGTTTCGGGCAAGATCGAGTCGGTGGACAAGGTCGCCAACGCGCTGTTCGACGAGTGGGAGGACGAGCTGGACGAATACGAGAACGCCGAGCTGCGCGACGCGAGCGAGAAGCAGCTGGAGGACACGCGCGATCGTTATGCGCAGATGCTCAAGGCGATGCGCAAGGCCGAGGCAACGATGCCGCCGGTCTTAAGCGCGATGAAGGACCAGGTCTTGTTCCTCAAACACAACCTGAATGCGCAGGCGGTCGCGTCGATCCAGGGCACCGCCGAGGGCATCCAGCGCGACATCGAGTCGCTGATCAGGGAGATGCAGAGGTCGATCGACGAGGCGAACGCGTTCATCGACGAGATGGGCGGGGGGTGATGCGTAGCGTCTAGCGTGTGGGGCCTGGCGTTTAGCGTCGGAGTCAAACCCTCGATGAAACGTCCGATCGAAGTCACACCGATCTGCCTGATTCTGATCGCCGCAGCAATCATCGGAGTATTCACTTATGGCCCTGAACGTGGCTGGGCAATTGCATGCACTGCGATTTTCTCGTCAGGCATTGTCTTACTCGTCACCTTGGGGTTCTGGTGTGGCGATCGATTTTGCCACCGACTGTTGGCGTTCTTTGCGATCTGGGCGATGATCCGGCCGGTCATGTTGGTCCTGATGGAACCGCCTTTTTTTGACAAGGTAGTCATGCTGGCCGAAGCGGGGCTCGCACTACCGCTTTTGATCTGGCTGTTTTCACCAAGAATCGACGCATTCACGCGACAAGAACAACAACCACCCGCCTTATCCGAGCACGAAGCGTAAGCGAGTGACCACGACGTCGCTTGCTTGGGTCACTCGCTTACGCTTCGTGCTCTGACATGGCAATCACGATCCTTGCGACGCTACACGCTAGGCCCTACACGCTAGACGCTAGAATCCCCGCTTGGCCGAAACGCGAGCACAAACCGAACCCGCGCCCGCGATCGCGAAACCCCAGCGGTTCCACGGCTTCGACGCGCTGCGCGGCGGGGCGATGCTGTTGGGCATCGTCCTGCACGCCGCGATCACGCACATGGTCCGGCGGATGGACGGGCTGCTCTGGCCGTTGGTTGACCAGCCGCGCGACTACGGGTTCGACGTGTTGTTCTGGTGGATCCACGGCTGGCGCATCCCGCTGTTCTTCGTCATGGCCGGCTTCTTCGCCGCGATGCTCGCCCGACGGCGCGGGCCCGGCGGGTTCATCAAACACCGCGTGCTGCGCATCCTCATCCCCGTCGCCGTCGCGAGCGTCACGCTACTGCCGTTGATGTACGCGCTGTGGTCTTGGGGCTGGCTGATCGAGGGGCGGGTCCGCTGGGAAGAGGTCTACCAGGCGGACTTCGACACGCCCGAGTTCGAGGACCACTTCATGGGCCCGGCCCACCTGTGGTTCCTCAACTACCTGGTCGTGTTCTCGTTCGTGTATTGGGCGATCCTGAAGCTGCGCAAAAGCAAGCCCGAAGACGACGAGCCGACGCTGCCCAAGCCGGCGGAGCGCTGCTACAAGTCGGCGCTTCGGCCCGTGGTGTTTGCGCTGCCGACGTTCGGTTTTCTCGCCGTGGACCCGGGGTTTTATCTCGTGTATCACCACCTGGTCCCCCTGACCGCGGCGGCCTGGGGGTACGAACTCGCCCAGCTCTGTTTCCAAGGGTACTTCTTCGCGGTGGGCGTGTACCTGTTCCGCCTGCACCGCGACATGGACAGGCTCAAGCGATACACGTGGGGCTACCTGATCGCGGCGCACGTCGTTTTCGTCGGCGTCGTGCTGCTGATCCGCGCATCATTCGCGCAGCTCGACGCGGGCCAAGCGATCGGCCTGCCGACGCGCCTGGGCCTCGCGGCGGGCGTGTCGCTGTTCTGCTGGCTGATGATCTGGGGGATGACGGGCCTGGGCCTGACCGTGCTCGCCAAGCCGCGGGCGTGGGTGCGCTGGCTCAGCGACTCGGCGTACTGGGTCTACCTCGTGCACCTGCCGATCGTCGCGCTGCTGATGATCGTCATGCGCCACTGGGCGATCGGCCCCTGGCCGCGGTTCGTGCTGATCTGCGCGGTCACCGGCGCCGCGACGCTGGCCAGCTACCAGTACGCGGTGCGCTACACCGCGATCGGCCGGTGGCTTAACGGGCCAAGGGCCAAGCCCGGGCCGGACCACAAGCCCGGGCCCTGATCCTGCTCACCGAGCCGCTCTGAGCTAAGCTATGTCCCGTTTCGCACGCCTGCCGACGCGAACGACCCAGCGATTTAGGGGACCCCCATGCGACTGTTGCCGGCCTTTGTCATCCTGCTCGTTGCCTTGACCGGCGTCGGCTGCGCAAGCCACCAAGTGGACTACGCCATGGCCGAGCCCGACAAGCCCGGCTCGACCTTCCTGTTTCTCGGGCTGTGGAACGTCTTTTCCCAGGGCCTCAACGACGTCGCCGACAACCTCAACCAAGAGGGCTACCACGCCCAGTCCCTGCCCGGGCCCGAGTGGCAACACATCGGCGACCAGATCGTCGAGCTGGAACGCAAGGGCGAACTCAAACGCCCGCTCATCCTCGGCGGGCACTCGCTGGGCGCGGACAAGGCTCTCTACCTCGCCAAGGCCCTCGAACGCAAGGGCATCGACGTCGATTACATCTGCCTGCTCGACGCGACCAACCCGCCCAAGGTCCCCGCGAACGTCAAGCGCTGCCACAACATCTACCTCTCGCACCCGCTGACCGACTGGTTCCCCGCCTTCCGCGGCATCGCGGTCCAGCGCGTCAGCCCGCGGACCGAGCTGGTCAACTACGACGTACGCTACGCCCAGAGCGGCGCGCTCAGCGACCTGGACTTCAACCACTTCGACATCGAGACCGACCCGGGGATCCAGGCGCTGATGACCGAGCTGATCCGCGCCCAACTCGACGGCAACCCCGACGTCGCGTCCATCTTCCCGCCCAACAGCAAGCGGGTCGAGCAGTAGTGAGTCAGACGAGTCGAGCCCGGTGAGTGCTTGTTGGCACGGCTTGGGCTCCTTCTCCCTTCTAGGGAGAAGGCGGGGGATGAGGGTGGGGCGTTAAACCGAATTGTTCTTTCTTCAATTGACTATGAATACAAGGCCGGACCCTCACCCCAGCCCTCTCCCTGGAAGGGAGAGGGAGCCAAGGCAAACCTGCCTGTAACGACGCTTCTTTTTTCATCATGATGAACCTCCTCGCGCTGGTCAACGACGAACGCCTGGCCTGGGCCGACGCCCCGGTGTTGGTCGCCGCGGCCGCGGTGTGGTGGTACTGGGCCGCGGTCGTCACGCTGTCGCGGCTGCGTCGGCGATGGACCGGGCAGCGCGGGGCGCTTCGGCCGCGCACGCCCGCGGACCGCTGGCTGATGCGGGGCTGGGCGGTAGTGATCGTGTTGTGGAACCTGCTGCCCGCGCTCGCGCTGCACAAGGCCGAGCCGCCGCTGGGCCCGTTCGCCGCGTCATACGACATGCCCTTATTCGCCGTGCGATGGGCGGGCGCGATCGGGGCCGCGGTTTGTCTGCTGGTGACGGTGTGCTGCTGGGTCGAGATGGGCCGGGACTGGTCGGTCGCGATCGTCGAGAAGGACGAGGACCAGCAGCTGGTCACGACCGGGCTGTTCCGCTTCGTCCGCCACCCGATCTATGCGCTCAGCGTCGCGATGGTCGTCTTCACCGCGGTCGCGTGCATGAGCGTGCCCATGGCGGTCGTCGCCGCGCTGCACGTCACGCTCATGAACATCAAGGCCCGCAACGAAGAACAAGCGCTCATCGAAGTCTTCGGCGACCGGTACCGCGACTACATGAACACCACCGGGCGGTTCGTGCCGCGGCTGTTTTGATGCGAGCGACTCGGCTTCATGCGTGGCTTAGGTTGGCACTGATACGCATCCCAAAAATGCTTGGGCGTTCAAGCTTGCATCGCTCCGTGGCGGGAGCCCGGAGCGTGCGGCTCCAAAGCGCCATGACGCGTTGCGCAAGCCCGTTCATCCACGCACCGGGCTTCCGCCTGGTGCTATGGGAAACGCCTCAATATCTATTGGAATGCGTACGACAAGCGGAGTCCGCGGAGCTTGTCCGTGCCGTGTTGACCATCACTGACAAGGCTCAAAGCAGCCTAGTCAGTGCCACCCAATGAGAAACGATCGCTTCGATGGACTTTGTATCAACGACGAGTCAAAGACCTACCGCTTGTCTTTTTCCGACGACTTGTGCGCCGTGTGCTGGGTCGGCTTGCGGAAGCGGTCCAGGTCGACCGACTTGAAATAGTCGATCGTGCGTTTCAGCCCGTCCTCGAGCGCGATCTTCGGCTCCCACCCGAGCTTCGCTTTCGCCAGCGAGATGTCGGGCTTGCGCTGAAGCGGGTCGTCGTTGGGCAGCGGCAGGTACGTGAGCTTGCTCTTGGAGCCGACCAGCTCGATGACTTTCTCGGCGAGCTGCTTGATGGTGAACTCGCCGGGGTTGCCGATGTTGACCGGGCCGACGAACTTCGGGTCCGGTGACGCATCGTTGTTCATCAGCGCGATGATGACGTCGACCAGGTCGTCGCAGTAGCAGAACGATCGGGTCTGGCTGCCGTCGCCGTAGATCGTGATGTCCTGCCCCTTTAGGGCCTGGACGATGAAGTTGGTGACGACGCGTCCGTCGTAGGGGTGCATGCGCGGGCCGTAAGTGTTGAAGATGCGGACGACGCGGATGTCCACGTTGTTGGATCGGTGGTAATCGAAGAAGAGCGTCTCGGCGGCGCGTTTGCCCTCGTCGTAGCAGGCGCGGATGCCGATGGGGTTGACGTTGCCGCGGTAGTGCTCGGGCTGGGGGTGGAACTCGGCGGTCGGGTCGCCGTAGATCTCGGAGGTGGACGCCTGGAGGATGCGGGCGCCGGTGCGTTTGGCCATGCCGAGCATGTTGATCGCGCCCATGACGCTGACCTTCATGGTCTTGATGGGGTTGTACTGGTAGTGCACCGGCGAGGCGGGGCAGGCCATGTTGTAGATCTGGTCGACCTCGAGGGTGATCGGCTCGGTGACGTCGTGACGGACGAACTCGAAGTTGGGTTTCTCCAGCAGGTGCGCGATGTTGTGCTTCTGGCTGGTGAAGAGGTTGTCCAGGCAGATGACATCGTGGCCCTGCGCGACCATGCGTTCGCAGATGTGGCTGCCGAGGAACCCGGCGCCGCCGGTGACGAGGATTCTTTTCAACTGACTCATGTTTATCGGTCTTCCGCTTTGGCAGTGGGACAGGCATTCTTGCCTGTCGATCCCGCGGAGCGGGACAATCCTACGGGTTTTGTCGGCGATTCAGGCCTTCGGCCTGATGACAGGCAGGAATGCCTGTCCTACTTTTTTGGATCGTCGATCGTCGCGCCGGGGCGGACGTCGAAGCTGACCATCTGCCCGATCATGAAGTCGCCGGCGCGCTGCGGGGCCATGGGCGTGACGACGACGCTCGGGCCGGCCTTGACGTAGACCTCGTTGCGATCGACGTTGCCGCCGACCACGCGCCCCTGCACGCGGCGTGGCCGGCCCTGCACCGGCTCGATGTAGCGCCCGCCCGCGGGGACCACGTCCATCCGCAGCGCCTGCACGCGCACGACGCCGGCGACCTTGTCTCCGATCTTGGCCGACACGCCCTCCCCCGGGATCAAGCGCAGCCGGTAATCCGTGCCGGGCACGCGGACCTGCACCCAGCCCTCGCCGACCGCGTCCATCACGCCGGCGACGACGGGCGGGGTCCTGGGGTCAGTCACGGCAGCGTCTTGGGACATCGCGGCACTCCTTGATCGGGCCTGGGTCGGGTCGTGCAAAGCATACCGCGCCGGCGATCGCGGTTGAGCCGGCCGACGCCGACATCGCGCGCGCCACCAACGCATACAATGGCCGATCGCTCCCATCCCCCGGAACCACGCCCTTGCCCGGCCCCGTCGTCAACAAGACCTACGCGACCACCAAGCTCACCATGGCCTACCCGCACGTGGGCCTGTACGACGTCCAGTCGCGCGAGGTCTGGATCGCCAAGAAAAAGCTCGGCCAGGACCCCGCGCGCGTCAGCCACGCCAAGCTCCTCTCCGCGGGCGGGGGCAACATGGCCACCGCCGACAAAGACCGCTTCCTCTGCTACTGGTTCCACCACCCCGACAGCGCGCCGACCCAGATGCTCGGCTCGACCGCGACCGCGTCTATGGCGGTGCACGGCTACCCGATCGAGTGGCACGAAGCGCACCTGCTCATCCGCCTCGACCCGACCTGGGACATCGCCAACCAGCAGCTGGTCAAGTCCACCGACACACGCAAGATCGACAAGAACATCGACCAGCAGTACGCTTGGGGCGAGTTCATCTTCAAGCAGTACGCCCAACTCGCGAACAAGCACCCGCTGAGCTGGCACCTGGTCGGGCCGCGGGCCCAGGACTCGCTTTTCTATATCGAGCGGGTCGAATAGACGGATCAACGGAGCCAACGATGCGCATCGGATCGTTGCAATTCAGCGAGGCGGACGAAAAGCACGTGTCCGCCGCCTTGGGCAAAACCCCACGCGGGGTCGTCGGCGTCGCCGCGCGCAACGACGACCGCACCCCCGCCGTCATCATCAACATGCCGTTGATCCGTGCCGACCAGCGATGGGAGCCGTTCCCCACGCTGTACTGGCTGGTCGACCCGGCGCTGTGCGCCGCGATCTCAGAAATCGAACGCCGGGGCGCGATCGGCGAACTCGAGGCCGTGCTCGCCGAGGACGACAACCTCCTGCACGCCCACCTCGCGGACAACAAGCTCTACGCCCGCTCGCGCTGGGCCGTGCTCAACGACGCGGAAAAACAGGCCGCCGAGCAGCACGGCTTCCGCGAAACGCTCGAGACCACCGGCATCGCCGGCGTCGCCAACCCCGCCTCGCTCAAGTGCCTCCACGCCCAGTACGCCTACCACCTCGCCCGATACGAAACCGGCACGACCGTCGGCCGGCTGATGAAAAAGCGCTACGGCATCGGCATCGCGCGCTGAGCAACCACGCGCGACGCCCACGCTTTCAAAGCGTGGGCTGCTGACCGCCGTTATAATCGCGCCCGGCTCCGATCAAAGCCCCCATCACCCGGTCGCTTGTTGGGCACCGCATCCACATGCGGTGCTATGCCTGTTTGAAATGTCCGACGTAGCACCGCATGTGGATGCGGTGCCCGAACCCCAAGCGAAAGACGGAAGCAGCCCCATGCTCGGCAACCTCTCCGACAAGTTCGAAAACGCCATGCGCAAGATCTCCGGCAAGGCCGAGATCAGCGAAGACAACGTCCGCGAGTCGATGGACGAGGTTCGCACCGCGCTTTTAGAAGCCGATGTGCACTACGAGGTCGCCGAGCAGTTCTGTGAGAAGGTGCTCGAAGAATCGCTGGGTGAAAAGGTGCTCAAGGCCGTCGAGCCCGGCGAACAGATGATCAAGATCGTCCACGACGAACTCGTCCGCCTGCTCGGCGGGGACGAAGCGGTCGAGGCCGCCGACCGCGGCGAGGCCTACGTCCCCGGCCAGGTCTCGCCCGACCAGGCGCTGATGTACGTCTCGCCCGGCCCGACGATCGTCATGATGTGCGGGCTCCAGGGCTCGGGCAAAACCACGACCTGCGGCAAGCTCGCCGGGCACCTGAAGAAGAAGGGCAAGAAGGTCATGCTCTGCGCCGCCGACCTGCAGCGCCCCGCCGCGGTGACCCAGCTCAAAGTCCTCGCCGACCAGGTCGAAGACGAGATCGAGGGCAGCGGGGCGGTCAGCTTCTACGGCGAACCGGACAAGTGCGCCGAGTACGGCAAGGCCGTGGGCGTCGCGGTGGACGTCTGCAAAAACGCCTTGAAACAAGCCAAGGCCGACGGCATGGACGTCCTCATCCTCGACACCGCCGGCCGGCTGCACATCAACGACGACCTGATGGGCGAGCTGCGACGGGTCAACGCCGCGCTCATGCCACAGAACATTTTGCTCGTCATCGACGCGATGACCGGGCAAGACGCGGTCAACTCCGCCAAGGCGTTTAACGACCAGCTCGAGCTCGACGGCGTCGTGCTCACCAAGTTCGACTCGGACACCCGCGGCGGCGCGGCGCTCACCGTCCGCGAGGTCACCGGCAAGCCGATCAAGTTCATCGGCGTGGGCGAGAAACTCGACGCGATCGAGCCGTTCCACCCCACCCGCATCGCCGGCCGGATCCTCGGCATGGGCGACATCGTCTCGCTCGTCGAAAAAGCACAGGAACAAGTCTCCGAAGAAGAAGCCGAGGCCCTGCAGGCAAAGATGGCGTCGGGCAAGATGACGATGGACGACTTCCTCAAGCAGCTCAAGCGCATCCGCAAGATGGGCTCGATGAAGTCGCTGCTCGGGATGATGCCCGGCATCGGCAAGGCGCTCAAGGACCTGCCCATCGAAGAAAAACAGATCGACCGCACCGAGGCGATCATCCAGTCGATGACGCTCGCCGAGCGCAGCGACGTGGACCTGTTAGACAACAGCCGGCGTCGGCGCGTGAGCAAGGGCTCGGGCACGGACCAGAAGGACGTGAGCCAGCTGGTCAAGGGCTTCGAGATGGTGAGCGTGATGGGCCAGCAGATGTCGGGCATGGGCATGATGGGCCGGATGAAAGCGATGGCGGGCATGAGCGGGCCGGAGATGGCGGCGCTCGCGAGCGGCGCGGCCCGCCCGGGCATGGCCAAGGGCTCGACCAAGCAGAAGTCCAAGTACAAGCAGCGCAAGAAACGCAAGCGCTGACCAAAGCAAACGCTTACAAACGAAACTGAATCAATAGGCCCCATCGCGAGATGGGGGTTCCAGTGACAAACAACTCGAACCCCATCCCGCGATGGGGCAATCAAAACGCCTACGAAGCAGATCAACGTGTCTACGCCGACATACAAACTCATCACCTTCGACATGGACTCGACGCTCATCCAGGCCGAGTGCATCGACGAGATCGCGCGCGAAGCGGGTGTCGGCGACGAGGTCTCCGCGGTGACCGAGGCCGCCATGCGCGGCGAGCTCGACTTCGCCGGCTCGCTCAAGGCCCGCGTCGCGCTGCTCAAGGGGCTCGACGCCCACGTCCTCGAAGACGTCTACCGACGGATCGAACTCATGCCCGGCGCGGTCGAGCTCTTCGACGCGATCAAGCAACACCACGTCAAGACCGCGATCCTCTCTGGCGGGTTCGTGTACTTCGCCGAGCGCTTCGCCGAACGCCTCGGCGCCGACGCCTACCACTGCAACGACCTGGAAGTCGCCGACGGCACGCTCACCGGCCGGGTCGCGGGCCCGATCGTCGATGCCCAGGGCAAGGCCGACAAGCTCGTCGAGCTCGCCGAGCGATGGGGCGTCCCGCTCGAGCAGACCGCGGCGGTGGGCGACGGGGCGAACGACCTGAAGGTCATGGCAGCGGCGGGGCTGGGCGTGGCGTTCTGCGCGAAACCGGCCGTGCAGGAACAGGCCGACGTCGCGGTCAACGACAAGGACCTCGCCGAGCTGATCCCGCTGCTCGGGTTGGCATAAGAAAGATAAATCAAAATAGCCCCACCGCGAGCTGGGGGTTCAATTCGCAGACAACGCGAACCCCCACCTCGCGGTGGGGGCGATGAGGGTTGCGTCTTACGGCAACCCTTGATTGCCGATACAATCCGTTACATGCGAAGCCTCGCACCCAGCCCGTCGCGCCGCATCAGCGTCGCCGTTAGCTGAGGGGACGACCCCCGCCTGTCCGCCCGCCGTCGGCCGCGTCGATCGCTGCGTCCGTTGCCGCCCGGCCCCCATCCTCGCTCCCGCCCCGTGACCCAGGCCACCGGCCTAACGCGCGAAACCTGCCGACATGAGTAACGACCCCACCCAAAGCAAACAAGCCACCGAGTTGCCACCGACCTATGACCCCACGCGGGTCGAGCCGGTCATCCTCAAGCAGTACCTCGACACGAAGGCCTACGCCGCGTCGCCCGACGACGAAGGTGCGCCGTACTCGATCGTCATCCCCCCGCCAAACGTCACCGCGGCGCTGCACCTGGGCCACGCGCTCAACAACACGCTGCAGGACGTGCTCACGCGCGTCCACCGCATGCGCGGGTTCAACACGATCTGGATGCCCGGCACCGACCACGCGGGCATCGCCACCCAGACCGTCGTCGATAAACGCCTGCAACAAGAGGGCAAGCCCGCGCTCAAGGAGTACAAGCAAAAAGAACTCAACGGCGAAAACGGACGCGAACAGTTCATCGAGAAGATCACCGCCTGGAAAGACGAGTACGAACAGACCATCACCAACCAGCTCAAGGAGATGGGCTGCAGCTGCGACTGGGACCGCCAGCGGTTCACGATGGACGACCAGTGCGCCAAGGCCGTGCGCGAGGCGTTCTTCCAACTCTTCAAGGACGGCTTGATCTACCGCGGCAAGCGACTGGTGAACTGGGACCCGGTCAGCCAGACCGCGCTCGCGGACGACGAAGTCGAGATGCAGGACGTCGATGGCAACTTCTATTACATGAAGTACCCGATCGTGCAAAAAGCGAGCCGCGACCGTCAGGGAGCGGCCCAAGCCGGAGACGATACGGAACAAAGCAGCCCGCTTCCTGACGGGCGCGGCTCGTTCGAGGCCGACGAGTGGATCGAAACCGGCGAGTTCGCGACCGTCGCCACGACGCGCCCCGAGACGATGCTCGGCGACACCGCCGTGGCCGTGAACCCCGACGACGCGCCGCGCGCGAAGTACATCGGCCGGTTCGTCAAGCTGCCCATCGTCAACCGCGTTATCCCCATCGTCGGCGACGACTACGTGGTCATCCCCGACCCGGACTCCGACGACAGCAAGGCGAAGATGGCGTCGGGCTTCCTGAAAGTCACGCCCGCGCACGACCCCAACGACTACGAGATCGGCCAGCGCCACGACCTGCCCGTCATCAACGTCATGGCCCCCGACGCGTCGATCTCCATCGACCACGGCTGGCCCGCGGAAGAAAACCCCAACGAAAACAAGGACCTCAAGCCGCTCGTCGGCTTAGCACGCGAAGACGCGCGCAAAGCGATCGTGAAGTGGTTCAAAGACAACGACCTGATGGCCGAGGTCAAGCCCTACCGCCACGCCGTCGGCCACAGCTACCGCAGCCACGTCCCGATCGAGCCTTACTACACCGACCAGTGGTACGTGAAGGTGACGGACGACCGGCTGAAGGGCGCGGCGCTGCGCGCGATGGCGGAAGAGCAACGACATGCTTCGGAAGACAAGGCTTTTGCCTCAACGAGCCGCGACCTGTCTGGAACGAGCC
This sequence comes from Phycisphaeraceae bacterium, assembly GCA_046290505.1. GTDB lineage: Bacteria > Planctomycetota > Phycisphaerae > Phycisphaerales > Phycisphaeraceae > JAHQVV01. Next base: position 28,494 of record JBKAGS010000043.1, on the reverse strand, counting down.
GCGACCTGTCTGGAACGAGCCGCGACCGTGAGGGAGCGGTCCAAACAACCAGCTACCTCATCACCTTCACCACCTACGGCACCTGGCTGCACGGGACCGAGAAGGGTTCCGTGGACAGCGAACACAACCTCCCCGGCACGCCTTATCTGGTCGAGAACGAGGCGAGGCAGGCGTTTGAGCAGGAACAGCTCAAGCACCCGCCCGTTGTACTGGAGCACGCTGCCCGCATTTGCGTCCGAGACACGATTCAAGAAGTTTGCCGGCACCGCGGTTGGAAACTTGCCGCTTGTCATGTTCGAACCAATCATGTGCACGCGGTTGTCTCGGCAGATGCAAAGCCCGAACGAGTGATGAATGATTTCAAGTCCTATGCCACACGCCGCTTGAATGAGGCGGGACTACACGAACCGGGCGATAAGACTTGGACTCGGCATGGGAGCACGCGGTATCTCAACGACGAGTCCGCATTCGATGCGGCGCGAAAGTATGTTCTGGAAGAGCAAGGCGAAGACCTGGGCTCGACCGCGATTGACAACGGCGAGGGCTCTGGACCGCTCCCTGACGGTCGCGGCTCGTCCCAATCCGGTCGCGGCTCGTTAAGACAGGGCGACGGCGGCCTGACCTTCACCCCCGAGCGCTACGCGAAGACCTTCCAGACCTGGCACGAGAATATCCGTGACTGGTGCATCTCCCGACAACTGTGGTGGGGGCATCGGATTCCGGTTTGGAGTGGTAGGCAAGGTGATTTCTGGGCACAGTTACCAAACAATCAAACCACAGTCACGCAGTGGAATGAACACGAAATTGCTGTAACGAAGATCGGCAGTGATTCTGACGCAACGCTCTTTGTTTGTTTGCCTCCGGACAGCGAAACACTTGAGTTAGAACTTGCTGACATTGGCTTTACCCAAGACCCCGACGTCCTCGACACATGGTTCTCCTCCGCCCTCTGGCCGCTCTCGACGATGGGCTGGCCCGACGACACTGAAGAACTGAAAACCTGGAACCCGACGTCCGTGTTGTGCACCGCGCGGGAGATCATCACGCTTTGGGTCTCGCGCATGGTCATGTTCAACCGCTATTTTACTGACCCGGCGCGGCGTGATGAATCAACGAAGTGCGACCTGCCCGAAACGAGCCGCGACCGTGAGGGAGCGGTCCAGGCCCAAGAAGCTGATAGACAAAGCAGACCGCTTCCTGACGGGCGCGGCTCGTCAATCGCATCAACCCTCGGCGGTCAGCTCCCGTTCAAAGACGTGTTCATCCACGCGATGATCCAGGACGGGCACGGGCAGAAGATGAGCAAGTCCCTCGGCAACGGCGTGGACCCGATGGACATCATCCACAGCCACGGCGCCGACGCCATGCGCTACACGCTCACCAAGATGACCACGCAGACCCAGGACGTCCGCCTGCCGGTGGATATGGTCGACCCGCACACGGGCGAAACGTTTACACCGGAATATGTCACCGCGTCAGGCGGGGTGAAGGTCGCCGCACCGATCCAGGAGCGCAACGGCAAGAAGATGGTCTCCAGCTACGGCGTCGCGTCGGGCAAAGCCAAACCGACCGACGACATGCCGCTCGCGCGCAACACCTCGGAGAAGTTTGACGAGGGTCAGAAGTTCGCCAACAAGCTCTGGAACGCGTTCCGGTTTGCCCTATCGAACCTGACGTGTAGCGGCAGCACCGAAGGTGCCCGTGCGATCGACCGCGGCGACCTGCAGCTCGCCGACCGTTGGATACTCAATCAACTCACGAAAACGATCGACACGGTGAACCGCGCGATCGACGAATACCGGTTCAGCGACTACGCGACCGCGGTGTACGACTTCTTCTGGCGGGACCTGTGCGACTGGTACATCGAGATCGTCAAGCGCACGGTGAAAGACAATCCGGCGCAGCAGCGCGTGCTCGCGACGTGCCTGGACGCGTCGCTGAGGCTGCTGCACCCCGCGATGCCGTTTATTACCGAGCGGCTTTGGCAGGCGCTCAATGCTCAGGTGCCCGCCGAGTGGCGCGGTCTCGACGGGTTCGAACTCAAAGCGAGCGACACGCTGATCCGCGCGCCCTGGCCGGCGACCAGCGAGGCGCTGCTCGACGCCGACGCGGAACGCGACTTCGAGTTGATCCGCTCGATCGTGGTCAAGATCCGCGAGGCGCGGACGAACTACAAGATCCCGCCGAGACAGGAGGTCGAGGCGACGACGCAGGCGCCCGCGCCGGTCGCGCAGCTGCTCTTGAATAACCGCGGGATCACCCAGCCGTTGACCGGCTGCGTCGGGCGGGGCGTCGGACCGAAGATCGATCGGCCGGCGGGCTCGGCGGCGGTGTTGGTCGGCGATGTGACGGTGTACCTGCACGATGTCGTCGATCTCGAGACCGAGAAGGCCCGGCTGGACAAGCAGATCGCCGACAAGCAGAAGCAGGTCAAGACCTTCGAAGCCCGGCTGGGCAACGCGAAGTACGTCAACAACGCGCCGGCCCACCTGGTGCAGGAGACGCGCGACCAGCACGCCGCGGCGGTCAAGGAACTCGAGCAGCTTCAGCGGCAGCTCATCGAGCTATCGGACTAGCGGGTCGGTGTTGTCGCGCCGTGTCCTGGCCGCCCGTTGAGCACCGAGCGCTATTGATCGCCGAGCGTGTTAAGCGGACCGCGTATCGATTCGATCATGGTAGGGGCACCTGCCTCGATCCAGAGCGATCCGCATTCATGGCACAAGCACCCGCGGGCGACATCACGGGGTCGGACGCGCGACGGACCACCCGCCGGCGTTGGCGTCTGTCGCTGTGCCGGCTGCCCAACATCGCCGCGGCGGGGGTGCTGGCGCTGGGCCTGTCGGTCACGTTCGTGCTGGCCCGGGCCGAGTCGCGGGACCTGGGCCGGCTGGACCAGCAGCGCTTCGACCGGCAGGTCGAGCGGATGAAAGCAGAGATCACCCGGCGGGTCATGGTCTACCGCTACGGGCTGATGGGCACGCGCAGCGTCTTCGCCGCCAGCGAGCACGTCGAACGGCAGGAGTTCATCGACCTGGTCGGCGCGCGCGAGTTGGGCAGCGAGTTCCCCGGCGCGCTGGGCATCGGCTACATCCACCGCGTGCCGGCAGACGAGCAGGCGTTTGACGCGTTCGTGCAGGCGGTCCGCGACGACGCGGCGCCCTGGTTCGAGATCAGCGTACCGCCCGGCGCTGCGCCGCTGCCCGGCGCGCTGACCGACGACCGCTACATCATCCAGTACATCGAGCCGCTCGGGCCCAACCGCAGCGCCCACGGCCTGGACATCGGTGCCCACCCGGTACGGCGTGAGGCGGCCGAGCGCTGCCTGCGCGTGAACGACGCGTGCCTGACCGGGACGATCCAACTCGTGCAGGACGACCAACAGGTCGCGGGCTTTTTGTACCTGCTGCCGTTCTTCAAGCCGGGCACGCCGCTGGACACACTCGACCAGCGCGTCGCGGCGCTCGAGGGCTGGGTGTACATGCCGATGCTCGGGCCGACGGTCTTCGAAGGCGTCACCGAGGTGTGCGACGACGAAATCGACATCCAGGTGTTCGATGGCCAGGCGCTCAAGCGGGACGCGCTGATCTATGACGCCGAAGAACGGTTAAGTGATCTGGACCACGATGTGTTCACCGAAGCGGACTTCGCCGACCGCGCGTTCCACGCCCTGCGTCAGATCGAGATCGGCGGGCGGACGTGGACCTTGTCGATGAGCGCGACCCCGCGTTTCGAGCACGCCTCGCGGTCGAGCGTGTCGGCGATCTGGCTGACCGGGGTGGCGCTGAGCCTGCTGATCGCCGCGCTCATCTACCGCCAGGGCGCCTCGACGCGCAAGGCCTGGGCGATCGCGCAGGGCATGACCGCTGACCTGCGCGACTACGCGAAGAAGGCCGAGCAGGCGACGCGGGCCAAGAGCGACTTTCTAGCGAACATGAGCCACGAGATCCGTACGCCGATGACCGCGATCCTCGGGTTCACCGACCTGCTGCGCACCCAGATCGACGAGGACAACCGCGAGTTGCAGGCCCACGCCGAGACGATCCAGCGCAACGGCGAGCACCTGCTCACGCTGATCAACGACATCCTGGACCTCTCGAAGATCGAAGCGGGCATGCTCGCCGCCGAACGCATCGCCGTCCGCCCCGACGCCGTCGTCGGAGAGGTCTTGTCGCTGATGCGCGTCAAGGCCGAGCAGAAAACACTGCCGCTGAGTGCCCGCTTTGTCACGCCGATCCCCGCCGTGATCCACAGCGACCCCGTGCGTTTGCGGCAGGTGCTGGTCAACCTCGTCGGCAACGCGATCAAGTTCACGCACGCCGGACGGGTCGAGATCGACACCCGCTTCGATGAACGCACGAATCGGCTGTCGTTCGCGGTCCGGGACACCGGCATCGGGATGAGCGACGAGCAGCGCGGCCGGCTGTTCGCCCCGTTCCAACAGGCGGACAACAAGACAACCCGGGAGTTCGGCGGCACCGGCCTGGGCCTGCACATCAGCCGCCGGCTCGCGCACATGCTCGACGGCGCGGTCACCTGCGACTCCACGGCAGGCGAGGGCTCGACCTTCACGCTCACCATCCACACCGGCGCGATCGATGAGGACACGCCGATGCTGCCCGCCGGGCAACTGCACGCGACCGATCGTGATCGGCCCGTACACGGGACCGACGCGACGCCAACGGCCGGCACCACCGCAAACGACCTACCGCCTTTGGCCGGCCTGCGCATCCTGCTCGCCGAGGACGGCAAAGACAACCAGCGACTCATCCACCACCACCTCACCAAGGCGGGCGCACGGGTGACGATCGTCGAGAACGGCAGGCTCGCGGTGAAAGCGCTCAGCGCCGCGGGGGTGTTCGACGCGCCCCCGCTCGATCCGCCGCCGTTCGACCTGCTGCTCACCGACATGCAGATGCCGGACATGGACGGCTACACCGCGGTTCGGGTGCTGCGTGAGAAAGGCAGCGCGCTGCCCATCGTCGCGCTCACCGCGCACGCGATGAAAGAAGACGTCCAGAAGTGCCTCGCCGCCGGCTGCGACGACTACGCCAGCAAGCCGATCGACAAGCAGAAACTGATCGAGGTGTGCCTGCAAGCGGTCGCCAAACCCGTGGCGTAAGCGCGCCGCGACGCTGCCGGTGTTCAGGGCCGCGCTGCTATAATCATTGCGTGACGAACGAAGAACAACATCCCGACCCGCGCGAATTGACGCTCGAAGAGATCCTCGCGCGCCCCTGCCCCAAGCCGACCTTCCCCGAGCAGAACGCGGACGGGGTGGATTTATCGTTGATTCGTGAGATGCTGAAGCTGTCACCGGAAGACCGAGTCTTATTGATCGAACGCCACGCCGATGAAGTCCGGGAGATGAACCGAGTTGCCCAACGAAGAGACAAAAGGCCGATTCGCTAGAGTCGCGAAGCTCTTTGCCGCTTATGGCGTCGAATACATCGTCATTGGTGGCGTTGCAGAGTCGTTGATGGGTAGTCCGCGACCGACATTCGACATCGATCTTTGTCACCGTCGCACGCCAGAGAACTTGAAGCGACTTGCGAAGGCATTAAAAGAACTCCACCCAACGCTGCGTGGTGCTCCTCCTGATCTGCCGTTTATCCTCGATGCGAAATCGCTCGCGCTCGGCAACAACTTTATGTTTCAAACCGATGTCGAAGCGCTCGACTTGCTGGGGCATGTCGAACCGATTGGCGATTACGAGGCGTTGCTGGATAGAGCCGAAGTAGTTGATTTTGTGGGCGAGTCAATCAAGATTATTTCAATCGACGATCTGATTCGAGTTAAAGAACACATCAACCGCCCGAAAGATCAAGACTCGCTGTTCCAACTGCGAGCGATCAAGCAAGTGCGGGAGGAGCAGGGCGGGCGTGGATAAAGAGCCTTCCGCACAATCGCTCTCGACCCTGAAGCGCGTGATTCATGACGCCTTCGATGGCGTTCGTCTGGGAAACGGCGTCGGGCTCTGGGAGGGGCAGGCGATTGACGACTACACGACCGGAGCATTGCGACAACAAGCCCGTGACCGCGATGAGAAAGCAATCTGGAGCACGATCACCGCGGACGACCTGAATCGTTGCGCAAGCAGTTTGAGCTTTACCGACGCTGAGGGCATGCGTTTTCTTCTACCGGCTTACATGCTGTTGGAGGTGAATGGTCTTGACGAGACCGGAAGCCTGATTTTTCACTTGACAAAAAATTGTGGCGATACATTTTCAGCCCTCGATCAAGCACAACGCGACGCCGTGTACGATTTCCTTCGATGGTGCAGCCATCAACCCATCTACGAATACGAACGTGACGACATGCTGAAGGCGATGGATCAATTCTGGTCACTCAAGACTTAGACATCGATCTCCTCCGCCTGGTCCGCGTGCTCCATGATGAAGCGGAAACGGGCCGACGGGTCCTTGCCCATCAGGTCGCTCATCACCCGGTCCGTCTCCAGCGGGTCTGCGATCTCCACGCGCAGCATCCGACGCGTCTTCGGGTTCAGCGTCGTGTCCCACAACACCTTGGGCATCATCTCGCCCAGGCCTTTGAAGCGCGTGATGTCCACCTTGCTGTTCGCCTTCGCGTGCTGCTCGAGGATGCGCGCCTTGTCGTGCTCGTCCGCGGCCCAGTACGTCTCTTTCGCGATGTCGATGCGGTACAACGGCGGCAACGCGATGAAGACCCGCCCCTCGCGGATGAGGTCCGGCAGGTGGCGGTAGAACAGCGTGAGCAGCAGCGTCGTGATGTGGTGGCCGTCCGAGTCGGCGTCGGCCAGCAGGATCACCCGCTGGTAGCGCAGGTTCGCGAGGTTGAACGTCGGCCCGATGCCGCAGCCCAGCGCGGTGATTAAATCGCCGATCTCCTTGTTTTCCAGCACCTTCTTGAGGCTCGCGGTCTCCGTGTTCAGCACCTTACCACGCAACGGTAGGATCGCCTGGTGGCTGCGGTCCCTCCCCTGCTTCGCGCTGCCGCCCGCCGAGTCGCCCTCGACGATGAACAACTCGCTGTCGTGACGCTTGCCCGAGTGGCAATCGCTCAGCTTGCCCGGGAGGGTGAGCCTGTTCGTCGCGCTCTTGCGCGACACCGCGGCGCTCGCCGCCCGGCTCGCCGCCCGCGCCCGCGCCGCGGCGAAGATGCGTGCGCAGATCGACTGCGCCACCGAGCTGTTGCTGTTCAGCCACTGCTCGAGCGCCGGGCGAACCGCGTTATCGACCATCCCCTGGCATTCGGGGTTGTTCAGCCGGTCTTTCGTTTGACCCTGGAACTGCGGCTCGGAGATAAAGACCGACAGGATGCCGTGCAGCCCCTCACGGATATCGTTGTGCTCGATCTTGACGCCACGCGGCGTAAGCTTGTGGACCTCGATGTAGTTGCGGATCGCCTTGTTGATCCCCGCGCGCAGGCCGTTCTCGTGCGAGCCGCCCGAACCGGTCGGGATGCCGTTGACGTAGCTCTTGACGTACTCTTCGGTGTGTTCGGTCCACTGGAAGACCAGCTCGATCCGGCCGTCGGACGATTCCTTGTCGAACGTGAAAGGGGCGTCGTGTGTCGGCCGGGCGGCGCGTTCTTTCAGGGTTTTTCCGAGGTAATCGACGATGCCGTTCTCGTGCAGGTACGTCGTCTTCTTCGCGCCCCCTTCGGCCGTTTCATCCACGTAGTTGAAGCGGACGCCCTTGTGGATGAAACTGGCGATCTCGATGCGCTGGCCGATGGTCTCGCTGTTGAACTGCGTGCGTGCGAAGATGGTCGGGTCGGGGACGAAGTGGATGGTCGTGCCCGATCCACGCACCGCGCCCTTCTTGCGGAGCAGCTTGGTCGTCGGCTTGCCGCGCTTGAACTCCATGCGGTACTCGTGTCCGCCGCGTCGTACGGTGGCGGTGAGTTTTTTAGACAGCGCGTTGACGACCGACGCCCCCACGCCGTGCAGACCGCCGGAGGTTTTATAGTTTTGCCCCTCGAACTTCCCGCCGGTGTGCAACTCGGTGAGCACCATTTCGAGGCCGGACTTCCGGGTCTTCTTGTCGATCTCGCAGGGGATGCCCCGTCCGTTGTCGGCGACGGTGACGGACTGGCCGTCGGCGTGGAGCGTGACCGTCACCTCCGACGCGTGGCCGTTCATCGCCTCGTCAACCGAGTTATCAAACACTTCCCACACGAGGTGGTGCAGCCCCGCGCTGCCGACCCCGCCGATATACATGCCCGGACGCTTACGCACCGGTTCGAGCCCTTCGAGGCGGGTGATGTCTTGGGTGGTGTAGGTGCTCATGGCAATGTAGTCCCACGCAGAGGCGCAGAGGCGCGGAGGAAACTAGTTCGGGGCGTTGTTGGCAACACGATGGATGCCCGATCGCATCACTTCGCAACCAAAGTTAAGCAGTAAACCTACTTGCATATTAGTCAGACGCAAGTAGGTCAATCGTTGTTTTTTGTGAACCGGCGCAACTTGTTCGACTGACTTCAGTTCAATGATGACTTGTCGATTGACGATCCAATCAGCACGAAACGCGTCAGCGATCTCTAGAGAACGATACTTGATCGGGATCGCCACTTGCCGCTGTAAAGATAGCCCGCGCTGCTGTAACTCAAAGGCAAGGACCGCCTCATAAACTGATTCCAACAGGCCGGGCCCTAAATCGCGGTGGATTTGAATCGCGGCATCGACGATCGCGCCGCTGATTACGTTGATGGTCATGGTTCACCCCCAAGCGGAATAAACCATCGCAGTGCTATAGCTCTGCGCCTCTGCGCCTCTGCGTGAGACCCACTTCTTACCCGCCAGTCAGCACGACCTTGCCGCGTTGGGTGACCGTCAGGTTGACCGGGCCGGAATAGCTCGAGCCCAGTTCGCCCCAGACCTCGACCGTGCCTTCCCTGCGATCGCCGCGCGCGTCGGACCAGTGCAGCGTCAGCGTCTCGGGCAGCTCGAGGTTCTTGCTCTTGAGCGTGTGCCGGTCGGCCTCGGCGATGTTGCTGAAGGCGATCGGCAGGTTCGCGCCTTCCAGGCCGATGCTCCGCATCTCCCCGCCGGTGTTGTTGATCACGGTGAACGACAGCTCGCGGGGCACGGCGGCCTGCGACGCGTCTGCCTCGCTGGGCCCGCAGCCGGGCAACAGCAGCACCGCCGATACCCACAGCACCATCAGCAAACAACCAATCACAACACGCATGGGTCGCTCCCCTGTTTCTTAACACCGGACTACTCCTTGTTATCGGGCAGCGGGTCGGGGGCGGTGATCGGCTCGGGCAGGATCGAGCTGATTCGGCCGTTCTTCTGGACCTCCCAACCCTTACCACCCCTACCGACGACGCGGTACTTGGCGGTGGAGATCGTTTTCTCGGCGCCGCGGTTGGTCTTGACGCGTAACAAGTCGCGTTCGCCGGTGCTGGGCTTGAAGCCGATCAGCCGGTCGCCCTTGCCGAGCTTGATCAGCTGCACGCCCTTGCCCGGCCCGGAGAGGTAGTTGACTTCCTCGGCCGAGCAGACCATCGCCCGGCACTGCTCGGTCACGGCGAGCAGGACCTCGTGCCCGGTGCACAGGTACGCGTCGGTGATCGCCTCGCCCTTCTTCGGCCGGGCGTACTTGCGGCCGGCGCGGGTGCTGGGCTCGACGAAAGGCGCGACGCTGAAGCGCAGTGCGTAGCCGTTGGTCGACGCGGCGATCGCGTGGGTGTACGGGCAGGCGTCGGGGTGCCTGGGGTCTTCCTGGTAGTCCTTGAGGACGCGCGGGTCGGCGGAGCAGGCGGCGACGATCTTCTCGCCGTCCTTGAGTTTGAAGAGTTTCTGGATCGGCTCGCCGTAGCCCGTGGTCGCGGGGATGTCGATGACGCGGGCGGTGTAGCAGACGCCCAATGACGAGAAGAACAGCACCGTCGCGCGGGTCGAACCGGCGACGCAGGCGAGCACGCGGTCGCCCTCGCGCATGCGCGTCGCTTCGGGGTCCTTGATCTCCTTCTGGCGCTTGACCCAGCCGTCGGCGGTGATGAGCACGTGCGCGTCCTCGGCGACGATGAAGTCCTCCGCGGAAAACGCCGGCTCCTCGCCCGCGCTCTGGATCTTCGTGCGTCGGTTGCCCGGGTCGTCTTTCTTGCGCGCGTTCCCGCCGTAGCGCGCGATCAGGTCGTTGATCTCCTCGCGCACGATGCCCCAGCGACCGGACCTGAGGTCCGACTCGTCGTCGGCCAGCAGCTTCTTGATCTCGCGCTGGCGCTTCTTCTTGTCCTTGAGTTCGTCGAGGACCAGGTTGATCTCGAGACGCGCCAATCGGTACAGCTTCAGCTCGAGGATCGCGTCGGTTTGCTCGGCGTCCAACTGCTTGAACCGCTTCATGATCTTGTCCGCGGCGTCGGCCTTGCCGTCAGACTTGCGGATGATCCTGATGATCTCGTCCAGCGCATCGAAGATCAGCGCGAAGCCTTCGAGGATGTGGATGCGCCTGTCCAACGCCGCCAACTCGTGCTCGAGTCGGCGGGTCACGACCTGGTGGCGGAACTGCAGGAAGTACCGCAGGACCTCGACGATCGAGCAGCGCTGGGGCGCGCCGACCTCGGGGTTCTGCGTCGGCACGAGCGTCGTCAGGTTGACGCTGAAGTTCGTCTGCAGCTGCGTGTGTTTGTACAGGTACGCGAGGACTTTCTGCTCGTCCGCGTCCTTTTTCAGCTCGATCTCGATGCGGATGTCGTCGGTCGAGAGGTCCTTGACATCGACGATCAACGGCATCTTGCGCGAGAGGACGACCTGTGCGATCTGCTCGACGAGGTTGGCCTTGACGACGCTGTAGGGGATCGAGTCGATGATGAGCGTCTTGGTCGCGCGCGACTTGCTCGCCCCCTTGATTGTCGTGCCGCGGACTTTGAGCGTGCCGCTGCCGGTCTTGTAGACCTCGCGGATGTCCTGCTGGCTGCTGATGATCTGCCCGCCGGTGGGGAAGTCCGGGCCCTGGATCGCGTCGTTGGCGATGAGCTGGTAGTCCTTGACCTCGAAGTTGTCGAGGACTTTGAGCAGCGCCTTGCACACCTCGCCGAGGTTGTGCGGCGGGATGTTGGTCGCCATGCCGACCGCGATGCCGCTGGAGCCGTTGACCAGCAGGTTCGGCACCTTGCTGGGCAGGACGACGGGCTCGGACTTGGTGCCGTCGTAGTTCGGGCGGAAGTGGACGGTGCCGCGTCCGATGTCGCCGAGCATGTCGCTCGCCAGTTCGTCGAGGCGGCACTCGGTGTATCGCATGGCGGCGGCGGCGTCGCCGTCGATCGAGCCGAAGTTGCCGCTGCCGTCGACCAGTCGTTGTCGCATGACCCAGGGCTGTGCCTGCCGGACGAGCGCGTCGTAGATCGCCGAGTCGCCGTGGGGGTGGTAGTTACCCATGACGTCGCCGACGACCTTGGCGCACTTGCGGTGCTTGGCGTCGTGCTTGATGCCCTGCTGCCACATGGTGTAGAGGATTCGGCGTTGGACGGGTTTGAGCCCGTCGCGCACGTCGGGCAGGGCGCGGGAGGTGATGACCGAGAGCGAGTAGTTGAGGTAGCGGGTCTGGGCCGCTTCGTGCAGCGGGACGGGCGCGACGCCATCGGAAAAGCCGTCGCCATCGACGGGCGTGTCGCCGCCGCCGTTGTTGCCGCTTTCGCCCGCGCCGAACAGCCCGGCGTCGTCTTCGTCCGCCTGGTTGCGTCGTCGGGTCGTCTTCTTTTTGGTGGTGCTCTTCTTGCGAGCCAAGCGTCAGCCCTCCGTGGCTGGCGAAAGAGGTGGGGAGAAACGCAAGGGGTTTAGGCGGCTTGCCCATCACCCGCGAACGTCAGGCTGGTGACGAGCAGTAGATCGATCAATTCGATCCCGTCGCTATGAGGGTCGCCTACAACGATCGTTCGCCCTTGACCAGTTGTTGCGATGAACTCTGGATGCTGAACTGCGAAAGACCTCCCATCCGCCAAATTCACAAAAAATGGCTTGAACGGCTGGGCTTTGATCGCTTCGCGAATTTTCTCAATCGTCATACTCAAATTGTACCATCCACACGCCTCATCGCCATCCCCCGATACACTCTCACCATGCGCATCCTCGGCATCGATCCCGGCCTGCGGCTCACCGGCTTCGGCGTGGTCGAGGTGCGGCCCGGGGCGATCGAGCCGACCCTCATCGAAGCGGGCGTGATCAAACTCAAAGACAAGACGCCCGTCGCCGACCGGCTTCAACAGCTCGCCGACGACCTCGAAGGCGTCATCGAAACGAGCGGCGCTCGGCGCCTCGCGGTCGAAAAGATTTACGCCCACTACGCCCACCCGCGCACCGCGATCGTGATGGCCCACGCCCGCGGGGTCATCCTGCTGTGCGCCAGGCAGCGCGGCCTGGCGATCGAAGAACTCGCCTCGACCGAGGTGAAAAAAGCGCTGACGGGTAACGGGCACGCCTCGAAAGAGCAGATGCAGCTGGCGGTGCAGGCCCAGTTCCGCCTGCCCGAGCCGCCCAGCCCGCCGGACGTCGCCGACGCGATCGCGATCGCCGCGTGCCATGCGCGTCGGCTGGCGCTCGCGGCGCTGTGAAAGCGCATGGACTCAGCGAGCCGCGACCGTGAGGGAGCGGGTGCCACGGGTGTGCCCTTTTGCATGCCGCTCCCTCACGGTCGCGGCTCGTTCATACCAAATGCGTTAAGTGTGCCCTTTTGCATACCGCTTCCTCACGGTCGCGGCTCGTTCATACCGAATGCGTTAAGATAAATCGGTTAGTCACCGGCGAACGGGACGGAAGCGAGCGAGCATGAGCGTAAAAGTCGTAGCGATCGATGACGACGGGGTCGCCACGCTGGCCTGCGCCGGGGAGATGAACGCGCTGGAGATGACCACACAGGGCAAGGGGCTCAAGGGCGTGCTCGGCGACGACTGGGCGTCGCGCAACGTCGCGCTCGACCTCAGCGAAGCGAGCTACATGGACTCGGCGGCGATCGGCTGGCTGCTCTCGCTGCACAAGGCGTTCAGCGACGCGGGCGGCCGGCTGATCCTGTTCGGCACGCACCCCAACGTTCGGCGGGTGATCGAGATGATGCGCATCGACAAGGTCCTCGACCTCGCCGAGGACCGCGAGCACGCCCTCAAACGCCTGCGAGGAGAACACTGACGATGCGCAGCGAGCCGCAGACCGCCAAGCAGATGATCGACCTGTCGGACCTGCCCGTCGAGCGCGCGGTGGACCGGGTGATCGCCCACGCGCTGCGGCTGGGCGCCAGCGACCTCATGCTGCTGGCCAACGAGGACTTTTACGCGTTGCACGTGCGGCACCTGGGGCTGATCCGCCCGGTGAGCATCGTCAGCGCGGACCTGGGTCGGCGGTTTTCTCAGCACATCAAGGCCGCCGCGGGCATGGACGTCGCCGAGCACCGCCACCCCCACGACGGGCGCTGGATCTACGACAACCTGCCGGAGGAGGGCGAGGCCGACGCGCCGGCGGGCGACGGCGAAGGGCAAGACAACGACGGGGTGGGGAACCAGACCACGCCCGAACGCATGGTCGACCTGCGCATCAGCACCGTGCCCACGATGCACGGCGAGGACATGGTCATCCGCCTGCTCTCGCGCCGTCACGGCCTGTTCAAGATCGATCAGATCGGTCTGTCGGGCAAGGACCAGCAACGCGTCGAGTCGATGCTCGATTCGCCCGGCGGGCTGGTGCTGTGCTGTGGGCCGACCGGCAGCGGCAAGACCGCCACGCTCTACGCCGCGCTCAACCACCTGAACAACGGCACGCGCAAGATCAACACCATCGAAGACCCCATCGAGTTCACCATCGAAGGGCTCCGCCAGTCGCAAGTCAACCCGAAGATCGGCCTGGACTTCGCGCAGCTCTTGAAAGGCGTCTTGCGCCAGTCGCCGGACATGATCATGATCGGCGAGATCCGCGACCGCGAGACCGCGACCACCGCCGTCCACGCCGCCAACGCCGGCCACCTCGTGCTCTCGACGATCCACGCCCCCGTCGCCGCCGCCGCCATCGAGTCCATGCGCTCGCTGGGCGTCAACAACCACTTCCTCGCCACCGCCCTGCGCGGCGTCCTGTCCCAACGCCTGGTCCGCACCCTCGACAAACAAAGGCGCGTCGAGTACGACATCAGCCACGCGCCACAGGTCTTCGAGCCCATCAAGCACCTCTTAGGCGAAGACGAGGGCAAGACCTTTTACGCCCCCGGCGCCGCCGAGGGCGAGACCGGCTACAGCGGGCGGACCGGCGTGTTTGAAGTGATGACCATGTCCAATACGCTGCGCGACATGATCAGCCACGGCGCCGATACCCACAAGCTCCGCGGGCAGGCCCGCAAAGAAGGCATCCTCGACTTCAAGGCCAACGCGCTCTTAAAAGTCGCGCGCGGCGAGACGTCGATCGAGGAGGTCTTCCGCGTCGTGCCGGCGGAGTATCTCGAAGAAGATTAAGTGTGCGTTTGATCAGAGCACGAAGCGTCAGCGAGTGGCCCGTCTGCTTTGATTTGTGTCACTCGCTCACGCTTCGTGCTCTGAGAAGGATTGCCCATGCTCGAACGTGTGCTCGAACCCGAGGTGATGGACGATCCCGCCGAGGCCGCGGCCTACGACGCGATGGACCACAACCCGCCGAACCTCGCGTTCGCCGAAAGGCTGCTCGAATTGGGCATCGATCGGTGCGCCGCTGCGCTGGACCTGGGCACCGGGCCGGGCGACATCCCGATCCTGCTCTGCGGGCCGACGACGGGTCTTGCGATCACCGCGGTCGATCTCGCGCAGTCGATGCTCGACCTGGCGAAGCACAAGGTCGAACTGGCCGGGCTGACCAAGCGGATCACGCTGGCGAGGATGGACGTGAAGAAGCTCGACCTGCCCGACGATGCGTTCGACGCGGTGTTCAGCAACACGATCCTGCACCACCTGCCTGATCCGGGCGTGATGCTCGCCGAGGCGGCGCGCGTGCTCAGGCCGGGCGGGCTGCTGCTCATCCGCGACCTGTATCGCCCCGATTCGCTCGAACAGCTCAACGCCTTGGTCGACCAACACGCCGCGGACTGCGACGCCGAGCAACGCCGGCTGTTCGGCGCGTCGCTGCACGCCGCCCTGACGCCCGACGAGCTGCGCGGACTGGCACAGCAAAACGGCCTCGGGGACGCCGAGGTCGTCGTCGATACGGATCGTCACATGTCGCTGCAGATCGCGAGGGCCTAGCGTCGTCGCCGGTACCGCTCGCGTTCGGGGTAGACCAGGTCGAAGTCGTGGCTGCCGGTGATCGGCCAGAGCACGAGGAAGTGGTGGACCAGGTCGGACTTGATCAGCGCCAGCCCGACGATCATGAGCCACGCCGCGGCGGGTGCCGGCCCGACGGACAGGCCCAGGCCGACGACGCCCAGCGCGAGCATCGGCACGCCCCAGTAGCCGTGGTGGACGCGCAGGCCGCGGGTGAAGCGGGCGACGTACTTCGCGGTGTCGCGTGTCGCCTGGACCTTGAAGCCGAAGCGGAACAGGATCGTGACCGCCTCGAACGCGAGCGTCAGCCCGATCGCCCAGGGCAGGATGAACGTCAGCAGCAGGTCGAGCAAGGCGGGGCTCCAAGGCGGGTCGGCGGGTAGGGGAGTGATCCTAGGCGTTTTATCGGCCGGTGGCCAGACCAGCGACCTCTAAAACGCTCGAGCGGTGGGCGCGGTTCGCCGCTGCGGTCCGGCACAATCGCTACACACCAGACAACAGACGCCGACACGCCGCGAGCGCTACCAGTACCGTTCGAAGTGCAGGTTGCCGTCCTTCTGCCTCGGCGACTTGACGACGAACCCGTCGCGCCCGACCAGTTCCGCTTCGAGCTGGTCGATCATCGCGGGGTTGCCGCACAGGAACACGTGGTCCGACCCGGGATCGAGCTTCCGGCCGACCGCGCGCTCGTACGCCCCGTCGCTGAACATCGTCGTCACGCGCCCGCGGTACCCGGCCCAGGCGCTGTCTTGCGGCGCACGGCTGACGGCGGGCAGGTACACGACGCGCGGGTCGTCCTTGGCCAGTTGCTCGAGCATCGCGCGGTAGCCCAGGTCTTGCTCGACGCGCACGCCGTGCATGAAAACGAACTTGTTGAACCGCCCGGGCGTGTCCTTGTACTGCTGGTACATCGAGAGGAACGGGGCGAGCCCGGTGCCCGTCGCGACGGTGACGAGGTTCGTGTTGTCGGGCACGTCTTTGAGCGTGAAGTGGCCCTTGATCTTGGGGTCCATGAACAGCCGGTCGCCGACCTCGAGGTCGAAGACCCTCGGCGTGAGCGCGCCCTCGTCGACCGCGACGATGTAGAACTCCAGCCAGCGCTTCTCCCTCGGCGGCGAGGCGATCGAGTACGCCCGGCGGACCAGCTTGATCCGCCCCGGCCGGCGGCGCTCACCCTGGTCGGCGAGCGCGGCGTCCGCGGCGACCGCCTCGGGCGGCGGCAACAACGCGAGGTTTGTGAACTGACCGGGCTCGAAGTCCTTGACCGCCTCGTCCTCGTACGCGATGCGGAAAATCCCCAGCGTGTCGTGGATCAGCTGCTTCTCGACCAGGCAGGCGTTGAATGGGTCTTTGTCGGCAGGCATGGCACTGGATGATACCGATTCGAGTTCGATCCGGTGAAGTCGGATCGGGTGAAGTAACCGCACGACATCTCTGCACGGCAGAGACTTCATCCTTCATCCTTCACACTTCACCAAATCAAACTACTTTACCGCATCGCCCAATCAAGCCTATAGCATCTTGCACCATTTGTGGCATTGCGGTTTCGGCTCCCTCTCCCTTTCAGGGAGAGGGTTGGGGTGAGGGTCCAGCGTGATAAACCCAGAGACATCGAGAGCAAGCCGCGGTCCGCTCAACGCCCGACCCTCATCCCCCGCCTTCTCCATAAAAGGGAGAAAGAGCCCGAGCCAGGCCAGAAAAGATGCACGTTGCTCTATTCTCCCACAAACTCCACCTGGTCCATCGAGGTGATCTTCATCTGCGGGTTGTTACGGTGGGTGTCGACTTTGCCCTTCACACGCACGACCTCGCCTTTGAACAAAGCCTCGACGGATTGGTCCAGCGTCTTGGCCAGGTCGTCGAAGATCACCATGTAGAACTTGCCGCGGTAGTCTTCGTGGAAGTTGAGGAAGTTGACCTTGCCGTCGCGCGACTGGCCGACGCCGACGATCCTGCCCTGCACGGTGATCTCGTAGCCGACGTACTTCGACGCGTCCTGCCATCGGACGACCGCGGGGATGTCGGCCGGGTCGATCGGCAGGGCGAACTGCGCTTCGTTGCTCAGCCGCTTGTAAGCGATCGGCTTGTCGAGCGTTTCGCCCACGGCGGGGAAGGCGCTGCGCCCGGCGATGTCGTGCTTCGCGCTCGGGGTGTCGGTATCGACGGCGGCGCCGGGCTCGAACACGACGCGCGTGCCGGTGGTCAGGTCGATATCGCCCTGCGCCGCCGAGCCCGACCCGGTATCGCACCCGGCGGGGCCGATCAAAGCGATCCATAGCAAGGCGGTGCGGAGCCCGCGCTTGCCCGGCGACGAGGTGTTGACTGCGTGGCGACTCATCCTGCGGCTCCATCCCGGCTGCGTGTTGCGTTGCACTACAATCCCGCCATGGACCGCATCCTCGGCCAACCCGCGGCGCTCGGCGCCCTCCGCTCGCAGCTCGCGACCGGGCGCGTCCACCACGCGCAGGTCTTCCACGGCCCGGCGGGCGTCGGTAAGTTTACCACCGCCGTCGCCTTCGCTCGCGAACTGCTCTGCCACGACCCGGTCGCCGACCTGCACGGCAACGCGTCGGCCTGCGGCGCCTGCGCGTCCTGCAAGCTCTTCCGGACCCTCGAACAAGGCGAGCGCGAAGACGACAGCGACGACCCCGCCGACGTGCTCGCCTCGGCCCACCCGGACCTGCACATCATCACCAAAGAGCTCGCGCTCTACTCTGACGACGCGCTCGAGCGCGCCCGCAAGCTCACGACCATCCCCGTCGGCGTGATCCGCGAGCACCTGATCGCCCCGGCGTCGCTCGCGCCGGCGCTGAGCCACGGCAAGGTCTTCATCGTGGACGAGGCGGAACTGCTCAACGCGACCGGGCAGAACGCGCTGCTCAAAACACTCGAAGAGCCGACGCCCGGCACGGTCCTGGTCCTGGTCACCGCGAGCGAGCACCGCCTGCTGCCGACGATCCGCAGCCGCTGCCAGCGCATCGCCTTCGGCCCGCTTGAAGACGCCGACGTCGAGCGCTGGCTGAATCAGCACCACGCCGAGTTGGACGAGCCCACGCGCAAGTGGGTCGTCGGCTTTTCGCAAGGCAGCCTCGGGCGCGCGGCGCTGGCGGTGCGGTTCGAGCTGGTCGCGTGGGGCACGTCGGTGCTCGGGCCGATCCAGCGGTTGGCGAAGACCGGCCGACCCGAGCCGGGGCTGGGCGAGGCGATCGGCGAGTGCGTGGACGGGTTCGCGTCGGCGTGGGTGTCGGCGCACAAGAACGCGAGCAAAGAGGCGGCCAACCGCCGCGCCGCCGAGCTCATGGGCTCGATGATCGCCAACTTCGCCCGACGCCGGCTCGCTCAGTCCGCCGAGGCCTGCGACCCCGAGACGCCGGGCGACAGCGAGGCGGCGCTTGCGCCGTGGCTGACCGTCATCGCCGCGGTCGATGAGTTCGAGGGCCAGCTGGGCAGCAACGTCAACCTCAAGCTGTGCTGCGAGGGCCTGGGCATGGCGGTGCACGGGGCGCTGCTGGGCGTGGCGGCCCGGTGAGCCCGCAAGCCAACCACGGGCGCGATCCCAGAAAGAAGGTGTGTTCCGGGATGCATGAATCCGGCTGCGCGGCCGGTGCGAAACGATTGCGGGCCCGACAAAGTGTCGGGCGATCGCCGGTCTCTCGAACGCCGCTGAAAGGTTTCGCCATGCTGTTGAAATGCGCCACCGCCGCCCTGCTGATCGCGGGCTTCGCCCTGCCCGCCTCCGCGCACGCGACGCCGTGCCCTTCACCCGACCATGCGGCGGCCGATGGGCAGGCCATCGCGACCTCGGTCGTCGAAACGCCCGCCGACAACCCGTTCCAGTCGGCGGACCAGGCCAGGCTGGCCGAGTTGCTGACGCTGGCCCCCGCGTCCGACCCGGTCCAACGGGTGCGTGCCCGGGTGCTCGCCGATCGCGGCGCGGCCGATAGTCAGCTCGCTTTGCTGCAGCAGCCACCCCTGGTCGGTGCCGAGTCGCACTACAGGATCCAGAACATCGTCCGGTTTTCGGCGGAGCAGCACGGAGACGTCCACCGGTTCCGCGTGACCGGCAGCAAGCACGGGTCTGTTTGGGGCGCCGGGGTGTACACGTCCGATTCACACCTCGGCGTCGCCGCGGTGCACGCGGGATTGCTGGAGAGCGGCGAGACCGGCGTCGTCACGGTCCGCGTCGTCAACCCGCCTTCGAGGTTTGTCGCCAGCAAGCGTCACGGCGTCAGCACCCATTCGTGGGGCCACTGGGACGGTGCGTTCGAGTTCGTGAATGACACGCTTTCCGTGGATGACAGCGATTTCGTTTCCGCCGACCAGGCCCGGCTCAGCGAACCGCAGCAGGCCGTTGCGGACGACCCGGTCGCACAGATCCGAGCACAGGTGCGGCAAGACCGCGAAGCTGTGAGCGAGCAAGTTGAAGCGCTGCGGGCGGTCGTCAGCGCCCGGCAGGCCGCGGATGACGCGCGTCAGGCCGCTGACGAAGCGGAGGCGCCGTCGGCCCTCACCGTGATCGACGCGCGTACCACACGCGTCCACGCCCACAACCGGGAGTATTGGATCGCCGTCGGGCTGGTATGCAACGGCGAGATGAAGGTCAACGCTGCGATCGCGGTGTGTAACGGACACGGCTACGACCTGCATCAGGTCCGGGACCTCGAAAGCCTGCCCCACGCCGTCCGCCGACAGCTGCAGCAGCTGGATCAACAGCTGCGCTCCACTTTCCCCGCGCACTCCCCGGAGCTGGCCGCGCTGAGCTGGCGCACCCGGACCGCCGTCGCGGACCAGCGGGGCAGCGTGGCCGAGCAGTACGAAACGCTGGTCGGCAGCGTCGCGGATCGGCAGGCCAACGCCGGCAACACGGAGTAAAGCAGGCCCCGACGCCATCACCAGGAGCAGCAGCCCGGCGGATGTGTCGGGCTGTTTTTTGCTGTGGGCCCCGTCGTGTCCGCACCCGCGGCACCATGATGCGCCGCGCACCGCGGCGTGACGGCGGGTTGATTTCGATCATTTTTGGCATCCGCGTCGTAAAACCGATCGGGGCGTGCGTGTATCGGATAGACAACCCAACGACCGAGGCGACCCCGGGTGACGCACTGGCTTGAAGACATCTACCGGGAGCACCGCCGCGGCCTGTTCGGGCTGGCCCTGTCGGTCGTCCGCGAGCCCGCACTGGCCGAGGACGCGGTCCACGAGGCGTTCGCCCGGATGGTGAAGCGGCGTGACCGGCCCAAGGGCGACCCGCTCGCGTACGTGTACCGGGCGGTCCGCAACGCCGCGATCGACCAGACGCGTCGGCGGCGGGCCGGGCCGAGCCCGATCGGCGCCCCGGCGTCGCTGTTTAAGGCACCGGCCCGCGACGAGCCGGGCTGGGCCGCCCAGACGAACGAGACCCACGCCATGCTGATGCAAGCGATCGACAACCTGCCCGACGACGAGCGCGAGGCCGTGGCCATGCGCAGCTTCGGCGGGCTGACGTTCAAGCAGATCGCCGAGGCGACCGGCCGACCGCTGACCACGGTGTCGTCGCAGTACCAGCGCGCGCTGAGCCGGCTGCGGCAACAACTGGAGGGCTCGCATGTCAAAGCCTGACGAACGCGACGACTTGCAATCGATGCTCGCCGACCTGCCGACGCGCGAGCCCTCGCCGATGCTTGATGCACGCATCGCTTCGACGCTGGAGGAACGAACCGGCTCGGCCGGGCCGCGTGCGAACCGCGCGCTGGTGCTGCGTGGTGCCGCGATCGCCGCGCTGGTCGTGGTCGCGGCCGCGGTCGCGGTATCCATCGCGTTGCTGCCGCCTACTCCAGACGGGCCCGAACGCGCCGCCGACCCGGACCGCGCCGACCTCGGGGCCCTGGCAGAACGCCCCGAAGCAGCCGACACCACGCCAGCCGACCCGATCGTTGCGACGACGGATCGCCCCGAGCCGACCCACCTGACCTGGACGCGCGACCTCGGCGAGCAGTCGCGCTACACGCCCTCGGGCCAGCCTTACCGCGCGATGATCCGCGACACGGTCGATCAGCGCACCTGGTACGAGCCCGATACCGGCGTGACCCGCCAACTATCCCTGCCGACGCAGGAACTCATCGTCGTGAAGCAGACGACTTTTTGAAACATCTGTTCGTGACCTGTTTCTTGTGACACCCACCCGCTAAGGAGCGACACCATGAAACACAGCACCATGACCGCCACGATGCTGCTCGCAAGCCTTTCGTTGCCCGCGTGGGCGCAGGGTGACCCGTTCGATCAGCCTCAGCCGGGCGAAGGCTGGGTCCGGGTCGAAAAGCCCGAACAAGTCCGCGACCAGGCCCCGGCCGCGACGATCGAGGCGGCGTTCCTCGGCGTCAACGCCGAGCCGTTGGACTTCGACACCGCCAAGCTGCTCGGCGTCCCGCGCGGCACCGGCCTGTTGATCACCTTCGTCGCCGAGGACAGCCCCGCGGCCAAGGCAGGCCTCAAGCAAGGCGACATCGTCACGAAGCTCGGCGACCAGCTCCTGATCAACCCCGAGCAGCTCGCCGTGCTGGTCCGCACGCACAAGGCCGGCGATACGATCACGCTCCACGCCTCGCGCGAAGGCGAAGCGATGAAGCTCGCCGCAGAGCTGGTCACGCGGCAACTGCCCGACCTCGGCCCGGGCGGACGCAACCTCGCGCAGCGATGGCGCGTACAACTGAACCCGCAAGAAGGCCCGGTCGGCGACCCGTTCGCGCCGGAGTTCGAGCTGATGCCCGGCGTATGGCTCGGCGACGGCTGGGGACTTCGCGCGCCAGGTGCACTCGACAACGAGGCGTTGCCCAACGAAGTCAAGAAAATGATCGAAGACCTCCAAGTCCAGATGCTTCAGCAGCGGCAGGAGATGGACAAGATGTTCCAGCAGATGCGCCTGCAGCTGGACCTGGACCTCGACGACCTGCAAGGCCAGCTCGACGCGCCGGGCGGGCACGCCACCGCGTCGGCCAGCGCCATGACCTTCGACGGCGAGCACGAGATCAAAATCACCAGCAAAGACGGCGCGCGCCACCTGACCATCAAGGACAAGAACGGCAAGGTCATCTTCGACGGCCCGATGCCCGACAACGGCCAGGTGCCCGGGCTGGACAAGGCCATCCAAAAGAAAGTCGACAAGCTGATCGTCAATACAGGCATCGATATCCGTAACGAGCCCGCACCGCCCGCCGATGCGCCGCCGGCGACGTGAGTGACGGCAGGTCATGGCATCAATACGAAACCCTCGTCAGCCTTGGCGAGGGTTTTTGTTTTGATCGGCCGATCGGGGTATCAGCGCGCGACCAGCGTCAGCACGCGCAGCACCTCCGCGACCGACCACGCCTGGGCCGGGCAGCCGCGCGGGGCGAACGGGGGCAGCGGCTCGTGGATCTCGTGCAGCGTGCCGAGCGCCCCCGGCAGGTTGGACGTGGTCAAGCGTTCGAGCAACGGCGCGAGCGCGTCGCGCACCTCGCGCTTCGCGTCGTCGCTGAAACCGCCGGCACGCAGGACGCTCTCGCAGTACGGGCCCATCAGCCACGGCCAGACCATGCCGCGGTGGTACGTCTTGTCGCGGTCGAAAGGCGAGCCTTCGTACCGGCCGAAGAACTCGGCGTCATCGACCGGCAGCGTGCGCGGTCCGACGGGCGTGAGCAGGCGCTCCCGGCAGGCGTTCACGGCGTGCTCGCGATGCCGCGGCTGCACCGGGCCGTGCTCCAGCGCGCACGCGATCAACTGGTTCGGCCGCAGCGAGCCGTCCGCGACCCAGCCCTGCGGCGTCGGCGCGAGGTGATCGACCAGGTAGCCCAGCTGCTCGGACCAGAACGCGTCGGTGAAGCTCTCGCATACCTTGGACGACAACTCGCCGTAACGCTCGCGCTCCTGCTTGTGCGTGTCGGGCAACGCTTCGCTGAGCCGAACCAGCGCGCTGTGCCACAGCCCGTTGATCTCGACGCACTTGCCCGGCCGGGGCGTGAAGACGTGGAACTTGCCGTCGGGCCCCCACGCCGCCGCGTCCATCCACGTCAGCTGGCTGTGGCCGTCACCCGCCGCGATCAGCCCGTCGCTGTCCATCCTGATCGGCACCTTCGTCTGCCCGTCGTGCGACATCGCGAACGTGCCGGTGCGGTACGCCTCGACGATCTTGACGCACGCCCCGGCCAGCCATCCGTCCCACGCCGCGTCGTCGCCGGTGTGGTTGAGGTATTCCAGCGCGCTGTGGACGAACCACATCGAGCCGTCCACCGTGTTGTAGTGCGCGAGCGTCGGGTCGTGGTCGTCGAAACGGTTGGGCACCAGGCCGTGGTCGATCGCGTCGGCGAACGCCGCGAGCGTGTCGCGCGCCTCGTCGAACCGGCGCGTGCAAAGCATCAGCCCGGGCAGGGCGATGAACGTGTCACGCCCCCAGTCGGCGAACCACGGGTAGCCGGCGATGATCGTCGAGAGTTGTTTGTCGCCGACGCGCCGCCGAACGATGAAGTCGTCGCTCGCCTGGGCGAGGATCGCCGGCAGGGCGGGCGGCATCGGAGCGGTCTTGTTGTCTGCCGCGCCGCCGTCGAGCTGGCCCGACACCGCCGCGCGGATCGGCGCGAGGCGCTCGGCGCGTTGGTTGGTGTTGTCGATCGGTTGGGCGGGCGTCTGCCCGAGGCAGGCGGTGAAGCTCGCGTGCGCGTCGTCGCGCTGGCCCAGGTCGATCGACAGCACGCCGGGCACGAACAGGTCCTCGAAGCTGTCCGTCCCGCGGTGTGCCTCGATTCGGTGGTGCACGCCGAACCACCAGTCGGGCTGCGCGTCGGCGGTCGCGCCCGGGGCGTGGTAACAGGCGCTCAAACCCTCGCGCGCGACCTGCAGCGTCTCGCCGATCGCCGAGACGCCGAACCGCCCGTCGTCGCGCTGTTCCAGGCGGTGGAAGTCGCGTAGCGTGACCATCGGGCGAAGCCGCAGCGTGGCGGACGAACACACCGCGCCCAGGCCGGTCAGGTCGTAGTGCACCGTGCAGGCCGGCTCGCCGTCGTGCAGCACCAGCCGGCGGGTCAGCGTCACGTCGCCGCACTGGTACGACCACACCGCGTCGAGCCCGCGGTCAAAGCGCCGGAGCATCGGTGGGCAGTCGGGGACGATGACGGGCTTGCCGTCATCGAGGAACAGGCACCCGCCGAACTCGATCGTCCGCGTCTTGCCGTGGCCGTGCAGCTCGAGTTGTTCGAACAGCTGATTGAGCACGACGATGCGCCCGACGGGCGGGCGCGACGCGGCGACGAGCAGGCCGTGGTAACGCCGGGTGTTCACGCCGAGCGCCGTGCCCATCGCGAAGCCGCCGCCGCCCTGCGTCAGCAGCCACTCGCGCTCGAGCAGGTCCCGCGTCCCCAAGCCGTTCGGCGAATCGGGGTCGTGGACAACGGCGTGTGTGTGCGGCCAGTGCATGGGTGGGATTCAACAGCGGGACAAAAGGCTATCTCGTTTATCGACTAACGCAACGACACGCAAGACATTTCCCCACGCCGTGCGGTTGCCGATTGGTTGCTGCGCACGCTACCGCGCCGCGCCCTCGACGCGCACCGGCATCGCGGCGTCCGACTCGGCCAGCCACGCACCGAGCTTCGCCTCCATCCGCTTCGCTCGGCCGGGCATCTGGTCGGCGAGGTCCGTCGTCTCGCCGATATCGTCGGCGAGGTTGTAAAGCTCGACCGAGTCGTCGTCATAGAACTTGATCAGCTTGTAGTCGCCCACACGGACCGCGCTGCCCAGGCGGTTTTGCTTGTGGAACGCGTAGTTGGGGTAGTGGAAGCAGATCGCGTCACGCTCGAGGCCGCCGGTCCGAGTCAGCAGCGGGGCCAGGCTCACGCCGTCGATCGGCCGGTCGTCGATCGCCTGCAGGCCCGCGGCCTCGATGAGCGTCGGCACGCAGTCCATGCTGATGATCGGCGTCGCGCAGCGCGTGCCCGGCTCGACCACGCCCGGCCAACGCACCATGAACGGGACGCGGATGCCGCCTTCGTACAAATGCCCCTTGACCGAGCGCAGCGGCGTGTTGCGGTACAGGCTGCCGTTGTCCGACGTGAAGATGACCAGCGTGTCCTCGGCGAGGCCCGCGTCGTCGAGCGCCTCGAAGAACCGGCCGAGCTCGGCGTCGAACCCCTCGATCATCGCCTGGTAGACCACCTCGTTCTCGGGCGCGCCGGGCATGCGCCGGCGGTACTTCTGGATCAGGTGCCCGGGCGCCTGCATCGGCCAGTGCACCGAGTACGGCCACCAATTCAGGAAGAACGGCCCGTCGCGGTCCGCCTTGATGTATCGGATCGCCTCGTCGGCCAACCGCGCGGGCAGGTACTCGCCCTCGGGCCCATCGGGCAGCGTCGGGTTGCGGTAGGGCGAGAAGAAGCTCGGCGGACCGCCGCTCGAGTTGCCGCCGATGTTCAGATCAAAGCCCTGGTGCTCGGGGTAAAGGTCTTGCTGCCTGATCGATTGGTCCGGGCTGTGGCGCGTGCTGGACAGGTGCCACTTTCCAATGTGCGCCGTGCGGTAACCGGCGTCGCGCAGGCGCTCGGCGATCGTGACGTACGACCGCGCAAGGTTGTAGACCATCGGCGCCTCGGCGAGCACCGCGCCCCGGGGGGCAAAGCCCGGCGGGTGGCCTGCGGCGTGGTTGGTCAGCCCAACCCGTGCGGGTGACTGGCCGGTCATCATCGCGGCCCGCGTCGGCGAGCAGACCGGCGAAGCGGCGTACGCATCGGTAAACAACATCCCCTGCTTCGCAAATCGATCGAGCACCGGTGTGTCCACGACGTCGTTGCCGTAGCACGCGAGATCCGCCCAGCCCATATCGTCGACCATGATGACGACGATGTTCGGCCGCAGCTTGTCTTCGGGGACCGCCTGACGGTTGGGTCCGCCGCAACCGACCGAGCCGAAGAGCACCGCGACACAGAACAAACAAACGAAACGGATCGACGTGGTCATGTTCGGTAACTCACCCGTGGTGAACCAATAAACGCGGGGCGTGCCCGTCGGCCCGCCCCGCACATCGCTTCGATCGTTGCGCATCAATCCACCGTCGTGAACGGCGAGGCGGGCAGGCCTTCCTTGTTATAGAGATTCGCCTGGTCCGGGTTGGACTGGTACGCGTAGCGCACCGCCTTGGGCTGCTTCACGCCGTCGTGCCAGACGACCACGCTCTTGCCATCGATCTTCGCCTTGGCCCAGTGCCAGTTGCCCTCGGCGTCCTGGATCGCGAACTCTTTCAGCTCACCGTCCTTGATCGGCTTGACCGGGCCCATGAAGTGGGCGCCGGCCTTGTCGGCGACCATCAGCCCGCCGCCGGTGTGGTCGAAGGTCACGCGGATCTGGTTGCCCTCGATCGCGTGCGACTTGTAGAGCGGGCCGGAGTAAACGATGTCCTTGGCGTAGTCCTTGGCGAGCGCCCACAGCGCGAGCCGCTTGCCGACGTCCTGTTTGTTCTTGGGGTGGATGTCGTTGGCGGCGCCGATGTCGATGATGACGGCCATGCCGGTGTGGGGCAGGCGCAACGCCCGGCGT
This sequence comes from Phycisphaeraceae bacterium, assembly GCA_046290505.1. GTDB lineage: Bacteria > Planctomycetota > Phycisphaerae > Phycisphaerales > Phycisphaeraceae > JAHQVV01. Next base: position 1,770 of record JBKAGS010000043.1, on the reverse strand, counting down.
TGGCCCTCGCGGACCGGGCCCCACCCCCCGCCGGCCGGGTTGTCGTCGCGGTTGCGGAAGTTGGCGAGTTGGACCCAGTAGAAGGACAACTCGTCGTTGTCGAAGACCTCGCGCCAGCCCTTGACCAGCGCTTCTTTCATGTAGTCATAGGCCAGGCCGTTGCCCGCGTTGGACTCGCCCTGGTACCAGATCGCGCCGCGGACGGACATCGGCGTGAGGCCGGCGACCATGCCGTTGTAGATCTGCGTCGCCCCGCCGGGCGGGTCGATGTTGAACTGCGGCGCGCTGCCGGTCTCCTTGCCGGTGTTCGCGTGGGCCTTGGCGTTCACCAGCCACGCCTCGACGCGCTCGACGTACGCCTTGCGCGCCGCGTTGCCCTCGGGCGTCGCCGGGTCCATCGCCTTGATCGCCTCGCTGTAGTTCGCCAGCTGCGGCACCTTCTCGAAGCCGACCGGCGGGGTCCACGGCTCGATGCGCGTCCCGCCCCAGTTCGTGCCGATCAGACCGATCGGCACGCCCAGCTCCCGGCTCAGCGCCCGGCCGAAGTGGTAGCCCACGGCGGTGAAGTCCGCGGCGCTCTGAGGCGTGCAGACCCGCCAGGACCCGCGCGCGTCGTCCTGCGGCGTGTTCTGCTTGACGTGGCCCGGCACGTTGAACAGGCGGATCGTCGGGTGCTTGGCGTTGGCGATCTCCTCCTGCGGGTTGGCGCTCTGACGCAGCGACCACTCCATGTTGGACTGGCCCGAACAGATCCAGACCTCGCCGAGCAGCACGTCCTTGAACGCCACCGCGCCGCCGTCGCCCTTGATCCGCAGCGTCCTCGCGTGGCCGTCGGCCTTCAGCGGCGCGAGCGTCGCCAGCCACTTGCCGTCCTTGCCGGCGACCGCGTCCCCCACGACGCCGGCCGCGCCGTCGGCGTCGCTGCTGAGCTTCACAACGATCTTCTGCCCCGGCGTCGCCCAGCCCCAGACGCGGATGGGCATCTCTTGTTGCAGGACCATGTGGTCGCCGAAGGCGTTGGACACGCGCAGCTCCGCGTGCGCCGCGGGCGAAAGCAGCAGCAGCGCGAGCAGCGGGGCCAAGGGGTTTCGCAGTAGGTTCATCGTGTGCTCCGTCGTTATGATGGTCAGGTTCAGATCGATGCGTCCGACGCGGGCGAACGCCCGGTGTTACTCGCAGACGATACCACACCCGGCAGGGCCGCCGCGGCGTCGGCTTGCTTAAATATACGTGTGCGTATAAAATAAGGCCTTCCGATGGACGACCCCCACGCGAGCCCGCCCGACCCGTCGCTGCCCCTGCGCGAGACCGACCGCCACGTCATCGGCTGGCGCGAGTACGTCGCCTTCCCCGAGTGGGGCATCAGGCACCTGCGGGCCAAGACCGACACCGGCGCACGCACCAGCGCGATCGACGCGTACGACATCGAGGAGCTGCCCGGCGGCATGGTGCGCTTCACCGTCGCCGCCTCGCGCAAGCACCCCGAACGCCGGCACGAGGTCACCGCGCCGATCACCCGGCGGACGCACGTCAAGTCCAGCATGGGCCACAAGCATGACCGCCTGTTCGTGACCGTCACGATGAAGGTCGGCCCGGTGACCAAGCCGATCGAGGTCGGCCTGGTCAGCCGGCACAAGATGGTCTGCCGGATGCTCATCGGCCGGGCCGCGCTCGAGGGCGACTTCCTCGTCGACCCGCAGCGCGAGCTGCTGCTGACGCGCAAGCCCAAACGCCGGCCCAAGCCCAAGCCTTGAACCCCCAACGGGAGGG
>JBKAGS010000042.1:0-44838 GCA_046290505.1 Phycisphaeraceae bacterium | reverse complement strand
CGTGGACGACACCGACCTGGGCACCTCCTTCTCCGGCTACACCGGCCCGCTGGGACCCGCTTCGGTGCCCGAGCCGACCAGCCTCGCGCTGCTAAGCCTCGGTGGTCTTGCGCTCGTGCGTCGGCGACGCTAAGCGACGCGAGCGTATAGAAGCCGAGTCGATACGATCACTACCGCAAGGCCGCCCCCTTGCCGGCTTTTTGATTGCGGCTGTTTGCGTGGGGCGAACGCGTCTGAACCGTGTCGGATCGGGTGGCCGGGGTCGCGTTTACGAACCCCCGGCACGATCCGCCATGGATCGACGACAGAGGGATTGTTCCGGGGGGTGCGGAGCCTCCACCCCGGCCACCCATCCGCTTGCATCAGACGTCATTGCCCGGGCCTCTCCGCGCGCGGGTTCGGCTGGCGCGGCTTGGCTGATAGAATCGTTCGCCATGCCGCCGCGCGCCACGACCGCTCCGAAACCGCGTTGGGCCAAGTTGTCCGATGAAGCACTGCTCGATGTCCGCTTCCGCGATCTCGGGCTGTCGCTCGAACGCTGCCCGGCGGTGCTCGAAGACGTCGACCGGCTCAACCGCGAACTCGCGTCGGCAGGGCTGTCACGCTTCCGCCCGCACTGCTGGTTGAGCTCGGAGTGGTTCTCGCCCGACGGCGTGCCGGGCATCGCGATCCCGTTCTACCTCGCCCACCCGCGGCTGATGCGGCTGGAAAAGGCGCAGATGCTCGCGGTCGAGGGCGGCACCCCGCGCCAGCGCATGATGATCCTGCGGCACGAGGCGGGGCACGCGGTGTGCAACGCCTACCGATTGCATCGGCGAAAGCGCTTCCGCGCGCTGTTCGGATCGGCGAGCGAGCCGTACCCCGAGAGCTACAAGCCCGACCCCGCGTCACGCAAGCACGTCACCCACCTGCCCGCGTGGTACGCCCAGGCCCACCCGGCCGAAGACTTCGCCGAGACCTTCGCCGTCTGGCTCACGCCGGGCGGGCGCTGGCACAGGACCTACGCGTCCTGGCCGGTCGCGATGCGCAAGCTGATGTTCATCGATGACGCGGTGGCCGAGCTCGGCGGCGTCGCGCCGCCCGTCCGCACCCGACGGAAGGTCGAGCCGGTGTCCTCGCTGAACACGACGCTGCGCGAGCACTACCGCAAGAAGCGCTGGTTCTACGGCGACACGTTCCCGGATTTCTACGACCGCGACCTGCTCAAGCTGTTCAGCGCCGACCCCAAGTTCGCTCACCGGCCGACCGCCGCCGCGACGTTACGCAGCTTTCAGAAGGAGCTGCGCGAGACCGTCGCACGCTGGACCGGCACGCACGCGTACACGATCGACCAGGTTCTGCGCGACATGATCGACCGGTGCAAAGAATTGAAACTCCGCCTCGCCGTCCCGGTCCACCAGGCCCGCCGGGAAGCAACGCTGATGGTGACGGTGCAGACGATGAACTACATCCACGCGGGGCACCACCCGGTCGCGCTGTGAGCGGCCTCGAAGTTCGCTTGGCCAGCGGGCCGTCTGATAACCGCGATGCATGGCGATCGTTTCACCCTTGTAAACCAAGCGTTATCGGCGGGCGCTCAGCGCGTATCACCGGCCCACTTGCGGCACCGAAACACCCGATCATGGTGTGGGCCCGTTGCCCCGTGAACCGGCGATAAGCATGACACGCAGCCACCGCATCCTGGTCCTGGTCCACCCCGACTGCGTCCCGCCGGACACGATCGAGGGGCTTAGCGACGAACAGATGGCGCCGTTCAAGACCGAGTTCGACGTCGTCGCGACGCTCGGCAACCTCGGCCACGACGTCCGCGTGCTCGGCGTGTCGATGGACCTGGGCGTGATCCGCGAGGCGGTCGAAGCGTTCAAGCCCTACGTCGTGTTCAACCTGCTCGAAGAGTTCGCGGGCGTCGGCGTGTTCGACACGCACGTCGCGGCGTACCTCGAGGCCCTGCGCGTGCCGTACACCGGGTGCAACCCGCGCGGGCTCATGCTCGCGCACAACAAGGGCCTGGCCAAGATGGTCTGCCGGTACCACCGCATCCCCGTGCCCGCGTTCCACGTCTTCCCCATCGGCCAGCGCAAGGCCACGCCGCCCAAGCGCTTGAACTACCCGCTGATCGTCAAGTCGCTGACCGAAGAGGGGTCGGTCGGCATCAGCCAGGCGTCGATCGTCTACGACGACGACGCGCTCGCCGAGCGCGTGAAGTTTATCCACCGCAACGTCGGCACCGACGCGATCGTCGAGCGCTACATCGACGGGCGCGAGATCTACGTCGGCGTGGTCGGCAACCAACGCCTGCAGACCCTGCCGACCTGGGAGATGGACTTCGCCGGCCTGCGCGAGGGCGCACCGCGCATCGCCACCGGCAAGCTCAAGTGGGACGAGCAGTACCAGAAGAAAATCAAGCTCGACACCGGCCCGGCAAAAGACCTGCCCAACGCCATGCACGCCAAGCTCCCGCGTTTAGCCAAACGCGCCTACCGCGCGCTGCAGCTCTCCGGCTACGCCCGCATGGACTTTAGGCTCGACCCCGAGGGCAACGTCTACCTGCTCGAAGCCAACCCCAACCCGCAACTCGCCTACGGCGAAGACTTCGCCGAGTCCGCCGAGCACGGCGGGATCGATTATGACCGCCTGGTCACCCGCATCGTCAGCCTCGGAAGACGCTACCGATTGATCGGCCAGGCGTAAACGCTGATGAGCCGATATAGCAGCGTCGCTACGGGTCGCCGGTGGATTGATCGCGCTTTGCTTGATGTGATACGCGTTCGTTTTTGACCTCGCACAGTGCTTGCTCGACCCCCGGGCGTGGCCCGGCGGCTACGACACACTTCTGTTTATGATCCGCAGCGCGACGCAGCCGCCGCGTCACCACGCGGGGGCGAACTGCTCTACAGCCTGTCAAGATCAATTCGGCGGTTGAGGCGTCGTGTTAAAACAAGCTCGGCATGATTCGCCGGCGTCGCGGCTATCATCATCCCGTGGAACAACCTCCCGACTACGCGCTGATCGTCCCCGCGTACAACGAAGCGGCGCAGCTCGCGCGCACGCTGCCCGCGATGATCGACGCGATGCGCGGCGTCGACGCGCCAGGCGAGCTGATCGTCGTCGATAACAACTCGTCGGACGCGACAGCGGACGTTGCGCGCGACCACGGCGCAACGGTCGTCTACGAGCCGGTGAACCAGATCGCCAAGGCCCGCAACGCCGGGGCGAGGGCGTCGGCCGGTCGCTGGCTGGTCTTCATCGACGCCGACACCGCGCCCTCGGCGGAACTCCTGAGCGCGGCGCTCGACGCGCTCGAACAAGACGGCTACGTCGGCGGCGGGGCGAAGGTTGTTTTCGACCCGCCCTCGACGTGGCTGGCGATGCGGCTGCTGGGGTTGTGGAACCTCGGCTCGCGCTTGCTGCGTTACCCCGCGGGGTGCTTTTTCTTCTGCCGACGCGACGCGTTCGAAGACGTCGGGGGTTTTAACGAAACGCTCTACGCCAGCGAGGAAATCTGGCTCGCCCGCCGGCTGAAGAGGTGGGCAAGGCCCAAGCGCATGCCGATGCGCATCGTCCAGGTCGGCGTCGAAACCTCTTCGCGCAAGACCGACAACACCGGCCGCATGCTCGGCATGATGGCGGTGATGTTTTTGTTCCCCTTCGCCGTCCGCTTCCGCGGCCTGTGCGGGTGGTGGTACAAGCGCGGGGACGAGGGTGTTGTATGAGGTTTGACGCGTCACAAACAGTCGCAGGTAGGACAGGCATTCCTGCCTGTCACCAGGCCGAAGGTTTGATTGCATTGAACGATTCGGCTTCGCCGACCGACAGGCAGGAATGCCTGTCCTACCGATTGTTTCAGTTCGTTTCGTTTTCTTCCGCTTTCGCGTGTTCCAGCGGCGCATCGGTATTCAGCGTGATGCGGTACAGGCCCTTGTTCGCGGTGATGTAGAGCGTCTTGCCTTTCGGGCCGAAGGTGCAGTTGGTGGTTTGCGGGCCGACGGGGATCGTCGCGACCAGGTCGCCGGTAGGCTCGAAGACCCAGACCTTGCCGTGCCCGGTGGCGTAGAGCCGGCCTTTCGCATCGACGCACATGCCGTCACTGCCGCCGCCCTTGCCGTCGTTGAGCTGCGCGAGCTTGCGCTTGTTCTTCACCTTGCCCGGCTCGACGATGTCGTAGGCGTAGATCCAGTTCGCGCCGTTGTCCGCGACGTAGAGCGTCTTCTGATCGGGCGAGAGGACGATGCCGTTGGGGCGTTTGAGTTCGGTGTCGATGGGCAGAAACTTTTGGTAGACCTCGACGCCGCCGTCGTCGCTGACCTTGGCGGATTCCTTGTAGTAGTAGACGCCTTCGGTATCGGTTTCCATGCTGTCGCGGTTGCCGTAGCGCGGGTCGGTGAAGTAGATCCCGCCGTCCTTGTCGATGGTCAGGTCGTTGGGGCTGTTCAGGCGCTTTTGCGTCATGGTCCCGTCGTCGTCGCGTTCGAAGAGCTTGCCCCAGACGGTTTCGAGCTCGGCCCCTTCGTCGGCGAACTTGACCAGCGCGCGGGCGCCGTGCGAGCAGCCGTACAACACGCGGTTGTGCAGCATGAGCCCGTTGGTGTTGCGGGTGTTCTCGACGACGGTCATCGTTTGGCCGGTGTCGATGTCGTAGGCGACGATGATCGACGCGGGGATGTCGCTGAAGACGATGATGTTCTCGATGAGCGCCGGGCCCTCGGTGAACTGGTAGCCGTCGGCGACCTTCTCGGGCGTCGCGCCGTCGGGCACGAGGCCGGCGAACGCGCTTGGGCACAGGGCGAGCAGCAGGAACGGCAGCAGAGTTCGGCGCATCGTGGTTCTCCAGTGGTGTCGCACCATCATAATCACCGGGGCCACGATTCCACAGCGGCACGCGGGGAAAACAAATCGAACGCACGGCCGTGATAAGATCGCGGTATGAGCAAGCTCCGCTTCGGCATCCTGAGCACCGGCAACATCGCCCGGCAGTTCGCGTCGGGCGTGGTCGGCGGGTCGGATCGTGTAGAAGTCGCCGCGGTCGCGTCGCGCTCGGCGGGGAGCGCCAAGCAATTCGCCGATGCGCACGGCGTCCCGAAACACCACGCCGGCTACGACGCGCTGCTCGCCGACCCGGGCATCGACGCGGTCTACAACGCGCTGCCCAACTCGCTGCACGCCGAGTGGACGCTCAAGGCGCTGGGCGCGGGCAAGCACGTCTTGTGCGAGAAACCGCTGGCGATGGATGAAGCGCAGGCGCGCGAGATGTTTGATGGTGCGAAGCGGGCGAGCCGCTTGATCGCCGAGGCGTTTATGTACCGCTGCCACCCGCAGACCCGCGCGGTCGTCCAGGCCATACGCGACGGCGCGATCGGCGAGGTCAAGCTGATCCGCACGAGCTTCTGCTACCGCACAAAAAAAATCGACGGCAACGTTCGCTTCGACAAACAACTCGGCGGCGGGGCGCTCATGGACATCGGCTGCTACTGCGTCGACTTCACGCGATTGATCGTCGGCGAAGACCCGACCTCGATCCAAGCCGTCGGCCGGCTGCACCCGTCGGGCGTCGACGTCGCGGCGTCGGGCGTGCTGGCGTACCCCAGCGGCGTCGCGGCCACGTTCAGCTGTGGCATGGACACGCAGGCGAGCAACCTCGCGCAGGTCTGCGGGACCGAGGGCTACATCGAGGTGCCCGTGCCGTGGAAGCCGACCCCGGGAAGTGCGCGCTGGCGCTTGCGGAAGATGACCCCGCCCAAACAGGACGGCGATAAGCAGCCCGCGGACCCGATGGATGAGACGATCCAGAGCGAGACGGACACGCCGTTGTACGCGCTGGAGTCGGACGCGTTCGCCCAGGCGGTGCTTGATGGAGCCGAGCCGTTCATGCCCGAGGCGGACTCATTGAGCAACGCGGCGGTGCTGGACGAGCTGCGCCGCCAGGTCGGGGTGGTTTGGTAGGCGGGACAGGCATCTTGCCTGTCATGGGTGCGGAGGCTGACGGCAAGATGCCTGTCCCAGTGTTTTCGGCCATAATGCGCGTGAACGCCTAGGAGATTCCCCGATGAAGGTTGCCCTGGCCGCGGACCACGCGGGCCTGCCGTTGAAACAAGAGATCGCCGCGCTCGTGCAGTCGCTGGGCCACGAGGTGCTGGACCTGGGCGCGCACCAGTACGACAAGGACGACGATTACCCGGATTTCGCGCGGTACATCGGCCAGGCGATCCAGCATGGCCAGGCCGAGCGCGGCGTGCTGCTGTGCGGCTCGGGCGTGGGCGCCTCGATCGCGGCGACGAAGATGAAGGGCGTGCGGGCGGCGGTGTGCCACGACGCGTACAGCGCGGCCCAGGGCGTGGAGCACGACGACATGAACGTGCTGTGCCTGGGCTCGCGCATCATCGGCCCGGCGGTCGCGGACGTCCTGGTCCGCGCGTTCCTGGGCGCGCACTTCTCCACCGAGGCCCGCCACCAGCGCCGGCTGGACAAGGTCATGGCGATCGAAACGTCGGGCTGAGGCCCGGCCCGATCACTCGGATCACATGTTCGGTGGGTCGATGCTGATCACGATGATCACGCCGATCCCGATGAGCGTGCCCAGGATGCCGGTGACGATGCCGATCCAGGCGCGGATCGTGCTGGTCGTCTTGCCGTAGGCCGATTCGGTGGCGTTCCACTTCTTCAGGCCGAGCACGCCGAGCACCACCGCGATCGGCCCGAGCAGCGGCCCGAGGATGCAGAGGATCATCGACAGGATCCCGGTGTAGCACGACACCGCGGCGAGCGGGTTGGTCGGGATGATCGCGTCGAGCGGGCTGGCGGACTCGCGCTGGCGCGGGGGCTGGGGCGGTGGCTGGGTCATGGATGGGCTCGGAAAGGTTGGTCATAGCGTAGCGACAAACGATGCGATTGGCCGCTTCCAGGTGTCCGCGATCGATTGTGCGTGGCACTGTCAAGCGGCGTCTGCGGAGCTCGTCGGTGCGATGAGGCAGCCACCGACAAGGCTCGAAGCAGCCGTCGCAGCGCCACCCACCTATTCCCCGCCCGACGCCCGCGACGCGAGCGATCGGGTCATGCGCTCGGCCAGCGACGGGTCGGCGAGCTGCGACTTGCCGAAGCCCGGCAGCGCCCCGGCGGCGACGGCCTGCGCCTGCGCGTCTTCGTAATTGCTCACCAGCATCATCGCCGGGGCATCGGCCCGCTCGGCGAGCGACTGGATCAACGCGATCCCCGACCCGCCGACGGCGAAGCGACCGTCCAGCACACGGTTGACCAGCAACAACGTGTCGGCCGAGCAAGCGGGCTCCAGCGACGCCTGGCTGTTGACGCGGACGACCTCGGCACCCGGCGCCATCTGTTTCGCGAACTGGCCGAGCATCCCCGAATCGAAGCCGCAGTGGCCGACGAGCACGACGCGTTGAATAGGCATGGCACAAGTCCCTGGACGTTTCCTGATTCAGTGTACAAAGAAGAGGGGTGTCAAAAAAATGTTGACCAGGTGCTGGAAATCGCGCCGGGCGGGAATAGCATTCGTGTGTCGGCGATTGAACACGCAGACGAAACTAACCACGCCCACCCCCTCAGGCCCGCGGTGACCCAACCCCAGTCCCGCGGGCTTTTTCTGTGCTCCGCTCGCGGCCCCGCACGCGCCCCATCGCATCAACACGACGTCTCGACCAGCCGCATCATCTCCGTCATGGCGTGCACATCTTCCGCCTGCTCGCGCTTGCTAAAGCCCATGCGCAGGTTACGGATCGTGCGCAGCAGCCACTGCTTGTGCGTCGCGACGGGCAAGAGGTCGGTCGTTTCGTCGAGCAGGAGGTCGCCGCCCGCGGCCTTGATGACCCGGGCGAGCGCGTCGTCGCGGGTGAGCAGCCGGCCGGCGGCGAAGGGGTCGATGAAGGCGAGCGCCTCGGGCGAGCGCAACGCGCCGACCGCCGCTGAAGGGACGCCGGCCAAAAAATGCCCGGGCGCATTGATGCCGACCGCCGGGACGCCGACGCGTTCGAGCACGGCCTTGTAGATCAGCGTCAGGGTGATCGGCAAGCCCAGCCGGGTGCGCAGGACGGTAGGCAGGTAGCTGTTGGCCGGGTCGTCGTAGTCGCCGAGGTTGCCGCGGAACCGGGCTTCTTCAAACAGGACGTGGTGGGCGTGCGCGACCAGCGCCCGCGGGTCGTCGCCGAACACCCGGTCCATGACCTGCTCGGCCAAGTCGTCGAGCGTCGTCTCGACGCCGAGGATGTCCGCCTCGCCCAACTCGTGCATCGACACGGCGACGGCGGCGCGGACCAACCCGTCGGTCGTCTCGAGGTGAGGCAGCTGATCACGCAACGCGGTAAAGGCGTCCAGCCGGCAATGCAGGGGCTCGAAATACGTCACAACACTTCTCCTCGCCCGCCGACAACACAAGCCGGCACGGTCCACACACACGTATGCATTATGCCACGTCAGGGCTCGGCGGTCGCCTCGGCCTGTTCCGGCTTCGATTCCTTGGGTGGTTCCTTGACGTCTTTGCGGCCTTTGCGGGCGGCGCGGAACGACTGCACCGCGGTGTAGACGTACGCCCCGCTGAAGCTGACGGTTAGCAGGACCGCGAGCAGAGTGAGCGAGCGATCCCGCTCTTGTTGCCACATCTCCACCACCCGCATCACGAGTTGGATCACAGGGATCAACACGCCCAGCGATGCGAGCAGGACGGCCCCGTGCATCAAATGCATGCGCAAGTCTTTTTTAACGATCGAAGCGACCCCGAGCCCCAACGCGATGAGGCCAAAAACGATGGGGATCAGCAGGGCAGACGGGCTGTCGTCCGACGCCGCGTACGTGCCGATGCCGACCGCCATCAGGGCGACGCCGAAGAGGATGGTAAGGATGGGCATGGTCGGCTCCGTCGGAACGTGGCGTTCGGTTCTGTGAGCGATTGTAAGCGGGATCGGCCGGTGAGACAGGCGATCTCCGGTGCGAACGGTGGGGCGGGCCTCTCGCCCGCTGTTGACCCGGAGGGACAAATCAATCGCCGATTCGGTCCGCGTCGGATTGGCAGGCGGGACGCCTGCCCCGCCTGTCCATCCATAGTTTGCCCCGCTTTCGGGGAACCCGCCCGCCCGTTGGCGCGTACGGTTTGGGGTATACTCACCGTCCTTCCCACCCGTGCCAATCACGGCCCACCACGATTTGAACCCAACCTTGGAGTCTGCAAATGACCAGGAAACACCTGACGGGCTTGTTGCTCGCCGCGACCACGATGACCGCCGGCACGCTCGCGGTCTCGTATGCTCAGGACGACGCCGTCGAAGAAAAACACGACCACGAGCACACGCCGACCACCGTCCACGCCGGCGACGAGAGCGCGTTCGAACTCGACGACGAGAAGGCCTACCCCGACCCCGACGGCTTCGAGACGATGCACGACCGCATCAGCTACGCCATCGGCCGGACCGACGGCCGACAGATCCCCATGTCCCAGCCCGACATGGACCCGAAGGTCTACGGCGAAGGGATCCGCAAGGGCCTGGCCGAAGAGAACGAAGACTACGCGCTCGGCTACGCGCAGGGCTTTGAGATCACCCGCCGGTTCCTCGCCCAGCGCCCCGAAGACGAGAAGCTGGACATGGACGCGTTCATCGAGGGCATCGCCTCGGCGCTCAAGGAAGAAAGCGAGACCCGCGCGATCGGCTACCTGATCGGCAACAGCTACCGCGAGGCCGACCTGTCCATCAAGGCCGACAGCTACCTGCTGGGTGTCGACGAAGGGCTCGAGGCCGGCAAGCCCGTCGAAGAGCCGGGGGAAGGCGAAGACCCCAAGCCCGCGCCCAAGCTCAAGCTGACCGACGAGCAGGTGCAGGAAACCCTCGAGGCCTTCAACGCCTACCTCACCGAGAAGCAGCAGCAGGAAACGATCAAAGAAGGCGAAGACTACATCAACGGCCTGAAGGAAGAAGACGGCTGGAAGAAGACCGAGTCGGGCATCGCGTACAAGGTCGTCAAGGCCGGCGAAGGCGACAGCCCCGACGCGAACGACATCGTCACGATGAACTACGAGGGCTCGCTGATCGACGGCACGGTCTTCGACAGCTCGTACCGCTCCGGCCAGCCGCTGGTGTACCCCGCGAACCAGCTCATCCCCGGCTGGACCGAGATCCTGCAGATGATGAAGCCGGGCGCGCATTACGAAGTCGCGATCCCGTACAACTTGGCCTACGGCGAAACGGGCTCGCGCTCGATCCCGCCCTACGCAACGCTCAAGTTCAAGATGGAGATGATCGGCTTTGAGCCGGTCGAAAACCCCAAGCCCAAGGACCCGCCCGCGCCGGTCAAGCCGGCAGAGTAAGCCGGATAAGCCGAGCGAGCTTGGATTGAATCGAATCAACAGCCCCCGTCGCAAGGCGGGGTTTTTCTTTGGAAACTGCAGGAGAAGCATTGAAATCGCCGGGGACCGACGGGCCCCGGACGCGAAAGCAGTAGCCTGTTGCAAGGACGCGTGCGTACTCGTGTCCGGCGTCCGTAGGCCGCCGGCTATTTCAAGCGTCTCATACACGTTCGTTGTGTGCCCGGATCACGCCCGCCGTATTACACTATCCCCATGCGCGAACTGACCCTCCCCGGCCGGCTGATCCTCATCCCCGGGCTCGGCTGCACGCCCGCCGTCTTCGACCACCAGCTCAAGGCCTTCGGCGACCGGCTGGAGACGCCCGCGTTCATCGCGCACCACGCCGGCGAATCCGTCGCGGCCTACGCGCAACGCTGGGCCAAGCAACTCAGCAGGCCCGGCGACAACCGGCCGCTGTTCATCGGCGGCTCGTCCTTCGGCGGGATGCTCGCGCAGGAAATGGCGATGCACCTGACGCCCAAACCACGCGCCGTCTTCCTCATCGCCAGCACGCGCACCGGCGACAGCGTCACGGGGATCATGCAGCTCGCCGAGCTGATCGGCCGGCTGGTGCCCACCGCCTCGGCGAACAAGGCGCTCAAGCTGATCAAGCTCGGCTTCGCGCTGCGTGAAGGGCTCGACGACGACGACAAACGCCGGCTGATCCAGGGCGCGGGCGAGGTCGACCCGGCCATGACCAAGTGGGCAAGCGGTGCCGCGGTCGGCTGGCCCGGCTTCAAGCCGCCTGTCGGCTACCCGCCGATCCACCAGATCCATTCACGCCACGACTGGGTGATCAAGCCGCCGACCGACCAGCCCGGCGTCGCGTGGGTCGAGGGCAACCGCCACCTCCTGCAGATGACCCACGCCAAGACGGTCAACCGCTTCCTCTTCGACCACGCCCTCGCGCACTGCCCGGAGGCGGACGTCCCGGCCCCCGCGATCGAAGACCCGGACACGACCGCCCGGCGCCGGCTGATGCTCGAAGGCGCGCCCGCCGGCACGCCGTTGGTTTAGCGCGTTTTTCTCCGTGTCAGCCCGGCATGAAGCACGCGTTTAGAGCTGCTCGGCCCGGCCGTACTGCTGGCCTTCGGGGAAGAACGGGTTGAGGCTGGCGATCGTGTAGTGGGTGATCGTCGAGCCGTCGTAGTACAGGAACAGCACCGCGTCGCCGAACGAGCTGTCCGTGAGCTCCAGGTAAGCGACATTGCTGCCGTTGGGGTAATAGCGGTAGCTGCCGGTGCTGGAGACGATGCCGCTGCCGATGTCGGTGATCTGATAGGTGTCGCTGGTGGGCGAGAAAGCGACCCGGGCCTGGCCGCGGCTTGCGAACGGGTCGGTCCCCCGGATCGCGGTGAGTTGGGCTTCGATCCCGCGCAGCGAGTCGGGCAACACGGCATCGCCGGGGTCGATGATGGTGAGTGTCCCTTTTTGCCAGCCACCGATTCCGTTGCTGAACTCATAGTCAATCGTGTTGAAATCCCTGAAGACAAGGCTGGTTGTCCAGCCGACGCCAACGCTTGTGTCGGTAAAGTTCGCCGTGGCGGTGGTGTCACTCGTCTTGGTGTAATCGTACGTCCCCGTCGCACCGCCGGTTGAGCTTCCAATCCCGACCCGTCCGTATTGGTCCGAGTCGCTGTCGTAGACGATTTCACCCGTCCCGCTGCGACCAAAATAGAACCCGTCGCCCGAGGTTGCTTTGATAATCATGCGCTTGCCCGCGATCGAATCCAGCGCGAGTGTCTGCGAGGTCACCGCGTCGGCCAGGGTGACGGTGTTGTTCGCGGTGCCGGCTTCGCTCAGGGCCCCGACGGGCGTGACGACCGCGCGCAGGTCGTAGTCGCCGCTCGCCAGGCCGTTGACTTGATCGACCTTGACGTTGATGGCCTTGGGCTTGCCGTTCTTGAGGCTCGAGACGCTCTGCCCCGTCGCCTCGCCGACCAGGATCGCGTCCCCGCCACCGCTTGGATCAACAAACAGCTGGATGTTGACCTGCTGTCCCTTGGGCAGCGGGACGTTGCCGAGGTTGGCGACCAGGACCTGCACGGTGCCCTTGATCCGCTCGCCCGAGACGACCCGGCCGTCCACGTTGATCTTGCCGAACTGTGCCTGCAGATCGACGAACCCCGGCGCGATCTGGATGGGGCTGTCGGCGCTGCTCAGCGCCGTGTTGTTGGTCTCGTCGGATTCGCTGACGTCGTCGGCGGAGTCGACCTCGACGAGGATGCGGTAGTCGCCGTCGAGCGTGCCGTTGGGCGGGATGGTGCCGTTGAGGTTGAGTTTCTTGGTGGCGCCGGGCTTGAGTGCGCTGACGTTCTGGTTGGTGAAGGTGCCCAGAGCGACGGTCTGACCGTCACCGACGCGTTCGAGCGAGACGGTGACGCCGATGGTTTGGCCCTTGTCGAGCGGGGTGTTGCCGTTGTTGGTGACCTCGATGGGCAGCTTGAGCTTGGTGCCGTCGCCTGAGACGAGCGAGGCGGGCAGCTTGGCGTTGGACGCGACGGCGACGGAGAAGTCCACAAACGGGTCGGCGGCGGTGACGGCGTCGCTCTGCGTGGCGGTATTGTTCGCGGTGCCGGCTTCGCTCAGGGCCCCGACGGGCGTGACGACCGCGCGAAGGTCGTAGGTCTCGCTCGCCAGTCCGGCGGGCAGGCCGCCCTTGACGTTAATGGCCTTGGGCTTGCCGTTCTTGAGGCTCGAGACGCTCTGCCCCGTCGCCGTGCCGATTGAGATCGCGCTGCCGACCTGGGGGACGACAAACAACTCGACATCGACCTGCTGTCCCTTGGGCAGCGCGACGTTGCCGAGGTTGGCGACGAGCACTTGGGCGGTGCCCTTGATCGCCTCGCCGGAGATCACAGCCGAGGGCAATTGGATCTTGCCGAACTGTGCCTGCAGATCGACGAAGCCCGGCGCGATCTGGATGGGGCTGGCGGCGCTGCTGAGCGCCGTGTTGTTGGTCTCGTCGGATTCGCTGACGTCGTCGTCGGTATCGACCTCGACCAGCAGCCTGTACTCGCCGTCGAGCGTGCCGTTGGGGGGGATCTCGACGTTGAGGTTGAGCTTCTTGGTGGCGCCGGGCTTGAGCGCGCTGACGCTCTGGTCGTCGAAGGTGTCCAGCAAGACGGTCTGTCCGTCGCTGACGCGTTCGAGTGAGACGGTGACGTCGATGACTTCTCCCCGATCGAGCGGGACGTTGCCGTTGTTGGTGACCTCGATGGGCAGCCTGAGCTTGGTGCCGTCGCCGGAGACGAGCGAGGTGGGCAGTTTGGCGTTGGACGCGACGGCGACGGTGAGGTCCACGGAGGCGGGCTGGACCTCGACCTCGGGGCCGGCGGTTTCGGTGTTGTTCGACTCGTCGGTCTCTGCGACCTGGTTGTCCGCGTCGATGACCGCGCGGAGTTCATAAGTCCCTTCGGGCAGGTCGCCGGGGAGGATGGATTGGACCTTGACGGTGGTGCTTGAGCCGGCTTTTAGTTTTGATCCGGGGATCAAGACGTCTTTCGCGTTGACGAGGACCGGGGCGTCGCCGTTGCGGACGACGTAGACCTCCAGCTTGACTTTGGTCTTGGCATCGACGCCGCGGGTGCCCGTGTTGGCGACGGTTACCAGGACGTCTTTCTTGACCTGCGTGCCGGCCAAGACCGACGTCGGCGAAGTGATGGCAAACGGGCGCGCGGTCAGGTCGATGTCCAGCTGGGCGACCTGCACCGTGGTGGAGGTAGTCGCGGTGTTGTTCGACTCGTTGGATTCGGCGATGCGGTTGTCCGGGTCGCCCACGGCCGCGAGCCGGTAGGTCCCCGCGGGCACGTTGGTGGGGACCTTGATATCGAAGTCGACCTCGGCCCCGGTCTGCGGCGGCAGGGTCCCGCTGACCGCGTCACGGCCCAGGTAGATCGCGTTGGCGATCGAGAAGCTGCTGCCGGTGTAGGCGTAAAAATCCACCTCGTACCGCCCGCTGATCCGGCTGGTGCCCTCGTTTTGCAGGACCAGCGGCACGTCGATCGCCTGGCCCGGCTGCACAAGCGTGCCGTTGGGGATCGCATCGAAGCTGAAAAACGGGCTGATATCGCCGCTCAATAGCAGGCGGTTTTCAAGCTGCTCAAACCCCGCGCGTTGATGCGTTGAAGACGTCGTCATGGCGATACCCCTCCTTAACGCCGGCGAATTCGCCGGCCGACCCTCGTTAGTACCCGGTTTTACCCCGGTATGGATATGATCCCGGCCCGCGTCGGCGTGAACGATGTTAGCCGGTTCTCGGACCCAGTCAATAGCGTTGAGCCCAGTTCACCGGTGCCCCGCGCCCCAGAACAAAAAAACCCCGCCAAGCGGGGTCAATAGGACGTTTCTCAGAAGAAGGGCAGCAGGTTCACCCCCGCCAGCCCGGCCAGTGCTCGTCGTTGCGGATGTACGAGCCGGTATCGACCGGCTCGAAGAACACCGACAGCAGCGGGTGCTCGACGGGGTCATCCTGGTCGGTCACGGCCTCGAGGCTTTCTTCCGCGGCGTAGGTGTTGCCGTTGCTGCGATGCACCAGCACGTGGTACCACGGCTGGTCCTTGCTCGGCTGGGACTGGTTGGATTCGTACCACGAGTCCTCGGCCTGGCACCGCATGTCGAAGTCGACGATCACGCCGCGGTAGCCGTACCGCTTGTGCTCGACGACCTGGCCGATGTGGAACTTGGGCAGGTTGCCGGGGAAGTAGTCGGGGATGTCGATCGGGCTGTGCTGGCTCATGGCGGTCTCCCATCGGAACGTGTTGGCCGGCCAAGCGTCTCTATAGAACTATACGCACCAAGAAGGACGAAGATTCCCGCCTGTCAATTAATACTTACAAATTGGGGATTTTCCGTATCTCCAGCGCACAGCATCGCTTGTGGCCCACACGCGCGGGGTCGGCGGGCACCGGCCCGGCCATGGGGTGTATCGGATCGAAGCCCGGCAGAGCCCGAGAAACCGCGGCAAATCGATTTGAGCATCGATCAGCCGGCCTGCTGAACACCCCGCAAGCCCGCGGCTTGCCCGCTCCGGGGCCGCGCAGCGCGCGTGCTGTCGAGATCGAGCGCCGCTACCGCTCGGGCACCGGCAACATCTCGACGTACAAGTGCTCGGGCGGGTAGGGCACCTCGGCCTGCTTGCGAGCCGGCGGGGGCGGGACGATCTGGTTGCCCGGCTGGTCCTCGGTGCCCAGATTATTCCGCAGCCGGCCCTGCTCGCGACCGGTGCGGTCGACGAAGCCGAAAGCGAGCGCCACCCGCGGGTCGAACCGCACGTCGCCGACCTCCGACACGTAGGCGAAACTCTCGTCCCGATCGACGCGGGCCAGGCCGCGGAAGAAAGGCTGGGCCCGCTTGAACTGCGGCACCAGCCCGCCGTTCGCCGCGCGATTGACGTAGCCGAAGCGCCCGTCGAGTTTCACCATCGCGTAGAGCCCGGCCGTGCTCAGGTCCCGGCCCTCGCGCCGATCGCGGACCCGCTCGTCGTCGCCGAAGTCCCCGCTCGCGTCCGCGTCGTCAAAGTCGTCCGCCTCGTCGAACTGCGGCTCGATCAGCCACCGGCCGTTCGCGAACGTATAACCCCACTTGCCGTCCTTCTTCACCGCGGCGATGCCGTTGTGAAAGTCCCGGGCGTCCTCGAACACCGGGTCGATCCGGAACTTGAACGCCTTGGTCAGGTAGCCCCACCGCACGACGCCGTCGCGCAATTCGACCTGCACGCGCGCGTATTGCTGATGGAAATCGCCGAGCATCTTGACCCGCCCGGTCTCGTCCAGCCAGACGGTCCTGCCGCGTTTGTCGATGTAGGCCCAGCGGTCGTCGGGCAACTGCACCGCGGCGAAGCCGTTGTGGAACGAGCGCACGGCCTTGTATTCGAAGGGGATCTTGAGGTCGCCCGCGCGGTTGATAAAGCCGCATCTGTCCCCGCGCTGCACCGCGGCGAAGCCGTCCTGGAACCGCAAAACGCCGTCGAACGCCAGCGGAACCAGCGCCTTGCCGGTCTTCTCGATCATGCCCCAGCGCCCGTCGATCATCACGACGGCCAGGCCGTTGCAGAACCGGTCGGCGTAATCGAACTTGGCGGGGATCTGGTACTCGTTGGGGTCGGTGTCGTCGGCGACGTCGCCCCGCAGGAAGCCGGTCTTCCCGCCGGTCATGAACCGTGTGAAGCCTTCGAAGTCGTAATCGGTCCAGTCGAAGCGCGGGAAGATCACGACCTCGCCGTCCTGGTTCATCAGGCCCCAGTGGTTATTGACGTTGATGGGGAACAACGAATCGTTAAAGCCCATATCGACGAGCGCGGGGCGGTCGGTCTTCTGGCCCTTGCCGTCGAAGACCCAGTTCGGCCCGGGCGAGGGCTCGCGCGCTTGGGCACCGGCGAGCGGGGCACCGGCAAGGGACAACGTGGCCAACACGCCGACGAAGAGCATGGTGTTGTGTCGCATATCGGTTCCCAAGTCGCGGGCGTCTCGGATGCCCGGTTGGATTGTACGCGTGCGGAGCGTTTGAACCTACTCTTTTTTGCGATCGCGCGTTCGGGCTTATCGCACAGAACCGACAGGCCGTATCCGTTTTTGTCTTGCCGCATAAGCCGTATGCGTTAGAGTTCCATTATGGGCGGCGCTTCGAACAACACGACGCGGGTCGCGCCGGGGATCGAGATGCCCGACGCCCAGCTGTCGTTCAGCTTCAGTAAGGCCGGCGGCCCGGGCGGACAGAACGTCAACAAGGTCAACACCCGCGCGACGCTGACGGTCTCGATGGCCGCGCTGCGCGTGGCGCTGCCCGCCTACGCCTTGCACCGGTTAGAGATGGTCGCCAAGCGGTACCTCACCGAAGACGGCCTGCAGATCAGCGCGGGCGACAGCCGCAGCCAGATCGCCAACCGCAAGGCCTGCCTCGACCGACTGCGCGAGGTGCTCGTCCAGGCACTGGCGCGGCCCAAGCGTCGCA
This sequence comes from Phycisphaeraceae bacterium, assembly GCA_046290505.1. Classification (GTDB taxonomy): domain Bacteria; phylum Planctomycetota; class Phycisphaerae; order Phycisphaerales; family Phycisphaeraceae; genus JAHQVV01. The sequence goes on along the minus strand of JBKAGS010000042.1, from coordinate 27,542 downwards.
AGCCGACCAAGCCCTCGGCCCGCGCGGTGCAGCGCCGCCTGGACGCCAAGAAACACCGCGGCAAGATCAAGTCCCAGCGCGGCCGCGTCAAGCGGGATTAGTGCGACCCGCGAGAGGCGGCCCGGTCAACTGTCGTCCATGCCGCGCTCGCTCGCGGGCACGTACGGCTCGGGGTTGAGGTGCTCGCCGCAGAACTTGCAGTACGTCGCGTCGAACTCGTGACCGTCGCGCGAGCAGCTCGGGCAGTGCTGGGTCGTCGATCGCCGGGCGTGGCGTTGGGATTCGACGGCGATCTCGGCCGATAAAATCCCCGCGGGCACGATGATCATGCTGTAGCCGATCAGCATCATCGTCGCGGAGAGAAACTTGCCCGCGGGCGTGATCGGCGTGACGTCGCCGTAGCCCACGGTTGTCATCGTGACGATCGCCCAGTACATCGACTGGGGCAGCGACGAAAACTCGTCGTTGCCCGCGTTGGACTCGATCACGTGCATGATCGCCGCCATGATCGTGATGATGATAAACACGGCGGTGAGGAACACCGCGATTTTGTGGCGCGAGGCGATAAACGCGTGCCGCAACGCGTCCGCCTCGCCCAGGAACCGCACGAGCTTGAACACGCGGAAAATCCGCAGCAAGCGCAACATGCGGATCACCATCAGCTCCTGCGCGTTGGGGATGAACAGCCCCAGGTAGCTGGGCAGGATCGAGAGCAGGTCGACCACGCCGTAGAAGCTGAAGACGTAGCGCAGCGGCTTGCGGACGCTGATGATCCGCAAGACGTACTCGACGGTAAAGAGGATCGTGAAGAACCACTCGAGCGCGATGAACAGGCCGTGGTAGTGCTCGCGGAACGAGGGGACCGAATCGAGGATGATGACGACGACGCTGGCGATGATCGCGAGGATGAGCACGGCGTCGAAGGTTTTGCCCGCGGGTTCGTCCGCCTCGAAGATGACCTCGTGCAGGCGGACGCGCCAGGGGGCGATGTGATCGGGCGGGGGTGTTTGATCGTTTGGCATCCTTGTTCTTCTTCGTCATATCGAAGGGTTTGATGTGAGCAATCGCCCGGGCACGAGCTATATGAAGGCGTTGGGAAAAATATATGTTCTACGAATAGTCGCTTTGCGGTTTTATTTGGTAAAGTAATGGATTCCCGGGACGCGTCGATTTTTCTATCGCCCCCTATCGATACGAGGTAGCCATGCCGAATCTTACGAGCGTATTGAATGATGAAATCCGCCGGCTCGCGCGCAAGGAGATCCGCGAGCAGGTGGGCAAAACGATCAAGCAGGTCGCCGACCAACGCCGCGAGATCGCCGAGCTCAAGCGTGTGAACACCGACCTGAACCGTCGGCTGAGTTTCCTCGAGAAGCAGGAGAAGCAGCGGCTGGAGAACCCGGCCGAGCCGAAGGTCGTGATCCAGAAGCCGGACGGCAAGGTCGAGCCGGCCTCGACGGCGCGTTTCAGCCCCAAGTGGCTGGCCAAGCACCGCGAGAAGCTCGAGCTGAGCGCCGCGGATTACGCCAAGCTCGTCGGCTGCTCGCCGCTGTCGATCTACAAGTGGGAGAAGGGCGAATCGACGCCGCGGGCCGCGCAGCGCGAGGCGCTCGCCGCGATCCGTGGGCTCGGCAAGCGTGAGGCGCAACGTCGAATCGAGTTGATGGGCGATTAGTCTCCCTTGGTCTGAGCGCTCTCGCTCATGACCCGATCGTTACAACCGCGCCCGTTTCACACGCGCTTGTCGCTGCTGAGCGATCGGGTTGGCCCGGGTCTTGCGGCAATGCGATAGTTGTGCGAGACACCTTCGGAGGCACGAGGGCAAGCACTCATGCGCCGATCCCGTCCCGCCGTGCCGCGTCCCGCCGGCTTTACGCTCGTCGAAATCCTCATCGTCGTGGTGATCCTCGGCGTCCTCGCGGCGATCGTGATCCCCCAGTTCGCCAGCGCGTCCGAAGACACGCGCAAGACCGCGTTCGCCCAGGACCTGCGCATCTTCAAGGACGCGATCCTGCGCTACGAGCTGGACACCGACGCGCTGCCTGCCGACGGCGGGTCCGGGTCCGTGCCCGCCGGGCTCGAGCCCTACGTCAATGTTGGCAAGTGGCAGAGCGGCACGCCCATCGGCGGGGTGTGGGACAACGAGACGGCCGACATCGTCGGCGCGGGCATGGGCGTGCACTTCAACGGCACGGGCAACACGCGCGACGCGGCCTACATGGCCGACATCGACCGCATGATCGACGACGGCGACGTGGGCACCGGCTCGTTCCGACAGTTCGGCGACCGCTACTACAGCATCCTGCGCGAGTAGGCGCGTTCACACATCGGGGCAGCCGTTCACGATTCAATCACGAAGCGCTCTGCTCCAGCCGCTCGCGCCGCGCCCGAGCGCGCTCACGCCGGGCCTGCGCCTTCTGGTGCGTCACGAACACGACGATCCCGACGACGGCGAACATGACCACGCCCATCACGGCGAGGATCAGGATCAACGCGCCGATTGAACGCTCGGCGGGCGCGTCTGCGCCGTGGCCGCCGTTTGTTGTGACGGCGCCGGCGCCGGTCTTGTCCCCGCCTTGCGATGAGCCGTCGGCGTCTTGCGCGTCCGCGTCCGTGCTGTCGCCCGGCCCTGCAGGGGCTTGCGCATCGGGCTCCGCCGGCTCGGTGCCCGGCGTGCCGCCGTCGGATGACTCGGCATCGGGGCCGTCGCCCGGCGGCGGGGCGTCGGGCAGGTCGGCGTAGGCGTGGCCCTCGGCGAAGGCGAGCGTGCGCAGCGGGCCTTGGATCACCGGGTCGAGTTGGTCGAACCGTTCACCGCCGAACACGGTGACCATCGCGACGCCGTCTTTGCCCATGACGCCGTGGGTGTGGTAGCGGATCGGCTCGGACCCGTCTTGGGTTGGGATGTCGCCGGCGAGGTCGAAGCGGCCGTCATCGGTCATCGCCAGCGGGCGGACCAGTTCGCTGCCGAACTGCTGCGCGAAGGTTTCGAGATCGATCGCGTCGGGCAGGTCGTCGGCGGGCTTCATCGCGTCGACGATGCGCGTCAGCAGTTCGAGCTTGCCGGGCAGGTCCGGTTTCGATGCCGGCCGGTCGGCCTCGGGCAGGTCGGCGTAGGGCTCGTACTGCACCAGCAGGTAGGGGAAGATCAGCGTGGTGCCGGCCGAGGTGCCCCGGGCGTAGCCGGCGATGAACGACCGCCCGGTGACGTGGCGGACCTGCTTGTTCGCGGCCTCGAGCAGCGACGGCTCGAACGCGTCCCACTCGGCGGGCGGCTGCATCGATAGCCGCCCGTCCTCCGTCTGCCACGCCTGCGCCCGCACCGGCCCGACGCAGACGGCCAGCAGCGCGAAAGCGAGCACGCATCGAATCGGTCGGTTGTCGTGTCGCATCACGGGCCTCCGGAACCGTTGCTTAAGCATAACAAAACGCATGGCGATCCCAAGCACAACACAAAAACACCCCGTCTGAAACGAGGTGCTCGTGCCATCGCGTCGAGGTGTCAAACCATCACGGCACGCCGTGCTCAGGCGTTGCCCAGCGGCGCTTCGTCCCCGCCCCCGGCGCCTTGCTGCTCGGCCATCTTCTTACGCATCTCGTAGTTCTGCTGCACGATCTGGTCGGCCCAGCAGTACGTGGCGACTTCCATCAGCACCGGGAACTTCTCGAACGCGTCGTGGTACGCGTCGATCTCCGGCCCCTCCATCTTCCCCTGCGTCTCGGCCATGAACTTTGCCTGGACCAGTTGTACCGCTTCCTGAAGCTGCATCGCACGCTCCTCTTTCTTGCTCGGGTCTAAATCAGCTCTTCGTCAGTTCTTTGGTTGCCTGCCTCGCGGCAAGCCCGGCATCATACCCCGCATGGCGATCGCCCGCAGGCCCCGCGACGCCCGCACGCGGGCCGCCCCTTATACTGTCGCCTCAGACCCACGGAGCCGACCATGAGCCTGCTGCAGCAGATCAAGCAACAAGTCCTCGACGCGATGAAGGCCAAGGACACAACCCGCAAGGACGTGCTGCGCGTGGTGCAGGGCGACATCGAACTCGCCGAGACCCGGCAGGGCAAGCCGCTGACCGACGACGAGGCCCAGAAGATCGTCCGCAAGCTCATCAAGTCGAACCAGGAGACCCTCGCGGTCGTTCAAGACCCGTCGGCGGCTGAGAAACTCAACCAGGAAATCACCATCCTTGAGGCGCTGTTACCGCGTACATTGGCTGTCGCCGAGATCGTCGCTGCGCTCCAGCCGCAGCAAGACGCGATCAGGGCGGCGGGCAACGACGGCCAAGCCACGGGCGTCGCGATGAAGCACCTCAAGCCGCAGGGCCTGGCGGTGGAAGGCAAGGACGTGTCCCAGGCCGTGCGGCAGATCCGCTCGGCGTGAGGCGTACAACGGGAACCAGGCGGATCAAGCCGACTCAAACAACCTGCGCCCAACGGCGCGACCCACCGGGAGTACCGAGCGATGAGCGAATCACTGATCTTCATGCTGATGTTTGCGCTGGGCGGAGGCAACGGCGGCGACCTGCTCGACTTCGGGTCGACCGACATCTACTGGCAGATGCGTGAGCAACGCGTCATCGACGTCGCGACGATGTCCGAAGTGCTCGACGACGACGACGCGATCAGCGCGGACACGCTGATGGCGATCCGGGCGCTGGGCGAGTTGGGCATGGTGCCCGACGCCGACCCCGCGACCAAGGCGCAGATCGTTGAGAAGCTCACGCCGCTGGTCGATTCCAAGGAGCCGTTCGTCGGCCAGTACGCCAAGCGCTCGATCGCGTGGGTCAAGGGCGAAGACCCGCCGGCCCGGCCGAAGGCCACCCAGGCCCAGCTCGACGCCGACCTCGCCATCCTCCCGCACACCAGCCAGGTCGTCGGGCAGATGCGCATCGGTAACGGCGTGGGACCGATCGACTGGAACAAGCTGCTGCCGGACATGGGCGAGAACGGCCCGGACCGCGGGGAGATGATCGGCGAGATCAGCGGCATGGTCGCCCAGGCCGCGGCGATGATCGGCAACGCCCGGCTCGACGCGGTCACCGTCGGCGCCCAGTTCTTCGGCAACGGCGACGACGGCTACGCCGTCATCCTCGGCCGGGGCCAGTACGACCGGATCGGCTTGCAGATCGCCCTCCAGGACATGGCCGAGGAGCAGGGCGAAGACAGCGAGCTGAGCTTCTACAGCATCGGCGACATCGAAGTCATCGTCAGCAAGAGCCGGTGGGAACAGTTCGCCATCCTCATGCCCTCCGACGAGGTCTTCGTCTTCATGGTCGGTGAGAGCGACCAGGGCAGCAAGATGTTCCCGATCGACGAAACGGCCGACCGCCTGGCGAAGGGTGACGCGCAGCTCGCGTTCAGCGACATCGTTACCAAGCAGATGAAGCAAGTGGACCGCGACAAGGCGATCGCCTGGGTCGCCATGCAGGTGCCCCCGCCGCTTCGGCAGGAAGTCGAAGAGGTCTTCGGCCCGTTCGAGGCCGCCCACGCCTCGGCGGTCCGCAACGACGAAGGCGACATCGACGTCGCCTGGAAGGCCGAGGGCAGCGACGCCCAGGCGATCGATCTTGCCGTCGCGAAGATGAACGAGGAGCTGGCCGAGGGCCGGGTCGAGATCCGCGAAGAAATGGCGCGCAACCCCGAATTGAAGCCGATGTTCGAGCCGCTTATCAAGATGATGGACTCGCTGCACGTCGAAGCCGAGGGCAAGACCATGACCGGCGGGATCCAGGTCCCCGGCAACATCGGGGCGGTCATGCAGATGATGTTCATGGGTTTCGCGAGGGCCGATCACGTCGAGAAGGACTTCGCCGCCGAAGCGGTCGCGGAAGAAGCGGTTTTGGAAGCGGCAGATGAAGCGGCGGAGTAAGGTCGAACCCGCGCAAGCCGTTCAATCAAAGTAATAACCGCGGCCCGATCGGGCCGCGGTTTTAAATTTGGTCTCGGGGATTTGGAACAACCGGCAGGGCTTATTCGGCGTCGAGCTCGCGCACCCAGATGTTTCGGTAGTGCGCTTCCTCGCCGTGGTTCTGGAAGGTGATCGGCAGCTTATCGGGGTGGGCCGAGTAGTCGGTGCGGGCCTTGTGGCGCGTCGGGCCGAGCACTTCCTGGTGGTTCTGGACGAGCACGCCGTTGTGCAGCACGGTGATGTAGGCGGGCGTGACGAGCTTGCCGTCGGCGTCGAACCGCGGGGCGCGCCAGATGATGTCGTAGGTTTGCCACTGGTTGATGCCCCGGCCGGCGTTGACCAGCGGGGGCTTTTGGCCGTAGATCGAGCCGGCCATGCCGTCGGCGTAGGTATCGTTGCCCTTGTTGTCCAGCACCTGGACCTCGTACCGGCCCATGATGAAGATGCCGGAGTTGCCCCGGCCCTGGCCTGAGCGCTCGGCCTGGCTCTCGGGGGTGCGCCACTCGACGTGCAGCTGCATGTCGCCGAACGCCTGCTTGGTCTGGATGCTGCCGGTGCGTGGGACGGTGGACAGCGCGCCGTCGTCGGTGATGCGCCAGCCGACCGGCTCGCCGTTGGTTTTTTGCAGCGCGTCGGTGGACTTGCCGTCGAACAGCACGATCGCGTCGGACGGCGCCTTGCCGGTGCGCTCCTGCGTGCCGGGGTAGCCGGGGTCGACGACCGGCGGAAGCGGGCGGTCCTTGTCGTGGACTTGCCACTTCATGTAGAGCTCACGCGTATCGGAGGCGAACAGCGCGGCCCCGCCCATCACGACCGCGGACATCGCGAGCGCGCCATAGAGTTGTGGCTTTTTCATCGTCAGGTCTCCAGGGAAAGATGCAGAGGGTCGGCGAACAGTGTAATCGCCCCGACGCGTCAGAGACGCCGGCGAAGGCGGCGCGCTACCGTGCACCGGATCATATCGGCGGGTCGGGAGCGTTCGCGTTTGCAGGCCGCTGCAAAATGACGGCGATCGATTGGTCGCGGTGGTTTGGAATGGGAGGGCGAGGCTCCTGCCGAGCTGTGGTTCCCTGCCGGCCTGGCTCGGCATCTCCTCGAGTTCAGGAGCGGCTCGCAACAGCCCAGCGAAGTCTCGCGACAGTCTGTTACCCCAATGAACAAGCCGCGCCCGGCTGGGCGCGGCTTGCATTTGTGATGCTGACGTAAGAGCCGCCAAAGAAGGATGCGGCTTGGTCAGATCGGTTTTGAAGGTGAGCAAGGCGTCGCGAGTGATTACTCGGTCTCGCCTTCCTTCTCGCCTTCGCCTTCCTTCTCGCCTTCACCTTCTTTTTCGCCTTCGCCTTCGCCGTCTTTCTTCTCTTCGGTCTTGTCGGCTTCTTCTTCAGCGGGGCAGCCGGTGAGGAAGGTGACGGAACCGAACGCGAACAGCAGTGCAAGCAACCAACGTGACATAGTGTGTCTCCTTATGTCAAGAACAATGCCCCCGCGGCAACTCACCGCTGTCGGGTCCCCCAAACTCTAACCCCAAAACAGGGGGCGTACAAGTCGGCGTGCGTCCGGGTTTTACGGGTCGGGCAAAACAGGCGGCTCAGGGCCCGCGAAAGCCCATGACAACCAACGCGCAAGGCCCTTTAGCGACTACGTTTACGCCATGATCCCGCGCGTACGCGATCGCCGCGTCGCTCTCGGCCCCCGGCTGCATCCACAGGTGCTCGATGCCCAGTTGCACCGCCTGTTCGACCACGCGTTCGGTCACGCTGGGCGGGGTGATGATCGAGACGCCGTGCGGCAATTCGGGCAGGCTGGCGAGGTCGGGGTAGGCTTGCAGGCCCTCGATCTCCCCGCCGCGCGGGTTGACGGGAAACACTTTTTTCTTGTTTTGCAAGTAAACGCGGAGCACCTTGTTGCCGTACTTCGATCGATCGGCCGAGGCACCGACCACGGCGAACGGCCCGCCGTTCAGGAACGCGTCGGTGTCGCCGGTGCTTTGCTGCGCCGTTGGGTCTTGGTCAAGCGTCATGATGATTTTCTCGGCGATTGTTGATCCCCGGTGTCAATGTTTTGCGCAAGGGCGGGGCGGGCCTGCTGCCCGCCGCCCCGAACCCCCAGCCGTCACAACCGATCCACCGACGGGATTATTCGGACCCCTTTCCCGCTCACGCATTCAGCCCGCCGACTTCGGCTCCGATAACCCGTGGTCGCCGGCATCGGGCCGGCCCGGTTCTGCATCCACCAGGCCAGGGGGATCACTCTCATGCCCGCACCCGCCTTCGACCACGGCATCGCGCCTTGTCCCGGCTGTCAGGCCCAGCTCGCCGCCCCCCTCCACGCCGCCGGCCGGGTGGTGGCTTGCAAAGCCTGCGGCACGCGTTTTGCCCTGCCCGACGCCGAGGAACTGTTCGAGTCCGCCGTGGCGTTCCTGCTCGAGCAGGAAGACCGGCGTGAGCACGCCGAGGAGATGGACAGCATCGTCCGGCAGGTCCAGCGCGACACGATGGCCCGGACGACCGGACAAGACGCCCACGCGGACCTCGCCTGGCTCGGCTAAGCTTGGGCGATGGACGCGACAAAGCCGCTGATCCTGTTTGTTTGCACCGGCAACTATTACCGGTCGCGCTTCGCCGAGCACTGGTTCGCGCACCTGGTCGAGCAGCGCGGCCTCGGCTGCCGCACCGACTCGGCGGGGCTGCGTGTGGACTTCGAGCAGAAGACCAACGTCGGGCCGATGTCAACCGTCGCGCACGCGTCGCTGGTCGAGCGTGGCGTCAACGTGCCCGCGATCGAATCGCTTCGCATGCCGCGCGACCTGACCGCCCACGACCTGTCGTCGGCCTATCGCGTCGTGCTGCTCGACGAGCCGGAGCACCGGCCGATGATGCGCCGACGTTTTCCGGACTGGGAAGACCGCGTGACGTACTGGCGCGTCGTGGACGTGCAGCCTAGCGCGGACTTCCACCCGATGGACGCGATCGATCCGCTGGTGGTCGCGCTGGTGGATGAGTTGGCGGGTGAATAGGCGGGGGCGTTGGATTGGCGGGCGCCAAGCCGCGAGCGGCAGTTGCGCGGTGCGCCTACACTCCCGGGTCTGTGATCGAGTGTCCCAACGCGGAGAGCCGCCGTGCTATCGACCCACCTCGCCCGCCTGCGGTTCGTCGGCCTGATCGAGAGCCTCTCGTCGTTCGCGCTGTTCTTCATCGCCATGCCGATCAAGTACATCGACGCGCTGGGCGCGAACCCCCAGCCGGTCAGCGTTGTCGGCGCGATCCACGGCGGGCTGTTCATCCTCTTCATCCTCCTGCTCGTCATCGCGATGCGCTCGCCCGGCCTGCCGCCTAAGACCGTGGGCCTCGCGCTGCTGTCCTCGCTGCTGCCTTTCCCGTTCGAGCCGCTCGTGCTCGACCCACGCCTCAAACAACGCCAGCGGGAAGTCGAGCAGGCCAAGCTTGCCGCACAAACGCCGTAGCCGGTACCACCCTCCCGTCAGACCCCGATCCCCGCGATTTGTCGGCGTGGCCTGAGCTAGCGTGACCAAAGCACCGAATCCCGAGCCCAAATCCCACCCGTTCAACCTTCGCCTGCCAAACCGGCATCCGTGGCCGCCGCGCCCGGCCCCAACCGGCAGTTGCCCGGAGGCATCCGAAAAAGCTTGTGAAACGTAAATGGCTTTTATGTAGTCAATTATAAATTATCAAGCAACGAGATTTCAGGCACCGCCGTTGCACAACGTCCGGCACGCCATGCTCAACGTGCGCCCGCCCCAACCCGACACGCCCGGCCCCGCCGCCCGCTTCCGCGTGCTGCTGACCGAGGACCGCGCCCGCCCGGACGAGCACTGGACCCGCCAGGTCCCGCCGCTGCTCGGGCCGCTGGGCGTTGAGGCCTCCATCGCCTCGGACGCCAAGCAGGCCCTGAGCATCCTCGAATCGACCCCGATCCACGCCGCGGTGATCGATTTGAATACGCCGGCACCGAAGCCTTCCACCAGCCATGTCGCGGCGAATACTTCAGGAGGCGGGGGGCTGTACCTCATGCAGGTCATCCAGCGGCTGCCGCACCGCCCGCCGATCGTCGTCGTCAACTCGCAGAGCTACTCCCAGCGCCAGGTCCAGCGGATGCTCAACCAGGCGCTCGAACTCGGCGCGTTCTCCGTCATCAACTGGCCGGTCAAGATCGACACGCTGTTATCCACCTTCCAACGCCTGATCGAACGCGCCTACAACAACGCCTGGCCCCCGCCCTCGGAACGAGACAACGCCAACAACTAATACACCGTAGCCGCCGCGCAACGCGCGGGGGCCAAACTTTTTAGTAACCCAACCCCGGCACCAAGCCAACAAGGAGACCACACCATGAAAATCAAACCCCTCGGCGACAAGATCCTCGTCCAACGCGTCGAAGCCGAATCGCAAACCGCTTCCGGCATCTACCTGCCCGAATCGGCCAAGGAAAAACCCCAGCAGGCCAAGGTCATCGCCGTCGGCACCGGCAAGGTGCTGGACAACGGCGAACGCGCCGAGTTCACCGTCAAGAAGGGCGACACCATCCTGCTGTCCAAGTGGGGCGGCACCGAGATCAAACACGACGGCGAAGAGTACATCATGCTCAGCGAAGACGAAGTCCTCGCCGTCATCTCATGACTGCATCAAACGCAGTTGCCGTTTAACGGCGGGCCCGCCAGGGCCGCGCTCAATCCCCAGCAGACACACCAACAAAGGAACCATCAGATATGTCCGCCAAAACCATCACCTTCGACAACGACGCACGCCAGGCGATCCTGCGCGGTGTCCAGAAGCTCTCGCGCGCCGTCAAGTCCACCCTCGGGCCCTCCGGCCGGGTCGTCATCCTCGAAAAATCCTTCGGTTCGCCGACCGTCACTAAGGATGGCGTCACCGTCGCCAACGAGATCGAGATCGAAGACCCGATCGAGAACATCGGCGCGCAGATGATCAAGGAAGTCTCGTCCAAGGCCTCCAAGGTCGCCGGCGACGGCACGACCACCGCGACCGTCTACGCCGAATCGATCTTCTCCGAAGGCCTGAAGAACATCACCGCCGGCGCCAACGCCAACCAGATCAAGCGCGGCATCGACAAGGCCGCCGCGGCGATCGTCGAACAGCTCGCCAAAGACTCCAAGAAGGTCGCCAACTCCGAGCAGATCAGCCAGGTCGGCACCTGCGCCGCCAACCACGACACCGAGATCGGCAAGATCATCGCCGAGGCCATGGACAAGGTCGGCAAGGACGGCGTCATCACCGTCGAAGAAGGCAAGAGCCTGGACACCTACGTCGATCTCGTCGAAGGCATGCAGTTCGACAAGGGCTACCTCTCGCCGCACTTTGTCACCGACACCGCGCGCATGGAGGCGGTCCTCGAAGACGCCTACGTGCTCGTCCACGAGAAGAAGGTCAGCTCCGCCAAGGACCTGATCCCGATCCTCGGCAAGGTCGCCGAGTCGGGCAAGCCGCTGCTGATCGTCTGTGAAGACGTCGAGTCCGAGGCGCTCGCAACGCTCGTCGTGAACCGCCTGCGCGGCATCCTCAAGGTCGCGGCCGTCAAGGCCCCGGGCTTCGGCGATCGACGCAAGGCCATGCTCGAAGACATCGCCACGCTCACCGGCGGGCGGGCGATCATGGAAGAGCTGGGCATCAACCTCGAAACCCTCGAGCTGTCCGACCTCGGCCGGGCCAAGAAGATCGTCGTCGACAAGGACAACACGACCATCATCGAGGGTGCCGGCAAGTCCGCGGACATCAAGGCCCGCATCGGCTCGATCCGTCAGGCCATCGACAACACCACCTCCGACTACGACAAGGAGAAGCTGCAGGAACGCCTGGCCAAGCTGGCCGGCGGGGTGGCGCAGATCAACGTCGGCGCCGCGACCGAGTCGGAGATGAAAGAGAAGAAGGCCCGCGTCGAAGACGCCATGCACGCCTGCCGCGCCGCGGTCGAAGAAGGCATCCTGCCCGGCGGCGGCTCCGCCGTCCTCCGCGCCCGCAAGGCGCTGGACAAGATCGAGACCGTCGGCGACGAGAACCTGGGCGTCGAGATCGTCCGCCGCGCCGTCGCCGCCCCGATCAAGCAGATCGCCCAGAACGCCGGCTACGACGGCTCCGTCGTCTGCAAGGAAGTCGAAGACGGCAAGGGCGCGAACTTCGGGTTCGACGCGCTGACGGGTGAGTACGGCGACCTGATCAAGGCCGGCATCCTCGTCCCCACCAAGGTCGAACGCGTCGCCCTGCAGAACGCGGCCAGCATCGCCGGCCTCCTGCTCACCACCGACGCGGTCATCACCGAGCTCAAGGAAAAGGGCAAGGGCCACGACGACCACGGGCATGGGATGGATTACTAAACCCATCCGCGCACCAATTCGTTTAACTTCCAGCCGGCGGGCACGCGACAGCTGCCCCCCGATTCTATTGAGACCCGATCCATCCGCTAGAAACGCGTCGGTACCTCTCCATCGCCCGTCGCTTCGCCGTTGAGCACCCAGCTCAGGTTAAAACGCGCGATCTTGGAACCGCCTTGACTTTCGTAGTGCAGGTAGATGTGGCCTTGGGTCTTGGTGCCCGGTCGGCCGGCCGTCATCGCTGAGTAGGCGAATGGCCCCGCGTCCACCTGCCGCATGATGGGCCAGGTCACGCCGCCGTCGAAACTGGCCCATACGTGGCCGTTCTGCCTGCCCTTTTCGCTGACGATGTTGCTGTAAATCAGGACGTCCTTGCCCTTGATCGGCAGTCGGACGAGCCCACCCATGCAGCCGTAGGACCGGTGCTGCGCGCCGTCAGGCAAGACCTCGCAGATGCCGACGTTCTCCCAGGTCTTGCCGCCATCGCTGCTCCACGCGTCCCATCGCCGCAGCGGGTTCTTGTCGTCGGGCGCCCAGTGTCGGCGGGTGTTGTAGTAGATCCGGCCGTCGGAGAGTTCGACCAGGCAGGCCTCGCCGGTGCCCATCTCGGGGAAGGGGTCGGAGGGGTGCCAGGTCTTGCCGTGGTCGTCGGAGTAGATCGCGTTGGTGTAGTGGGTGGGGAAGTGGTTCTTGGGGTAGTTGGCCTTGGCGTAGTCCCGGGACGGCCGGATGAGCCGGCCCTTGTGTTTGCCATGCCGGAGCGTGATGCCGCGCTCGTTCATGTGCATGGAGGGCGAGCCACCTCGGCGGTCTCGATGGATCGTGGTGTCCTCCTGCGTCCACGTTTTGCCGTCGTCTTTGCTCCGGAACATGAACACCTTGGAAGGCGGGTGCTTGCCCTGATCGGTAAAAACAAGGATGTCGCCGGTGGTTTCGTCGACCGTCGTGCCTCCGCCGTGAATGTGTCCCTTGACGATCGAGATGTCTTCGGACCAGGTCAGGCCGGCGTCGGTGCTCCGCTTGGCACGGACGTGCTCGCTGCCCCAAGTCGCGATGAGTGTGCCATCAAGCGTAACAACGACGTTGGGGAAGCGCTCGCCCTTGAACACATCGACGATCTCGAGCTTGGGCTCGCCAAGGAACGGAGCGAGTTTACCTTCTTGCTCAGACGCGCCGGCAGAACGTGATCCTGCAGAACACATCAACAGGAGCATCAAACTCAAAAGGGCGTGATCGTGTTTCATCGCAACCGACCGTGTGGTGTGGGCAACGAGATCGTACTTGATTCGCCGGTAGAAGAAAAGCAAGTAGGGTGGGTAGAGCAACGCGAAACCCACCGCGACGAGGCGAGGTGTTTCGTGGTGGGTTTCGTTTCACGCTACCCACCCTACGGCGGCCGCGCTTTGTGTGACGGGTTGAAGGGGTTGTGTACGCGGGTTGTGGTTTCGGGTGTCTGTTGTGCTTCGTCCCCCGGGTGGTGACCCGGCGGCTGCGTCGCCCTGCTTGTTGTTAATAGAAGCGTGTCGCAGCCGCCGCGTCACCACGCGGGGGTGGTTGGGTTGATCAATCGGGGCTGTCGACATCAGTCGCGGCGTGTGTTGCGGTTTATGCGCGCCGGCGTCTTGCGGTGAGCGGGCCGGCGACGGCGAGGAGGGCGGCGGTGGTGGGTTCGGGGATTGGCTGGGCCTCGGGGTAGCTGAGGTTCTCGTTGAAGCCGGGCGTGCCGCGTTGGTCGGGGTCGAAGATGACGCGGCGGATGAACACGCCGCTGCTGGCCTGGTCGGTGTCCTGAGCGCGGATGTAGATTTCGACGATGCCGTCTTCGTCCACGAGGCCGTAGGCTGGGTCGCTGAAGACGATGTTGAACAAGTGCCCGGATGCTGCGACGCCGCCGACGGGTGCTTCGACGTAAGTGATGCCGGTGACGGTGGCGACGTTTCCGCCGGCGGTGGTGCCGCCGATGGCGAGGTAGCTTTGGCCGTCGATCGTCGTGTCGGCCTGGTAGATGCCGCCCGAAAAGAAGGACGTGGCGGTGATGGTGAGTTCGGGGACGCCGTCGCCGGTGAGGTCGGGGTCGAGGTTGTCGGCGAAGGGTGTGACGGCGTTGCCGAACTGGGTGATCTGGACGAGCGCGGCGTGGGAGGTCGTGCCGAGCATCGCGAGGGCCAGGGTGGTTGCCGGGCGTTTCATCGTCATCGTTTACACTTCGTAGCGGGTTCGAGGTTGTACACTTGGTGGAGGCGATGAGGGTTGGCGTCGTCGGGCGATGAGCAGCGCGCCCAGGCCCAGCAGCGCGAGCGACGCGGGCTCGGGGACGGGGTCGGCGTAGATGGTGGCGCCGATGCCGAAGGACAGGACGACGCCCGTCCACGGGTCGGTCGGCGGCCCGCGTAGGACGTGTTGGGATGTCGAGCCGGTCGTGGGGAGGTCCGAGTTGAGGTAGAAGGTTTGCCCGGAGACATTGGTGTGGGTCAGGGCGATGTCGTCGGGCACGACAACGTTGGGGACGGGCACGGTGATGACGGTGACCGGCGAGAACGGGCCGGTCCAGGTCTGCAGCGGGCTTTGCCAGAGCAGGTTATCGGGCAGGCCGGTGCCGGCGTCGATATCGTAGATGCTGAAGTAGTACTGAGCGCCGGTGTTGACGCGCATGCGGAAGTCGAAGCCGGTGACGGCGCGTTCGGTGCCGGCGAGGGTGATGGCGTCGCCGGTCTCGATCCCGCCGTAGCTGCCGGTGTAAAGCGTGCCGGACAGCGAGTCGAAGACGATCGCTGCGCGGGTCGGGGCAGCGAACAGGGCGCAGGCGATCGCGGCGAGCAGCAGGCCGCCGTGGGCGGTGCGTGGCTTCATGGTTGATTCTCCTCAAGACGTGAGCGAGCGGACGGGTGTGACGCGACGCGCCCCTCGCGCGTCGATCCCTCAGCGATGCACTTCGCTCGTCAAGATACCGGTCTGGGAACGCGCGCAGCCCGCGGTTGCGAACAGTTGGCGGAAAATACACTCTCCGCGCTATGACTTTGTGGCGGGCGTGTGATCAGGTGCGTGGGTTGTGAGAAGGTGGGCGGTCGGCGTGGCGACGCGCTGTGGGTCGCGGTGTGTCCGCCGGCTCACCAAAGACCGTCCTGCAGGTCGGGCGGTCGTCCGACGTTGCCGGCGCGTTGTTCATAGAGGGTGGAGAAGGCGTAGTACTCGGCGTGGCCGTCGGCGAACTGGGTGTTCATTTGCCGGGTGGACCCGCCGGGGTTGTGCCACTGGATGTTGGGCGCGGTCGCGCGTCGGTTGGCGTGCCAGTTCCACTCGGAGAAGAGCAGTTTCTCGGTGAGCGGGCCGCCGGCGTGTCGTTTGCCGGCCCGGTCGTAGTAGACGGGTTTGTCGAGGTTGAATGGCGCGTCGCGTTTGGTGCCGTTGGGCTTGCCGCTGACGGTGGCGACGCCGAAGTTCGGCCCGCCCCACTGGATGAGGAACGAGTTGCCGTAGGCGCGGTAGGCCGAGTCGACGTTTTGTAACGGGTCGCCGGTATCCGCTGGGCATTCGGACAGTTCGGGCGATTGGATGTAGTCGTTGATCGGCCGAACCTCGGTGATGCCGGTCTCGTGCTTGAAGCCCGAGCGGTTGGAGTTGTACTTGCCGGTTTCGCCCTTGGGCCCGACCCAGTTGGACCAGCTGCTGTGGGTGGGCAGGTCTTGGTCGTTCTCGGTGGCGAAGGCGAACACGCCCAGGCCGAGCTGGCGGGCGCTGGAGAGGCACTGGACCTGCCGGGCGCTCTGTCGGGCCTGGCCGAGCGCGGGCAGGAGGATGGCGATGAGCAGGGCGATGATCGAGACGACCACGAGCAGTTCGATGAGGGTGAAGGCGCGTCGCATGATGCTGCATACTGTGACGCGCGGGGCGGATCGGGTCAATCCTTTTGTTATCGGTTCGCGCGGGCGGGTGTGGGCCGGGCGTTGAAAGGGCGGTGCGATGTAGCGCGGGGCGGTGGGACGGCGTATGCTTAACGGCAGACCTTCCTTTTGGAGCATCAGCATGGCCGGTCGATCGTGTTTGTGGTGGGGATTGTCGCTTGTGGCGGGTTTGTGCCTGCCTTGTTCGGCGACGGCGCAGGTGCATTACCACGACGGGCAGCCCTGGGAGCGGCGGGCGAACGACGGGCCGGACGCGCAGGTGCCGGGGTGGTACTACAACCTGGGGGTCACGGGCATCCGCGCGGAGCTGGTGGCGGACGAGCCCAAGGCGCTGGTCGTGCGGTACGTGTTCCCGCAGACGCCGGCGGCGGGGAAGGTACAAGTGGGCGACCGGATCGTGGGGGTCAACGGCCGGGCGTTCGCGCACGCGCACCGCAATGGGTACGGCATGGAGGTGTTCGGCGGGGACGGGCCGGTGAAAGAACTCGCCGCCGCGCTCGAGGCCTGTACCGCCGAGTCGGGTTCGGGCGAGCTGGCGTTGGCGGTCCGGCGGGGCGGCGAGGTGGTCGAGGTCGAGCTGCGTTTCAGCAAGAAGCTGGGCAGCTACGCGAAGACCTTCCCCAAGGACTGCGACAAGTCCGAGCGCATCCGCAAGCACCTGCTGGCATACCTCGTCGAGCAGCAGCGCGACAACGGGTCGTTCGGCGACCCGGTGGACAACACGTTCGCCTGCCTGGCGCTGCTCGCCAGCGGCGAACGCAAGTACCTGCCCGCGATCGAGAACAACCTGCGGTACATGATCCGCTCGGCCCGGCTGGATCAGGGGCTGCGGCCGACGGGGCTGATGAACTGGACGTACATGAGCACGGCGATCCTGCTGTGCGAGTACCACCTGGCGACGAAGCAGGACTGGGTGCTGCCGGAGCTGAAGAAGCTGCACGCCGTGATCGAGGCGGGGCAATACCTGGACATGTCGCAGATCAACCCGAAGTCGAAACAGACGCACCCCGACGCGGTGCCCAAGGGCCCGATGGATTCGCACGGCGGGTGGGGGCACAACCCGGGGTTCGAGGGCTACGGGCCGATCACCATGATCACCGCGCAGGGCGCGCTGGCGTACGCGCTCATGGACCGCTGCGGGATCGAGATCGACCGCCAACGCCTCGACGCGGCGTACAACTTCCTGGACCGCGGCACCGCGCCCAACGGGTACGTGTGGTACGGCGACCAACTCGGCGGCGGGCCCAACGCCTGGGCGGACATGGGCCGGACCGGCGCGTCGGGCATCGCCTTCGCGCTCAGCCCGTACAAGGACGCGAAGTACGCCAAGCGGGCGCTCTTGCATTCGCAGGTCATCGGCAAGCACCCCCAGAGCTTCCCCGACACCCACGGCTCGCCGCCGATGGGCATGGCGTACGCGGCCCTCGCGGCCAACCTCAAGCCCGACAACTTCCGCAAGCTCATGGACGACAACCGCTGGTGGTTCACCATGGCCCACTGCGCCGACGACGGCACGTTCTACTACCAACCCAACCGCGACAACGCGGGCTACGGTTCGGACTCGCGCATGAGCGCGTCCTCGGTCGTCGCCTTCATCTACAGCATCCCACGCAAGAGCCTGGTCATCACCGGGCGACGGGGTTCGCTGGACGAACTCGAGGGCCCCGACACGACGACGCAGGGCCCCGGCGAGACAGACGGCCCTCGGCTCACGCCCGCGCCCGCGGTGCAGTAGGCGGGTGCGTGGGGCGGTCAGTCTGAATCGGTTTTGTGCCGCGGCAGCAGATCGATGTGACTGGCATCCCGGAAGGTGTAGTCCATCCAGGGCGTCGCGGTCGGCATGTGCGGGCAGCCGACGTAGTGCGAGCCATCTTCGTTGGCGTTGACCTGGAGCTTGTAATGGTATTCGTTCAGCCAATCGGCAAAAACGACGACGACCTGACGCTCAGCCTCGGCGTCGTCGGTGTTTTTTAGCCGCTCGAAGTAGTCGTAGACGATCTGGCGGTGCTCGTTGTTGACCAGCGTGCCGTCTTCGACCTCGTCCGCATCGCCCTTGTCGCGGGCGCTTCCGCCGGTGTTTTCAGAACAACCAGCCATCAAAGCGATCGCGAGAAGCAGTAGGAGCGAGCATTTGTGCATGTTGACCTTGCCGTCAGGGTGTTGAGCCCGCTCCGCCGCGGGCCTGCCCGTGGAGTATGGCGTAGGCCCGACCGGTTCAAGGCGATCTAAAAAATAAGAGCACTTGGTTGTCAATCACGCACCGACACGCGGTTGACACGCAGGTCCAGGCACTTGAGTCGCCCCTGGCTGCGGACGATGAGGTAGCCGTCGGCGTAGGCCATCGCCGCCCAGATCATGTTCCGGCGGTCCCGGGCGTCGAAGACCTTGGCCCCGGCCAGCTCGCGGTAGCCTTCCGGGGTGGCTTTGATCAGGCGCAGGACGCCGTCCTCCCCGCCGAGGGTTAAGAGGTGCTCGCCCACGGCGAGGACGGCGCCGCGGTTGATGTCCGGCGCGTTGTTGTTCTTCCAGACCAGCTTGCCGTCGCGATCGAAACAGCCCAGGCCGTGCGCGTCGCGTCGCAGGTTCTCGTTGGTGTTGAGGTTGACGTACAGGTGTTCGCCGACGGGCAGGGCGGAGTGGATCTGCCCGCCGTGGTCGCGGTCGCGGCGCAGTTCTTCGGCGGCAAATCGATCGCCTTGCCGTTGGATCTCGATGAGTGCCGAGCCCGCGTCGTAGCCCGCGGTGACGAACAGGCGGTCGTCGCCGACGAGCGCGGGCGTGGGGATCGCGCGTCTGACGGGGATGCCGTCGTACGACCAAAGGACCTCGCCGGTCTTCGGGTCCGTGCCGGTGACTTTCGTCGAGCTGTAGTAGACGATCTGTTCTTTGCCGGCGAGGGTGACGAGTCTCGGCGAGCCGTAGCCCTCGATGCCGATGTTGCCCGATCGCCAGGCGACCTCGCCGGTGCCTTGGTCGAGCGCGACCAGGCCGGCGTCGCGTGCCATGGGCGCGACGATCACCCAGTCGCCGTAGACCAGAGGCGACTGGCTCCAGGCCCACTTGGGCGGGTCGGCGCCGAAGTCGTCCATGTGTAACTGCCAGGCGACCCCGCGGGTTTGCAGGTCGAAGCAGGTGACCTGCCCGAACGAGCCGACGGTAAAGGCGTAACGGTCGGTAACCATGGGGGTGGAGCGCGAGCCGTGGTAGCTGATCCGGCCGGGCGCGTCGTAGTCGCAGGACCACAGCGGCTGGCCGGACGCGAGGTCGTAGACGCGGAGGGTGTCGCCGGCGACGGCGTTGCGGTCGAGGATGTAGGCCTTACCGTCCCTGATCGCCGCCCCGCCGAAGCCCGGGCCGACGTCGTGGGACCAGAGGACGGGCGGGCCCGCTTCGGGCCAGTCGGTGAGCAGTGTCTCGCCCTGTACAACGCCGTCGCGGTCGGCGCCCTGGAAGCCCGGCCAGTCCTCGGCCCAAGCCCGCACGGGCGCGAGCCACGCCAACGCGACAACACAGAGACAGCCGAGGCAGATCAGTCGGCGTGCGGTCGGTGCGTCATGCGGGTTCATCGCGTGTCCTTTCAAATGGATCGTCGATCGTGGCAGGCGGTCGCGCTCGACGGTCATCTTACGCTCACCACCCGCCGACCCGTCAAACGCGACCGGTCAAGCGCGGCTCGTCGGGCGCTGCGTGGCCATTTGTTATGCGGATCCCGCCAAGGGCGCGGCGCGCTTACCAACAACGTGGCATGGCTCGCTCGCGTCGCTCCTCCCAACGGTGTACATCCATCGTTGTATTTCGTTGTTTTCTAGGGGGAATCCGCGCTTTGGGGGTTGGGCTCGGGTCGGCCGTGATTATGATGCGTTGCGACTCGTATCTACGACTTCAAATCAACGTCCACGATCCGGTGATCAGGAGAAGAGACATGAATGGTTCGATGAAATGCGTCGCGGCACTGTCCGCCAGCGGTTTATTGTTGGCCTTGCCCTGCGCCCATGCCGACGCGGCGCTCGTGCTCGAACTCGAAAGCGGCGCGACCACCGTCACCATCGTCGACGGCGGCGTCGGCGACAGCAACCCCGCCCCCGGCGCGGTCGAGTTCATCGGCTCCGTCGGCGACTTCGACGTCAACACCAGCGTCGGCGTCAGCAAGCCGCTCACCGGCTCGCCCTTCGACCCCAAGCTCAACCTCAACAGCCTCAACGCCACCAGCACGACCCCCGCGACGCTCACCGTCCGGCTGACGGATACCGACTTCCTCGCGCCAAGCGGCGCCGTGTCCGCGGAACTCGGCTTCGGCGGCACGACCAACGGCTCCGCGTCGCTCGACGCCTACGTCGATTCGAGCAACGTCGAGTTCGGAACCGCGACCCCCGCCGGCTCGCTCGGCCCGTTCTTCCCGATCGCGTTCGACGACGACGCCTCCACCCCCGTCGCCGTCACCTCCCCCTATTCCGCCACGCTCGAATCGACCGTCATCCATGACGACGCGGGCGACGTGACGAGCTTCAGCGGCGAACTGCGTGTCGTGCCTGAGCCCGGCTCGCTGGCCCTGCTCGCGCTCGGTGCCGCGGCGGTCGCCGCCCGACGCCGTCGTCGCGCCTGACCCGCGATCCCGACCCGCGCCGGCTAGGTCCGTCGTAGCGCGATCTCGACAAGCCCCAAACCGCTTCAACGCCGCGCTCAACCCGCGGCGTTTTTTTGCAGGACGCCACGCCTCTGGCCGACGGGCAACGCGCCTGCTTCACGACCGAGCGCCGTCCCGGGGCATCGTGCCGCCGAATCGGCCTGTTGCGGCAAGTCGGTTGGCTCGCGCGATGCTCGTTGCCCTTCGCGTCCAGGCTTGTCCCCAGACGTGGTGGTGCTCGCGCGGCCTTCGCTTCGAACTCGCGCATGACGATTGAACGCGGGCGATTGCCCTAAAGGTTTAATCACAAAGACGGCGCTCATAGCGCGAAGATGTATCGCCCGATCGCGCTATTCTACTGAAAAACAAGGAGAATCACTCAGAGGGGGATTGTTTCATCGGGCGGTCTGTTTACGATGCTTGCGTGTTACCGCACATCACGTACACAGATTCAGTTGTTCGACAACCGACCGGGCATAACCGAGCAGAAAAGAATTAAGACCAGGAGAGAACCGCGATGACAAAGAACCTTTCGAAAAAGCTTTTGGGGACTGTGGCGGCGTTGTCTCTGGTCGGCCTGACCGCGGAGCAATCCCAGGCGGCGACGATCATCGAACTCAGCGACGGCATCACGACCGTGACCGTCGCCGACGGCAGCCTGGGCGACCTGAGCGCGACGCCCGGCGTCGTGGTCTTCTCCGGTGCCGTGGGCGTCTTCGATGTCAACGTCACCACCGGCCTGAGCTACCCGCTGCTGGGCTCGCTGACCGAGCCCCGGCTCGACCTCAACAGCGTTAACGTCAGCTCCGGCGGCACCGGCACGCTCACCGTCAAGCTCACCACCACCGACTTCCTCGGCCCCGCGACCGGCGTCGCGACGCTCGACACCGGCGGCACGACCAACGGCAGCATCACCGTCACCAGCTACGTGGACTCCAGCAACGCCCCGTTCGGCACGACCGACACCACCGGCGTGCTCGGCGTCTACACCGATGGGCCGTTCTCCGGCAGCACGTTCTCCGGCACGTCCGTCACCGCCCCGTACTCCGCCTCCATCATCGCGACCATCGTCCACGACGACCCGTCCGACGTCACCAGCTTCGACGCCGAGTACAACATCGTCCCCGAGCCCGCCTCCGCGGCCCTGCTCGGGCTCGGCGTCCTGGCCTTGGCCCGCCGCCGACGCGGCTGAGCCAAGCCGACCCCCTGATCTACGAGACGCGGCCCGTTTGGGCCGCGTTTTTTTATTCGTTCAGCCGGCCGCGTTACAATCCCTGTATGGGCGAAATCGTCGTCGCAGCGCTGTACCGGTTCGTCCGCCTGGACGACGCCGAGCAACTGCGCGAGCCGCTGCTCGGGCAACTGCGTCGGCAGGGCGTGCGCGGGACGCTGCTCCTGGCAAACGAGGGCATCAACGGCACCATCGCCGGCCCACGCGCGGGCATCGACGCGGTGCTGGCCTGGCTCAAGCGAGACCCGCGGCTCGCGGCGCTGACGCACAAGGAGTCGGCGTGCGAGGCGATGCCCTTCCGCCGAACTAAGGTTCGGATCAAGAAGGAGATCGTGACGATGGGTGTCGCGGGCCTGGACCCCGAGCACGCCGCGGGAGCGTACGTCAAGCCCGCGGACTGGAACGCGCTGGTCGACGACCCCGCCGTCACGCTGATCGACACCCGCAACGATTACGAAGTTGAGTTGGGCACGTTCGAGGGCGCGGTCGATCCATGCACCGCCAGCTTCCGTGAGTTCCCCGAGTACGCCCGCACGCACCTCGACCCAACAACAAACAAGAAAGTCGCCATGTTCTGCACCGGCGGCATCCGCTGCGAGAAGGCGACGGCGTACCTCAAGCAACTCGGCTTCGAACAGGTCTACCACCTCGAAGGAGGCGTCTTGAAGTACCTCGAACAAGTCCCCGCCGAGCAAAGCAGGTGGCGCGGCGAGTGCTTCGTCTTCGACGAGCGCGTGTCCGTCGGCCACGGCCTGACGCCCGGGGCATACCGCCTGTGCTATGCCTGCCGGATGCCCGTCAGCGAAACGGACCGGCTAAGCGAACGCTTCATCAAGGGCGTGAGCTGCCCGCGGTGTTACGACAAGGTCGACGCCGACCGCCGGGCCCGGTTCGAGCAGCGGCAGAAGCAGGTCGAACTCGCCTCGCAACGCGGCGAAACGCACATCGGCGACGACGCGCGGCGCTAGCGCACCGCCGGGTCGTGATTGAAAGTCTCAGGTGGGATGGGCGTCCCGCCCGTCACGAGCTTTGAGCGGCTTCGAGACGGTCCTGCTGACCGTCCCACCTCAGACAAACCGCGCCGCTGCCCGTCGCCTGAGAGATTGCACGGCATATCACACCGGCCGTCTGTCGCCCTGTCATGGTGCGTCGTGGCGTGGCAGGGCGGGTCCGGGAGGCATCGGTGTTTCTCGCCTGTCAGCGCGGTTTTTTATGGCCCGCGGGTTGTTCGGGATGACGCGAATTGTTCACCCCCACAGGACACCCGATGAAGATCCCCCAGAAGCTCGAACCGTACCAACGCAGCCGGCACCGCGCGAGGCTGCACGCCTGGGTCGTCGCGGCGACGGCGGTCGCGTCGATCGGCGTGCCCGCGCTCGCCGGGGCGCGCGGCGAAGACGACCGGCAGGCCAATGTTTATGAAGACCAGTCAACGCCTTCACAAGCCGCGCATCGCGTCGCCGCGGACTGGCTGGCCGCGCTGGGCCGGGGCGACCACGACCAGGCCATCGCAGCGATGCGGCTGCCGCGCGAGCCGCAGCACGAACGCGTGGTGCTCGCCGAACTCGACACGCTCGCCACGCTGATCGCGCTGGACGGCGTGTCGATCCAACCGGTCGCGCACCGACACGCGGGGCACTGGGCGCTGTCCGCCTGGCGTATCGACACGAACGACGGCGACGCGGCATCAACAGCCGACCTGCTCGAGCCGATCACGCTCTACAACCCCGCGGCGGACGGGCTGATCGAAGCGCCCTTGCAATGGGAAGTCGTGCCGCAGGGCTTGCGTGATGATGCCGCCCTCGCGCCGCTTTATAACGCGGATCACGACGAGCTGATCGATTGGTATCACACGCTGTCTTGACGCTTACGGGTTGACGGGTTCGACCGGCACCTGCACCTCGCCGTAGCGAAGGAAGCCGAAGATGAACGGGCTGTTGTAGCCGAGGTAGCGCGGCTCCCCGACCGCTCGCCACTGCTCGTCGCGTTCGGCGAGCCAGGCGTTGAGTGTTTGAACCGCTTCATCGAAGCGTGCCTGCGTGTAGCGGCCGCGCACGCCCAGGCTCGCCATCAGCTGGCCGGGCACGTCCTGCACCGCGACGCGCGGGTCGGCGTCGTCGGTGCCGGTCGAGCCCTGCTCGGTGCTGCGGTACAAAAACGCCATCGACTTGGGCTTGTCGCCCTCGTAGGTCATCGCGACCGGCGCGGTCATGGCGATGTCCTCGCGCTTGATGTGGTTGAACAGCGGGCTGAACATCGCGCTGTCGCTGGCCTGGCTCGTGTCGCCCGCCGTGACCTGCGCCGCGCGGTAGGCGGGGTACTGCTTGACCTCGACCTCGTCGATCGGCGTCAGATCGGGCCAGCCTTCGGGCCGGGGCGCTTCGTTGACGATGAACGGGTCCATCGAGCAGGCCCAGCCGGTCAGCACGGCCACGCCCAGCCCGGCGATCACAAGAACTTTGCGTAAGCGTTTCATAATCGCTCCTAAATTGGATACTGCTTCTTTCGTCAGCCTCGTGATCTTGGATTCAAGCCACAACAGTTCGGACAGGACAAGCATAGACGCCGTTGCTGAACCGCAAGCGTTCGGGGGCGGATCCGTCGAGCTTGAGTTTTGTTGCAAAGCCTTACCACGCCTGCCTCAGGATCATCTTGACCGTCTTCGTCGTCAGCTCGTCGATCTGATCCAGCCCCATCGCCGGGGGCGGCACGAGCACCACGACGTCGCCGAGCGGCCGGATCAGCACGCCCTCGTCGCGTAACGCATCGCACACCGCCTTGCCCGTTTGTTTCGCGAAGTCGAAGGGCTGGGCGTTACCGTGGGCGTCGCGCCGGCCGAGTTCGATGCCGACCATGAGCCCGCGCTGGCGGACGTCGAGCACGTTGGGCGCACCGCGCAGATCGTTGAGCCGCTCGGCGATCAGCTCGGCGGCGTGTCGGGCGTGCGCGATCAGGTCGGGGCTTTCGCCGAGCGGCTGATCGAACAAATCCAGCGACGCGATCGCGGCGGCGCAGGCGAGCGGGTTGCCGGTGTAGGTGTGGCCGTGGTAGAGCGTCTTGCGTTCGTGAAGCTCGCCGGCGAACGCCTGTTCGAGTTGATCACTCGCAACGGTCGCGGCGAGCGGCAGGGTCCCGCCGGTGATGCCCTTCGCTAAACACAGCAGGTCGGGCCCGGTGAACCCGCCGACGCCGAGGTCGTGCTCGAAAGCGAACATCGCCCCGGTCCGGCCGAAGCCGGTTGCGACCTCGTCGAGGATCAGCAGGACGTCGTGCTCACGAGCCAGTTTGCCGACCGCGGCGACGAAGCCCGGCGGCTGGCACACCATGCCCGCCGCGCCCTGCATGACCGGTTCGATGCAGATCGCCGCGGTCTCGTGGGCCTGTTCTTTTAAGAGCTTGTCGAGATGCGTGATGCACTCGTGGCCGAGCCAGTTGCCGAACTGCTCGCACTCACTCGGCCAGATCGTTTGACACGTCTTGTCTTCGCCGCGACAGGTCTTGCACAATCTCGAAACCAGGTCCGCTTCGCGATGCGCCTTCTGCTTGGGGTAGCGCAGCGCGTCGGGCGCGGGGAAACTGGTCACGTCGAACACCATCGAGACGAAAGGCTTGTGGAACAGGTCGCTGTAGCCGACGGACATCGAGCCGGTCGTGTCGCCGTGGTACGCGCCGGCGAGGCCGATGAACTTGTGCTTCTCCGGCCGGCCGGTGTGGTGCCAGTAGCCGACCGCCATCTTGAACGCGACCTCGACCGCCGTCGCGCCCGCGTCGGAGTAAAAGACCTTGTTGAGTTTGTCTCGCGGATCGATCGAATCGGGCACGTGCCGGTTGAGGCGCTTGACGAGCTTCTCGGCGAACTGGGCGGCGGGGCGGTGGGTCAGCCCGAGCAGCGTGCTGTGCGCGAGCTTGTCGAGTTGCCGTCGGATCGCGTTGTCGATCGCCGGCACGCGGTGGCCGTGCACGTTGCACCACAGCGACGACACGCCGTCGAGGTAGCGGTTGCCCTGTTCGTCGATGAGGTGGAAGCCCTCTGCCCGATCGATTGCGATCGGCGTCTGCCCGCGCCACTGCCGCATCGGCGTGAACGGGTGCCAGACGTGGGCGTGGTCCAGTTCCTGGGTCGTCGGACGCATCGGGGCAGGATATCGCGCCCGCGTTGCACGGGCAGGCGGGCAACCTAAACTAGCCGGCGGTGAGACTCTCCATCGTCATCCCGGTTTACAACGAAAAGCAGACGATCCAACAGCTGATCGAACGCGTCCGGTCCGTCGAACTCGACAAGCACCTGGTCCTCGTCGACGATTGCTCGACCGACGGCACGCGCGACCTGCTCAAACGCTATGAGGACGACAACGACTGCACCGTCCTGTACCACGACCAGAACCAGGGCAAGGGCGCCGCGCTCCGTACCGGTTTCGCCGAGGCGACGGGCGACATCGTCATCATCCAGGACGCCGACCTCGAGTACGACCCGGTCGAATACCCCAAGCTCATCAAGCCGATCCTCGACGGCAAGGCCGACGTGGTGTACGGCTCACGCTTCATCGGCGGGGACACGCACCGCGTGCTGTACTTCTGGCACACGATGGGCAACAAGCTCTTGACCATGTTCTCCAATATGCTCACGGACCTGAACCTGACCGACATGGAAACGTGCTACAAGGTGTTCAAGCGCAGTGTGATCGAGCGGATCACGATCGAAGAAGACCGCTTCGGTTTCGAGCCGGAGATCACCGCAAAGGTCGCGCGGCTGCGGGGCGTCAAGATCTACGAGGTGGGCATCGGGTACGACGGGCGTACGTACGCCGAGGGCAAGAAGATCAGCTGGAAAGACGGCGTGAGCGCGGTATGGTGTGTGCTGAAATACAACCTGTGGAAGCGGTAGCCGTTGCCGGCCTATGATGCCTTAGCGACCATGACCACGCAACAGACCCAGACCGATACCGGCAAACAACTTGTCGATCTCGACCCCGCGGCGCTCAAGCAGTGGCTCAACGCGGGCGACACGGTGCTGATCGACGTGCGCGAGCCGTTCGAGCACAACAGCGAACGCATCGAAGGCGCGGTGACCGTCCCGCTCGGCACGCTCGACCCCCAGGCGTTGCGCGGGCAATACCCGGGCAAACGCCTGGTCTTCCACTGCGCCGGCGGGAAGCGCTCGGCCAAGGCCGCCGACCAATTCGCGCAGGGCCCGGCCGACCGGGTCTTTCACCTCGCCGGCGGGATCGAGGCGTGGAAGCGCGCGGGCCTGCCGACGCACAAACCCAAGAAGGCGGGCATCCCCGTCATGCGGCAGGTGCAGATCACCGCCGGGTCGCTGGTGGTGGCCGGCATCGTGCTCTCGGCCGTGTCGCCCTGGTTCCTCGCGCTCTCGGCGTTCATCGGGTGCGGCCTCGTCTTCGCCGGCGTCACGGGCTGGTGCGGCATGGCCAAGCTGCTCGCGGCCATGCCATGGAACAGGGCTTAGGCAACCGTCTCGGTATGGCGCCGAATACGCGCAGGCCGGGAGGGCGAGGCTCCTGCCGAGCCGC
>JBKAGS010000041.1:0-50804 GCA_046290505.1 Phycisphaeraceae bacterium | reverse complement strand
CGACCTCATACGCGGCACGGGCAACAGACAACGGCGACTTGCTGGTACGGCTCATGCCCTACGAATCGGCAGGCCGATAAGGTTTTCTACAGGGCAACTTATCCCCTTTTCCGCGCCTAGTTTTTTCTCCTAACCCGCCGGAAACAACTTGTACTGCAACGCAGGAATTCTATGATGCAGTACGTAGATGGAATAATCTGAAGGATCATGACGACATAACTATTCAAAGTTGGGGGTTTCAATGGAATGCCGAGTAAACGACTATCTATCCTACTCTATACTTGTTTTGATGCTCTTCTTGTGCGGCTGTAGTAGCCAGCCGGAGAATCAATCCGCCAACAGAGATCATGTGAACAACATGGAAATCACTATCAATTCCATTGTTGCTGATATGCCTGGCGCCGATCTGCAAACGATTGCAACCGCGATAGCCAGTGAATTTGGAAAGCCAATGTATGATTCGGACGTTGTTGGGAAAGATACTATTAAACTACTGGATCTTTCTCCAGCTGAGGAGGATCGACCAATACCCAAACTAGACGAGTCGAATAGGGTATTGTATTGGGCGAGTAAGGAGGGACAAAACTATATTCGAGTAATAGGATTGGCTCAATTTGAGGACAGAGTTGAATTATTTATAGCCAATATCTATCCAACATAATGAGCGCTGCATCACTTTTGGGCAAGAGAAGGTATCATGAAGGCTCTGTTATAGCCATCACGGTATTCGTTGCACGCAATGCGGTTGGGCAAAAAAAGTTCAGTCCCATTGTCCGGTCGCATATATGGCTCTGCCCCAATCCCAACTCGACACCCGCAACGCCTCCCACCTCTTATCCCTACTCACTCCCGCCCAGCGTGACCGCGTCGAGGCCCGCCGGCGCGTCTGCGCCCCGTGCAGCCAGAACCAGAAGCTGAGCGTCGTGTCGGTCAAGTGCGAGGCGTGCGGCTGCGCGGGCGTCTCGCTCATCCACGGCCGATGCAAACTCCGCAAGTGGCCCCCCGGAAGTGCCCCCGGAAAGGACAACGACGCGAACGCGGTCGCGATGCCCCCGCCGCCCGAGCCGGCCTCCGAGCCCCCGGCCTGGACGACCGCCCCCACCGTCCCGCACGCGAGCCACCGCACCGATCGCAACACGCGGTCCGGCGACACGCCCGGCAGCGACCTGTTCGTCTACGGCTTCCCCGGCCAGTATGCCGGGGCCAACACCGAGCTGCACCACCAGATCGTCCTCTGGCGCAAGATGGGCCTGGGCGTCCACCTCATCCCCGGCGGCGAGGGCCACCGCAAACAAGGCCTGTACCCCGAGATGCTCGGCCTGGGCGTCGTGGTCCACGTTCTGGGGGTGGGTGAATGAGTGCGCATCATTCGCGCGGCTGCGTAGCTGGGTGGCCTTGGTGGCTTGGTGGTTCAGGCCGGGAGCCTTACCGCTACAATCCCGGCCATGAATATTGAACTGCTTGAACAACTGTGCCTGACCGCGGGCGTGCCCGGCCGTGAACACCGCATCACCGAGCTGATCAAGAAAGAGATCAAGGGCCTGTTCGACTCGGTCACGGTCGATCCGCTCGGCTCGATCATCGCGGTCAAGCAGGCCAGCGGCAGCAAGGCGGGCAAGCCGCCTAAGAAGGTCATGCTCGCGGCGCACATGGACCAGATCGGCTTCCTGGTCACGTACATCGACGAGAAGGGTTTTGTCTACGTCAACCCCGTCGGCGGGTTCGACACGCGCAACCTGTTCGCCCGCGCGGTCACGATCTGCCCGGACCCGAAGGACCCGAAGAAGGACCTGACCGGCATCATGAACCCCAGCGGCAAGCCGGTCCACATCGCCAGCCCCGAGGAACGCAAGAAGATCCCCGAGGTGCGCGAGTTCATCATCGACACCGGGATGAGCAAGGAGGACGTGGACAAGAAGATCAAGCTCGGCGACATGGTCGTCATCAACGCGCCGGTGTACCACCTGGGCGACTACATGGTCAGCCAGGCGATGGACAACCGCATCGCGTGCTGGGTGGCGATCGAGGCGATGCGCAAGCTCAAGAGCAAGAAGCTGGACTGCGAGGTGCACTGCGTGTTCACCGTGCAGGAAGAGGTCGGGCTGCGCGGGGCGGTCGCGTCGGCGCACACGGTCCAGCCGGACATCGGCATCGGCATCGACATCACGCTGGCTTGCGACACGCCCGGCGTGCCGGCGATCGACAACGTCACCAAGCTCGGCGAGGGCGCGTCCATCGTCGTCATGGACTCGTCGATCATCTCCGACTACGACATGGTCGAAGCGTTCGACGCGCTCGCCAAGAAGCACAAGATCAAGGCCCAGCGCGCGATCATGGCGAGGGGCGGGACCGACACCGGCGGGATGCAACGCACCGCCGGCGGCTGCAAGGCGATGACTTTGGGCGTCCCGGGCCGCTACGTCCACACCGTTACCGAGATGTGCCACAAGGGCGACCTCGAGGCGTGCCGGGATTTGCTGGCGAAGTACCTGGAAAGCGTGAAGTAATCGCGATCTATTTTTCCCGGCTGATTGAACCGTTACGGTGTTAGCGGGGCTATATCGGCGTACCCCTCGCTGGACGGCGCTGTTTTGTCGGCTGTTCGCTTTCTGGAGCTTGTGATGAAATACTGCCAGGGATTACTCGTTGTTGCTAGTTTGGTCGCGTTTTCGGTGGGAACGTGGGCTTATGCTGAGGTCGAGAATAGCAAAGCTGATCCGGCCCAATGGCGACAGGCGATGAAAGAAAGCCTTTTGCTGGAAGTCACCGGCGTGCTCGAAGGCGTCGTTGAAGAAGATGCAGCTGCATTCGTCGATGCCCTGGGCCTTGCAATCTTCCAACTCAACGCGCATGCGAACGAAAACCCGTTCGACGATGAGGGCTCGAAACAACGAGCACTCGCGGTCGAGTTCTACAAGTCTTGCCTGACCGTCCGCATCGATGATCAACAGGTCCCGCAGGAAAAACGTTTGGCCCTCGGTTGGGGGATGCTGTTCGCCTGCCACGCGTTGCCGGCGGAGGTCTTGGCCGACGGGCTCGTTAAAGCAACCGATGAGTTAGACGACCCGTTTCTGCTGAGTAGCGATCGGCGGAAAACGGCTGGCATCGCATACGGCATTGACGGTACCGGGCGGCCCGCGAACTACGGCTACGTCCTGGCGAGACTAAACAAGCTCGAACCCAAGCACCGCGAGAAACTGATTGCTCATCTCATCTCGTTTTCGCCGGCGGAGACCTTCAGGCTTGTATTAGATATTGAAAAGCGGAAAGTCAAAAACGTCGCGGATTTGTCGTGGTTTGATCGGCGGATGAACGAGATCGCATGGTTGGAGAAAGAAGGGATCAAGGCGTCTGACGAGCTTGTAGCGGGTGTGAAACGCGACGCTGTGACGCTGCTGGATCATCAGGTGTGGTGGGTACGGTTGTATGTCTGCGAGTACCTCGGGCGTTACCCAAACCTCGCGGCAGAGGGGGCACTCAATAAGATGCTGCAGGACCCCCACCCCTTGGTCAGCGCGAGGGCGAAGGCGCTGTCATCAGACAAGAACTAATCATATCTCGCAGTAGTCTTCCATCGGCGGACAAGTACAAATCAGGTTGCGGTCGCCGTGGGCGTTGTCGATCCGGCCGACGTGGGGCCAGTACTTGTGCTCGCGGAGGTAGGGCAGCGCGTACGCCGCCTCTTCGCGCGTGTACGGGTGGGGCCAGTCGGAGGCCATCAAGCTCTTCGCGGTGTGCGGCGCGTTGTGCAGGGGGTTGTCGTCCTGGGGCCAGTCGCCTTGTTCGATCTTCGCGATCTCTTTCCGGATCTGGATCATGGCGTCGCAGAAGCGGTCGAGTTCTTCTTTGGATTCGCTTTCGGTCGGCTCGAACATGAGCGTGCCGGCGACGGGCCAGGACATGGTCGGCGAGTGGAAGCCGAAGTCCATGAGGCGTTTGGCGAAGTCGTCGATGCTGACGCCGGCGTCCTGGTGCTTGCGGACGTCGAGGATGAACTCGTGGGCGCAGGTGTTGTTGTGGCCGGTGTAGAGGACCTTGTAGTGTTCCTTCAGACGAGCGGCCATGTAGTTGGCGTTGACGATGGCGGCCTTGGTCGCGTCGGTGAGGCCCTGGGCGCCCATCATGGCGATGTACATCCATGAGATCGGGAGGATCGCCGGGCTGCCGTAGGGCGCGGCGGAGATGGTGCCCAGCGGGTCGCGCCCGCCGACGGTGGTGTCCATCGGATGGCCGGGGAGGTAGGGCGCGAGTTGCTGCGTGCAGCAGATCGGTCCCATGCCGGGTCCGCCGCCGCCGTGGGGGATGCAGAAGGTCTTGTGGAGGTTGAGGTGGCAGACGTCGGCGCCGATGAGCCCGGGGCTGGTGAGCCCGACCTGCGCGTTCATGTTCGCGCCGTCCATGTAGACGAGCCCGCCGAACTGGTGGACGACATCGCAGATCTCGCGGATCTCGGTCTCGAACACGCCGTGGGTCGAGGGGTAGGTGATCATCAGCGCGGCGAGGTGGTCCTTGTGCGCCTCGGCCTGCTCGCGCAGGTGGTCCAAGTCGATATCGCCGTTGTCCTTGCAGTTCACCGGCACGACCTTCATGCCGGCGATGACGGCGGAGGCGGGGTTGGTGCCGTGGGCGCTGACGGGGATGAGACAGATGTTTCGGGTGTTGGGTGTTGGGTCTTGGGTGTCGGCCGCGGCCTGGGCCTCGTGGTACTTTCGGATCAGCATCAGGCCCGCGTACTCGCCTTGGGAACCGGCGTTGGGCTGCAGCGAACAGGCGGCGAAGCCGGTGATCTCGCACAGCCAGTTTTCCACTTCCATGAACATCAGACGGTAGCCCAGCGATTGGTCGGCGGGGACGAACGGGTGGAGGTTGGCGAACTCGGGCCAGGTGACGGGGATCATCTCGCTCGCGGCGTTGAGCTTCATCGTGCACGAGCCGAGCGGGATCATCGAGTCGGCGAGGGAGATGTCCTTGCTGCACAGCTTCACCGCGTAGCGCAAGAGCTCCGACTCGCTGTGGTAGCGGTTGAACACGTCGTGCGTGAGGTAGTCGCTGACGCGCGCGAAGTCGCCGAGGGTGTCCAGCGGGTCGTCGCCGACCAGTTCGTCGAGGTCCAGGTGCTCGGGCGTCATGCCACGGTTGAAGATCGTGAGCAGGGCGGTCAGGTCGTCGCGCGTCGTGGTTTCGTCGAGCGCGATGCCGACGTGCGTCGGGCCGATCCGCCGGAGGTTGATCTCGAACTTCGCCGCTAATGCGTGAATCGCCTCGGCGTCGGAGACCTCGACGACGACGGTGTCGAAGTAGCGGTCGGTCTTGACGTTGCGCCCCAGCGCGTCGAGCCCGTTGACCAGCGCGCGGGTCGCGGCGTGGACGCGCGTCGCGATCGATTTGAGGCCCTTGGGCCCGTGGTAGACCGCGTAGAACCCGGCGATGATCGCGAGCAACACCTGCGCGGTGCAGATGTTGGACGTCGCCTTGTCGCGTCGGATGTGCTGCTCGCGGGTCTGGAGCGCCATGCGGAACGCGGGGTTGCCGTGGGTGTCTTTGCTGACGCCGATGATTCGGCCGGGCATCTTGCGGGCGTAGGCTTCTTTGGTGGCGAGGAACGCGGCGTGCGGCCCGCCGAAGCCCATCGGCACCCCGAAACGCTGGGACGAACCGATGGCGATGTCGGCTCCATTACCACCGTTAAACTCGCCCGGCGGCTTGAGCAGCGTCAACGCCAACAAGTCCGTCGCGACGACAAGCAGCGCGCCCGCGTCGTGGGTCTGCTTCGTGAGCGCGTCGTAGTCTTTGACCTGCCCCCAGGTGTTGGGGTACTGCACGAGCACGCCGGAGACCTGCTCGTCGATCTCGAACGCCCCGCCACGCGCGATGCGCAACTCGACACCCATCGACTCACACCGCGTGCGCAGCACGGCGATCGTCTGGGGGTGGCAGTCGTCCGCGGCGACGAAGACCGGCCGGCTGCCACGCGCGATGCCGTGGCACATCGCCATCGCCTCCGCCGCCGCCGTGCCCTCGTCCAAGAGCGACGCGCCGGCCAGGGGCAGGCCGGTCAGATCGCTGACCATCGTCTGGAAGTTGAGCAGCGCCTCGAGCCGGCCCTGCGCGATCTCCGCCTGGTATGGCGTGTAAGGCGTGTACCAACGCGGGTTCTCCAAGACCTTGCGCAAAATCACCGGCGGGACGATCGTGCCGTGGTACCCCATCCCGATGTAGCTCTTGTACACCTTGTTCTTCCGGCTCATCTCGCGGAGGCGCGAGAGCATGTCGTACTCGCCCTGCGGCTCGCCGAGCTTCAACGGCTCGCGCATCCGGATCGCCTCGGGCACGGTCGCGTCGATCAGCGCATCGACCGAGTCGAACCCGCAAGACCGTGCCATCTCGCCGAGTTCCTCGGGGTTCGGTCCGATGTGCCGGCCGAGAAAGATGTCGGTGGGGTCGAGGATGGATCGGCCGTGCGTGGTGGCGAATCGGCCGTGGGATTGATCGAAGCGACTTGGGTCGGGGTCATAGGCGGGGTTTCGGGGGTTGGGGGCGGGCGGGCGGTGAGGAAAAACAATGATAGCCAAACGCGAACACGCCGCGATTGTGGGTTTAACAAGTTCGACGATCAACAACGAAGCGACGCGGCTGGGCCGCGCTGAGGCATTTACTCCGCCTTGGGCGTCAGCACTTTCGCGGGCGCGACGCCCTCGACCAGCTCGGCCCGCGCCTCGAGCCACATCTGCGTGTACTCGCCCTGCCGGAACGCGGGGTCCAGGCCGTTGCTGACGTACATCAGGCTCAGCGCCCGGCCCTGGGCGCAGGGGATCGACACCTCGAGTGTCTGGCCCTCGCGCAGGACGGTGAGCTTGATCGTGTCCCCGGGCTGGTGGAAGCCGATGCGGTTGCTGATCCAGCTGGTGATCAGCTCGCGGTGTCGGATGCCGCGGGCGGTCTGGCCGTTGATGGCGATGACCCGGTCGCCGACGCGCAGGTACGCGTGGCCGGGGAAGCCGGGCATCGTCGCGGTGACCATCACGCCGGGCGTCTGGGTGACCGGGTTCTCGTCGCCGAGGAATGGCGAATACGAAAACCCGATCGACGCGCCCTGCCGTCGGCGGATCCCGTTGAGTTCGTCGTCGATCGCCCGCTCGCCGAACAGCCGCTCGCGCACGTCACGCATGACGTGGTGCTCGGCGACACGGATCAGCCGGTACCGCTGCTCATCGCTCGTCGCCCCGGCGATCAGCGGACGCAACGCCGCGCGGTCCAGCGTGTTGTCCATCCGCAAATGCGCCTCGGCCTGCTCGCGCACCGCGAAGTCGTCGTCGCCCAGCATCGCCACGACCTCATCGCGCGGGCGATCCGCCAGCGGATCGGCGTACGCCCGCGCCTCCAGCCCCGGCCCGCCGATCACCTGCGCCCGGGGCCGGCGGACCACCACCCCGTCTTTCACCTGAAGCACCACCCCGTCCTGCACCTCGATCAAATCGTCCCCGCCCAGCTGGGCGCCCAGCTCGATCTGCCGCTCGATCAGCAGGCGTTGGAGTTGCTCCTCGATTTCGTCGCGCTCGCCCCGCAGCTCGCGCTGACGCATCCGCTCGTCCAGCACACGCCTGATGCGTTCAAGGTCGTCGTGCTCGATCGGCGGCGGGTCGGGCGGCGCGTCCGGCGGCGGTGCCTGGCCCTGCGCCGACGCGGGCAGCGCGACGCCAAACGCGAGCAGCAACATCCATGCAGAT
The DNA here is from genome assembly GCA_046290505.1 of Phycisphaeraceae bacterium. Classification (GTDB taxonomy): domain Bacteria; phylum Planctomycetota; class Phycisphaerae; order Phycisphaerales; family Phycisphaeraceae; genus JAHQVV01. The sequence continues at coordinate 43,077 of JBKAGS010000041.1, read as the reverse complement.
CGTTTCATCGCCACAGTTTAGCTGCGCGAGCCGCGGATCGGTAGGTTTTTTGTGGAGCTCCAGCACGGCAACAGTGCGATGGGCGTCCCGCCCGTCTCAGCCTTGTTCGCGCCCCGCGGCGGGTCGGGCACCCGCGACACCAAGACCGCTCACCCGTCGATCACGCCGACGAGTTGCTCCGCGTGGTTCTGCAGCCAGACGCACTTGCGCCGGACCATCTCGAGGAACACCCCGCCGTCCATCCGGGCGAACATGCCCGTCGTCGCGATCGGGATGACGCTCTCGGCGATCAGCGCCTGGGTCATCAGCCGGGGGATCACGCGCAGCTCCGCCCGGGTCAACACGTTGTCCGGCACCGAGTCGTAGCCGAGCAGAAACCGCTTGAAGCGCGTCATGTCCACCGACTCGGGCCAGGTCAACGGGGCGTCGCTGCCGCCTTGGATCGAGAACTGCAAGGCGCCGTTGGCGATGTCGAGGACGCGCTGGTTGATCCGCGCCGCGTCGTAGTCGATCACCGCCACCACCAACGGCCCGCGGAAGAGCATGTTCCCCGGGTGCCAGTCGCTGTGCACGATCTGCCCGGGCCACTGCGATAGCCCCGCCGACTCGACGCGCTGGACCGCGTCCTCGTAGTACGCCTGCAGCAGGTTGACCAGCCCGGCGCGCTCCTGCGCCTCGCCCGCCGTCTGGTTGGGGTACCGCTTGGCCAGCGTCGCCGGGATCTGCTTGAACGCGTTGAAAACAGACACCGCGTTGTGGTACGAGCCCGTCGGCGGGTCGTACTTCACCTCGTAATCCCGCAGCAATTTATGCAAGAGCCCCAGCGCCTTGCCCGCGTCGTGCGTCGCCTCGGGCGACTGGTCGTAGGGCGTGCCCTTGATGTACTCGAACAGCTCGTACACGTACCCGCCCAGCCGGAGCATCGAGTTGTTCTCGGTGCGCGTGCCGATGAGGTGCGGCAGCGGGAACTGCTTCGCCGACAGGTGCAGCTGGATGCCGTGGCAGAACGCGACCTTGTACGGGTCGTCCTTGCCGCGGGCGCGCCGTTTCAAGAGGAACGCGCCCTTCTCCGCCTTGATCAGCAGCTTGGGTGCCCGGCGGGACCCGCGCGGGAACTCGCGGATCTTCTCGATCACGCCCAGGTCGTAGTGCGACAGCACGATCGCCAGCTCGTCCGCCGCGAAGGTCTGCCGCCCGTCGCCGCCCATCCGCGGCATCGCCGACAGCGACACGGACGACAGGCCCGACGCACCGGACGCCCCGCCCCCGGGAGGACCGCCGGGAGCACCCCCAGCGCCGCTGCGCGGGTCGGCCTCGCCCGCGGTGGGCTGGTGTCCGGGCTGGGTCGGCTGGTTGGGCGTATTGGGCATCTGCGTCAGTCGTCAACAACCGGCAACGTCACGAAGGACACTTTATGCGGAATCGCCGAGCCGTACCCGATCGCGCCCCTCGCGCGATCCACGCCGGGTGACAGGCGTCGGGCCCGCGAGCCTCGAACAAAATGTCCCTGATGGATGTCTAGCAATCGTCCGTAGGCGTCGCCGGTCCGTACCCCGGCCCACCGTCTGCGGCGATCGAGACACGCTTACCCGGGGAGCCTGGGCCGCAGCTCCTCGCCGTCCTGACCCACCGGGTAGAGCGCGCCCTCCTCTTCGAGCTGGCCGATCATCGCCTTCATCATCCGCTTGAGCTTATTCGGCTCTTTTTGCGAAAGGTCGTTTTTCTCAAAAGGGTCGTCTTTCAAATTATAGAGCTCATACTTCGGCCGGTCGGGCGTCTTCGGCTCGTAGTGGTAGACGACTTTCCAGTCGCCGGCCCGCAGCGAGGTGAAGTAGCTGCTGCGGTGGCCGTGGGGGAAGTGCATGAGGAAGCGTTCGTCGCGCTCGGGGTTGGGCTTGCCGGTGAACTGCGGGGCGAGGTCGTGGCCGTCCACGACGTGTCCGCTCGGCGGCTGCGCACCGACCAGTGCGAGGATCGTCGGGTACAGGTCCGTCACCGCGCCCAGCTGCGGCTGGATCGCGCCTTGCTCGATCGGCAGTTTCTGCTGCCACGGGTGGGTCGGGTCGGGCTTGGCCCAGGCGGCGATGAAGGGCACGCGCATGCCGCCTTCGTAGTGCGTGCCCTTCTTGCCGCGCAGGGGGAACGACGAGGCGTGGCCATGCGTCGGGCCCAGCGGCGCGTCCCCGCCGTTGTCGCCGAGGAAGAAGACGAGCGTGTTCTCCGCGACGCTTTGCTGTTCAAGGTGATTCAGCAGCTGGCCGAGCGCGCGGTCCATCGACGCGATGAGCGTCGCGTAGGCCTGCGCCGGTTTGGGTTTGCCCGAGTCCTTATAGTCGTCGGCGAAGCGCGGGTTGGATTGGAACGGCGTGTGCACCGCGTAGGGCGCGAACTCGAGGAAGAACGGGGTGTCGTCTTCGACCGCCTTGCTGACCTGCGCCTTGGCCTCCGTCGTGAGCGCGTCGGTGAGGAACGTGTCGGTGCCGTGGTACTTCTCGAGGTGGGGCACGGCCCGTTTTTTGTTGCCCTTGAGGTGGCCGTAGCCGTCCTGCCCGTAGTAGCTGCCGGGCTGGCCCCAGGAGCAGCCGGCGATGTTGACATCGAAGCCGAGGTTGGTCGGCCACTCGGACGGCTCGCCAAGCGGGCCGAAGTGCGCCTTGCCGACGAAGATCGTGCGGTAGCCCCTGGTCTTGAGGACGCCGGGCAGCGTCGCGTCGGCGTTTTGGAAGCCGGTCCAGTTCCAGGCCGGCGGGCCGAAGTTGCCACGGTTGTTGTTTTCCGAGCGGATCCACTGGGTGACGGCGTGCCGCGTGGCGTTCTGGCCGGTGAGGATGGAGGTGCGGGTGGGCGAGCAGACGCTCATCGCGCAGAAGTTGTTGAAGCGCACGCCGCGCGCCGCGAGCGTTTCCATCCCCGGCGTCTTGTAGTAGTCGTTGAGCGGGTAGCGCTTGGCCTTGCCGTCGTCGTCGGTCAGGAAGGGCACGGACGTATCCATCACGCCCATGTCATCGACGAGGAAGATCACGATGTTCGGGCGGTCCGCGGCACGGGAGAGCGGCGCGGGGCCGAAACAGAGCAGGCACGACACGAGGACGAGCAGGGTGGTGTTGAGCGCGGTGGCTTGGATCGGGCGTGGCATGGGCGGGCCTTTCGCGAGTGGGTGGGTCAATTGCTTAGCATATCCGCCGAGGCGCGCGACCTCGGCGGCGGGGGCGATCGGCGTGAAGGATGCTTGTATGACCGGCGGGTTTACACGGCGGGTCAGCGGTCGGCCTGCCGCGGGGCGTCGTCGGTGTTGCGGACGATGACGCGGATGGCATCGACGTTGGTGGTGAAGAACGAGACGGTGAGAGTTCGGCCGTCGGGGTCGAGTCGGACGGTATCGACCCGGTCGGAGTTGAACGGGTCCACCGAGCTGCGGAACGTCGGCTCGCCGGGCTTGGGGTATCGGGTGTCGGGCGCACCCAGCAGCACGTCGGTCGCGAGCATCGCCGCGTGCTCTTTGATGACGCCCAGGACCTCGCCGGGGAACGTGATCTCGGCCTGGCGAACGACCAGACCGTCGCCGCGGCCCGGGCGGTCGAGGTGGACCAGGAACGCGTTGACCTTCTCGCCCGGCTGGACCTCGTAGGTGTCGGCGTTGGTCGTGATCTGCGTCGTCGCCGAGGCGTAGAGCCGCAGGACCTTCAGCGGCGCGTCGAGCTCGACGCCGCGACGCTCGGGGAAGACCTTGATGTAGTCCGCCTCGGTCGCGTTGTCGGTCAGACGCCGGGGCGCTTGGGGTTCATAGACGCCTTTGACCACCTCGGGGTGGTAGATCACCTCGTCCCAATTGCGTGCGAAGTCGTCGGTGCGGAACCGATCGATGGAAGTCAATCCGCCGGACACGTCGCCGCCGGCCTTGACCGTGGCGCCGAAGTTCGCGGGGATCAGTGTCGGCTCGTCGTCGCTGTGGTGGGCACGGGCCTTGACCAGGCCCTTAAAGACGACGACTTCGCCCCGCCCCTGCTCGTCCACGCGCACGCCGAACTCCGTGCCCAGGTCCACGACCGAGCTGGGCTCGAACGGAAGCCGACAGCGGCTTCGGGCACGGCGGCGAAGGCCCGGCCGCGCCGCAGCGTGAGCCGGTTGTCGTCGCTGATCGCGAAAGCGGCGGGGGCGCGCAGGGTGACCCGCGCGCCGGTGTCCAGCTGCAACTCGACCGCGCCGCGCGTCAGCCGGTAGCGATCCGACCGCCCGAGCAGCTCGCCCGGCGCGGGGGCGGGGCCTTGCCACGCCGCGTCAAAACTGCGGACGAGCGTGGCGTACGCGGCCGGCGCGGGCGCGGGGTCGGGGGTTCGATCCGGCCCGCCTGTCTCGTTCTGCACGGCGCGCTGGCCCGGCGAGGCGGTCGTAAACAACAGCTGCCAGCCCAGCAGCAGCACGATCCCGGCCACGGCGGCGGCGGCGAGGCCACGCGTCAGCGGCCCGATGCGCATCGACGCCCGGCCGAGACGCGCCTGGGCAAGCTCGAGCGCGCTGGGGCCCTTGAAGACGACAGGCTCCGGGTCGGGCTCGACCGCACGCAGCGGCGGCTCGGCCAGCGATTCGAGCTCGAGCAGGATCGCCAGCGCGTCCTCGGTCGCCAGCCGGTGTGACGCGTCTTCGCCGACCTTCCGCTCGGCCAGTTCGACGAGGTAGGCCTGCAGGTGGCCGTGATCCCAGAAGCGTTGGCGGGCCTGTGGCGACCGGCTCAGCGCCTCGGTCAGCGCGTCGAGCTCGTCCGGGCCCAGCCGGTCCTCGAAGTAGCCGTCGATCAGGTTGTCGAGGGTCGGTGCGTCCATGGCGGGCGGTGCGAGGCAGCGCGGATCGGGTGAGCGTGTCGGGTGGCGGGCGGGGTAAACGGCGGGTCAGCGGGCCGAGGCGAGGCGTTGCTTGATGCACCGCCGCAAGAGCGATCGGGCGCGCGAAAGCGTGACGTAGATCGAGTTGGTGCCGATGTTCAGTTTCTCGGCGATCTGTGCGGGCTTGAGCGCTTCTTCGTAGCGCAGCTGGATCATCCGACGGGCCGCGGGCGCGAGCGAATCGACACACGCCTTGAGCGCGTCCACCGTGTCTTCGCTGAACGCTTCGGTCGGGGCGTCGGCGATCAACGCCTCCATCACCTCCGGCGCCAGTACGTTAGTCCGCTTGCCACGCAGCTTGGTCATCGCCTGCAGCACCTTGTGCCGGGAGATCACGTACACCCAGGCCAGGAAGTCGCTGCCCGGCTCGAAGCTGTCGGCCTTGTCGATGACCACCAGGAACACGTCGTGGAACACGTCGTCCACCAACTCGCGCACCGGCAGCAGGCTCAGGATGAACCCGCGGATCACCGAGGCGTTGCGGATGAACAGCTTCTGCACCGCCTGGCGGTGGTCGGGCCCCGGGCCAACGCTGGCCGGGGGATCGGGCTCGGGGTTGAGCGGGGACTGCGTCATCGCGCGTCGTGGGCCGGCCTTGAGCATGGGGTCCGCATAGGGATCACTCGGGCAGGCGTTTCCTTAGCGATTCATACCAAGACCGGCGCGTTTTTGCACCCCGCAATCACGCTTTGGCGGTACCCCGGCGTCGTTATTCGTTGTGATTTCAACGAAAATCGAGCGATCGCCCGCAAGGTCAGGCGGCCGTGCGTGATCCTTCTCCAGCGGCGGTGCCGCTTTGTTACTCGGACCCTGCCGTGTTCACGGCGTCATCAAAGAGAGGAATGAGATGAAAGATGCAAGCTTCACTTTGGGCCTGGCCGCCGCGCTGGGGCTCGCCGGTTCGGCGCACGCCGCGACGATCGTCAAGGGCGACGCCACGGCCGACCTGGGGCCCGCGTTCTTTCTCGACAACGCCGCGGTCGGGGGCAGCGACGTCACGACCAACGAACCGAACACCCTGCTGAAGAAAGAAGACTTCGGCGTGTTGAACGTCGGTCCCGGCGGGACGCTGGTGTCGATCACCGGTGTCGCCTGGGCCTCGCCGAACTTCACCAACACCGACGCCGAAACCGTCACCATCAGCATCCGCTACCTCGGGGCCGACGGCAGCGGCGGGGGCGGGGACGACGTCCTGATCGGCACGGTCACCGACAGCCTCACCTTCAACGGCGCGGGCGAGTACGTCTGGCAGTTCGACGCCCCGATCAGCAACACAATCGACGGCCTGAACAACCAATTCCGCCTGGAAATCTCCCCGCAGAACACGGCGGGCAACGGCTCGATGCGTTTCAAGAGCCAGAACGGCGTGAAGTTCTCCGTCGCAGGCACCTCGACCGCCGTGCCCGAACCGGGCTCGCTGGCGCTGCTTGGCGTCGGCGCGCTGTTCGTCGCCCGCCGACGCCGGGACAGCCGGTCTTAAGCGAAGAATCTTGAACCTCGCCAGCTAAGAATACGCAACGCGCCGCGATCTTCTTATGGGGTGACCATGCCGCAACCGACCCGCGTGCCTGCGCCTCCCGCCGCGTTTGCCGCCGAACCGCCCACTTTACCCAGGAGGTACCCATGAATCGTGTCTTTTCAACGCTGGCCCTGATCGGCACCGTCGGCTTGGCGACCCAGGCCGACGCACTGATCGCCAAAGGCGACGTCACCGCCAACCTCGGCCCGAACTTCTTCCAGGACGAGGCCGCGACCGGCGGGTCGGACGTGCAGATTCAAGAAGGCACCACCTCGCTCGCTCGCGAAGACTTCAGCACCAACGGCCCGCTCAACGTCGGGGCCGGCGGCACGCTGATCGAGATCACCGGCATCGGCTGGGCCTCGCCGAACTTCGCCGGCACCGACGCGACCTCGGTCACCCTCAACATCCGCTACCTCGGCGCCGATGGCGTCGGCGGCGGCGGCGACGACGTCCTGATCGGCACCGTGACCGACGCTTACCCCCTGCCCTTCGAAGGCGCGGGCGAGTACTACTGGTTGTTCGACAGCCCGATCAGCAACACCATCGACGGCCTGAACTCGTTCTTCCGCTTCGAGTTCAACGTCGCGAACGATACCGGCGACGGCACGCTGCGGATGAAGCGGCTGGACAACGGCAACCTCAAGCTCACCGCCGCCGGCACCTCCACCGCTGTCACCGGCGGGATCCCCGGCGACACCGACGGCGACGGCGACATCGACGACAGCGACCTGGGCACCGCCTTCTCCAACTATACCGGCCCGCTCAGCCCCGGCACGGGTGGCAAGACCGCGGCCGACGGCGACACCGACGGCGACGGCGACGTCGACGACTCGGACCTGGGCACCGCCTTCTCCGGCTACACCGGCCCGCTCTCACCCGCGGCCGTCCCCGAGCCCACCAGCCTCGCGCTCATCGGCCTCGGCGGGCTGCTCGCCCTGCGCCGACGACGCGCCTGACCCGACCCGATCCTCCTTCAGCGCTCCCGCACCCACCGGCGCGGGGGCGCTTTTTTTCGCACACCCCGGCGACGCCTACACCCACGCGCGTCGGCACAGGAGTTGTTTATGCCCGCCAGCGCCCATCGCCGACCGTTCCACACCGCGCGCCGGCTCGCCGCCGCCTCGCTCTCGGCCGCCGCCTTCGGGTTCGCCCCGGGCGCGACCGCCCAGTCCAACGTCGTCGTCATCATCACCGACGACGCGGGCTGGGCCGACTTCGGCTTCATGGACCCGGTCACCGGCGGCAACACCCCGATGGTCACGCCCAACCTCGACGCCCTCGCCGCCCAGGGCGTCGTCTTCTCCAACGCCTACACCGGCGCGGTCTGCGCCCAGTCCCGCGCGTCGATCGCCACCGGGCAGTACGGCGGGCGCTTCGGCCACGAAAACAACATCCTCGGCAGCTCCGCGGTCATCGGCACCACGCTCACCCAGGGCGTGCCCACCGAGATCAAGACCACCTTCGAGTACATGAAGGACCTGAACTACACGACCGGCGTCGTGGGCAAGTGGCACCTGGGCGAGCACCGCGACAACGTCCAGGGCGGCAACCTCGTCCAGGCGGGCAACCGGCCCAGCCAGCAGGGCGTGGACGAGTTCTTCGGCCTGCTCAGCGGCGGGCGCTCGTACTTCGTCGGCAGCCAGACCGGCTCGGGCGCGCTCTCGACCGAGACGCTGAGCCCCAACGGCACGTCCAACAACGTCACCGTCGAGAACCAGTATGTCGGCGAATACGTCACCGACCTGTTCGGCGAGAAGTCGGCCCAGTTCATCGCCGACCACGCGAACGACGCCGATCCGTTCTTCCTGTACCACTCGTTCACCTCGCCGCACACGCCGGTGAACACGAACCAGATCCTGCAGTCGGACTTCAACGACCCGCGCATCGCCGGGATCACGAACACCAACCGGCGCATCCTCGCGGCGAACATGCTCGCGATGGACCGCGCGGTGGGCACGATCCTCGACGCGCTGGACGACCCCAACGGCGACGGCGACACCGCCGACTCGGTCCGCGACGACACGCTGATCCTGTTCATCAACGACAACGGCGGGGACTGCTGCGACAACAACGGGATCAACTACGCGAACAACGGGCCATTGAAAAACGGCAAGGGGACGAACTGGGAGGGCGGCATCCGCGTGCCGATGGTCATCGCCGGCGCCGGCATCGACCCCGCCAAGCAAGGCACGATCTTCGACGCGCCCGTCCACTCGATCGACATCACCGCGACCGCCTTCGAATCCGCCGGCGGGGGCACGTTCGCGCCGACGGACGTGATCGACGGCGTCAACCTGATCCCATACATCAACGGCACGCAGACCGGCGACCCGCACGAATCGATCTTCCTGCGCCGACCCGGCGCGGGCCAGGTCGCGGTGCGGGCCGGCGACTGGAAGCTCTACCACCGCGACGCCGACGGCTTTTTGCTCTTCGACGTCGTGAACGACCGGGGCGAGACGAACAACCGGGCCGGCGACTTCCCCGAGCTGGTCGAAGCACTCAAGCGGGCGATGACCGGCTGGGAAGTGCAGATGGACAAGAACCGGGTGGACAACAACGCGCCGAGCGTGAACCAGTTCAACGCGTTCCGCTTCCGTGAGGGCGCGTTCGCCGACACGACCTTCAGCGCCGCCGACGCGTGGATCAACGCCGACAACGGCGCGGCCGGCCCCGCGACGATGACCGACCTCGACTCGTTCTCCGGCATGGAACTGGTCTTCCGCAACCGCAACAACTCCGACTGGACGATCACCAACGACCTGACGCGCAACTCCGGCCTGGCCTTCATGGCCAACCGCATCACCTTCATCAACCGCAACGAAAACCTCACCGGCAACGCGACCGGCACGGTCACCGGCCTGCCGATCCTGCTGGCCAAGAACGCGCTCAACGGCGACATGCCCACCCTCGCGCTCGACGCCTCACGACCCGGGCCCAACGTCTTTACCTACGTCCTCGATACCGACCTCGAACTGTACGACGACCTGTCGATCACCGGCAACGGCGACCAGGCGTTCGTCGTCTCCGGCGACATTCGCGAGTACCGCGAAGGCCGATCCATCACCAAGACCGGCACCAGCACCGTGCGGTTGTCCGGCACCAACACGCTCACCGGCGAGGTGCGCGTCGAACAAGGCAAGCTCATCGCCGACGCCGCCGCCGCGCTGGGCCAGGCCGACCTCTTCGTCGCCGACGGCGCAACGCTCGAATCGCTCACGCCCGTCTTCCTCGCTAACGGCCGAACGCTCGCCGGCTCGGGCACCCTCGACACCGCGCTGCTCATCAACCAGGCGAATGTCGCGCCCGGCAATTCGCCCGGCGTGCTCCAACTCACCGGGAACTACACCCAAACCGGCAGCGGCGAACTCACGATCCAGATCACCAACACCACGCCCGGCAGCGGGTACGACCGGCTCGACGTCGATGGCGCGGCCTCGCTCAACGGCACGCTGTCGATCGATACGACCGGCTACAGCCCGCAACCCGGCGACGTGTTCACCATCCTCACCGCCGACACGGTCAGCGGGCAGTTCCAAACCATCCAAGGCGACACGCTCGGCGGGCAGCTCGCGCTCGTGCCCGTCTACAACCCAACGAGCGTCCAGCTGCAAGTCGTCTCCGTCGCCATCCCCGGCGACACCGACGGCGACGGCGACATCGATGACAGCGACCTGGGCACCGCCTTCGCCAACTACACCGGCCCGCTCTCGCCGGGCACCGGCGGCAAGACGTCCGCCCAGGGCGACACCGACGGCGACGGCGACATCGATGACAGCGACCTGGGCACCGCCTTTGCCAACTACACCGGCCCGCTAGGCCCTTCCACCGTGCCCGAGCCCGGCGGCTTCGCGGCGACGGCGGGTGTCTTGTTTTTGCTTTCCCGCCGACGGCGTTGATAAGAAACCGCGCGCGAGACTGATCCTCTGGTAGTGCCGAGCCCTGCTGGAAACGTCATGCCGCTTCGTCGAACCGCCTTCACGCTGATCGAACTGCTCGTGGTGATCTCGATCATCGCGCTGCTCATCGCGATCCTGCTGCCCGCGCTGGGCGCGGCGCGCAAGAGCGCGCGGAAGCTGCAAAGCAACACACAGATCCGCGGCGTGCAGCAGGGCCTGTTCATCTACGCCCAATCGAACAAGGACCTGTATCCCGGCCTGCGCAAGCTGGACTTCAACAGCCTGCCCAACGCGGCGGTGGACGCGGCGGACATCGACAGCTACACGGCCGGCGGCACCGTCGCGGGCGCTCACGTCGGCGGGCGCTACGCGCTCGCGCTGGACGAGGACCTGTTCTCCCCGGACTATCTCGTCAGCCCGTTGGAAGTGACCTCCTCGATCCAGCCGTGGGATGAAGGCCGCTCGTACCGCGAACAGGACATCTTTTTCTCGTACGCCCTGCCGCGCATCCAGCGTGGCAGCAACAAGCTGTCCGACGGCCGGGCCTACGAGTGGCAGGCCCAGGCCAACTCGCAGGCCGTCGTCGTCTCCGACCGGCTGTACCGCCTGGCAAACCAGACGATCACCGACCCGGACACGCACGTGAGCATCGCCGAGCCGGAGAACCGCGGCGCGTGGGAAGGCGGGATCTCGTTCAACGACAACCACGTCGAGTCGTACCAGACCTCGGCGATCGACACGGTGCTGTCCTACGCGAACGTCAAGACCGACGGGCCGGACAACCTCTTCGACGCCAGGAAAGTCGGCAACCAGCGGACGCCGGCCGGCTCCGAGACGCAGTACAACGCCCAGCAGATCATCCGCGGGGTCGATAGCGCCCGCCTGCCCCCGTCGCAGGAAGGCGAATGATTCGCCCGCCGAGGCGCGCCGCGCGGCCGGGTGTTCGTCCGACGCACGACCCGAAACCGAGACCCATGATGAAACACCGACACGCTTTTACGCTCATCGAACTGCTCGTGGTGATCTCGATCATCGCGCTGCTCATCGCGATCCTCTTGCCCGCGCTGGGCGCGGCGCGCAAGAGCGCCCGACAGATGGTCAGCCAGACGCAGGTCCGCGGCATCCAGCAGGGCATGTTCATCTTCGCCAGCTCGAACAAGGAGCTGTACCCCGGGCTGGATGAGTTGAACCTGAACAGCCCCAACGACGCGTGCACCGACGCGACCAAGATCAAGACCTACGCGACCGGCGGGGCCCAGGCGGGCGCGCACGTCGGAGCCCGCTACGCGTTGTGCCTGGAAGAGGACCTGTTCTCCGCCGACTACCTGATCAGCCCGTCGGAATTGACCAGCGGGATCGAGCCGTGGAACCAGGACACGGTCTACCGCGAGCAGGACGTGTTTTTCTCGTACGCCCTGCCGCGGATCTGGCAGTCGGGCGGCAAGATGTCGCAGGGCCGGATGTTCGAGTGGCGGGCGACCGCGAGCGCCTCGGCGGTCGTGGTGACCGACCGCTTGTTCCGCAACTCGGGCGCGGGCGTCGCGGTGAACCGCAACGACGCGAGCACGCACTACAGCCTCGCCTCGACGACCGAGCCGGGCCAGTGGCAGGGCGGCATCTCGTTCAACGACAACCACACCGAGTGGTTTTCGACCTCGGAGATCGACGTGCAGCTGTCCTACGCCGGCGTGAAGACCGACGGGCCGGACAACATCTTCTCGGCCAACGCGGTGGGCAACCAGTCAATCCCCACCGGCGCGAACGCCAACCAGTTCAACGCCCAGCAGATCATCCGCGGCGACGACAGCTCGCTGCTGCCGGCGTCGATGGAGTAGGTTGACATCCATCGGCGTTTAACGGGTAACGCGCAGCGTCCCGTGTAGTGCCAAAGTGAATCGAACGGGACGCTTCGCGTCGCCCGCCAAACGCAAAACGCACGCGCGTCAGTGCAGGAACAACCGCAGGCCCGATAGGGCCATCACCATGCCGTGCTCGTTGGCGGCGTCGGTGACCAGGTCGTCGCGGGCCGAGCCGCCGGCGTGGACGACGTATTTCACGCCGCTGCGGGCCGCGCGGTCCAGGTTGTCGCGGAAGGGGATGAACGCGTCGCTCGACAGCGCGAGCTCGCCGTTGCCGAAGTTGCCGCACCAGTCGCGCGCCTCGCCGGGCGTGATCGGGTCGGGCTCGCCGCTTAGCAACGCGAATAGCCCGCCGCGCTCGATGTCGTCGAGCTCGTGGAAGCGCACGAACTGGTCCACGGCGTTGACCTTGTCCGGCCGTTTGACGCCTGGCTTAAACAGGTCGATCAACGCGAGCGACTTGGGGTGCTGCTTGAGCATGAATCGGTCGGCCTTGTCGCAGGCCAAACGCGTGCAGGCGATGCGCGACTGCTGGCCCGCGCCAATCCCGATGGCCTGGCCGTTCATCGCGACCGCGATCGAGTTGCTCTGCGTGTGCTTGAGCGTCGCGGTGGCGACCAGCAGCGACTCGACCGCGCTGTCGGGCATCGCCTTCTTGTCGGTGACGACGTTCTGCAACAGCGACTGATCGATCTTCGCGTCGTTGTACGTCTGTTCGAGCGTCAGGCCGAAGCAGGTGCGCGACTCGACCGAGCCCGCGGCGGGGGCGTATGCCGGGTCGATTTGGAGCATGACGTACTTGCCGCCCTTCTTCTCGGCGAGGATTGGCTTTGCGTCCGCGTCGTAGCCGGGCGCGATGATGCCGTCGGATACCTCGGGCTTGATGAGCCGGGCGAGCGAGGCGTCGACGGTTTCGCTGACGGCGATGAAGTCGCCGAACGACGCGCCGCGGTCCGACGAGCGGGCCTTGGCGTAAGCGGCGGCGATCGGCGAGTAGGCGTGCTCGGCGGGGGCGGGGTAGAAGTTTGCACTGCAAAAGTCGTTCATCAGCTCGCCCGCGACCGCGGCGCCGGCGGGGGAGACGTGCTTGAACGACGCGGCGGCGGGCTTGTCCGTCGCGGCCTTGAGGTCTCGGACCAGTTCCCACCCGCGCAGCGCATCGAGCAGGTTGATGAACGATGGATTGCCGTTGACGATCGAAAGCGGGCAGGCGTCGGCGGGGCCGGGGAACAGGACGCGGGCGTCGGGCTGGTTGGGGTTGCAGCCGTACTTGAGCGGGATCTCGGTGGTCATGCGCGGCATCGTAACAAGGCGCTTGCGCCTTCGAGCGGCATGCGTTTGATCTGACAGGGTGACGGGCATGCCCGCCCGTCGTTCCGGGTAGCCCAATCGCAAATCGGCTTTGGCCTGCGGCCAACTGACAGGCAGCAATGCCTGTCCCCCTCATGGTTGAGTGGTTGACCATCCGTACCAGAAACAGTGCCAATCGTCTTGGCCGGGCCTCGCGTCGGTTGTCGCTATGCTACGCGCATGACCGCGTCCGACCCCGCCATCCACCTCGCGCCCGGCCGACGCCTCGGCTCGCGTTACCGCGTCGAGTCGATGCTCGGCGAGGGCTCGGAGGGCGCGGTCTACAGCGTCATCGACACGGGCACGGGCATCCGCCGGGCGGCCAAGCTCTTCCGACCGACCGCCGACCGCCGCGGCCGGCTCTCGACACGCCACGCCCAGAAGCTCAACCGCCTGCGGTACTGCGGCATCGTCCTGCAGTACCTGCACAGCGAGACGGTCACGATCAAGGGCGTCAAGCTCACCGCGCTGGTCAGCGAGCTATGCGAGGGCGTGCAGCTGCAGAAGTTCATCGAGGCACAGCCGGGCAAGCGCCTGAGCGCGTTCATGGCGCTCAGCGTGCTTCAGTCGCTGGTCGATGGGCTGGAAGAGGTCCACCTCGCAGGCGAGTACCACGCGGACGTGCACACCGAGAACATCATGGTCCAGCCGCGCGGCGTGGGGTTCGAGCTGAAGCTGATCGACTTCTACGAGTGGGGCCGGACGACCCGCGGCAAGCAGCAGCAGGACATCCTCGACGCGGTGCGCGTCTTCTACGACATGCTCGGCGGCCGACGCGTGTACCGCCGACTGCCCGAGGAAGTGAAATACGTCTGCGCCGGCCTGCAAACCAAGTACATCCTCAAACGCTTCCCGACGGTGTCGGACCTGGGCAACTACCTGCGGACGTTCGAGTGGACGTCGATGACTTAAATCCTCCACGGCGGTCAGTTGCCGGCGTCTTACTTCTTCTGCAGCGTCCAGTGCTTCGCGTTGCGCTCTTTGTCCGGCGCGTTGCCGCCGTTGGTATAGAAAAACAACTCGGACTTGTGCACGCGGGCGACGTGGCCGTCGAAGTACGAGACGTTGACCGACTCGTCGTGGCGGTAGTTGACCTGGCTGTCGGGGGCGTTGTTGCCGCGTGCATCCCACAGCTTTTTGTAGTCCGCCATGCGCTCCTGCAGGTGCCAGCCGGCGGCGTCCATGAAGCCGTAGGCCTCGTCGGGGTCGGGGATCTTCGGGCGGTGGGCGACGTTGACCGCGTTGCCGCGCCGGCCCCGGCTGTAGCCGTAGGAGTTGCGGTGGTTGAACGCGTTGTTGTTGTCTTCCCACTGCGGGCAGAGGTAGTCGTCGGGCCACTGCGCACCCCAGGTCTGGTTGGCGTTCCCGCCGCGCGTCGCGTTGTTGACCTGTTCGTCGGTAAAGCCGAGGTAACTGAGGAAGATGGGGTCGACCATCCAGTAGACCACGCGCTGTCGCGAGCCGGCCTGGTACCGCTTGACCCACTCGCTGCCGTCGCCCAGCCAGTAGTTGTACGGGTAGTGCTCGTGGTTCTCGTCGGCGAACATCTCGTTGGCCTTGGCCATCTGCGCGGTGTTGCTCATGCAGACCACCGCCCCCGCCGACGCGCGGGCCTTGCCTAAAGCGGGCAGCAGGATCGCGATGAGCAGCGCGATGATCGAGATCACGACCAGCAGTTCGATCAGAGTGAACCCGCGGAGGGGACGAACTCGCATAGGCGGTCCTTCCAGAAAGGTGCGTCAAAAACGCGAAGGCGTGAAGACGGGAAGCCCAAACAGCCGAGCGGCACCGGGCCGTCGTGCGATGAAACACGGCCCCAACCCATACTTTATTCAGGCCCGGCCCTGAACAAACGCCAATCTATTACGTATTCGAGACAATCTCTGCGGAGCGGTCCGAGCGGATCGTGCGCCGGCTCGCGTTCTCGCCCCGCTTCACGTGTCGCTGCTGATCTGATACTTCGCTTTGAACTCGTCCAGCGACCCGACGCCCTGGGGTAGCGTCGCCTGGTCCATCAGCAGGACGGGGATCCCGTCGCGGATCGGGTAGCGCAGGCCGGCCCCCTCGGGCTGGTCGGCGACGAGCCAGTCGCCTTGCTGCGTCAGCGTGCTGCGCGTCAGCGGGCATCGCAAGAGCGCCAGCACGGCCGGCTCGATCGTCTTCGTGGGGGCGTCGGGCATCGCCGTATCCTACCGCCGGCCGGGGCGTCTATCATGCGTGGACATGAACCCCGCAACCGCACCCAAGGAGCAACCGATGCCCAAGTGGATCCCGATCGCAGCGCTGGCCCTGGTCGCGACGCTGGCGGTGGGCGTGGGCCTGCAGCGCGCCCAGGCCGAGGACGATGCGCAGCCCGACGCCGAAGCTCAGCAAGCGTCCGAGCCGCGTGAGGTGGACCTCAAAGTCCTCGCCGACCCGTCGCACGAGAAGATGAACCAGCGGGCCCCCGCGGAGTACGAGGTCCTGTTCCGCACGACCGAGGGCGACTTCACCGTGAAGGTCACGCGTAAGTGGGCGCCGATCGGTGCCGACCGCTTCTACAGCCTCGTGAAGAACGGCTACTACGACGGGACGAAGTTCTTCCGCGTCGTGCCCGGCTTCGTCGTGCAGTGGGGCATCCACGGCGACAAGGACGTCAACGCCGCGTGGTACGACCCGGCCAACAAGAAGCACACCAACCTCAAGGACGACCCGGTTGCGGAAAGCAACACCCGCGGCAGGCTCGTCTTCGCCACCGCCGGGCCCAACACCCGCACCACGCAGCTGTTCATCAACCTCGGCGACAACAAGCGGCTGGACGACATGGGCTTCGCGCCTTTCGGTGAAGTCGCCGGCGAAGGCATGAAGGTCGTCGAGAAACTCTACGACCAGTACGAGCTCTTCGACCCGCGCTTCGACCGCGACCCGACCCGGAAGATCTCCCAGGGCCACATCGCCCAGCTCGGCAACGACTACCTCGACGAGTACTTCCCCAAGCTCGACGGCATCGTCACCGCGACGATCGTGGAAAAGGAAAAGCAAGGCGACTAACGCTACAATACCTGATCGAAATCCCAAGCCCACGCTTCAAAGGCGTGGGCTTGTTTATCTAAAAACCTAAGCACGAAAGGCACCCACCATGACCACCGCGACTATCCACACCGACAAGGGCGAGATCGAGCTCGAGCTGTTTGTTGACGACTGCCCGGAGACGACCGGCAACTTCATCAAGCTCGCCAAGGACGGGTTCTACGACGGGCTGACCTTCCACCGCGTGATCCCGGATTTCATGATCCAGGGCGGCTGCCCCGAGGGCACGGGCACCGGCGGCCCGGGCTACAAGTTCAAGGACGAGAAGAGCGCGTTGCAGAAAAAACACACCGGCCCGGGCACGCTGTCCATGGCCAACGCCGGGCCGAACACCAACGGCAGCCAGTTCTTCATCACCCACGTCAAGACCGACTGGCTCGACGGCAAGCACGCGGTGTTCGGCAAGGTCATCGAAGGCCAGGACGTCGTCGATGCGATCGAAGCCGGCGACACGATGAACCAGGTCGTGATCGCGGAAGACTAAACGCGCGATCTGCGCAACAAAAGTAGCCGGCGGCCTACGGACGCCGGACGCGCGAGCCGCGGGGTCGTACGCTTTCGAGTCGTTGAAAGAATACGTCAAGCCGATGCGTTGGCTTAAACTGTTGTTAAACAGTTGTGGTCAACGCGTCCGGCGTCCGTAGGCCGCCGGCTATTGAGCGGTGCGATGCGTTCACCTAAGCGGAGTTGATGAGATGCGTCTGATGCAAGCTCTATTCCTGTGCGTGATCAGCGCCTCCCTGCTTGCCTGTTCCGGCAGCCCCGAGCCACGTGGCCCGCGCCTCACGCTCTACGCCGTCCACCCCGCCGGCGGGTTCGGCTACGACCTGGGCAGCGTCAACGGCGAAGACCTCGGCCGGGCCCCCGACCCCGGGCACGACCTCGAAAAGGGCTACTTCCACAGCTACAAGATCCTCGGGCAAGTCGATCTCACCGGCACCGACGCGGGCAGCCAACTCGCGGCTTACCTCGAAGAAGAGGCGTCGCTGCCCCAGGGCATGATCGCCGGCTGCTTCGAGCCCCGGCACGCGCTGCGCGTCGTGCGCGACGGTCAGGTCAGCGACTACGTGCTGTGCTTCGCCTGCCGGCAGTTCGACTGGTACGAGGGCAACGACCTGCGCTGGGCGGGCAAGCAGACGCTGGACCCGGCGTGGCGCGAGCGCTTCACCGCGCCATTGACCGCGGCGGGGATCGAACTCGCGGAATAGCCGTCAAACGCTGCGTGCTTCGCATTTCATGAGGTGCCGGGTGGCCGGGGTGGAGCCTCGGCACGACGAATCATCTGAGCATGATCGATCACCGTTTGTTCCGGGGGGTCGCAAGCTCCACCCCGGCCACCCTCCGTATAATCGTTTCGTACACGACGTCTAAGGAGCCCCGGGATGACGCCGCTCCGCACGATCCGCCGACTCCACGCGCCGCTGGCCTGCCTGGCGATCGCGTTGATGTTCTGCGTCGGCTGCAAGACCAAGCAGGAAACCCTTTCGCTCGGCCCGCCGCTCGAGGCGTACCGCGCCGACGACGGCTCGTTGTTGTTCGGCTACCGCGTCGAGCCGACGCTCAAGCCCGACCACGCTGGCTGGCACTGGCTGATCGTCGAGCCGGGCACGGCCGAGTTGTTGTCTGTTCCATTCGGCGAAGGCGAGAACCAGGCCGGCCCGCGGACGGTCGCGGTGTCGTACAAGGGCTGGGGCGCGAACGCCAAGCTGACCCCGCCGCTCCTGGAGCCCGGCCGGCCGGACCGCGCCCCGCCGGTCGTCGGCGAAGGCGGGCTGACCGCGCTGCGCTTCGTGTGGGACGAGCAGGCGGGCGCGGTGCGCCTGCGCGACGCGGCCGGGATGACGGTCGCGCTGATGCGCGTTTCGCCGGGCGACGCGACGCTGCGGGTCCGCGAGTACGACTCGGAGGCGATCCTTAACGTGCTCAAGATCGTCGCGGTCGCCGGCCTGATCACCGGCCTGGTCTTCCTCGGCGGATCGGGCGAGATCAGCTTCAATTGATCCGCCAGGCCATTCTCGCTAAACTATTAGGCTCGCCCTGGCGGACGTCGCCTCGGCACTTGTCCCCCGTCACGGCCGCTGCCGAGGCACCAAACGCCCGGCAAGCCCCCCGGAGACCTTGACATGGTTCGTTTACGTTTGAAGCGTTTTGGCCGCACCCATTCGCCGACCTATCGCCTGTGCGCGATGGACGCCCGCTCGCCGCGCGACGGCAAGCCGATCGAAGAACTGGGCTACTACCACCCCTGCAACCCCAACGAGGCCGAGCAGTTCAAGCTCAACAACGAGCGGATCGAATACTGGCTCGGCGTCGGCGCCCAGCCCTCGGAAACCGTCGCGAGCCTGATCAAGAAGGCCGGCGTCGAGCTGCCGGGCAAGAAGAAGTAAGCGGGCGGCCTTTGGCCTTCAGTTTTCAGCCATCAGACAAGCCCCGCGCATTGCGGGGTTTTTTTGCCATCGCTGCCTGCTTCTCGGATTGCTAGGCTATCGCCTGATTGCTGATTGCTGATTGCTGATTGCTGGAAGCCTGCCATGCGGTTCGACTTCGTCACCCTGTTCCCCGAGATGTTCGCGTCGGTGCTCGGCTCGAGCATCCTGAAGCGCGCGGCCGAAGCGGTCGCGTTCCCGGGTGTGGACGCGTCTGATCCGTCGCAGGTGCGCGAGCCGGTCGTGTCGTACCACCTGCACGACCCGCGCGCGTTCGCGGGCAACAAGCACAACAAGGTCG
Organism: Phycisphaeraceae bacterium; assembly: GCA_046290505.1. Taxonomy (GTDB): domain Bacteria; phylum Planctomycetota; class Phycisphaerae; order Phycisphaerales; family Phycisphaeraceae; genus JAHQVV01. The sequence goes on along the minus strand of JBKAGS010000041.1, from coordinate 23,771 downwards.
ACGACACGCCCTACGGCGGGGGCCCGGGCATGGTCATGCAGTGCCAGCCGATCTTCGATTGCGTGATGGCCGCTGAATCGCAAGCGCCCGAGCTGCCCGCGACGCGCATCGCCTTGACGCCGACGGGCAGGCCGTTGACACAACCGTTGGTAGAGGAGCTGGCGACCAAGCCGCGGCTCGTGATCCTTTGCGGGCACTACGAGGGCTTCGACCAGCGCGTACTCGACGAGCTTTCGCCGATGGAGATCAGCCTCGGCGACTACGTCCTCACCGGCGGGGAGCTGCCGGCGATGGTGCTCGCCGACGCGGTCGTGCGCCTGTTGCCCGGCGTGATCGGCAAGTCGACCTCGCACGAGCGCGACAGCTTTTCGCCCGGGGCCGAGCGCTTGCTCGACCACCCGCACTACACCCGCCCGGCACAGTGGAACGGCCGAGCGGTGCCCGACGTCCTGCTGTCCGGCGACCACGCGAAGATCGAACAATGGCGGCGCGAGCGGTCGCTGGAACTGACACGCGAGCGCCGACTTGGCCCCTCGTCGGGGCGCGACGTGGTCGCGCAACCGTACGCGAGCGGCCGACAGCGGGCCTCACGATCGTCCTCCGCGACGCGGCCGACGCCGACCACGACGCGATCGACGCGCTGTTGCGGGCGAGCTTCGAGACCGACGCCGAGGCCAAGCTCGTCCGCGCCCTGCGCGAGCAGGGCGACGCCCCGATCGAACTCGTCGCCGAGGCCGCGGCATCGGCCGGCCTGCCCCGCGTCGTCGGCCACATCCTGTTCAGCCCGATCCATATCGATCAAGGTGACGGCCGGCTGCGCGCCCTGGGCCTGGCCCCGCTCGCCGTCGACCCGGCGTACCGGCGTCGCGGGATCGGTAAGGCACTGGTTAGACAGGGCTTGCGCGTCTGTCAAGGCGTCCGGGCCGGGGCCGTATTCGTCCTCGGCGAGCCGGCGTACTACCAATCGCTGGGCTTTGAAACCGCCAGCGACCACGGCTTCACCAACCCCTTCGGTGTCGACGAGCCGTTCATGGTCCGCCTGCTGCGGCCGTTGACCGGCCCGGCGGGGATGGCGAAGTACGCCCCGGCGTTCGACGCGCTCTAGCCGCCGGGCAACGCCCGGGCGTCGCGCCGGAAACGGCCTGTCCACGGATTCCCCCGGGCGTTGCCCGGCGGCTACGAATCCCCCTCGACAACCCCCATCGACTCCGGTACACTGTTGGGCTCGCCCCAGACCGGGCGGGACGACGCCCCAACCCCACGCCACCACGCTCACCCGAGGCACACGCCATGAGCCAGGACATCATCGCCGCTGTTCAACAGAGCCAGCTCAAGACCGACTTGCCGGTCGTCACCGTCGGCGACAACGTGGACGTGCACGTCCGCATCATCGAAGGCAGCAAGGAGCGCATCCAGGTGTTCTCCGGCGTGGTCCTGAAGATGCAGAACGGCGGGCTGGAGCGCACCGTCACCGTCCGCCGCATCGTCGCGAACGAAGGCGTCGAGCGCACCTTCCCGCTGCACAGCCCGCGCATCGCGAAGATCGAAGTCAAGCGCCGCGGCGACGCCCGCCGAGCCAAGCTGTACTACCTGCGCGACCGCGTGGGCAAGAAGCGTCGCCTGCGTGACCAGCGTCGCGGCCTCGAGACGCTCGGCGCGCGAGAGACCGCGGCGGCAGAGTCCGCCGCCCAATCCAAGAAACAGGCCCAGGCCGCGGCCCCCGCTGAGGCCGAGTAAGCACCGGCGGACGCCGTCGCGGTTGTGCCACGCACCTGCAACGCATACGACACTCCAAGCCCCGCCAACCGGCGGGGTTTTTTATTGAGCGACGCTTCAGCATTGTCTAAGTAAAACGCCTCTCCCTTGAGGGAGAGGCCGGGAGAGGGTGGCGACTCTTTTAACGCTGAACCAAAGCGAGTGATCTGATACGGTTCGGCCCCTCCCCCAGCCCCTCCCTCAAGGGAGGGGAGTTCAAAGCAATCACACAAACAAACAACACACCGCCATGACCAAGCCCGAAACCCAAGCCGAAGAACAGACGCCGCCCGAAGCCAGCGAGTCGGGACGCAAGAAGCTGCTCGCCGACCGCCGCCGCAAGCTCGAGCGTTTGCGCAACGAGTTCGGCCTCGACCCGTACGGCCAGCGGATCGACGGGCTCGTCTCGCTCGCCGAGGCCCGCAATGCGTACGATCAGGCCGCCGACGACGCGCACCGCGAAGCGGAGAACGCGGTGCGTGAAGCGAAGAAGGCGGGCACGCCGGACGACCAGCTGCCGAGCGTGGAAGACGACCGCAAGGTCGTGTCCGTCGCCGGGCGGGTGATGCAGCACCGGGTGATGGGCAACCTGATTTTTATGTCGCTGCGCGACGACACCGGCGACCTGCAGGTCGCGATCAGCAAGAAGGCCGTCGGCCAGCCCGCGTTCGGCATCGCCAAGGCGGTGGACCTCAGCGACATCGTCGCCGTGCGCGGCGCGCTGGGCAAGACCAACACCGGCGAACTCACCGTCTGGGCGCAGTCATCAACAACCCAAGCCGGTGATGAGAATCGCAGCGCCGACTCTCCGGATCAACCCCCAGCAAACCATGACCCCCTCGCCCCCGGCTTCTGCTTCCAGACCAAGTCGCTCGCGCTGCCGCCGGGCAAGTACCACGGCCTGACCGACGACGAGACGCGCTACCGTAAGCGCTACGTCGACCTGCACACCAACCCGCACGTGATGGACACGATGCAGAAGCGCATCGCCATCATCGATGCCATCCGTGATTACATGCGCTCCAAGGGCTACGTGGAAGTCGAGACGCCGATGCTCCAGTCCCTGCACGGCGGGGCCGCGGCACGCCCGTTCAAGACCCACCACAACGCGCTCGACCTGCCGCTCACCCTCCGCATCGCGCCCGAGCTTTATCTCAAGCGACTGCTCGTCGGCGGGATGCGCAAGGTCTTCGAGATCAACCGCAACTTCCGCAACGAGGGCATCAGCCCCCGCCACAATCCCGAGTTCACGATGCTCGAGGCCTACGACGCCTACGGCAACTGGCAAACGATGGCCGACCTCGTCGAAGACATGGTGTGCACCGTCGCGGAAAAGGTGATCGGCACCCTCATCATCGAACACAACGAGCCGCGACCGTCAGGGAGCGGGCCAAACGATGATGACCCTAATGCCGATCCCAACCCCAAGACGCCAAACCGCCGAGCCGCCATGAAAACCATCAATCTGACCCGCCCTTGGCGGCGGATTTCCATGGTTGACCTAGTGGAAGAAAGGACTGGATGGAAGTTTGATAAAAAAACTATCCAAGAAAGCTGTGCAGGTTGGTTTGATGCGTTACTGAAGGGTGCAGAGACGCGATGCCAACACTATCGTGTTCAAGAACTGCTGCCAAACGCAATCGACCCCACAGATACGGAGATGAAGACCGTCAGGTCAAACGCTGCGTTTAGTCTTGCAGACGGTATTCGTAATCATTTCACTCATACGTCGCTCTCCCCCGCCGAGCAACTGACCGAGGTCTACGAAAAACTCATCGAACCCACCCTCATCAACCCCACCTTCGTCACGCGCGTGCCCGGCGTCATCATCCCGCTCGCCAAGCGGTGCAAGGACGACGACTACTTCGCCGACGTCTACGAGCTCGCGATCAACGGCGTCGAGATCAGCCCCGGATACACCGAGCTCAACGACCCGGACATCCAGGAGCACCACTTCCGCGAGCAGGTCGGCGACGAAGAAGAGCAGCAGCAGATCGACGAGGACTTCCTCGAGGCGTTGCGCGTCGGCATGCCCCCGGCCGGCGGGATCGGCCTGGGCATCGACCGCCTGGTCATGATGTTGACGGGTGCGCCGTCGATCCGCGACGTGATCCTCTTCCCCTTAATGCGGCCGCAGGGAAAAGATTGAATCTTTAACCGCAAAGGCACAGAGGCGCAAAGGAAGGCATGTTCGCATGAGGGAAATGAGCGAAGATCTGAACCGTCTGTCGCATGATGTGATTGGGGCTGCGATCGAAGTGCACCGTATCCTCGGGCCGGGTTTTCTCGAGCGCAGCTATCAGCGGGCGTTAGCGATCGAGCTGCGGCTCCGGGATATCCCGCACGTGATCGAGTCGCCGATTCACTTGGATTACAAGGGCGAATCGATTGGCGAAGGCCGGATCGATACCCTTGTTGGAAACGAACTGGTCGTTGAACTCAAAACAGTCGATGCCATCGCAGAGATCCACGAAGCGCAGGCGCTCGCCTACCTCAAGGCGACGGGCCACGGACTAGCTCTCATTATCAATTTCAATACGCCGGTGCTGAAGGATGGTATCAAACGTATCATCCGGAGCTGATCCCCATGCCTTCCTTTGCGCCTTAGCGCCTTTGCGGTTCAATCATCCGAGCCATGTACAAACTCCTGCTCATCTCGAAGTACCTCCGCCGCAAGCTCGCGCCGCTGTTCGCCGCGGTGGCGGTGACGATCTGCACGGCGATGGTCATCATCGTCGCGTCGGTCATGGGCGGCTTCCTCGGGCTGATGGAGACGACGGCCAAGCAGCTGACGCCGGACGTCGTGATCCAGTCGCGGTCGATGACCGGGTTCGAGGATTACGAGGACCTGGTCGAGCGTTTGGAAGCGCTGCCCGAGGTCGAACTCGCGACGCCCGCGATCACCATCTCGGGCACGGCGACGTTCACGGACCTGAACATCCCGGTGACCAGCGTCGTGACCATACAGGGCATCGACCCGCGGGCGTACAACCAGATCGTGCCCTACGACGACACGCTGCTGTGGTCGGGCTCGGACGTGTACGAGTTGAATCAGCGCGTGCTGCCCGAAGAGCTGCGCGCGGGCGTGCCGAAGGACGAGTTTGAAAAAGTCTGGTCGCTCAAGGACGCGGGGCAGACCCTCACGCTGCCGCAGGCGATGGCGCACCCGGCGGTGACCGAAGCGCAGCCGGGCATGGTCATCGGCGTGGCGGCGAGCCCGGCGCAGATGCGGCTCAAGGACGGGTCCTACGCCTTCGACCGCGCGTACGTCGACCGGTTGGTCACGCTCGCGATGCCCGTCTTCTCGCCCGACGGCCAGCCGCTGGACGTCAGCCAGCCGCGCATCAAGGTCGTCAACGAGTTCAAGTCCGGCTTCTACGAGGCGGACAGTTCCGTCGTCTTCGTGCCCTTCGACTGGCTTCAGAAACACCTGAAGATGCAGCGCGTCGAGCAGTACACCGACTTCGACGAGATCACCGGCGAGGGCGGGGAACTGGTCGTCGCCGAGGCGCGCTGTACGCATGTTTACGTCAAGGCCGCCGAGGGCGTGAGCGACGCCGAGTTGCACGACGCGTGCGCCCGGGTGACGGACCAGTTCACCGCGAAGACGCCGGGGCTGTTTCTGGACGTGCTGACGTGGGAAGACGTGCACGGCACGCTGCTGGGCGCGGTGAAGAACGAGAAAGGCCTGGTCACGTTCCTCTTCGCGATCATCTCGGTCGTCGCGATCGTCATGGTCGCCACGACGTTCTACATGATCGTGCTCGAGAAGACGCGCGACATCGGCGTCTTGCGCGCGATCGGGGCGCCGTCCACCGGCGTGCTCGGCCTGTTCCTCGCCTACGGCCTGGCGATCGGTTGGATCGGGTCGTCGCTGGGCGTCTGGCTCGCGTGGTTCACCGTCACCAACCTGAACAACCTGCAGGAAGCGCTCGCGACGCGCCTGTCCACGCTGATCGGCACCGTCGTGCTCGCGTTCCTGATCGCGCTGGGCGTGTCGATCCTGGCCGCGGTCATCAACAAGCGACGAGACTTCAGCCTGGGCGCAGGCGTGCTTGTCTTTCTCGGCGTCTTCGTCGTGCTGATGGCTGGCACGTACTACAGCTTCCAATCGATCCAGCTGCCCGTCGTCAGCGGCTACGACGATTCGTTCGGCTGGCGCATGTGGGACCCCCAGCTCTATTTCTTCGAGAAGATCCCCGACCAGGTCGACTGGAACGAGGTCTTCTGGGTCTGGGTCGGCGCGGTCGTCAGCAGCGTGCTGGGCGCGGTGATCCCGGCGCTCATCGCGGCCCGGCTCAACCCGGTGGAGGCGTTGCGGTATGAATGATTTTTTGGGGACTGATTTTGAACGCCAAGACGGTCGTGTTAGAGAGGTCGAGTTGGAACGCCAAGACGCCAAGACGCCAAGACGCCAAGAAGAGCCAACGCAGGCGGTGGACGCATTGGCTCGGCTTGTCATCGGGGCTGCGATTGAAGTGCATAAAGAATTGGGGCCGGGGTTTCCGGAGTCGGTTTACGAAGAAGCGTTGTGCTACGAATTGACGCAGCAGGCAATCGTTGTTGAGCGGCAATATGGGGTGCCGGTCCGTTACAAAGGCCGTCTTTGCGGCGAGGGGCGAATCGATATCTTTGTTGATCGTCAACTCGTCCTTGAACTGAAGACAGTAGAGCAACTTCATCCGAAACACAAGGCTCAGTGCAAGGCCTACCTTCAAGCCACTCAATGCCAGCTCGCCTTGCTGATTAATTTCAACGAAGCAGTCTTAAGCGACGGCATCCTCCGCGTTGTCTTAACTGTGTAAAGGTGATCTTGGCGTCTTGGCGTCTTGGCGTCTTGGCGTTGAAAAAACGACCCCATGACACCTACAAACTGCATCATCCAGGCGACGAACCTCAAACGCTCCTTCCACGAGGCCGGGCACGAGCTGCACGTGCTGCGCGGGGTCGACCTGTCGATCAAGCACGGCGAGTGGCTGACGATCCTCGGCCGATCAGGCTCGGGCAAGTCGACGCTGCTGCACTTGATCGGCGGGCTCGACCGGCCGACGAGTGGGTCGGTCGTCTTCGACGGCACGGACATCTTCTCGCTGCGCGGCGGCAGCCTCGACCGGTACCGCAACCGGCACGCGGGCTTTGTCTTCCAGTTCTACCACCTGCTGCCGGAGCTGACGGCGCTCGAAAACGTGCTGATCGGTTCGATGCTGGGCAGCTCGGTCGTCGGTTGGCCGGGCAAGCGCAAGGCGGCCCGCCAGCGCGCCGCCGAGATGCTCGACCGCGTCGGGCTCAGCGACCGGATGACGCACCGCCCGGCGAAACTCTCCGGCGGCGAACGCCAGCGCGTCGCCATCGCCCGCGCGCTGGTGAACCGCCCGAGCGTCTTGCTGGCCGACGAGCCGACGGGCAACCTCGACGCCGACACCGCCGGCTCGATCATGGACCTGTTCCGCGGCCTGCACCAGGACGGCCAGACGATCGTCATGGTCACCCACGACCAGTCCGTCGCGAAAGCGGGGGATCGGGTCGTGACGCTGGTGAAGGGCAAGTTAGAAGCCTGATTTGGGGTGTGTCATTTGGCGATTTGGCGATTTGGCGATCTGGTGATTTGGTGAAGCGATCCGGGAACGATGATGACACCTGATGAATTGCAGGTAAGAACCAAGCTTTTTGCACAGCGCGTTGTCAAGCTGGTCGATGCGTTGCCTTCCTCTGTTGCTGGGCGTGAGATCGGGCGTCAATTGCTTCGTTCAGCAACAAGCGTGGGGGCAAATTTCCGCGCAGCACGTCGTGGTCGGAGTTCACGTGAATATCTGGCGAAGATCAGCATCGTGGTCGAAGAGGCGGACGAAAGCGAGTACTGGCTGGAGCTCATCCGCGACTGTGGCCTGCTTTCGAAACGGCAGGTTGGCCCCTTGTTGCAGGAAGCGACCGAACTCACGAAGATATTTGCTTCAACCAGGCGCACAGCGAGGGCAAACAATAAATCGCCAGATCGCCAAATCACGAAATCGCCAAATCCAACCTCTAAGGACGAGTCATGAACGCAGCGGCTGCCGACAATCAAAACACACAATGCGACATCGGCCTGATCGGCCTGGCCGTGATGGGCCAGAACCTCGTCCTCAACATGGCCGACCACGGCTACACCGTCGCGGTCTATAACCGCACAACCTCCGTGATGGAGGACTTCATCAAGTCCAACCAGGAGAACGAGCCCTCGGCCGAGCGCGTCGTCGGGTTCGCCGAGCTCGCGGACTTCGTGAAGTCGCTGAAGAAGCCGCGCAAGATCATCCTCTTGGTCAAGTCCACGGCGGTGCTGCCCAACGATCGCGACGCGGTCGATAAGGTCATCGAGGGCCTGCTGCCGCTGCTCGACAAGGACGACATCATCATCGATGGCGGCAACTCGAACTGGAACGCGACGATCCGCCGGGAGAAGGACCTGGCCGAGCAGGGCTACCGCTTCTTCGGCTCCGGCGTGTCGGGCGGCGAACTGGGCGCGCGCTTCGGCCCGTCGCTCATGCCCGGCGGCAGCGCGTCGGCGTGGAAAGAGCTCGAGCCGATCTGGATGGCCATCGCCGCGAAGGTCGACCCCAAGACCGGCAAGCCCATCGAGCGCAACGACCCGAAGAACCCGGTGACGATCGACGAGGGCGAGCCCTGCACGACGTACATCGGCCCCAACGGCGCGGGCCACTACGTCAAGATGGTGCACAACGGCATCGAGTACATCGACATGCAGCTGATCTGCGAGGCGTACTTCCTCATGAAGACCCTCCTGAAGATGAAGCCCGCGGAGATGTCCAAGGTCTTCGGCAAGTGGAACCAGGGCGTGCTCGACTCTTTCCTCATGGAGATCACCACCGACATCCTCCAGCAGAAAGACCCGACCAACAAGCGCAAGGCGTTCGTCGATATCGTCCTCGACACCGCGGGGCAGAAGGGCACGGGCAAGTGGACCAGCCAGAACGCGCTGGACCTGGGGATGCCCGCGAACGCGATGGCCGAGGCGGTGTTCGCCCGCTGCCTCAGCGCGATCAAGGACGAGCGCGTCAAGGCCAGCAAGAAGCTCAAGGGCCCGAAGGTGCCCAAGGAGATGAAGGGCAAGAAGAAGCTGCTCGACGCGATCCACGACGCGTTGTACTGCTCCAAGATCGTCAGCTACGCCCAGGGCTTCCAGCTCATGGCCGAGGCGCAGAACGAGTACGACTGGGAGCTGAACTTCGGCGAGATCGCCAAGATCTTCCGCGGCGGGTGCATCATCCGCGCCCGGTTCCTGCAGAAGATCACCGACGCGTACGAGAAGGACCCCAAGCTGCAGAACCTCATGCTCGACCCGTACTTCAAGAAGGCGCTGCACGGGGCGCAGGACAACTGGCGCAAGGTCGTCGGCCTGGCGGTGCAGTACGGCGTGCCGGTCCCGGCGTTCGCCTCGGCGCTCGCGTACTTCGACGGCTACCGCACCGCGACGCTGCCCGCCAACCTCCTCCAGGCCCAGCGCGACTACTTCGGCGCCCACACCTACGAACGCGTCGACGAGCCGCGCGGCAAGAAGTTCCACGTCGACTGGCCCGAGAAGGGCCGGCCGCAGTTGGAGATGTAAACCGTGCTCCGATCCGCACGCCGTCCTTCAAGCCCGCGTCCCATCGGCGCGGGCTTGTTTTTTAATTGACACAGCGCCCGACCCTCTCGACACTACCCCTGATGAAACACCTGCTCTACGTGCTCGCGTTGCTCTGTCTGGCGCTGCCGGCGATCAAGACCCGGGGCGACGACATCGCGCTGGGCCTGCCCTTCCGCGACAACATGGTTTTGCAGCGCGGCATCGAGCTTCCCGTCTGGGGCATCGCGACGCCCGGCGCCTCGATCCGGGTGGACTACGACGGGCAGCGCAAGACAGCGACCGCCGACGAAGACGGCAATTGGCGAGTCAAGCTCGACCCGCTCAGAGCGGCGAAGCTCGAATCGCCCAGCCAGGTGCCGGAGGGCACGACGCTGACTGTCACCGCTGAGCACAACGGCGAGCAGCGGTCGATGAAGCTGAGCAATCTCGTCGTTGGCGACGTCTGGTTGTGCGGGGGCCAGTCCAACATCGCGGGCAAGCTCAAGGGCAGCGGCACGTACCAGGGCGAGCGGGCGGACTATCCGGGGTTTCGGCACTTTACGCCGACGGACGGGGGCGGCTGGACGGTGTGTACGCCGGACCGTGAGGGCGCGGGCGAGTTTAAGCGGACGGCGTTCTACTTCGGCCGGGACGTTTACAAGCAGTCGCTCATCCCGATCGGGCTGGTGACCACCGCGGTCGGCGGGTCGAACATCGAGAGCTGGCTGAACCGAGAGCCGTACGAGACCGGCAAGAACTATACGAATCTGGTCGAGCCGATCGTGGGGCTGGGCATCCGCGGGGTGGTGTGGTACCAGGGCGAGAGCAACGCGAACAAAGCCACCCCCTACCGCCCGCTGCTGACGTCGCTGATCAAGGGCTGGCGAGCAGCTTGGGGGCAGGGCGACCTGCCGTTCTATTACGTGCAGCTGCCCGGCTACGGCGAGCGGACGAACCAGCTGGGTGACAAGCGGGTCGGCTGGCCGCCGCTGCGCCAGGCGCAGCTCGAGACCCTGTCGATCGACAAGACGGGGATGGCGGTGACGATCGACATCGGCCACAAGAGCATCCACCCGCCGAACAAGGTCGATACGGGCAAACGGCTGGCGCGGCTGGCACTGCACCACGACTATGGTTTTGACGACCTTGTTCCGACCGGGCCGCTCTACGCGTCCCATGTGATCGATGGGCGGTCGGTGCGCGTACAGTTCAAATACGGCGAGGGGCTGATGCTCGCGGACAAGCAGGGCATCGACCCGCCCATGCCGTCGGAGCAGACCAAGCTGCAATCGGTCTGGCTTCAGGATGAGGCGGGGGATTGGCACGCCGGCGAGGGCGTCATCGAGGGCGAGGAACTGGTGATCCGTTCGAAGGGGGTGACCCGCCCCGTGGCGGCACGGTACGCCTACGTCCCGCACCCGGCCGGCCCGCTGCTGTACAACAAGGACGGGCTGCCCGCATCGCCGTTTGAAACCCCGGAGACCGGAGAATGAAGCCTTTCGCCTGGTGCTGTATCGCGGCCGTTGTCCTGCTCACCGGGTGCCAGTCCGCCGAGCCCCGCCAACCCAACGTCGTCATCTTCTTCACCGACGACCAGGGCACGCTCGACGTGAACTGTTACGGCTCGGCCGACCTGTACACGCCGAACATGGACCGATTGGCGCACGAGGGCGTGATGTTTACGCAGGCCTACGCCCACACGGTCTGCTGCCCGGCCCGCGCGATGCTGCTCACCGGCCGGTACCCGCAACGCGGCGGGGTGACCAACTGGACGCAGGGCAACATGAAGTCCGAGTCCGGTCTGAACATGGCGCTCGAAGAAGTCACGCTCGCAGAAGCGTTGCGCGACGCGGGGTACAAGACCGCGCTGTTCGGCAAGTGGCACCTCGGCGCCGCCGAGACGCACGGCCCGACGCGCCAGGGCTTCGACGTCTTCTTCGGCCACCGCGGCGGGTTCATCGACAACTACAACCACCACTTCCTGCACGGCCGGGGCTTCCACGACCTCTACGAAGGCACCACGGAAGTCTTCAAGCGCGGCGACTACTTCCCCGACCTGATGACCGAGCGCGCGCTCGACTACATCGAAGACAACAAAGACGAGCCGTTCTTTCTCTACTGCGCGTTCAACATCCCGCACTACCCCGAGCAGGCGGACGCGGACCTCGACGCGCTCTACCGGTGCCTGCCCATGCCCCGCCGGTCGTACGCGAAGATGGTCACGACGACCGACCGCCGCATCGGCCTGGTCCTCGATCGGCTCGACGCGCTCGGCCTGACCGACGACACGATCATCGTCTTCATGTCCGACAACGGCCACTCGGAAGAGAACAACAACGGCATCGCGTTCGACGACCACACGAGCGGCCTGCCCAAGGGCCACTACTACCTCTCGCACGGCGGGGGCGGGAACACCGGCCAGTGGCGCGGCGCGAAAGGCACGTTCTACGAAGGCGGCCTCCGCGTCCCGATGATGATCCGCTTCCCCCGGGAGATTGGCCGTGGCCAGGTACGCGATCAGGCCGTCACGGCGATGGACGTCATGCCTACCGTGCTGGACTGGTGCGGCGTCGCCCGGCCGGGGGGCGTCGAACTCGACGGTCAGTCGCTCGGGCCGATCATCCAAGACGACGCACCGAGCAAGTACGCCGTCATGCACTGGGCCTGGCGCGGCGGATGGGCGGTGCGCGAGGGCGACTGGAAACTGATCAAGCCGATGCGCGGCGAACTCGAACTGGTCAACCTCGCAGAAGACGAGCCGGAGCGCACGAACCACGCGGCGGCACAGCCCGGCCTCGTCTCGCGTTTAACAGCGTTGCACGACGCGTGGCAGCGCGCGGTCACGCCCGAGCCGTGATTTCATGTATCCGCTCTCTTTGACACCGCGTATGGCTAGATCAACAATGCGGGCATGAAATACAGCCTGCTTGTCGTGTGGATCGGGTGCTTGTTTGTCTCGCTCGGCTGCTCGCAGACCGATCGCGCCGAAGCGAGCGAGCGACCCCCGAACATCGTCATCATCCTCACCGACGACCTGGGCTTCGGCGACGTGTCGTGCTACAACCCCGAGTCGAAGGTGCAGACCCCGAACCTCGACGCGCTCGCCGAGCGGGGCATGCGGTTCACCGCGGCGCACAGCCCCGCGACCGTCTGCACGCCGACGCGCTTCTCGGTCATGACCGGCGCGCTGTGCGTGCGCATCGGCCGGTCGCCGGTCTTCACCGGGCTGGGCGGGCCTTGCCTGATCGAGGACGAAAGGCTGACCCTGCCGGAGATGCTGCGCGACGCCGGCTACGCGACCGCGATGTTCGGCAAGTGGCACATCGGCATGACGTTCTACGACCAAACGGGCGAGCCGATCCACAAGGGCGGGCTCGAACCGATCCAACGCATCGACTACGCCCGGCGGATCGACGGCGGGCCGATCGACCACGGCTTCGACACGTTCTACGGCACCGTCTGCTGCCCGACCACCGACTGGTTCTACGCCTACATCGAAAACGACCGCGTCCCCGTCCCGCCGGTGGACGTGATCGACAAGTCGCCTTACCCGTCGAACGCGTACACGCGCGACTTTCGGCCCGGCGTCGCCGCGCCCAACTTCGACGCGTCCGAGGTGGACCTGGTCTTCCTCGATAAGAGCAAGCGGTTCATCACCGAGCACGTCGAGCAACACCCCGACCAGCCGTTCTTTTTGCTGCACTCGATGCAGGCGGTGCACCTGCCTTCGATCCCCGCCAAGCAGTTCCGCGGCAAGACCGACGCCGGGCCCCACGGCGACTTCATCCACGAGATGGACTGGATCGTCGGCGAGTTGAACAGGACGCTCGAACAACTGGGCGTCGCGGACAACACGCTCGTGATCTTCTGCTCGGACAACGGCCCGGAGGTCCCGACCGTGATCCACATGCGCAAGGACCACGGCCACGACGGCGCGAACCCCTGGCGCGGCGTGAAACGCGACGGCTGGGAAGGCGGCCACCGCACGCCCTTCATCGTCAAGTGGCCGGGCAAAGTCGCGCCGGGTACGACGACCGATCAACTGACGAGCCTGACCGACCTGTTCGCGACCTGCGCCGCGATCGTGGACAAGCCTTTGCCCAACGACGCGGGCGAAGACAGCTTCAACATGCTGCCGGTGCTGCTGGGTGAGCAGGGCGACACGCCGCTTCGGCCGTACCTGCTGCAGCAGACGCACTGGGCCCAGAAGATGTCGATCCAGGTCGGCGACTGGAAGTACATGGACTACAAGGGCTCGGGCGGCAACAACTACGACCGCGACCGATCCGATTGGAGCATGAAACCTTACAAACTCGAAGACACCGATCCGGACGCGCCCGGCCAACTCTACAACCTCGCCACCGACCCGGGCGAAACGACCAACCTCTACAGCAAACACCCCGAGATCGTGACCAGGCTCAAGGCGATGCTGGACGAATCGATCGAGCAGGGAAGAAGCGCACCGAGGCGTGGGGGGTCGGCGAAGATCAACGCGTCGGACCGGTGAACGGTGCCGTCGTCTGATCGGCGTGTGACAACTAGCTGTCACACGCCCCCAAAAAGCGCGTGACAACGCCGGGCCCGCACGCTAAATTAAGCACCAAACGATTCCCAAACGTTCCGAGGAGGCTGCCATGCGTTGGTTCGTGTTGAGCTTTTTGTCGGCCTGCGGGCTCGCCTGCCCCGCGGCCGGGCAGGTCATCATCACCGAGATCATGTACAACCCCGCGTCTTACGAGGGCGGCATCGGCCCCGACGACCCGCCGAACCAGACCGAGTGGGTCGAGGTCTACAACGCCGGGGACAACGAAGTCTCCCTCGCCGGCTGGCGCCTGCAGGACGAGGACGGCAAGACCGTCGGCCTGCCCGCGTCCGCCAAGATCGCGCCCGGCGAAGCGATCGTCCTGATCCCCGGCGTCCAGTCCGTCGCCGACTTCCGCGAAGCCTGGGGCAAGGGCTTCCAGGTCTTCCCGCTCAAGGGCTGGCACGAGGGCGACGACCCCCTGAGCAACCTCGCCAACAGCCCCAGCGAAACCAACGAGATCCTCACCCTCCGCAACAAGAAGGGCGGGGTCATCGACGAGGTCAACTACGACGACTACAACCCCTGGCCCAGCGACAGCCCGCAAGGCCCGAGCATCGCGCTCAAGCCCGACAAACTCGACGCAAAGAGCAACGACGACGGCGCGAACTGGGTCCGCTCCGAAGCGGGCAAGGGCGGCGCGAAGAACGCGAAGAAGACCGAGGAGTACAAGGACCAGGACGTCGGCTCGCCGGGCAAGGTCCAGGCGGAGTAAAATCAAGCCATGCCCACCTACGAGTACTACTGCCCGGCCAACCACCAGACCGTCGAAGTCATGCACGGCATGTCGCGCCGCCTGGCGACCTGGGCCGAGCTGTGCGAACTCGCCGACCAGCCCACCGGCCCGACGCCCGGCGACACGCCGGTCGAAAAACTGCTGAGCGCCGGCATGGTGATCTCCAGCCACAAAGACACGCCGCCGATCGACTGCGGCGCGCCCGGCGGCTGCTGCGGCGGCGGGTGTTCGGTGGGGTGAGCTTCGATTGGATCGTGTTGAATCGACGTTTAGCGGGCGACGCGCAGCGTCCCGTGCGAACAGTCTGAATACTTCGACGGACGCTCGCGTCCACTAAACATGCTGTAGGGACGGATCGGTTGCGACCTCAATCGTGCCGCAGCGCGACGATCGGGTCTTCCCACGCCGCGCGGATCGCGGGGTACAGGCCCGCCAGCACGCCGGTGATCCCCGCGGCGCCAAAGCCCAGCAGGATCGACCAGAGCGTGGGGATCGGCGGCTCGAGCGAGTCGATGTACTGCGCCATCAGCGCGAGCACGCCGATCACCGACAGCCCCGCCAGCACGCCGATCAGCCCGCCGATGATCGACAACGCCGTCGTCTCGACCAGGAACTGCGCGATGATGTGCGTGCGCGTCGCGCCCATCGCCCGGCGGACACCGATCTCGCGGATGCGCTCGGTCACGCTCGCGAGCATGATGTTCATGATCCCGATCCCGCCGACCAGCAGCGACAGCCCGGCGATGACGATCATCATGACGGTGAACATCAGCCGGCTCTGCTCTTCGTTGCGGATCAGTTCCAGCGGGACGATCACCTGGACGTCGTCTTGCTTGTGCCCGACCTCGATGACCCGGCGGACCTGCGCGGCGACGGGCACGACCTGCTTGATCTCGGGCACGCGGATGATCAGCTCGCTGATCTCGACCTGCTCGGCCGCGGACCCACCGGGCAAGAGGCGCTGGTCGCCAAAGCGGGCGCGTGCGGTTTCGATGGGGATGTAGACGTCGAAGTTGATGTCGCGCCCGGTGGTCAGGCCGACGGGCTCGAGCACGCCGACGACGGTGAAGCGCTGGCCGTCGATGCTGAAGCTGTTGCCCAGGGGGTCTTCGAGCCGGAAGAGGTCCTGCGCCGCGTCGGCGCCGAGGACGGCGACGGGGGCCATCTGCTCGTTGTCGCGCGGGGTGAGGTGCCGGCCACGGGCGACGGTCATCGGGACGATCTTGGGCAGCCGGTGCGTCGTGCCGTAGACCGTCGCGGGCTGGACGGTGTAGCCGCCCTTGTACACGAACGTGCCGACCTGCTTGAGCGGGACCATTTCTTCGACCGGCTGGATGCTGTCGCCGTTGAGTCGGCGGTAGTCGAGGCGCGTGAGGCCGAAGGGCAGGACCTGGACCTCCGGTTCTTCCTCCGAGCCGCGGCTGCCGAAGCCGCCGCCCTGGTCTTCCTGGCCAGCGTTCTCGGCGGCCTCGGGGGGCTTGACCGACCGGAGGATGATGTTGTTCGCGCCCTGCTCTTTGAACTGCGCGAGCGCGGCCTGTTTGGTGCCCTCGGCGTAGCCGGCGATCGCGACGACCGCGCCCACGCCGATGATGATGCCCAGCGCGGTCAACAGCGACCGCAGCTTGTGCAGCATGAGGTTGGCCAGGCCGAGCCGGAATGTTTCGAGCAGGAAGGTCACGCGCAGGTCGCCTGTCGTTCACCGGGTGTCGGGCCGGGCATTCTAGCCGGTGATGGATCGACGCCGGCGCGACGCGGTTTGATACGGTTAGGATAGACGCATGGCAGACATCGAAATCGGCCCGGAAACCGAGCACGACACGCACTGGGCGTACGAGGTCCGCGTGTTCGACAGCGGGCGCACGCACGACTACGCGGTCACGCTGTCGTTCCAGGACTACGACCTTTGGTCGCGTGGCCGCGTCGCGCCCAGCCGGGTGGTCGACGCGGCGTTCCGCTTCCTGCTCGCCAACGAGCCGGCGGGGTCGATCATGCGCAAGTTCGACTGCTCGGTGATTCGGCGGTACTTCCCGAAGGTGGACCGGGAACTGCCCGGGATGTTGTGAAGGGCGGAGGCTTGGACCCGGGGCGGGCGCTGCGCTCTGCCCCGGCTTAACTCAGCTTGACTGCGCGCTCACGCCTTGACGTCGAGCGCGTGGAACAGCGGGTGTTCGTTCGCGTTCGGGGCGTAGGTCGGCTGCAGCGGCAGGTCGGTGTCGGACCGGCGGGGGGCGTCGGCGTCGTGGATGCGGTCGTTGGGATTGGCCGACTCTTCTTCGTCCTGGTGCTGCGCGTCGCCCTGGTACATGTTTTCGTAGCCGGCGTGCTGCTGGTCGGGCAGGTCCTCGTCCGCGTCGCGGGTGGCGCTGGCGTCGTGCAGCTGGCTGATCGTGAGCTTGTCGGTCTGGCTGGCGTGGTCGGCGCGCTGGGCGTCCCGGCCGCTCTGGTGGGCGGCCTGGGTGCGGGCGGCCTGGCCGGCGTTGGCCACTGCCGCTGCGATGCCGGTGCCGATGATGCTCATAACGCGCTCTCACGCGGGTGCGTGTCCATCTCAGACTATCGGCACGACGGGCGTTTTGCTTTAAGACCAATTTTTAAGTATATGTTTCGCATAGGTTTGTATCTTCAAGCGAATCAACTATCGGGCTTTGTACAGCAGATCTGAGGCATAAAAAAACCCGCCGGGCAGGCGGGTTTGGGGTGGGCTAGATGGTTGATCCGGACCTTCGCTTTCGCTCAGGACCGGCTTCGATGGGTTTTGAGGCCAACAAGGCAGAGCCGGGGTTTTACTCTTCCTCGGCGCGGGTGATCAGCCAGTATTCGAGTTCGACCGGCGTGGCTCGGCCGAAGATCATGACGATGACGCGGACCTTGCCCTGGTCCGGCAGGGTCAGGTCCACGGTGCCGTCCATGTTCTCGAACGGCCCGCCGGTGATCTTGACGTGGTCGCCCTTCTGGAACTCCATCTTGACTTCGGGCTGCTCTTCGGGCGGCTTGGCCGCGTTGATCATCTTCTCGACCTCGGGCAGCGTCATCGGGCTGGGCCGGCCGGCCGTGCCGATGAAGTCGCCCACGCCGGTCGTTTCCTTGATGAGGAAAAAGATGTCCTGCGGGATCCGCCCGTCGTCTTCGAGCTGCATCTCGACGAAGACGTACCCGGGGTACAGCTTGGTCTCGACGATCTTCTGCTTGCCGGCCTTGATGACCTTTTCCTTCTCGGTCGGCACGAGGATACGGTTGACCAGGTGAGGCTTGCTCGGGTCGCTGCCGTCGAAGCCCTCGATCTTGATCTTGCGGATGAGTGTTCGGCGGACCGAGTCTTCCTTGTTCGACGCCACACGCAGGACGAACCAGTCCATGCCCGGCGTGACCAGCGGCTCCTCTTCGGGCGCGAGGTCGGTGGTCGTGTCGGCGGCGTTGGTCGGTTGTTCGTCTGTCATGTCGTGCGGCGGGTGGGAGGAGGGGAGCGGTCGCGTCTACATCGGTCGGCGGTGAGCGGCGGGCGGCACGGGTCAGGTCTGCAGCACGTCCAGCCACTGGAAGAGGTTGGTAAAGCCGAAGTCGGCGACGAACAGGATGACCGCGATCATCAGCGTCCCGGCGATGACGATCCACGTCAGCGCGATGACCGACTGCTTGCTCGGCCAGTTCACCTTCTTCATCTCGTTCTCGGTCGCGATCATGAAGTCGGCGATCTTGGGCTTGTTCAAGAAGTGCCAGAGCAACGCGCCGACGACCAGCGCGGTGCCGGCGAAGATGCCCGCCTTCCAATACAACGCGTTGGTCGTGTCGGTGAGGACGTAGACCTCGAGGATCTTGGCGTTGAACCACGCCGCGGCGCCCAGCGTGAGCGTGCCGATGCCGATGGCGGTCATCAGGCGTGTCCAGTAGCCCTGCCCGGATTTATAAACGGTCATTGCCATGCGTGCGGTCTCGATGCGGGTCGTGGGGTGCCGCGTCGGCGGCTTGGCGAAGCAACGTCCGATCCCGGACGTCTGCCTGTCGGATCAACACGGGCGGAGGGGCTCGAACCCACGACCTGCGGATTTGGAATCCGCTGCTCTACCAACTGAGCTACACCCGTTTGCGGGCCGACGTGCTTAGCGCTCGGCCGGGTTGTTCTGGCGCTCGCACCGTAATTGATAAGGCCCCCTGTCGGGGGGCCTGCGGTGCGTCGTGTATTAAAGCCGATCGCGGGTCGCCGGTCAAGGGCGAGCGACGGCGGATTGTGGATTCGGGGTGAAGGCATCGACTTCGGCATCCTTGCCTGGGAGGGCGAGGCTCCTGCCGAGCCGCGAACCGCGGTTGATACTGCTCGGCAGGAGCCATCCCCACCAGACCCCGCCGATTCGCACATTCAGCCGTGGCCCGAACGAAATGTCTTCGGCGGAGGGTGGGGTTTTGATTGTTTGACTTGGCTTGCGGGGATTGCTACTGTACCCGTTCTGTCCGGGCCGGGCGTTGTCCGCCGGGCAGGGTGAAGTGCCAGCTCCGAGACGTGGGGCGAGGATGGGCGTGCCGATCGGCCCCGTGGCGGGGTGGCTCGGTGGCCAAGACTCGCCCCTGCTGTATCGGGGGGCCGGCCCGCGTGCCGGCTGCTTGCCGGCGTGAGAGCACCGGTGGCCTTCGGACATAGGCCGGTCCTGCCGGCGACGCTGCCACCCTAGCTCAGTGGTAGAGCACTCCCTTGGTAAGGGAGAGGTCGTGGGTTCGAATCCCATGGGTGGCTTAGTGCCCCGGCGGCTTGTAAGCCCAACAGGACCGGGCGACCGCGACGGAACAGGGGTTCCGTCTAACGTACAGTGTGATCCGTTTGAATCGGACAGGATACCGGCCCGCCCGCTAGCGGGCCCCACCCCCAGCACCGCAAAGAGCGGAGGTTTGTAAGCGATGGCTAAAGACACTTTCCAGCGGACTAAGCCCCACGTCAACGTCGGCACCATCGGCCACGTCGACCACGGCAAGACCACCCTCACCGCCGCGATCTGCACCGTCCAGGCCGCCAAGGGCTTCGGCGAAGCCGTCGCCTACGACCAGGTCGCCAAGGCCTCGGAGTCCGACGGCCGACGCGACGCCAACAAGATCGTGACCATCTCGACCTCGCACGTCGAGTACGAAACCGAGAACCGGCACTACGCCCACGTCGACTGCCCGGGCCACGCCGACTTCGTCAAGAACATGATCACCGGCGCCGCGCAGATGGACGGCGCGATCCTCGTCGTCGCCGGCGACACCGGCCCGATGCCCCAGACCCGCGAGCACGTCCTGCTCGCCAAGCAGGTCAACGTGCCCAAGCTCGTCGTCTTCCTCAACAAGTGCGACGTCGCCGACCCCGAGCTGCTCGAGCTGGTCGAGATGGAGATCCAGGAACTGCTCGAGAAGTACGACTTCTCGCCCGACACGCCCATCATCAAGGGCGCCGCGTTCCCCGCGCTGCAGAACCCCACCGACCCCGAAGCCACCAAGTGCATCACCGAGCTGATGGAAGCGGTCGATACCTGGGTCCCCGAGCCCGAACGCGAAGTCGATAAGCCCTTCCTGATGTCGATCGAAGACGTCTTCTCGATCAAGGGCCGCGGCACCGTCGCGACCGGCCGCATCGAACGCGGCATCGTGAAGGTCGGCGACTCGGTCGAGATCGTCGGCCTGGGCGACACCCAGACCACGACCGTCACCGGCGTCGAGATGTTCCAGAAGATCCTCGACCAGGGCCAGGCCGGCGACAACGTCGGCTGCCTGCTCCGCGGGATCGAAAAGAAGGACGTCCAGCGCGGCCAGGTCCTCGCGGCGCCCAAGGCGATCACCCCCCACAGCGAGTTCGAAGCCGAGGTCTACGTCCTGACCAAGGAAGAAGGCGGACGACACAGCCCGTTCTTCAACGGCTACCGCCCGCAGTTCTACTTCCGAACCACCGACGTGACCGGCAAGATCGAACTGATGGGCGGCGCCGAGATGTGCATGCCCGGCGACAACGTCCAGATGAAGATCGACCTCGGCGAAAAGCCCATCGCGATGGAAGAAGGCCTGTCCTTCGCCGTCCGCGAAGGCGGCCGAACCGTCGGCGCCGGCGTCGTGACCAAGATCCTCAAGTAAGCACGATCCCGCACAACAACACATGGGCCGTCGGTTGACGCCGGCGGCCCATATTTCCCCCCGGCGAGCACCCCCTCGCCAACCCCGAAGGGAGCAACCACCATGGCCAAGAAATCCAAAGAGGCCGTCGAATACGTCTGGCTGCAGTGCACCGAGACCGGCGACCTGAACTACCGCACACCCGTCAACGTCAAGGGCGGCATCGCCGAGAAGCTCAAGGCCGGCATGAAGAAGTATTCCCCACGCCTGCGCAAGCATACCCTGCACAAGATTAAGCGCAAGTGAACCCGCGCTGAGCCGACTGTGAACCCCAAGACGCCGCTCCATCCGAGCGGCGTTTTTTTACGACTAACCGCAACCCGACGCGGGGAAATGCGCACGCTACTTGTTGTTGAAGGCGCCGGGCGATGAACCGACACGCCCCGCCCACCGACATCGCAACACACTGGCAAGAAGAACGTGTATCTTACCCCACCGCACGCTGGACCGACGCGATGTGACCTGAGAAAGGGGGGGACGACGAGTCGCCCCGTGTCGCTGGGAAGCGAACTACGCAAAAACCAATACCATGCCCAACGCCATCATCTTCGACTTCGACGGCGTCATCGTCGACTCCGAACCCTTGCACTACCAGGCCTTCGTCATGGTCGGCAAGTCGTTCAACTTCACGTTCACCTGGGAGCAGTACATGGCCCAGTACATCGGGTTCGACGACCGCGACGCGTTCCGGTACATGCTCGCCCAGGCGATCGAAGGCGGGCACACCCCCGACATCGCGGACGTGCACAAGACGCTCGACCGGCTGATCGAGATGAAGCGGCGGGCCTTCGAGGCGCTCGCCGCGACGGGCACGCACGCGATCGGCGGGACGTGCGAGCTGATCGAAGAAGCCCACGCCGCCGGCCTGCCCATCGCCATCGCCAGCGGGGCGCTGCACGCCGACATCGACCAGATGCTCAACCTGCTGAACATCCGCGACAAGTTCGAGATCATCGTCGCCGCCGACGACGTCGAGCACAGCAAGCCCGACCCAACCACGTACGCCATGGCGTTGGAAAAACTCGCCGAGCAGCACCCGGACGCGGGCCTCACGCCCGGCACGACGCTCGCGATCGAAGACACCCGCGCCGGGCTCGCCTCGGCAAAGGGCGCGGGGCTGCAAACGCTCGCGCTCACGACGACCTCGCCCGCCGAGGTCTTGCACGACGCCGAACGCGTCGTCGAGGACCTGGCAGGCGTCACGCTCGCGACGCTGAACAAGTGGTACGGCTGATTCATTTAGTGATTTGGTGAAGTATGATTTGGTGAAGTTAGACAATTCCCGTGCACATTCGGACGCGCCATCTCGCGGCTTATGCGACATCGCACATGCCAAACCAACCCAACGCCTCAATGACTGACACTTCACCAGATCGCACTTCGCCAAATGCCCAAATCAGCGAAGCGCCCTTGATGCTCTCGATCTCCGGCATGCGTGGCCTGGTCGGCAAATCGCTGACCCCGCCCGTCGCCGCGCGGTTCGGCGCGGCGTTCGGGTCCTGGCTCGCGACGCACCGCCGACCTTCCCCGGTGGGGCGGGCGTCCCGCCTGCCGGAAGATAGCCCGCCGGTCGTTGCGCTCGGGCGCGACTCGCGACGCTCCGGGCCGATGATCGAGGCCGCCGTCGCGTCCGGCCTCGCGTCGGTCGGCTGCAAGGTGGTCCGCGTCGGCGTCCTCTCGACGCCCGGCGTCGCGATCGCCGCCGACCACCTGAACGCCGACGGCGGGATGGTCATCACCGCCAGCCACAACCCCTTCCCGTGGAACGGCGTCAAGCCCCTGCGGCACGACGGCGTCGCGCCCCCGCCCGACGAGTCCGCCGACATCATCCGACGTTTCCACGACAACGACTTCGCCTACGCCGAGGTCCAACACCTCATCCCGTTCGAAGACTTCCCCGCCGGCGACAAGCACCACGTCGACCGCACGCTCGAACTGGTGGACGTCGATCTGATCAAGTCCGCCAACCTGTCCGCCGTCGTCGATTCGGTCCACGGGGCCGGCGGCGACGAGGCGCGGCACCTGCTGCACGCGCTGGGCGTCAAGCTCTACCACCTCTACGCCGAGCCGACCGGCGACTTCCCACACACGCCCGAGCCGACCAAAGACAACCTCACCGAATTGTGCGAACAAACCGCGAAACTCGGCGCCGATGTCGGCTTCGCCCAGGACCCCGACGCCGACCGCCTCGCGATCGTTGACGAGCAAGGCGCGTACATCGGCGAGGAATACACGCTCGCGCTGTGCGCGCTGCACAAGCTCAAACCAGGCGACGCCGTCGCCGCAAACCTATCGACCTCGCGCATGGTCGACGACATCGCCGAGAAGGTCGGCGGGCGCGTGATCCGCACGCCCGTCGGTGAGGCGAACGTCACCGCCGGCATGCGCGACCACGGCTGCACCCTCGGCGGCGAGGGCAACGGCGGGATCATCGACAACCGCGTCAGCCAGGTCCGCGACTCGCTCATCGGCATGGCGTACGTCCTCGAACTGCTCGCCTCGCGCTGGCAAACACTCAGCGCGATCTGCGCCGAGATCCCCGCCTACGCGATCGTGAAAGACAAGGCCGACATCGACCCGGCCGTGCTCGAAACGATGCCGCAGAAGATGCAGGCCGCCTTCGCCGACCAGACGATCGACCTGCAGGACGGCGTCCGCGTCGACTGGGACGACAAGTGGGTGCACGTCCGCCCGAGCAACACCGAGCCGATCATCCGCATCATCGCCGAGGCGAGCGACGAAGCCGAGGCGAAAGCGCTCGTGCAAAAAGTGCGCGACGCGCTGGGGCTTGTGTAGCGTTTGGCGTGTAGGGCCCAGCGTATAGCGTCGAGCCGTCAGCGGTATAAAAGCGTTGGCTTGACGCTAGAGCATTCTCAACCCACCCGTAGCGTGTAGCCGCAGTGCCTGAAGCAGTTTTGTGCGTCGCTGGGTGTGATCTGTTCCAGCACCGACTGCATCGCCTC
>JBKAGS010000040.1:0-62989 GCA_046290505.1 Phycisphaeraceae bacterium | reverse complement strand
TCGTATGGCTTGGTACTGAAAAAAGCGAGTTCCATGACAGACATGGTAACCCGCCCTTCGGTTCGGTCGAGCCGACGCGTCGCGGCTTACGCTTTGTGGGACTCGCCGTCGCGGCCTTGACGTGCGATCAGGCCGGCATCGACTTCCGCGTTTACTGGCCGTAGTAAGGCTGGGTGAATCGCAGGTCCTTCGCTTCCGGGTTCGGGATGTCGTCGCTGGCCCACGCTTCGGTGGCGAAGACGGACTGCCTGCGGTTGTTGTCGTCGGTGAAGGTGACGCGCGCCTGGGGGTAGATCCACTCGACGTGGCCGTCGGCGAACGCGCCGGCCGAGTCGCCGCTGCGCAGGTCGCCGCCCTGGATGTGGTGGAACGATCCGAAGTGGTCCCAGGTGTAGCCCATCGCGCCGTCGTTCATGTAAGCGGAGCCCCCGAAGCCCATCGGGAAGGTGTTTTCTTCGCCGAGCACGACCATCTCGGACGGGCTGCTGATTGAGTCAAGCGTTTCTTGATCGAACTGCCTGCGCGAGTTCCACCACGGCCCGACGTTCCAGTTCTGCACGTAGGTGCGGGCGACGGTTGAGTTTGTGGGCTGGCCGCCCTTGACTTGCTGCACGGGCAGCCGGCCGTCGGCGGTGGGGCAGAAGTGGATCTCGAAGTCGCTGATATACGGCGCGAGCGTGCCGTATTCGGGCGCGAGCTTGGTGGTGTAGTCGTTGTTGTGGTTCTGAAAGTTGACGCTGCCGTTGAGCAGTTTCTTCTGCGGGTGGTCCGCCAGGCTGCCCTTGCCCCAGATCCATTCGCCGCTGGACGGGTAGACGCCCTTGAACTCGGTGGCGTAGGTCGCCTCGCCTTGCATCAGGCCACGGACGTTGGACAAACACTGCACGTCCTTGGCCGACTCGCGCGCCGCGCCCAGAGCCGGCAACAGGATCGCGATCAGCAGGGCGATGATCGAGATCACCACCAACAGTTCGATGAGTGTGAAGGCGCGTGTCGTCCTGGGCATCGCGGCGCTCCGATCGGGGTGTCGTGAGAGGAGTTTACCTAGACCTGGTTCGGCGGATCAGTACCTCGCCTTACTGAATTATAGAATGCGTGTATGGGTAAATGAAAACATATTTGGCGCACAATATCAATTTAGTTGTAGAACGGCGTGACGAGGCTGAGGTCTTTTTGCTCGGGGTTGGGGATGTCGTCGCTCGCCCAGGCCTCGGTCGCGGTCCTGCCCTGGACGCGGGCCTGGGGGAAGATCCAGTCGGCGTGACCGTCTGCGAAGGCGGCCGCCGAGTCGCCGCTGCTCAGGTCGTTGCCCTGTGTGTTGTGGAACGAGGCGAACTGGTCCCAGGTGTATCCCATCGCGCCGTCGTTCATGATGTGCTGTGGGCCGAAGCCGGTGGCGAAGGTGTTCTCCTCGCCGAGCACGACCATCTCCGCGGCCGAGGAGATCGATTCGTAGGTTTCCTGGTCGAATTGGGTGTGCGAGTTCCACCAGGGCCCGACGTTCCAGTTCTGGACGTAGGACCGCACGACGCGCTCGCCTTTGGGTGTGCCGCCTTTGACGCGGATGGCGGGCAGCTTGTAAGCCAGCGGGCAGAAGTGCGACTCGAAGTTATCGACGTAGGCCGCGAGCGTGCCGTACTCGGGCGCGAGCCGGGTGGTGTAATCGTTGTTGTGGTTCTGGAAGCTGGTCGAGCCGTTGAGTCTTTTGCCGTCGGGGTGGCTGCTGAGGTCGCCTTTGCCCCAGATCCATTCGCCGCTGGACGGGAAGATGTAGTCGTTTTCGGTGGCGTAGGCGATCTGGGCCTGCATCAGTCCGCTCATGTTGCTCAGGCACTGGGCGTTCTTGGCCGACTCCTGCATCTTGGCGAGCGCCGGGAGCAGCAGCGCGATCAACAGCGCGATGATCGAGATGACCACCAGCAGTTCGATCAGGGTAAAACCCGCGGTTCTTCGCATCGGTGCGGTCTCCTTCAGTGGGCGTTCGGCGTTCCGGCGCGGCCCCTGGCCGCCGCCTGGCGGGTGTCGCCTGTCCTCGCCGGGTCATCGATCGATCGCCACGAGTCGTATTCTATATCACATTTCAGACAGACGATGGCACTTCTTCGCCGAAACGGTGATTTAAAGTCCGATAATGCATGTTATGTATAATTTGGCCACGGCTCATGGGTCTCGAGGCGGGTTTTGCTGAGCCGGTGCCGTACGCGGTTCGATCGGGTCGGGGCCCGCTGCACCCCTCTATTGTCGGATCGATGCGCAAGCCCAATGATAAAACGCCGGTTTGCCGGCGGATTGCCGGGATTTTTGGACCCAGGCGGTGATATCACCCCCGAATCGGCAAACCTTTCCTAGGCGGCCCCTGGCATGGGCCGCCTTGCCTTGCGTGATCCGTTCGGGCCCGGCCGATCCGCGTGACCTCGATGCCTGTGAACAAACAGCAACAATCCGACGAGATGCGTCGCATGACCCAGCTTTGGATGCAGGCTCAGCCGGTCGTCACGGCCTACATCGCCAGCGTCGTCCGAGACCGCCACCACATCGAGGACCTGACCCAGGAGACGGCGGCGACGATCGCCTCGGCGTTCGATCGTTACGACGCCGACCGCCCGTTCACGCCTTGGGCGCTGGGCGTGGCGCGCAACAAGGTGCTGATGTACCTGCGTACGGCCAAGCGTGACAAGCACCTGTTCGACGAGCAGTTGCTGTCGGGCCTGGCCGAGGCCCACCAGCGGCTGGCCGAGTCGTTCGTCGATCGCAAGCACGCTCTGCACGAGTGCCTCGAGCAGCTGCCGGACCAGAGCAAGTCGCTTCTGCGTCGGCGTTACTTCGAGAATGAACAGGTCAAGGCGATCGCCGCGTCGATGGACCGGACCGAAGGCGCGGTGTCCACCATGCTGTACCGTCTGCGAGCGGCGCTGTTGCGTTGTATCCAGCAACGATTGAAATCATCGGGGGCCGAAGCATGAAAGACACGCGACGCGGGCATCACGACGAAGCGGGCCGGCTGATCTCGGCGTACCTCGACGGCGTGATCGACGAGCCGGGCGTCACGCGGCTGCGCGAACTGCTCAAGCAAGACCCCGCGTTGCTGGTCGAGCTCTCGCGGGTCACGCAGCTTGAGGAGCACGCACGACTGCTGCTGTCCGAGCAGGCCGCCGCGTCCGATAAAACAGACAGCCTGTTGTCGGCGTTGTCGGCGTTGTCGGCGGGCGAGGAAGACGCCCGGCTGGTCACGCTCGACCTGCCCGACCGCCGGCCCGACCGCCGGCCCGACAAGAAGCAGACCCCCAGGCGTCGCGCCCCCCGGCCGGTGGCGACCGACTACGCCGACAGACGCATCATCATCATTCCACGGTCGCTCGCGTACGCCGCGGCGCTCGCGGTCGTCGCCGGGGTGGTGATCGGGCTGGTCAATCTCTTCGCGGGGGACGAGCCGCCGCCGCGGCGGGCCGCGCTCGAGCCCACGCCCGTGCCGCCCGCCCAGGTGTTGCGCAGCCGCGGCGCGGTCTGGTCCGGCGCGACGCCTGAGGCCAACGGCGCGATGCCGCCGGGGCGTTACCGCTTGTCGCGCGGCTTTGCCGAGTTGTCCTTCGCCGACGGCACGCGCGTCACGCTGCAAGGGCCCAGCTCGTTCGAGGTCGTCTCCGGCTCCGAGCTGTCGCTGCAGACGGGCATGGCCAAGGCGAATGTGCCCGATGGCGCCGAGGGCTTCACGATCGTCAGCCCCGCCGGCCGGTTCGTGGACCTGGGCACGGTCTTCGGGGTCGATGTCTCGGGCGCGGGCAAGGCCGAGCTTCACGTCTTCGACGGGCTGGTTGATGCGTACACCCGGGCGGCTCAAGGCGCGCAGGCCACGCGTGTGAAAGGCG
Organism: Phycisphaeraceae bacterium; assembly: GCA_046290505.1. GTDB lineage: Bacteria > Planctomycetota > Phycisphaerae > Phycisphaerales > Phycisphaeraceae > JAHQVV01. Next base: position 59,123 of record JBKAGS010000040.1, on the reverse strand, counting down.
GCGAGGCGGTGGCGTTGGACGCGAGCCGGCCCTCCGCGATGCGGCTGGCGTTCCGCCCGGAAAAGTTCGCCGACTCGTGGGATCAGACCCGCGACGGGGTTGAAACGACCGACAGCATCCGCTACCTGTTCACGTCCCCCGAATCGGTTCAAGCCCACCGACTGGAGCACGACGACCAGGCCTTCATGTTCAAAGAGCGCCAAGGCGTGCGGCTGGACCGGGCGCTGCCCGTGTCGTTTGCCGAGCCGGGCCGGTACGTGCGGTTTGGTAAGCCGCCTCACGCGATCGCGGCCGACGCCCGCGTGGACAGTTACTTCGTCCACTTCGATCGCGTGGGCATCGCCGAGCACAACGACCTGGAACCCATCGGCGGGTCGATCACGTTCGACCGCCCGGTTGTTGGCATCATCGTCAACGACGCGCTGCTGGACGCAAGCGACCCGATCTTCCAGCGGCCCGGCACGCGCTATCCCGGCCAGCACACCGACCGCGGGCTCGAGTACCGGCCGCGCGACCCCGCGCATTACAGCGACCTCAGCCGGTTCCAGGACAGCGTCGTGCTCAGCGACGATCGGCGGACCGTCATCCTGCACCTGGAAACGTCCAGCAACATCGACCAGCTGCGCATCATCGTGCAGTCCGAGCCTGCATCCGTTCCCGATTGACCGTTGATAGCGTTGCCGAGAGGTGCTCGGCGTCATTCTTTTAATGCCTTGACAGCGAGGAATCAGACATGAAACGAACCGCCTACGCCCTGCTTGGCGCCGCGTGCGCCGCCGCCCTGCTCACGCCGTGGTCCGCCTCGGCGGACGACATCGTGTGGGACGGCTCGGCCGGCGACGGCTTCTGGACCAACGGCCCGCAGAACGTCAACAACACCGCGTTCCCCAACAACCCCGGCGTGGGTGCGAACTGGACCGTCAACGCCGGCACGCCCGGCCAGATCATCGCGCCGGACATCGGCCCCGGCGGGAACATGATCGACTACACCTTCAACGGCCACGACTGGACGATCAACAACGCCACCCTCAGCGAAGACGTCCAGGTCAAGCTCGACGGCGGGTCGCTGAACATCACCAACTCGACCGTCTCGCTCCTGCCCAGTTCCGCGAACACGACCGCGGGCTTGTCCGGGCTGAACCTCGGACAGGGCGGCAACCCCACCACCGCGGTCTTCACGTCCTCGACCGTCAACGTCAGCCGGTCGAACCAGAACGGCAGCGCGCTGCGCGTGTTGAACGGTTCGAGCCTGTCGCTGGTCGATACGACGGTCAACGCGACGTCCGAGTTCGGTAACGGCACGGTGATCGTCGAGAACGCCGGCTCGTCGCTGGTCATGGACGCGACCTCGGTGATCAACGCCGCCACCTTCCGCCTCGCGACGACCGGCGCGGCCGGCTCGATCGGTGCGACGGTCAACGGCGGGACGATCGCCGCGACCGCCGATATCCGGCTCAACGGCATCAACAACACGCTGACCGCGAACAACGCCGACATCAGCGCCGCCACTTTCCAGATGACCAACACCAACAGCGCTCTGGTCGTGACCGGTGGCACCTTCGCCATCTCCAACACCGTCAGCATCACCAACATCGGCTCGACGGCGACCCTGACCAACGCCGACGTCGATGTCACCACGGGCTTTGAGATCACCAACCCCGGTGCCGTGATCACGCTGGACGGCGGCACGATCGACACCGGCTACATCCGCTTGAACAGCGGTAGCGAGGACGTGCAGGACCTGATGTTCAACCTGATCAGCGGCACGGTGACCCTGACCGACGCCAACCCGTTCCGGGACAACTCCGGCTTCGAGGGCCAGTTCGACTGGACCGGCGCGGTCGGCGCGGCCGCGGTGACGCACGTTGACCTGTCGGCCAACAACACCAACCTCGCGGCGAAGATTGCGCAGGGCTTTTTCTCGATCGACGGCACGCGGGTCAACCCGAGCCTGTCGCACACGGTCGATTGGACCGACCCGGCGAACATCGGCACGCTCAACGCCGAACTCGCCGCGCTCGCGGTGAACAACAAGCGGCTCGAACTCGTGCAGGACCTGGGCGCGGGCACGCAGACCCTGTCGCTGCTCTCCGCCCTGGTCCCCGGCGACACCGACGGCGACGGCGATATCGACGACAGCGACCTGGGGACCGCGTTCTCGAATTACACCGGGCCCCTGCCGCCCGGCACCGGCGGGAAAACCGCGGCCGACGGCGACACCGACGGCGACGGCGACGTGGACGACTCGGACCTCGGCACCGCCTTCTCCGGCTACACCGGCCCGCTCGGACCCGCGACGGTGCCCGAACCCACCAGCCTCGCGCTGCTCGGCCTCGCCGGGCTGCTGACCGCCCGTCGGCGACGCGCGACGCGCTGACACGCTTGATCCTCCTTCGCCCGTCGGTCGCTTCGCGGCGGCCGGCGGGTTTCGGCTGATAAACTACAACGATCTGGAGCCGGTCATGTCTACACCCCAAACCCGTGCGTTCACCCTCATCGAATTGCTGGTCGTGATCTCCATCATCGCCCTGCTCATCGCGATCCTGCTGCCGGTGCTCGGCAGCGCTCGTGAGTCGGCGACGCGTACCCAGTGCGCCGTCAACACGCGATCGGTGACTACCACCAACATCTCGCTGGCCACCGAGAACAAGGGCCGGTACCGCCTCGCGCACCGCCAGGCGGACGAGCGTGCGACGTTCCGCCGCGACTACAGCGACAAGAGCGGCGGGCTCGGGGGCCTGGACCACATCACGTGGTTCAACCGACACCTGTTTAAGGATTTCATCCGCAGCGGCAACGACCTCGCCAGCTTTTCCTGCCCCAACCGCGGCGTCGAGTTCATCAAGGGCGAAGGCGGCTCGGGCAGCACCACCGACCCGTTCCGTTCCCAGCGCCCGCGCTGGCGCACCAGTTTCTATGTCATGACCGGGCGCGACCAGGACAAGATCGTGGCGTCGCGCACCGTCGACCGGCTGAAGTGGCGCACGCCGATGTCGATCGAGGACCCCGGCGACCTGCCGGCGATCGCGTGCATCCTCGAACAGAACACCTTCCGCCTGCCCCCCACCGACCAGCGCGGCTCGTCCTACCCCCACGGGCCGAAGGGCTACATCGAAACGCGCGGCGCGGACGCCAATACCCCGCCGAGCGAGACCGCGTCCGAAGGCGGCAACGTCACCGCCAACGACGGCTCCACGCAGTTCGTCGCGACCACCGAGTCCGACGGCTTCGCGGTCGTGCTGTCGGGTACGAACATCACCGGCTGGTGGAACTATGTCGATTCATACGACAGCGTGAACAATCGTTAAGGCAGGTCGCTGACTTGCCGTCACGCGTTTGTTTGTGGACTGTCACCCCACCCATTGTTTTCCAGTCGTCCGGCGATCACACGCGGCGATCGCGAAGGATCGCATACTTCATACTCATCTTGGTACACGACTAGAAAAAACCTCTCCAAGAACGGAGAGGTCTTGCGTCCAGGTCCCGCGTTGCGGGGCGTTCAATGCCCGGGAGAGGATTCGAACCTCCAAGGGATTTAACTCCCACCACGACCTCAACGTGGCGCGTCTGCCAGTTCCGCCACCCGGGCGTTGGGGGCGATCGGACAGTATAGCGGGGCCGGTGCGTCTGTCGAGTCGGAGTTGGCCTTCGGTCGGCTCACTTTTTCTTGTCGAACGTCCAATTGCCCAGGCCCGGGTACGCCGGCTCGACCATCTGCGATTCCCACTGCTCGTACAGCCCGAGCAGGCGCTTTACCTCGGCGGTGGATCGGCCGCTCAGGTCGTTCGTTTCCTTGATGTCTGCGCCCAGGTTATAGAGTTGCCACGCCGTGCCGCGGTCGAGCACGAGCTTGTGATCGCCCAGGCGCATCGCCCTGCTGCCCTTATCGAACATCCGCCAGTACAGCGCGTCGTGGGGCGGGCCTTTGACCTCACCGCTCAGATACGGGATGAGGTCCACGCCGTCCAGCGGTTTGTTATCTGGCACGTCGGCTTTGGCGTGGGCGGCGATCGTGGCGGCGATGTCCAGCGAGATCACCGGGTGCTCGTAGTCCAACCCCGCGGGGATCTTGCCCGGCCAGCGCATCGCGAAGGGCACGCGCAGCCCGCCCTCGTACATCGAGCCCTTGTTCCCGCGCAGCGGCCGGTTGCGCGACGCGTTGTTCGACGCCCCGCCGTTGTCCGAAAGGAACACGACCAGCGTGTCGTCGGCGATCTCCAACTTGTCGAGCGTGTCCAGCAGCCGGCCGACGCCGTCGTCTACCGCCGAGACCATCGCGGCGTAGGTCCGTCGGCGTTCGTGCTCGATGTGCGGGAAGCGGTCGAGGTACTTCTGGGTCGCCTGCATCGGCGTGTGCGGCGCGTTGTACGCGAGGTACAGAAAGAACGGCTGGTCCTTCTTGCGCTCGACAAAGTCCACCGCCATGTCGCTCAACTCGTCGGTCAGGTAGTCGTCGGTCGCCACGCGTTTACCGTTGTGCAAGAGCTTGGTGCGGTACCAGCCCCACTGCTGCCTGACTTCGGTGAGGTCTTCGTGGACGAGGTTTTGCGGGAAGTAGTCGTGCCCGCCGGAGAGGAAGCCGTAGAACTCGTCGAAGCCGCGCCGGTCCGGCGTGAGGTCGGGGTGCGTGCCCAGGTGCCACTTGCCCACCGCCATCGTCGCGTAGCCCCGTGGCTTGAGTAGTTCGGAGATCATCTTCTCGCCGCGTGGCACGCCGTTGTTCGGCACCGACGGATCGACCGTCGGGTTGCGTGACGCGCCGAAGCGGTCCTGGTAACGCCCGGTGATCAGCCCCGCCCGGCTGGGCCCGCAGACGCTGTGGCTGACGTAGCCGGCGGAAAAGCGCACCCCCTCGTTCGCGATGCGGTCGAGGTTCGGCGTGGGGATGTCCGTGCAGCCGTTGAACCCCACGTCCCACCAGCCCTGGTCGTCGGTCAGGATGATGATCAGGTTCGGCGGGCGCTCGTCGGTCGTCGCGAACCCGCTGCCGGTCGTGAATAAGCAGCCGATCAGGCAGACCGCCCGCCAGAGCCCCGCGTCGATCAACTTGCGCATGGTGTACCTCCATAGTCGTCCGATTCTTCTAAAGATCACGCCGAGCGGGAAGACCTTAGCCGCTGGTGCGGGCGTTTCTTGGGACGCACGACCGCGCCACGTGCGTTTACATGGTTGGGGGTGCGATGGGTGCCCCGGCCGTCGGCAGTCAGAGAAGCCCCGACGCCGGGCTGCACGCCCATCCCGCCTGCAAGTCAACCGGATTTTCAGGCACTGGAAGGCGAAGCCGCTCCGTTTTCACACAACATGGTGTAGGCTATTTACGGCTTCGGCCGAGTAATAGAAGGCCTGCTCACGCAGTCACCCCCGTGGAGCTTCTCAATGATCACACGCCGAACCCTGTTGCGCTCGATGGTGGGGACTGGGCTGAGTGCCGGATTGGGCGGCGGCCTGCTGGCTACGCCTGCCTTCGCCGAGGTCGCAGACGCCCTGCCCAACGCCGTTGCGCCCAGGACTTCGACGCCCAAGCGCGTTGTTTTTTTCCTGCAGAACCAGGGCTTCGATCCTTTAACGTGCATCCCCAAAGGCATGGGGCACAGCGGGTCGCTGGCCGGGCACAAGCTGCCCGAGCCGGTGAGTGCGCTCGAGCCGTACAAGGAGCGGATGCACATCGTCAACGGCTTGCACGGCCTGCACACCAGCCCGTCGCACAGCGCGTTCTTCGGCGCGCTCGGCGGGTACCGCGGCGGCGACGGCGTGCCGCCCAGCGCCGCGACGATCGATTACGAACTGAGCAACGCCCTGCCACGGACCCTCCTGCCGCACCTGTGCATCGGCATGGACTCGATCGAGAACATGTCGAGCAAGCCCACGCTCGCCACCCTCTCGGCTAGCGGCGCGGCCCAGCCGATCTTCATGCACTCCAACCCGAATCATCTCTATGAGATGCTCTACGGCGGGATCGCGACCGGCGACATCCGCAAGCAGCACGAGGCGCGCACGGAATTGATGCAGCAGATCGAACAGCTCGCCGCCGAACAAGGCAAGGCCCTGCCCGCCGACGACCGGCAGCGCTACGGCCAGTACGTCGCGGGCTTCGAACAGATCAACGGCCTGCGCGACCGACTCGCCACCGTGTCCGACCACCTCCGCCAATTCGCGCCCAAGGTCGACGATCGCTACACCCAGCCCGAGTTCGAGACCGACTGGCACGACGCGCTGTTGGAGCTGGGCATCTCCGCGCTGATGGCGGGCATCACCAACACGCTGACGATCGGCTCGGGCCGGGGCGAGATCTTCGGCGCCTGGAAGGGCCTGGGCATCGAGCAGCAGGGCCACAACCTCGGCCACATGAAGCAGCACGAGAACCCGATCTGGGTCAAGATCCGCGACTACAACAGCCGGATGCTCGTGCGCGTGATGGAAGCGCTCGAGAGCGTGCCCGAGGGCAGCGGCACGATGATGGACCACACGCTCATCGTGTACATGAGCAACAACGCGGACAAGCAGCACACCAACGGCGCGAACTGGCCGGTCATGCTGCTGGGCAACTTCGACGGCGCGTTCAAGACCGGCTGCTTCACGCAGCTCGACGGCAAGCGCCCGCTCAACGCGTTTTACACCACGCTGCTCCGCGCCGCCGGGCAGAACGTCGACCGGTTCAACATGAGCGAACAACTCGCCAAGAAGTACGACTCAGGCACCGGGCCGATCAAGGAACTGCTGGTTTGATCAAGCTCGTCTTCGCATCGGCGCTGGTGATCGGGGGAGCGGTGTCGCTGTCCACGCAGCCGGGCGGGCCCGACAAACAGCCCTACACGCCCGGCGAGCCGATCGACGCGCCGTTCGCCGACCTCGGCCAGCCGTTCCTCGACAACTACTGCATCAACTGCCACGACGACGAATTCCGCAAGGGCGGGCTGTCGCTCGAAGGCCTCGGCCCGATCGACGAGACCAACGCGGACACGTGGAAGTCCATCTGGGCGCAGGTGTCGCTCGGCCAGATGCCGCCGCGGGATCGCAAATCTCAGCCGGGCGTCGTCGAGCGTTTGCGGTTTACCGACTGGGTCGTCGGCTCGCTGCAAGACGCGATGCAAGACAAGGGCGGGTTCCACGCCCACCGCGACCCGGGCAAGGGCAACTTTCTCAACCACGACCTTCTGTTCGGCCCGCTGCCCGAGGGCATCGAGCTGGCGCCCACGTCGTCGCCCGCGCGCCTGTGGCGCTTGACGCCGCAGGAGCACATGACCCGGCTCAACGAGTTGATCAACACCGAGCCGGCCTTCGACCCGGGCAAGCCGGGCCTGCGCACGCGCGGCGACGCGGTGCCGACCAACCACGGCGGGGAGCTGAAGATCTACTTCGGCGTCGATCGCATCACCAAATGGCAAGGCGGGACCGTCGCCTATGCGACCGCGGTCAAGAGCCTGCCGGCGATCCTCGCGACCGCGCGCGACCACGGGCTGGAGAACTACCCCGAGCTCTACACGGTCAACAGCGCCGAGGCGACGCAGACCCTCGCCGCCGCCGACGACATCCTCCGCTACATGGCCTACGGCCCGCTGAGCATCGCCAACCCCGAACAGATCACCGACGACCCCAACTCGTACAAGATGGAAGGCGACATCCGCGGCCTGCCGACGTCGATCGTCTACAACACCAAGGTCGTGCGCCCGCTCACGCCGGTCTACGACCTGATGAAAGAGCCGGGCGTCACCGACGAGCGCCTCCGCGCCGCGGTGCAGTACCTGTTCGAGGCGCTCACGTTCCGCCCGGCGAGTAAGGAAGAATCGGACCGCTACCTCGCGATCGTCAAAGGCACGATCGACAAGCTCGGCAAAGAACAAGGCGTGTTCCTCGGGCTCTCGGCGATCTTCCTGGACCGCGACGCGCTCTTCCGCCCCGAGCTCGCCGAGCGAGGCGAGCCGGACGCGCACGGCCGGGTGATGCTCCAGGACTGGGAGCTGGGCCTGGCGGTGAACCACGCGCTGGGCTATATCCGCCCGGACGACGAGCTGCGCCAAGCGATCGTCGAAGGTCGGATGCGCACGCGTGCGGACGTGAAGCGCGAGGTCGAGCGCATGCTTGCCGACGACAGCTTCCGCAAGCCGCGCGTCCTGCAGTTCTTCCGCGACTACTTCGACTACGACCTGGGCGGGTACATCTGTAAAGACGACAAGGCGTTGGCGGCAACCGGAGCGCGTGGCGGACCGAGCTATTACCGCGCGATGTTCGAAGCGAGCGCGAGCACCGACCGGCTGGTCGAGCTGATCCTCGCGGAAGACCAGGACGTGCTTAAGCAGTTGTTGACCACCGACAAGGTCGTTGCGACCAAGGCGGACGCCGTCTTCTTCGGCGAGCGGCGGTCGCAAGAACAATTCAAGGCCGCCCAGGCCGCTGCGAAAATCCAGGCGCAAGAACAGGATGAGGCGAACAAACAGGAGTACGAGTCGCTCACCCAGCGGATGTTCGAGCTGCAGGAAGCGCTCAAGCTCGAGCCTGACGATAAGGTGACGAAGCGCGAGCTGGACCGCGTCAACAAACAGCGCGATCGGCTGATGAAGCAAAAGAATCAGATCCGCGCGTCGCAGGTTGCTGAGGCGGACCTGACGGGCCCCAAGCTCTACGCCCGCGTCAGCTTGCGCAGCTTCGGCAACGGCTCGCTACGGCCTGAGCGCGTCCTCGCCACCGCGCCCCGGGGCCAGCGGCTGGGCATCCTGACGCACCCCAGCTGGCTCGTCTCGCATTCGGACGCGATGGACAACCACGCGATCCACCGCGGCAAGTGGGTTCAGGAACGGCTCCTCGGCGGGGGCATCCCGGACGTGCCGATCACCGTCGACGCGATGCTGCCCGACGAGCCGCACCACACGCTGCGCGAGCGCATGCGCGTGACGCGTGAGCCCTACTGCTGGACCTGCCACCAGAAGATGGACCCGCTGGGCCTGCCCTTCGAGATGTACAACCACGCCGGACTGTTCCGGACGACCGAACACGACAAGCCCGTCGATACGTCCGGCGCGATCATCGACTCCGGCGTCCCCGAACTGGACGGCGAGGTCGCCGACGCGATCGAACTGATCCGCAGGCTCGCCGAGAGCGAACGCGCCGAGCAGGTCTTCGTCCGCCACGCCTTCCGCTTCTGGATGGGCCGCAACGAAACGCTCAACGACGCGCCCGTCCTCCAGGCCGCTCACCGCGCCTACCGCGACAACGGCGGCAGCATGAACGCGCTGATCGTTTCGCTGCTCACCTCCGACGCGTTTTTGTACCGCACGGTCGATCGTGAGCCGGCCCCGTAGCCGCCCGTAGCCGCCGTGCAGCACGCGGGGGTCGCGCCGCGTTAAAAAACGGCAATCAATGCACAGTCCGGCGGCCGGGGTGGAGCTTGCGAGCCCCGGCAACGAATCAGCGCAACTGATAACAAAGACGGTTCGTTCCGGGGGGTCACCGAGCCTCCACCCCGGCCACCCGACGCTCTCTCCTTCTCACGCGAGGATGCCCTTCACGACCTTGCCGTGCACGTCGGTCAACCGGAAGTCCCGGCCCTGAAATCGGTAAGTCAATCGCTCGTGATCGACGCCCATCAGGTGCATCAGCGTCGCGTTCAGGTCGTGGATGTGCACGGGGTTCTCGGTGACGTTGTAGCTGAAGTCGTCGGTCTGGCCGTACACCATCCCGGGCCTGATGCCCCCGCCGGCCATCCAGATGCTGAAGCAGCGCGGGTGGTGGTCCCGGCCGTACTCGGTCTTGGTGAGCTTGCCCTGGCAGTAGATCGTTCGGCCGAACTCCCCGCCCCAGACCACGAGCGTGTCGTCGAGCATGCCCCGCTGCTTGAGGTCTTTGATGAGCGCCGCGGCCGGCTGATCGACATCCTTGCACTGCAGCGGCAGGTCGCGTGGCAGGTTGAAGTGCTGGTCCCACCCGCGGTGGAAAATCTGCACACATCGCACGTCGCGCTCGGCCAGGCGACGCGCCAGCAAGCAGTTGTACGCGAACGTGCCCGGCTTGTTGACGTCCGGGCCGTACATCGCCAGCGTCTTGTCCGACTCGTCACTGGTATCGACCAGCTCCGGGACCGACGCCTGCATCCGGAACGCCATCTCGTACTGGGCGATGCGCGCGTGCGTCTCGGGATCGCCGACTTTCTGCGCGTGTTCCTCGTTGAGCTGCGCCAGCCGGTCGAGCATTTTGCGCCGGTTGTCCTTACTCACGCCCTTGGGGTTGCTGAGGTAGAGCACGGGGTCGCCCTGCGAACGCAGCATCGCGCCCGCGTACTCGCTTGGCAGGAAACCGCTTCCCCACAGCCGGTGGTACAGCGCCTGCGCGTCGCGCTTGGCGGACCAGGTCGAGTTGAGCACGACGAATGTCGGCAGGTCGCGGTTCAGGCTGCCCAGGCCGTAGCTCAACCACGCGCCCAGGCTCGGCCGGCCGGGGATCTGGTGGCCGGTCTGGATGTACGTGATCGCGGGGTCGTGGTTGATCGCCTCGGTGGTCATGGACTTGATGACGCACAGCTCATCAACGACGCCGGCCATGTGTGGCAGCAGCTCGGAGACGTGCGTGCCGCTCCGGCCGTGCGGCTTGAATTGGTAGATCGAGGGCGCAACGGGGAAGCGGCTCTGTCCGGAGGTCATCGTCGTGAGGCGCTGGCCCATGCGGATGTCGTCGGGCAAGTCCTTGTCGAAGAGCTTGTCCATCTGCGGCTTGTAGTCGAAGGTGTCGATCTGCGAGGGCGCGCCGGACATGAACAGGTAGATCGCGCGTTTGGCCTTGGGCGCGAAGTGCGGCAGGCCGGGTAGCCCGCCGACGGCGGGGCTCTGCACGCCCTGCTTCGCATCCTGCGCGTAGGTCGGCGGGCCCTGAAAAAGCTCGTTCCCCAACAGCAAGCCGAGCGCGACCGAGCCGAGCCCCGCCGCCGCCCGGCCGAAGAACTGGCGACGCGTTTCGAGCTTGATGTAGTCTTCGCAGGGGTTCATGGCGTGTCCCGTCGCGTGTGGGAGGTTTACGGCTTGTTGATGAACTCGTCGAGGTTCATCAGCGTGCTGGCGGTCATGGTCCACGCGGCGAGCTCGGCCGGGTCGAGCGTGTCGTTCGGCTTGGACGTGCCCGTCGCGATCAGCGCCTTCGCGCCTTCGGTATCGTCGCGGTAGTAAGCGAGCTGCTCGCGGTAGCCCGCGACAAGCACGGCCCGCTCGGTGCCGGTCGGCTCGCGCATCAGCGTTCGGCGCATCAGCCACGCGACGCGATGTTCGGCGTCGCCCTTCGCCTCGGTGAGCACTCGCTCGGCCAGCCGGCGGGCGCTCTCGACGTACTGCGGCTCGTTGAGCAGGATCAGTGCCTGCATCGGCGTGTTGGTGCGTTCCCGGCGGACGACGCACGACTCGCGGTTGGGCGCATCGAGCCCGACCATGTAAGGCGGCGGCGCGGTGCGCTTCCAGAAGATGTACAGGCTCCGGCGGTAGACCTTGTCGCCGGTGTCGGCCTTGAAGTTCGCGGTGTTCGAGCTCTCGTAGCCCACCGCCTTCCAGATGCCCGCGGGCTGGGGCGGCTTGACCGACGGCCCGCCGACCTGTTCGTTCAGCAACCCGCTGACCGCGAGCGCCTGGTCTCGCAGCGTTTCCGCGTCCAGCCGAAGCCGCGGCCCGCGCGCCAGCAGGCGGTTGTCAGGGTCGCGCCGGTACAGCGCCGGGTCGGCCTCGGCGGACTGGCGGTACGTCGCGGACATCACCATGCGCTTCATCGTTTGCTTGACGTCCCAGCCGTCCTCGATGAACCGCACCGCCAGCCAGTCGAGCAGGTCGGGGTGTGAGGGCTGCTCGCCCTGGACGCCGAAGTCTTCGCTGGTCTTGACCAGCCCGACGCCGAAGAGTTGTTGCCAGAACCGGTTGACCGTGACGCGCGCGGTGAGTGGGTGCCGGGGGTCCACGAGCCACCGCGCAAAGCCGAGGCGGTCGCGTGGCAGGTCGTCCGCCATCGCCGGTAAAAAGTCCGGCACGTCACGCTGCACCTCGTCGCGCTTTTGGTCGTACTGCCCACGGTTCAACACGTACGCCGGGCGCGGCGTCTTCGTCTCGCGGTAGATCAGCGTGTAGGGGATCGTTTGGTAGAACTTGTCGCGCTGCTTTTTCGCGGCGTCACGCTCGGCCAGTTGTTTGGGGTAGCGGGCGTCGACCGCCTTCAGGAAGTGCTGGCGGAGCGTGTCGGTTTGCCGGCTGTTGCGTTTGTCGGCGGGGAGCGCGAGCAGCTTCCGGATCGCCTGGTTCTGGACCTCGCCCGGCTCGGCGAGCCACGCCTCGAACGCGGGCTCGGTCTGCTCGGCGTACGCCTTGAGCGCGGCCTCGGCGTCGGCCAGCTGCTGGTCCAACTCGGCGAGCTTCTGTTGCATCGATTCGTCGGGCAGCCGCAACGCCGGGGCGTGGTCGGCGCGGTTGCCGTCACGCGGGTTGCCGTCGAAGCTGTTAAAGAACGCGAAAAGTTCGTAGAACTCCTGCTGGGTGATCGGGTCGAACTTGTGGTCGTGGCAGGACGCGCAGCCGGTCGTCAAGCCGAGCCACACCGTGCCGGTTGTTTCGACGCGGTCGATCACGTTGCGCACGTAGACCTCTTCGGGGATCGTGCCGCCCTCGGCGGTGGTGATGTGGCATCGGTTGTAGCCGCTGGCGACGAGCTGGTCGCGCGTCGCGTCGGGCAACAGGTCGCCGGCGATCTGCTCGATGGTGAAGCGGTCGAAGGGTTTGTTGTCGTTGAATGCGCGGATGACGTAGTCGCGGTAAGGCCACATGGACCGGTAGTTGTCCAGGTGCAGCCCGTGCGTATCGCCGAAGCGCACCGCGTCGAGCCAGTAACGCGACATGTGCTCGCCGAAGCTTGGCGAGGCGAGCAGGCGATCGACGACGCGCTCGAACGCGTCCGGCCGCTTGTCGTTCACGAACGCGTCCACCGCTTGCACCGTCGGCGGCAGGCCGGTCAGGTCCAGCGTCACCCGGCGGATCAGCGATCGGCGGTCCGCCTCACGCGCCGGGGACATGCCCTTCGATTCGAGCTTGGCCAGCACAAACGCGTCGATCTCGTTCTCCACCCACCCCGCCCGAGCGACTTTCGGCGGCGGCGCTTGCTTGGGCGGCACGAATGCCCAGTGCGGTTCGTATTCAGCGCCCTGATCGATCCACCGTTTGAGCAGTTCGATCTCTGCGGGCTCGAGCGACTTGTTGTACGACGCCGGCGGCATGCGCTCGGACTTGCGTTTGGATGTGATCCGCTCGACCAGCAGGCTCGCCGACGCGTCGCCCGGCTCGATGACCATCGCCAGGTCCACCGCGCTGTCGCGTTGGTCCAGGCGCAGCTCGGCCTCCCGGCTCGCCGCATCGACGCCGTGGCACGCGAAGCAGTTGTCCGAGAGGATCGGCAGGACCTGCGACGCGAAATCGACCCGGCCGTCGTTGCCCTTGGGTGCCGCGTCGGCCTGATCGTGCGGCTCGCCCGACCCCGACACGCCTTGCCGGTCGCCCGCGTTTGCGGCGTACCCGCCGACCAACCCGGCCAAGACGAGCAGCAAGGCCGCGCAGAGCGGCCCTACCGCCGTGCGACCCAGACGCGAACTGCACCGGCACGAACGTCGTTGTTTCACCCGCTTTTCCATGGCACATCGAATGACATCAGGTCAAGCACCAGTCTATCACAACGACGCGTCGTGCCGAACCATGCAATGTGCACTCGGACGCGTGATGACGCGGCACGCCGCGGCTACCATACGACAGCCTGCCATGACGAGGAACACCCGATGAATCCCCACCTGATCGTATCCCTGCTGCTTGCCGTCTTGCTCGTGCTGGTTGGCTGCGGCGAGTCTGGCGACCGCGACGCGACGGACGCCGACGGCGATGGCAAACCCGTGGTCTTCGCCACGAACTACCCGCTTGCTTACTTCGCCGAGCGCATCGCCGGCGACACGGCCGAGGTGCGTTTCCCGCAGATCGAAGGCGACCCGGCGTTCTGGCGGCCGAGCGACGCACAGATCGCGGAGATGCAGGGTGCCGCGTTGATCCTGACCAACGGCGCGGCGTACGAGAAGTGGGCGGCGACCGCGAGCCTGCCTTCGGCGAAGACGGTGGACAGTTCCGCGGCGTTCGCCGACCGCTACATCGTCATCGCCGACGCCAAGACGCACAGCCACGGCGCGTCGGGCGATCACTCGCACGGGGGGACGGCCTTCACGACGTGGCTGGATTTCGACCAGGCGCGTCAGCAGGCCCAGGCGGTGCGCGACGCATTAATGGAGGCGATGCCCAACGAGCGCGACGCGCTGAAGGCCAACGCCGACACCCTGCTGGGTGAGATCTCGAAGCTGGACCAGGAGATGAGTTCGGTGACGGCCGAGCTCGGCGAGCGCCCGCTGATGGCGTCGCACCCGGTCTACCAGTACTTCGCGCGGCGGTATGGCCTGAACATCAAGGCGGTCTTGTGGGAGCCCGAAACCGTGCCGACCGCCTCGGACATGGAAGGGCTCGAAACCATACGCAAGGATCACCCGGCCAAGTGGATGATCTGGGAGGGCGAGCCCGCGAGCGAATCAATCGCGTTGCTGGGTGAGATCGGTGTCGCCAGCGTGGTCGTGGACCCGTGCGGCAACCGGCCGGACACGGGCGACTGGTTGTCGGTCATGCGGCAAAACGTCGAGAACCTTAAAGCGTTGGCCGACAACGATGGTTGACACCCCGCCGCGAGTTCGGGGGTGCCGGGCGCTCTTTGACGGCCGGCGGGTGCTGGCGCGGGCTCTGTGGCTCGCCCTACTGCTGTCAGGCCTCCCCGCGTCCGGGCATATCGACCGCGTCTTCGCGTGTTTCGTGTACCTCGAGCCTTACGAAATCCGCGTTGAGTTCGTGACCAGTTCCGATTCGCTTGGCGTGTCAGACGAGGTACACGAGGGCGGGATCGATCAGGCAGAGCAGGCTCACATCCTCGAGGACATGCAGTCACGCCTGCTCGGTGCGTTTGAGGTCCGCGCGGACGACGAGCTCTTGCGGTTCACGCCCGAGCGCTGCGCGTTCGTTAAGATCGACCCGGACCGGGGCGCGATCGAAGACCGGCGGGACGTGATCCCCGGCAACTGGGCGCGCATCTCCGGCATGTTTGTTTGCCCGATCCAGTCGCTGCCCGAGGCGGTCGAGGTGCGGCTGAAGATGTACGAGGACCCGTCGTATCGCCCGCCGACGCGCATCCCGCTGCAGATCGAGGTGCTCGCCTCACCCGGCCAACGCGAGACCGCGCGCTTCTACCTCAACAAAGGCTTCCCTGACCAGTACTGGGCGCTGCCGGCGGGCCTGTCGCACGATACTCGGCTCGCCCAGACGCCAGCGACCGAGCACGCTTCGTACACGCCGATGTGGGTCGCGGGCGCGTTAGGGGTCGCTGGGCTGGGATTGATCGTGCTGCCGGTATTCCGAGCCAGCGCACGCGTCGCGCTGGGCTCGGGGCTGGTCGTCACGGGGCTGGTCGTGGGCGTATTGGGAGTGTCCCGGGGTTTTGCGGTGCCCGTGGATGAGGCGGAGGCCCAGCAGACGATCCAGTCGCTGCTGGCCAACGTGTACCGCGCGTTCGCGTACCGCGATGAGTCGAAGGCCTTCGACCGCTTGGCGACGAGCGTCGCGGGCCCGCTGCGCGAGCAGCTCTACCTCGACATCCGACGCGGCATCGCCGACGCCGAGGACGGCGGGCCGAGCGTCCGTGTCCTCGCGGTCGAGGTGGTGGACTGCGTGCTGGAGGAATCGAACTCGCAGCGGCTGCGCGCCCGGGTCCGCTGGGTCAGCCGGGGCAGCGTGAGCCACTGGGGTCACGCGCACGACCGGGCCAATCAGTACAACGCCGAGGTCGTCGCCGAGCCGGTCGATGGCCGGTGGCGGCTGACAGGCGTCAGGATCCTCGAAGAACGGCGCGTCGAGTGAGCATCCAGATCGACAACGCGGTGTTCCGTTACCCCGGCGAGCGGTTCGAGCTGGCCGTCGATGCGCTGTCCATCGACGCCGACGCGCCGACCGCGATCATCGGGCCAAGCGGCAGCGGCAAGACCACGCTGCTGCGCCTGATCGCCGGCGTGATACGACCCCAGCGGGGCGCCGTCCGCGTGCTGGGCGAAGCGGTCTCCGCGATGTCCGATGCGCAGGCCCGCGCGTTTCGCATCCGCCACATCGGTCTGGTCTTTCAGGCGTACGAGCTCGTGGACTACCTCGACGCCCGGGACAACATCCTGCTGCCGTTCCGCGTATCCCATGCGCTCAAGCTCAACCCCGCCGCACGACGACGCGCCGAGGAACTCGCCGAAGCGACCGGCATCACGCGCCTGCTGGGCAGCCGCCCCGCCCAACTCTCGCAAGGCGAGCGTCAACGCGTGGCGATCTGCCGGGCGCTCGTCACCCGCCCGCGGCTGGTCCTCGCCGACGAGCCGACCGGCAGCCTCGACCCCGACAACCAGCGCCGGATCGTCGAGTTGTTGCGCACCGCCTCGGCGCAGGCCGGCGCGGGCCTGGTGATGGTCACGCACGACCACGGCCTGCTGAATCACTTCGCACGCGTGATCGACCTGCCGGACATCAAATCGAACCCGGGGGACCGCGCATGAACCTCGCCGGCCCGCTGTATCTCGGCGGTCAATACCTCTGGCAGCACCGCTGGCGCAGCCTGCTGGTCACGCTTACCATCTCGCTGGGGATGTCGCTGCCCGCGGGGATCTGGCTGGGCGTGGACCGGGCCGAAGCGCACCTGCGCGAGCGTGCCGGATCGACGCCGCTGTTGCTCGGGGCCAACGGCAGCCCGCTGGAGCTGGTGTTCAACGGGCTTTACTTCTCCGAGCCCGACATCGAAGCCATGACGCTGCGCGACGCCGAGCAAGCCGCCGGCGATGGCCTGGCGCACAGCATCCCGATCTACGCCCGCTATCAGGCCCAGGGCCACCCGATCGTCGGCACAACGATCGACTATTTCGACTTCCGCGGGCTGCGCTTCGCGCAGGGCCACGCGTTTACCCGCCTGGGCGATTGTGTGATCGGCGCTGGCGTCGCCAGACAACTCGGGCTCGAGCCCGGCGACGCGCTGGTCTCCAGCCCCGAGCGCGTCTTTGATCTCACCGGCGTCTACCCGCTGAAGATGCGCGTCACCGGCGTGCTTGAGCCCAGCGGGACGCCCGACGACCGCGCCGTCTTCGCCGACCTCAAGACCACGTGGGTCATCGAAGGGCTCGCCCACGGCCACCAGGACGCCAAGCGACTCGACACCGCCGTACTCGAACAGCAAGGCACACACACCGCGCTCAACGCGTCGATCACCGAATACACCCAGATCACCGACGACAACATCGACTCGTTCCACTTCCATGGCGACGTGAGCGGCTTCCCCATCACCGCCGCGATCGTGGTCCCTCAAGACGCGAAAGCGCAGACGATCTTGTTGGGCAGGTACGTCGGCGAGTCTCGCACGCACCAACTCATCCGGCCGGACACGCAGATGGCCAACCTGTTCGGCACCGTTTTCCGCGTCCGGGCGTGGGTCGCGGGGATGCTCGCGGCGGTCGGGTGCTCGTCGTTCTTGATCGTGGCGCTGGTCTTGGTGCTCAGTCATCGCCTGCGCGCTGGGGAGTTCGTGAGCCTGCGCGTGATCGGCGCGAGCCCCGGGGTGATCCGGGCCATGGTGCTGTTCGAGGCCGGCGTGATCCTCACCGCAAGCGCGCTCTTGACTGCGGGGGCGCTGCTCACGCTCTGGCTGCTCACGCCGGTGGTCCTGACGTGGGCTGTGTGAGTGGTGCCGGGATACACCTGATCGGCGGCATTCTCGTTGGGCACGTTGCCGCACGAACCGGTCGCCCCCGCCGATCACACGGTCCGTCGCCCGCGCCGCGCGGCCGCCAGCACACCGAGGCCAAGCAGCCCGAGCGTGCCGGGCTCGGGGGCATTGACCGGCGCCAGCGGCCCGGTGTAGCCGGCGAACGCGGTGCCTAGGTCGCTGTCGTCCACGTCGCCGTCGCCGTCGGTGTCGCCGTCCGCGGCGGATTTGTTGCCCGTTCCCGGCGTGAGCGGGCCGGTGTAGTTACTAAAGGCGGTGCCCAGGTCGCTGTCGTCGATATCGACGTCGAGGTCCGTGTCGCCGGGTAGGTGCAGGTAGCCGAGATCGAACTGTGTTTGTGGTGTGCCCAACGCGGCGACGTAGGTCGCCTCGGTCAGGTACGCGATCACTTGATCCGGCGTCAAGCGTGCGGGCAGCACCGCGCCCAGGCTCAACAGCCCCGCCTCCGCGGTCAGCGAGGATTCGGAGAGCACGCCGTCGGTCGAGGCCTGCGTGCCGTTGAGCACGGCGGCGTGGTTTTCTTCGATGAAGCCCGCGCCCTGGATCACGTAGTTGATCAGGTCCTCGCCGAGCGTGTCGATCAGCACCTCGCCGGTCGTCGCGTCGTACCACAGCGCATAGCGGTGGTCGTAGACGAGGTTGAACTCGCGCGTGCCCCCGCCCAGCGACGGGACATAGGTCGCGCGGGTGAGCGTCGCCTCGAACGCGGCCTGCGACAGGCCCGGCTCGAGTACCTGGCCAATCGACCGCAGCCCGCCGACACCGGCCGTCGAGCCGTCGGTCTCGGCCAACTCGGTGTCCAGCGAAGCGCCGAAGGAATCGAAGAGCCGTTCGTGCAGGTGCTCGACAAAGCCCGTGCCCTGCAGGACGTAGTTGATGACCACGCCGTCCTTGGTGTCGATGAGCAGCTTGCCCGTGCCCGGGCGGTAGACGAGGTTGTAGGACGCCTGCTCGATGGCCTGCGAGAGCGTGACGGCCTGGGGGTAGATGCCCTGAATCCAATCGACGTACTGGCTGACGCGTGCGCCGGTGGAACTGCCGCCGTAGCCCGCCCCGCTGCCGCCGTTGGTGGTGGCGATAATGGTCCAGGTGTCGTCGTGCTCTTGCCACCACGCCGACCCGGAGTCGCCGGACGCGACGGCGCCCTCGGTCGCGGTGGCGTTGCCGGAGGCGGGGGTGTCGAAGTTGGTGCCGATGCCGTGGTCTTGTTCCCAGATGCCGTTGATGACGTTGGTCACGCCCGCGCGGCGTGGCCCGGTGGACGGGAACCAGCCGCCGTTGCTGCTGGTCGAGCCGACGCCCCAGGAGCCGTAGCCGACGAAGGACACGACGTTGCCCAGCTCGTTGCCGCCGTCGTACAGTACGGGCTGGGGCACGGGGTTGCCCTGGGGGTCGAGGATGTCGCGGACGCGCGGCAGCGCGAGGATCGCGATATCGGTGGACGCCCCGCCGTAGCCCGGCGGGGGGTTGATGCGCTGGGGCGGGACGTAAAACGTGCCGTTGCCCGACGCGATGACCCGGCCGTCCCAGTCGGTGAAGGTGCGGTTGGCGGGGTTCACTTCGCCGGCCGAATAGTCGCCGCAGTGCGCCGCGGTCAGGATGTAACTCGTCGAGCCGCCGGGGCTGTTGCCCAGCCACGTCGCGGTGCAGTTGCCGATCCAGCCCACGGCCAGGAACTGGTCCTCGAAGCTGTAGGCCCGCGCCTGGGAATACCCCGCGTCGAGCGTGCCGGGGATGTCATTGAGGTCCCCGCCGCTGGCGACGAAGTAGTCGTCGTTGAGCGTGACCGCACGCGCGGACCACGCCGAGAGCGCGATCGTGCCGGCGGTCAGAAGCAATGCGGTTCGGGGGACAGGTCGCGCGTGGGTCATGGCTCGCACCGATGGCAAGGGGTCAAGGGGACCGGGGTGAAGAGATCGACGCTGGGCAAGTCGCGTCTTGGCGCGTTGTGGCCGGCATGGCGCCCGGTATCGCTGGATGCAAAACCCGTACGACACCGCTGGGCGTCGCACGGGCGAAGGAGGATCAACAGCAGATCACGCGCGTCGTCGTCGGGCGAGCGCCAGGCCGCCCAGCCCGAGCAGCGCGAGGCTGGTCGGCTCGGGGACCGGGGCGCTGATCGGGCCGGTGTAGCCGGCGAAGGCGGTGCCCAGGTCCGAGTCGTCCACGTCGCCGTCGCCGTCGGTGTCGCCGTCGGCCGCGGTCTTGCCGCCGGTGCCGGGCGCGAGCGGCCCGGTGTAGTTGGAGAAGGCGGTGCCGAGGTCGCTGTCGTCGATATCGCCGTCGCCGTCGGTGTCGCCGGGGACGACGACGGTGCTGGCATCGACGATCTGGAAGCCGCCGAGCCCGCTGTTGGCGTTGAGCGCCTCGTGGAAGATCTCGAGGGTGCTGCCGGTGACATCTTCGAAGATGACGACGTTGGCCAGGGGCGCGAGGGCCGAGTCGGTGTTGGTGCCGACCAGCCAGGGGCTCTGGCCGGCGATCAGGCGGTCCTCGGCGTAGTTGCTGCGTTCGGTGGTCTGGAAGTAGACCTCGCCGTTGACCTCGATCGCGCTCTCGCGGTTGTTGTCGCCGTCGTTGGCGAGGTAGACGATGACGTCGTAAGTGGCGTAGGGCACGTTGGTGACGGTGAAGATCGGCGTAGCGCCGCTCGCGGGCGACAGGCCGTCGAAGCCGTTGAGCAGCCGCAGGTTGTTCTTCTGCTCGTCGGTCAGGCCGTTGGCACCGCTCGGGCCGTTGTCCACGTTGTTGGTATAGAAGTAGTTGAAGTCGGCGAGGATGGTCAGGTCCGCGCCCGAATCGACGCCGGTCGAATCGACCAGGTCGTACGAAACCGACTGGTCGCGTGCCGCCTCGCGGTCGAGGTTGTTCCAGTTGCCCTGCGACACGTAGCCGGCCTGCTTATCGACGTCCTCGGCGGGGAAGCCGACCTCGCCGTGGTAAATCCAGCCGCCCCAGCCGTTGCTGGGCGTGACGTTGGCGCCGATGGACAGGGCCGAGGCCTGGGTCGCGGCGACGCAGAGCGAAGCGGCGATGAGTGATGCGGTTCGAACGTGCATGCGTGTTCTCCTTACAAGGATGAGATGTTGACCCGGCATGGCACGCGCCGCGCCGAGCGGTAGGGGCGTCAGGGTCGCCAGTAGGCGTTTTCACCGAGCAGGATTCGCAACTGCGAATCGTGCTCCTTGAACAGGATCGAGTCGTCGAAGGGGTCTTTGCCCTTGAGTTGGCGATCTTCGAGGTCGTTGCCGTAGCCCGAGCGTTCGGCGCTGCCGTCGAAATGGCTGAGGTTCCAGTACGGCCGGTGCGTCGAGCCGGGCCCGTTGTTGCCGCGGTTCATGCTGGCGTAGCCCTGGATGATGTCGCCGCCCAGGACGGCACGCGACGGGCTGTACAACTCACCGGCGAACGCGGTCACCGGCTCGAGTTCGCCGGCGCGCCAGCGGTAGCTCTGCCTGTCATCGACCGTGAACAGGTGCTGGGGGTTGAACATGTACGACGAGCGCGCCGAGTTGGATTCGTAGAAGTACCCGTCCGCCTCGCGCTCGCCGCGGTACTTGTCCGCCGGGCAATAGAACGCCTGGGCGTCTTCGACGTAGCCGGCCTTGACCAGCCCGCCCCACCCGCCGGAGTGGTCGCTCTCCGGCCCGTTGTAGCCCATCCAGTTCAGCACCTTCGCCGTGTTCGGCCAGCGGCTCCACCCGTAGTCCGGCGCGTTATACGACAGGAACCGACGCCAATCCTTGTAGGGGTGGAAACGCCCGTCGTTGTCCGCGGACATCGCGGTCGAGCCGATGGCCAGCTGGTGCTGGTTGGACAGGCAAGCGGCCATCCGTGCCTCGTCACGCGCCTTGCCCAACGCCGGGAGCAGGATCGCGATCAACAGCGCGATGATCGAGATCACCACCAGCAGTTCGATCAGTGTGAAACCCTGTCGGGCGTGGGGTTGTTTGTCGGTCATGTCGGTTCCCTGGTTCGGTTCCGGCAACAAAGGTGTCTCAAACCCGTCCCCCGCGGTGAGGCGGAGGGCGAGCGAAGGAGGATCGCGGTGATCCCCGGCGACGCGCCGAACAACTCGGCGGCGTGGTCAAAGCGTCAAGTCGGTTCAAGCGTTTCGATGTCGGGCGCGATCAGCCGGCTCTCAACCGTCTCGCCCGCGAGCAGGCCCAGTGCGCTCTCGACCGCGGCCCGCCCCGCCTCCGCGGCGCGGTAGCTCAGCAGCAGTCGTCGTTCGTGATGCAGCAGCGGTCGCAGCCCGCTGGGGAACGACGCGACGGTGAACCGCGGCCGCAGCAGCGACGCGTCACGCAACAACGCCAAAGACAACGCGTTGGCAAGCAGGCCATACACGCAGTACACCCCGTCGAGCTCGCGGTCTTCAAGCAGCACCCGCCGCGCGTCGTCCGCCAGCCAGTCGGTGACCCTCGGCGAGGTCGCGATGAGCTGCTCGAAGCTGCGCGGCACCTCGACCAGCACCCGCTCCTGCCCCGCTTCCTGCACCGCGCGGCAGTAACCGCGGTACATCAGCCGGGCGTACCAAAAAAGCGGGTCATCCGGGTCGGCCTGAGAGAACTCGTTGGAGTTCAAAAAGCCCACCCGCTTCAGGCCCATCTCCACCATGCGCCGCGTCGCGAGGTAGCCGGCCGACTCGAAGTCAACATTGACCCGCGGCACGCCGGGAACCCGCTGACCGAAGACCTCGACGACCGGTTTGCCGGACTCGGCGAGCTCGGTCAGTCGCGCGAGATTGGCCGGCGAACTGGTCGTGTCCGCCGAGTTGATGATGAACGCGTCCACCCGGCGGTCGGTCGCGATCGTCAGGGCCTGGTCCTCGGACGGCGCAGAACCGCAGGCGAAGGTCAACGGCGCGTAGCTCTCCCGCATCGCGGCGGCCTGGATGCCCTCGAAAAACGCGCTGGCCAGCGGCGCGTTGACCCGGCTCAACAGGACCCCGAGCAGCAGCGACCGGCTCTGGCGAAGCCCGATCGCCGACACGTTGGGCCGGTAGTCGAGCGCCCGGGCGGCTTCGAGCACACGCCGGCGAGTCTCCACGCGGTACTTCATCCCCTTCCCGTTGAGGATGAGGCTGACCGTCGAGGCCGAGACGTTGGCCCGCTTCGCGACATGTTCCAAGGTGACCGTCACGCGGGCACCACCGGCCGGCGCGCCGATCAAGAGAAAAAACGATTTTATTACTAATAAAAACGTTTTTCCTACCTTCTGTAACTCGCTGAGGTCAGGTAAGGCGTTGCGCCGCAAGCGGTTATGAATCGCGTCGAGCGCCCGCGCCCGTGCCCGCGCCGAACCCGCTCGGGAGGCGAATCGCAGGCCGGTTCAACCCGAGTCTGACGAAACAAAAGAAGCCCCCTCGGACAGGTGGGGTGTCCGAAGGGGCAGAGGGAGAAGGAAGCGAGCGTTTGGCCGGCCCTGGCCTGGCGTGTCGGGCGAGCGGTTCACCGGAGCGTCCTGCCGCGTGGCGTCTGCGATCTCTCGCATCGCGGTCCGTCGCGGGACGTGACCCGCCGCCCAACGATCTGTCAGTCCTTGTCAGCCCACACGGGGCGTGCCACGCTCGGCTCCTGTCTCTTGTTTAAGTAGGACAGGCATTCTTGCCTGTCACGAGTCGTCTTGATTACATCTCCGGCTTCGCCGGTCGACAGGCAGGAATGCCTGTCCTACTCCGATCCATCAATCCACCTTCGGCAGCACCAGGCCCGTCTGGTCCTGGTACTTGCCGGCCTTGTCCGCGTAGCTGATCTCGCACTCGTCCTCGGCCTTGAGGAAGATCATCTGCGCGATGCCCTCGTTCGCGTAGATCTTCGCGGGCAGCGGCGTCGTGTTGCTGATCTCGATCGTCACCTTGCCGCGCCACTCCGGCTCCAACGGCGTCACGTTCACGATGATCCCGCAACGTGCATAAGTACTCTTACCCACGCAGATGACCAAGACGTCGCGCGGGATGCGGAAGGCCTCGACCGTCTCGCACAGCGCAAAGGAGTTGGGCGGGACGATCACGTGGTCCTTGCCCGTGTCGTTCGTGTCGACGGTGACGAAGTTGCGGTCGTCGAAGTGTTTGGGGTCGACGATGGACGCCCCGCCGTCGATCGGCGCGTTGGTAAAGATCTTGAAGAGGGTGCCGACGCGGACGTCGTAGCCGTAGGACGACACGCCGTAGGAGATCCGGCCCGGGCGTTTCTGCGCGGGCTGGAAGGGCTCGACGACGCGGAGGCCGCGGATTTGGCGATCGCTGAGGACGGGCAAGTCGGGTCTCCCTGGTCGGCCGGCGTACTGCAAGGCGAGCCGGGTCCATGACACTTTACCGCAAGATATGGGGGTTGCAAGGGGTCGGCTCACCAAAATATGGTGCTTTGCCGCTCGGCGAGCGCAAACCCAGTATTGGCGTTCGGTTAGAAACGCGTGTCGGATGGGTGATCGTGGGTGGGCGGTGGGAAGGCGACAGGTTGTCCACCGCACTCACGTCAAGCCACTCTGAAAATAGCCCGCAGCTAACAGCTGCGCGGCGAAGCTTGAGAGAGCGGATCCGCGCAGCTGTAATACGCATCCCAAGCCATTCGTATGCGTTCAAGGATCAGTCGGTCCGTGGCGGGAGCCCGGAGCGTGCGGCTTAAAAGCGCTCTTTCGCGTTGCCCAAGCCCGTTGATCCACGCACCGGGCTTCCGCCGGGTGCGATGGCAAACGCCTCCATACTTCTTGGGATGCGTAGTCGCTGCGGGCGATGGATCGACGGGCTGTCGCGCTGATCAGTTCACCCCGCCGCCGCGGCGCTCACGGCCTTGGCGAGCGCTTCGACGATCATCGGCCGGACTTCGCCGATCGGCCGGTCGAACTTCGCGCCCGCGGCCCGGGCGTGGCCGCCGCCGCCGAACTGCCCGGCGAGGTCGGCGACGTTCACCGCGCCCGCGATGGGTTTGCTGCGGAAACTCACGCGCGTCTGCGGGCCGTGGTCGGTGTGGATCTCGCTGACCAGCGCGATCGCCTGGACGCTGCCGACCTGCTGGGGGATGTCGATCAGCCGTTCGGTTTCCTCCGCTCGGGCGCCGGTCTGATCGAAGTCGGTCGCGCGCAGCGTCATGACCGCGGCCCGGTCGTCGGCGAGCAGCTCGAGCGACTCGACCGCGCGGATCAAGAGCTTGAGCTTCTCGGGGCGCTCGGCCTGTTCGAGCCGGGCGTAAAGGTCCGCGTGGTTGACGCCGGCGGCGATGAGGTCGGCGGCGAGGCGGTGGGTCCTGGGCGTGACGTTTGAGAAGCGGAACCAGCCGGTGTCCGACGCCAGGCCGGTGAACAGCGCGTCGTTGATCGTCTGGGTGATCGGTGTACCGACTGTCTTGCCCTCCAGCAGACGCCCGACAACGCCCGCGATGATCTCGGCGGCGGCGGCGGCGGCGGTGTCGATGTGGCGTTGCTTCGCCGGCACGTCGCCGGATAAGTGGTGGTCAAGGATCAGCGTGTGGTCAAGGCGTTTCTCGACCTGCTCGGCCAGCGGGTGGAGTTGCGAATACGCGCCGGTATCGACGATGACCAAACGCTGCGTGTCGGCGGGGATGTCGCGCTCGTCGCCGGCGTGATGGACGTGGGGTGCGTGGGCGAGAAAGCCCAGCGCGGGCGCGATCGGCGGGACGAGCAGGCCGGTCGCTTGCTTACCGATGGCGTTCAATGCGGTGACGAGCGCGACCAGCGAGCCCGCGGCGTCGCCATCGGGCTTGGCGTGGGTCAGCACGGTGATCGGTCCCGCGGTGTCGCGCAGCAGATCGGCGGCCTGGTCGAGCGTGAGGTTGGCGGTGTAGTCGTTCACGGTGATTGGTTCAGTCCGAGATCAGCTTAGTCGTAAGGCGAGGCGTGCTCGGCCATCAGATCGCGGGCGGCGTCGATATCACGACGCACCTGCTCGGTCAGCGCTTCGATGCCGGGGAAAGGGTACTGATCGCGGACCCATCGGGCAAAGCCGAAGCGGGCGCGTCGGCCGTAGAGCGCGTCGGGGTTGTCGGCACGGTAGTCGATGAGGTGGGCCTCGATGGTCAGTTGGTCGTGGCCGAAGGTGGGCTTGACGCCGACGCTGATCGCCGCGGGGTGTCCGTCGTCGGGCGCGTCGTCGAAGGCGACGTAGCCGGCGTAGACGCCGTCCATCGGGGCGATCATGCCGCGCCAGGCATTCGGGTCGAGGTTGGCGGTGGGGACGCCGATGGTCCGGCCGCGCTGCTCGCCCTTGACGATCTCGCCGCGCAACTCGAACGGCCGACCGAGGCAGGCCTGCGCGTCTTCGACCCGTCCGCGTCCGACCAGCCAGCGCACCAGCGACGAGGAGATCGGCGCGGCCGAGCAGTCGCTCAGTGTCGTTTCGACCCGCGGCAGCGCACGGACGGCGAAGCCTTGCTTGCCGCCGAGATCGGCGAGCATCGCCATGTCCCCACTCCGCTTGTGACCGAAGCGGAAGTCCTCGCCCTCGACGAAGCCGATGGCGTGGTGTTGTTCGATTAAAGACGCGATGAATCGCGTCGCTTCCTGTTGGAGAATTTCTTGCGTGGGCTTGACGACGATGACGTCGTGGGCGCCGTATCGCGTGAGCGTTTCGACGCGCTGATCGATCGACGCGAGGTGCGGCGGCCCCGCGCCTGGGCGCAACACAGAAATCGGCATCGGGTCGAACGTCATCGCCAGCACGCACGCGCCGTGATCGTCGGCGAGTTGGCGCGCCTCGGCGAGGATCGCCTGGTGCCCGCGGTGCACGCCGTCGAAGTTGCCGATGGTGATGATGGTTCGCATAGCGTTTAGCGTCTTGGGCCTCGCGTCTAGCGTCAAATATTCCGCGAATCATCCCGCGCGCTTTATGCGTACTTTATGAGATTCACGCTGGGCAAGTCGGTCCGAACTAGCACGCGTTGTGTCGAATATGGCTCGACGCTAGGCCCGACACGCTAGACGCTAGACGCTACGAGACCTGCACCGGGTCGTTGATAAACCGCAGCGCTTCCTGCACGTTCTTCTTGCTGCCGATGACCAGCGGCGTGCGGTCGTGCACGTCTTGAGGTTGGATGTCCATGATGCGCTGCCCGCCCTCGCCGACGGCCATGCCGCCGGCCTGCTCGGCGAGGAACGCCAGCGGGTTGCACTCGTACATCAATCGCAGCTTGCCCTTGGGCTGGTCGGTCGTCGGGGGGTACATGAAGATCCCGCCGGTGATGAGGATTCGGTGGAAGTCCGCGACCAGCGAGCCGACGTACCGCGACTTGTAGCCGCCGCCCTCGGGGTGCTTGGACCAGTGCAGGTAGCGCTGGTACGGCTCGGGGAAGCGGTGCAGGTACGCCTCGTTGACCGAATACGTCCCGGCGTGCTCGGGCATCTTGATGTTCTCGCGCGTGAGCAGGTACGCGCCGAACTGCGGGTCGAGTGTGAACTGGTGCACGCCGTTGCCCGCGGTGTAGACCAGCACGGTCGATGAGCCGTAAAGCACGTAGCCCGCGGCGACCTGCTTCGCGCCCGGCTGCAGCACGCTCTTCTCGGCGCCCTTCACCTCCGGCGGGTTGCGGAAGATCGTGAAGATCGTCCCGACCGACACGTTCACATCGATGTTCGAGGAGCCGTCGAGGGGGTCGAACATGACGATGTACGAGTCATCGGAATCGACTTCCTGCAGGACCCGTGGCTCGTTGTCTTCTTCCGAGGCGATGATCCCGACGGTCCCGCGGTAGCCGAGCGTGCGCTTGAGCGCGTCGTTGGCGATGATGTCGAGCTTCTTGACTTCTTCGCCCTGGACGTTGGTCGAGCCGTGCTCGCCCCAAACGTCGATGAGCCCGGCCCGCCGGACGTAGCTGGCGATCATCTTTGTTGCCAGCGTGATGCCCGACATCAGCCAGGAGAACTGCCCCGAGGCGTTGGGGAAGTGCTGCTGCTGTTCCTGGAGGTGTTGGCCGAAGGTGATGAAGTGGCCGTCGCGTGTGATCGCCATGGGTTCTCCCTGTGTTGGCCGGCAGGCGTCCGGCGGGCTTGACAGGGTACCGCGCTTTGATCGCGATTTCTGTCAGCCCGATCGAATCATTCCCGTCCACACCCGGTCAGTGCGTCAACGCGTACGCCAGCACGTTCACGTTAATCAGCCGGGCGTTTTTGATTTCGCTGCCCCCGCAGCAGCAGCACTCGCCTCCGGCGTTACCCGTGTCGTTCAAACCCAACGGCGAGTACACCACGCGGACCCGCCCGTCGATCACCAGGCCCTGCACCGGGTGGCGTGTGCCGGGCCGGCGGACATCGACGTGGTCGATGTCGTAGACGGTGTGGAACAGGGCGTGGTCGGTGTCGAGCTTGGTCAGCGCTTTGTTGCCGTACAACTCCGCCATCACGCCCTCGAAGCTGCGGGCCCAGGCGGCGTTGGAACACCCCGCCGAGGCGAGCACGAACCCGCCGCGATCGATGTACGTCTTGAGGTTCTTTTTTTCTTGATCCGACAACTCGAAGCCTTCCTGCCCGCTGAGCACGACGAAGGGCAGCTCGAACAAGTCATCCGAATCCAGCTTCACCTCGGCATACTTGCGGCGGACGTTTTGCTTCGTCTCACGCGCGTACGTCGCAAGGAACTGGTCGGCGAAACACACCGCGGTCTTGCCGTTGTCGTAAACCAGCCGGCCGACGACGATCTCGCTGTCGGCCGGTTGCGCGTTGTCGGTTCGCGGGGCGTTGTCCTGCGCTTGTGACGATGCGACGGCCAAGCCGAGCACGCTAAGCAAGGCGAGGCAGATCGCGGCGGTGTGCACGGGATGGATCGGCTTGGTCATCTTCATGGCAAAGACTTTCATGGGGTTCTTATTCGTTGTCGGCGTCATTGCGCGGCGAGAAGTACGCGTTGATCAACGCGCGGTAGCTCGGCGGGACCTGCTGCATGACCGCGTCGGGCAGCGGGCCGTCGTCGCCTGTAACGCCCTGTTCGTTATGGCCGCCCACGGCCGCGGGGTCGCGGAAGCTCGGCGCGTCGTCGCCCGCCGACCCGCTGGTCGTGCCGTTGTCGGTGGGCACATCGGATTCGCCCAGGCCCTGGCCGATCGTTTGTTGATCGGACCGGCTCGCCTGTTCGGCCTGGCTGAGCCACTGCGAAGGCGTCGGCGTGCCGGGGTCCGAGGTTTCGCTCGACGCGCTGCCGGGCATCGGCGGGAGCTGCGCACTCTGGGCGTTGTCGAGCGCCTGGCTCAACGCGGCGAGCGACGCGGCGGCGTCTGCTGGTAAATCGGCCTGCAGGCC
Source organism: Phycisphaeraceae bacterium (assembly GCA_046290505.1). Classification (GTDB taxonomy): domain Bacteria; phylum Planctomycetota; class Phycisphaerae; order Phycisphaerales; family Phycisphaeraceae; genus JAHQVV01. Next base: position 30,047 of record JBKAGS010000040.1, on the reverse strand, counting down.
ATCGAGTTGTTCGCCGAGTTCGGCGAGCTTGGCTTTTAGCTTTGTGAATCGGCCCGCGAGCGCCTGCATCACCTCGGCGTCGTTGGGGTCGGTCGCTTGTGCGAGCGCTTCAAGTTCGGCGAGTTCGGCGAGCAGCTTTTCGATGTCTTCCCGTACGCCCGCCCACTTGCCCGCCGCCTCGCGGGCCTTCACCGCTTCGGGGTCGTACCGCGTGCTGCCGCCGGCCTGTTGTTCGCCCCGGTCTGCGTCGATCGGTTCGTCGGCGTCGGCTCGCGCCTGCGCTTCGGCTGCGTCCTCGAGCTCGGGCGTGATCGTGTGCGGGCGCGTCGCCCGCCCGTGCGCTTCGAGCCTGAAGGTGATCGGTTCGTGGACTCGTCGCAGCGTGTGGCTGAAACCGCCCTGCCCATCCGGCGTCATCGCGATGCGCTCGACGACGTCGCCGTTCTCATCCAGCCGCAAGAGATCGACCGCGTCGGCCCGCACACCCGTGGGCTCGACACGGACCGTCACGTCCTCGCCCTGCCTCGGCGGCGCGGGCTCCCAACTCGGGTCCAGCTGCGTCAGCGAGAACACCGGCGTATCGACCCACGGCAACAGCGCCCGCTGCGCGACGCCGAGCAGCTGCGTCGGGAACACGATCCCCGCCACCAGCCAGCCCACGCACGCCAGCCACAGCCAGCGCCCCTGCCGACCGAGCGTGGTCAACGGATAAGCGCGGCCGGGCCCAACGGACTCGGCGAGTTGTGCGGCACGCCCTTCGGTACGCATCCGTAACGACGCCGTCAACGCGTCGTCGCCGCCCGCGTGCATGGATAAACCACGGACGATGGGTTGGTCGGTCGCGTGCGCCGCGTGTTCGATGTGCTCCGCGGCCGACAGGTCGCGACGTAGGTCGGACCGCCTGCGACCGATCAAGGCGACAGCGCCGACCAGGACCGCGGCCGCCACGCCCAGCAACGCGGCGGCACGCTGCATCGGCGTCAGGACGAAGATCGCATCGACCACGCCGATCAACAACACGCCGCCCAGCAGGCACGCCAACGCGAGCACGGCCGCCCCCATCCATGCGAGCAGCGTGCCACGAAACACCGAACGCTTAACCACCCCGCGCAGCCGCAAGCCGGCAGGGTCAGCGTCGTGCCGCGTTGTCGAGGCGGGCAGGCTGGTCATCGCAAACCGCTCCGTCGTCTCAAAACCCATTCGAGCCCGAAACAGCCGGCGATCCAGGCGAACACCGGCCAGGTATTGAAATCATAGTCCACCTCCGGCTCGGTCCGACGCAAAGCTTGCAGTGTTTTGAGCGCTTCGAAGACCGGTTCGTCTTCATCCAATGCCAGGCACCGCCCGCCGGTGGGCTCGGCGATCTGTTTGAGCAGCTCCGGCCGGGCCGAGGTGTCGCGCTGTTCGGCCGAGCGATCGACGACCGACAGGCGGGTGGTCAGCGGCTGACGCGGGTCGATCAGGTCCGGGCGACCGGGCGTGGCGAGCGCGAAGGTGTAGACGCCCGTCTCGTCGGGGCTGACCGTCGCGGTGTAGCGCCCGGGCGTGGACGCGCGTTCGAGCGTGATCGGTTGTGAGATGCCGCGCGTGTCGGTGGCGGTGAGTTGCAGGTCCAGGCCTTGGGTTTCGATGTAGCGCGTGCTGACATTGAGCGTGACGGTTTGGCCCGGTTCGACGCTGAGGCGGTCGGCCTCGAGCGCGATGTCCTGCCCCGGCAGGAACGCCCCGCCGGACGCCAGCCACTGCAACGCGCGGACCCAAAACACGCCGAACATCGAGTTGACCGCGGGGTCGTCGTCGGCGACGCCGGGCAGCAACTCCCACCGCCACAGCCCCTCGGACAAGACCGCCATGGTGACGCCCGATCCGGCGCGCAGCGTCGTGACCGCGGCCATCGTCGGCCCGCCTTCCGGCGGCTGCTGTTCGAGGATGACCAGCGACGCGGCCTTGCGCCCGTCGATGCGTGTCGCGGCAAGCAAGCCGGGCAGGCGCGCGATCGCCTCGTCGTCGCGCAGGTCCGCGAGCGGGCCCTGCGCCTGTGCGTTTTCGTTGATCCGCACCCGCAGATCGCCGATCACGGGCCCGGCCCAGTCCACCGGGCTGATCGGGTCGATGCCGGCACGCAATCCACGCCCGAGCGTGTCCTCGCCGAACGGCTGGCCCCGCGCGAACACGACCGCCCCGCCGCGCCGAACGAACTCGACCAGCTCCGAGGCAAAGGCAGGCTCGACGCGCCGCTCCACCCGCCGGCCGAGCACGACGATATCGAACGGCGTGAGGTCGAGCGTCGGGTCGGTGCCCGGCTCGACCGCTTCGCCGTAGATACGCGACCGCCGAACGTCGCCGAACGCGAACACCGCGGTGAGGTCGAAACGCGGGTGCGTGCCGATCAGCCGTGCGAGCGAGCGCGTGTCCCAGTACGGCTCGCCCTCGACCAGCAGCACGTTGATCCTGCCGCAGCTGACTTGAACAAACACGTCCTCGGCGTTGTTGTCGGTATAAGCCTCTTCGCCCTCGGCCAGCGCGATGCGCGCGGTGTAGTGGTGCGCCTCGGCGGTCCGGCCCGGCCCGAGCTTGGGCTTGATCTCGAAAGTCAACCGCTTTGCGGGTTGGTTCAGCGTGACCGGCCGGCGCGCTTCGACCTCGCCGTTGTGAACGAGTTCGACGACGGCCGACCGCCCTTCGAAACCGCGCTGGGCGACGTCGACGGTCACGGTCGTGGCCTGGTCTTCGAACAAGCGATCGCTGGCGGGCCAGGCCTGCAACGCGAGGTCGGGCGCGGAGCGCGCGGCACCGACGGGCACGGCGAAGATGCGGCCGGCGTTCGTCGCGCTCGGGTCGAACCCGCCCGCGGTGAGCGCCGTTGTGTCGTGCCCGTCGCTCAGCACGAGCGTGAGGTCGGCGTCGATCGACCCGAGCGCGTCGAACAGGCGTGTTGCCTTACCGTTGGGCGACAGCGTGGCCGTCGTGTCGGGTGTGCTCGGCCGGGCCTGCTCGTCAAACGCGAGGACCTCGACCTCGGCGAAACCGCGAAGCGAACCCAGCCGATTGGGCAACAGCCACGCGTCTCGCACGGCCTGCAAACGCGAGATCGGCGGCGTGCGCTCGCCCGTGCCCACCGCCACGTCTCGCTCGCCCATCGATGCGGACGTATCGACCAACAGCGTCAAACGCGGCGGCCGGGCATCGCCTGTTGTCTCGGGCAAGGCCCGGCTGTGCCCCAACAAGACCCACGCCACGCCCGCCAGGCCCGCCCAACGCAGCAGGCCGGTCCACAGCGCCCGCTCGCGCCGCATCGCGCGCACGGACAAGATCACCGCGAGCGCGAACAATAACGCGACGAAAACGGTCGCGAAAGGCGGGCGATACAACGCCTCAGCGATCAGCAAACCGCCGCTCATTCGCCCTCCTCCCTGCCCGACGCGAAACGCGACAAGGCCAGCGACTCACCGGCTGCGAGCAGCAGCGCCGCCGTGGCGAAGTAGGGCCACAACTCGATCGGGGGCGCCCGGCCGATGAGCCGCGCCGCGCTGTCGGATGCCGACGTCAGCGCGGCATCGGGATCGCCCGCGTCGCGGTCGGCCCACCCTTTGCCGGTGCGCGTGTCCGACTCGGTTGGGTCGAGCTGCGCCCACAGGCCTTCGCGGACCTCGCCCGCGGCGTCGAGCGCGAGGTACGCGCCGGGCCGGGCGATCGCCGTCGCGTCGTGATCCACGCCCTCGGGCAGGCTGACTCGGCTCGCGTCACGCAGCACGCCCGGCATCGCGTCGCCCGGGCGGGCGGGCCGAGGGAGGACCACGCCGGGCGAGGCGTACCGACACAGCTCGTTGAACAGGACGACAAACGCGGGCTCGGCGAGCAACCCGCCGGGGCCCGGCGACAGGTCGGTATTGAGCGCGACGACACGGCCTCGGCCCAGCGTGTCGGCGGCGACGATCGGCGTGCCGTTCTCGCTTGCGAGCAGCGCTTGCGCACCGGCCGACGTTTGAGCGGGATCGACGCCCGGCCAAGTGAGCCCCGCGAGCCCCGCGCGGGCCGGGCCTTGGAATACAACCAGCGGCGGAAGCGCAAAGTCGATGCCCGAGGCCGGGCGATCCACCTCGAGATAGCGTCGGTTCTCTGCACGCGCGAGCGGCAGCGCCAGCCGATCCGTCGGCGGCAGAAGCCGCACGTCATCGACAAACGCGACCACCCCGCCGCCACGTTGGGTGTATGCCTTCAGCACGTCGGCCAACGCGTCGTCGATGTCCGCCGGTCCGAGCAGCACCACCGTCCGCAACCGCGCCGGGTCGGCTTCACGCAACGCGTCGGCCGCTTGCTGAACGCGCACCGTGCCGACCTCCGGCAGCACGAAGCCCTCGACCTCGCCGGGCCGGAGCATCGCCGCGACGCGTTGAGCCAGTTGTTCGCATTCGACGGTCGGGCCGTGGACGACCAGCGCACGCGTGCGGTCTTCTGCGGGTAAAACCAAGCCGTCGGCGTCGTCAACTGCGATCGGGTCCGCGCCCCCGATCGCGACGCGGAACAGGCCGACGCCTGCATCGCGCGGCGCTTGCAGCGAGACCGAAAACGATCGCCGGTCGCCGGGCCGCAGTTCGACAACGCGCTGCACGCGTTCGCCGGCGAGCGTAGCGACCAGGTCGATGTCGCGTGGTTGCCGCCCGTCGTATGCGAGTTCGATTTGAGCCGTGAACGCCCGGCCCGACACCGCGGGGTACGGAGACGCATCGACCACGCGAACGGCCGCGTTGCCGGCTGGGCCGTCGATCTTGATATGCCGGACCACCAGCCGGTTGGATGCCGCGTCGCCGAAGTCAGGCGCATCACCCTGCTGGTCGCTGATCACGACGACCCGCACCGGCCGGTGACTCGTTTCGGCGAGCCGCTGGACCGCCGCGACTGCGCTCGGCCAGTCTGCCGATTCATACGTCGGCTCGGCCGCGTCGAGCCGGTCTCGCAATAGCGACAGGTTGGCCGTCGGCTCGGGCAGCATCAGCTGCGCCTCGCGTGCGACGCGGACGACCGCCGCGGCGTCGCGCGCGGGGTCGAGCGTGTTGAGCAGGTCGTTTGTCTGCCTGACCGCGCGCTCGTGCAGCGTCGCACCCGCTTCAGTCCGTTGCATCGACGCGCTCGCGTCCAGCAGCACGACGACAACCATCCCGCCGTCGCCGCTCTGCGCCTCGGCCTCGGGCAGCCAACGCGGCCGCATGAACGCCAACACGACCAGCAGCAGCAGCAGCCAACGCAGCAGCATCAGCAGGCGATGCCTGGGCTGTTCGATGCGAGTGGTCTGCTCCACCGCTTGGCGGATAAAACGCGTCGCCGGGAAGACGGCATCGCGGTACCGCGACCGGCTAAGCAGGTGCGCCAAGAGCGGCAGCCCGATCGCAACGACCGCGCCCGCCGCCCACCACGGCGAAAAAAACGTCAACATGCCCAGCCCGAACGTCAAACCCGTGCTCCTTGGACGGATGCCCCCCGCGCCGAGCGCTACCATCCGGCGTCACGACAAATAAGGATACCCCACCCGCCTACAAGGATTGCAAACCATGGCAAAATCAAGCAAGACCGATGACGCGAAAACGATCGAACCGGGCAAAGCCGCTCCCGCGTTCCACCTGCCCGACCAGGCCGGCGACAAGCACCGCCTATCGCAATACAAAGGCCGGTGGGTCGTGCTGTATTTCTATCCCAAAGACAGCACACCCGGCTGCACGACCGAGGCCTGCGACTTCCGCGACGCCCAGACGGGGTTGAAACAACGCGACGCGGTCGTGCTCGGCGTCAGCCCGGACGGCGAGGCGTCGAAGGCGAAGTTTGCAGGCAAGCACGAGCTCAACTTCCCGATCCTCGCCGACGAGGGAGCGACGGTCTGCCAAAAGTACGGCGTGTGGCAGGAGAAGTCGATGTACGGCCGAACGTTCATGGGCGTGGTCCGGACGACCTACCTGATCGATCCGTCGGGCAAGGTCGCCAGGCGGTTCGACAAGGTCAAGGTCAAGGCCCACGCCGACGCCGTGCTCGCGGCGCTCGACGAATTGCGTGCCGGCTGACGCGCGACGCGGGTTGACAGAGATTTCACAAATGAACAGCGCACGGCGATTATCCATCCACGCCGGTGCGTTATGCTGTACGCGGTGGCCTGCGCAAACAGGCCCGGAGCCGCCACGGGCAAGGCATCCGGGCGCAGACGAGGAAAGGACCGGCGCTGTATGGCCAAGTCGAAGAAGACGAAGCGCACCAAGGGCGTCAAGAAAAATGCGACGCGCAAGCAAACCGCTGCGAAAAAACAGACCACGAGCAAGGCGGTAAAAGCACAGGCCGCCAAGCAAGCGACGAAGAAGGCCACGAAGAAGTCGGTTAAGAAGAAGTTGGTCAGGAAAAAGTCGGTCAAGACGAAGACATCGAAGCAGTCGGCCCGCACCCCCACCCCAAGCAAGAAGGCAAACGCCATGTCGGACGCAAAAAAGAACAAGAAGGCCAAGAAGGGCGACAAGCCCAAGACCGCCTCGAAGACCAAGAGCGCTAAGCAGGCGTCGGCCAAGAAGCCCGCGTCGTCTCAAGCCGCCGCCGGCAAACCCAAGGCACCGCGCAAGGGCAAGGCCGCCGCCAACCCGGACGCCAAGCCCGTCGTCGTTGTCACGCACGACCAGATCGCGCGCAAGGCGTACGAGATCTGGCTGGCCAAGGGCAAGCCCCAAGGCCAGGACGAGCGGAACTGGCTGGAAGCGAAAGAGGCGTTGGAGAAGGCTTCACCGGTTCGATAGGGCCGCCTGGCGAATCAGCCTTCGAAACGCTCGACGTGTTCGCGCAACTGCTCGAGTTCCATCAGCGTCTGAACCTCCATGCTCACACGGGGCGCGAGGTATTTCAGCGTGCGTTCGATCCATTGGGCGTCGCGTTGCGGTCCCTCGCCCACCAGCCACATCACGCCCAGCGGTTCGCCATCGGCCCCCGTCAGGCGGATGCCGAAGTAGGATTGGATGCAGTACCGCTCCAGCCAGGCGTCGTCGGGGAACCGGTCGGCGACGCCGCTTGCGACGCTGAAGAACCCCGCTTGGCTCGCCTTCTCGCAAGGCGTGCCCGCGATCGGGTAGTGGCCCAGGTCGAGCCGGGCGCTGCGGTCGCTGTACGCCAGCGGGAGGAAGACCGGCTCGCCGTCGATCGTCTGTTGGACACAGACGCCGCAGAAACGCGCGTCAAACAGCCGGCACAGCACGTCGGCCACGCCGTTCAACAGCCGGATGCCCGTGGCGTGGGCCAGCAAGGGGTCCAGTTCGTCCAGGCCTTCCGCCCGGTTGGCCTGCTCCCCGGCGACGGCGTGCGCCTCCGCGTCGTGCCGGGCGAGCTGCTGCCTCAGGCGTTGCAACTCCTTCAAGCGGTGGACGCGTTCGAGCTCGGCGGTGGTGCGCGCGAGGAAGAACCGCATGATGCGCTCGATCGTCTGCGCGTTGGTCAACGGCCGGTCGTGCATGACCGACAGCACGCCGGTCGCTCCGTCGAAATCGCCTTTGAGTTGGATGCCCAAGTAGCTCTGGACCCCGTGCTCGCGGAAAAACGGCTCCTCGGCGTACTGCTCGGCCAAGTGGTCGTGGACCCGGCAGACGCCCTGCTCGATCACGCTCGGGACCGGTGTCTGGGCGACGCGGTACTCGAACGGTTCGAGCGATCGGCCTTGCTCGCTCATCGCGACCATGTAGCGGTCGGACGTCGCCGGCTCGGGCGCGGAGAGGCAGACGGCACAAAATCGCAATCCCAGCACGCGCGTGAACGCCCGGCAGAGCGCGTCGATGTAACGCCGCCCGGTGACGTTGCACACCGCCTCGCTGATGTCGCCGAGCCACCGCAATTCCTGCTCGGCGTTCTGAGCGGACGGAGCCGGCTCACCGGCATGTCTTTCGGGTTTGATGGACACCAGGCCCTGGGCGATCGCGATCCGTGCGAGCTCGACGCGGTTGGACGCGTTGAGTTTGCGTCCGATCGACAAGCGGTGCGACTCGATCGTTTTCAGGCTGCGGTGCAGGCGCTGGGCGATGCTCGGCAGCGAGTCGCCTTCGGCGATCATCGCGAGGATCTCGCGTTCGCGCGGGGTCAGTGAAGCGAGTGACGGGGAAGACATAGCGGTCCCTTTAGGTCGGCCCGACTGACGCGAATCCGGATATCGAAAGCCCGACTAGCCAAGGGTCACGTGATAGGATACGGGCGACTGCCTCGGTAACGGGTCCACGGTGCCGTATCGTCAAACTCGAACCAAAAGATCAAGCGGGTGTGAATCAGTCGTAACGAAAAACGCCTTTACGCCAAGCGTAAACGAACGCGATCGCCGTCGTCAAGACAAAAAAGAGCATTCGGCTCAGGAAAAGTGTTGGGAGCAGCTCGCTTTCGCTTCCGCCTAGTGAAGGAAAGGTGACCGCCCACGGATAAAGGAAAACGATTTCCACATCGAACAATAAAAACGTCATCGCGACGATGTAGAAGCGGACGTTGAAACGTCGCCGGGCCGAGCCGATCGGGTTCATGCCCGACTCGTAGGTCGTGCCCTTGACCTCGCCTTTGCGCGACGGGCCAAGGAAGGTGGTCAACACGACGTTCGCCACGCCGAAGCCGATCGCCATGAGCAGCAGGATGCCCAGCGCGGCGTAATGGTTAAAGGCGTAGTCGTTCGCGGCCTGGTCGGCGAGTAGCATCACGTCGGCATTGTAACCGGCGCGCCGCGGGCTCGCCACGCTACACTTCCCCCATGCGCCAGTACCTCGATCTCATGCGGCACGTGCTCGAACACGGCACGCCCAAGGCCGACCGCACCGGCACGGGCACACGCTCGGTCTTCGGCTACCAGATGCGCTTCGACCTCGCCGACGGCTTCCCCTGCGTCACCACCAAGAAGCTGCACCTGCGTTCGATCATCCACGAGCTGCTCTGGTTCCTCGCCGGCGACACGAACATTAAGTACCTCAAGGACCACGGCGTCCGCATCTGGGACGCCTGGGCCGACGAGCATGGCGACCTCGGCCCGGTGTACGGCTATCAATGGCGCCACTTCCCCAAGCCCGGCGGCGGCGAAGTCGATCAGGTTCGCCAGGTGGTCCAAGCCATTCAGCGCAACCCCGACTCGCGCCGGCACATCGTCTGCGCCTGGAACCCGGGGATGGTCCAAGACATGGCGCTGCCGCCCTGCCACTGCTTCTTCCAGTTCTACGTCGCCGACGGCAGGCTGTCCTGCCAGCTCTACCAGCGCAGCGCGGACGTGTTCCTCGGCGTGCCGTTCAACATCGCCAGCTACGCCCTGCTCACGATGATGATCGCTCAAGTCTGCGCACTGAAGCCCGGCGAGTTCATCCACACCTTCGGCGATGCGCACCTCTACGACAACCACCTCGACCAGGCCCGCGAGCAGCTCAGCCGCACGCCGCGCGCGTTGCCGACGATGCGGCTCAACCCCGCGGTCGCCGACCTCTTCGCGTTCACGTTCGACGACTTCGAGCTGCTCAACTACGACCCGCACCCCCACATCAAGGCGCCGGTGGCGGTGTGATGTGGAGGGAGGGGTGGGAGTTGGGGAAAGGCAATGAATCAAGACGACGATTGGACGGTCAACGTGAACCCCCAACCCCCAAGCCCCAATCCCCTAATCCCGGCACTCGCCCACATCTATGCCCGCAGCGAGAACCGCGTCATCGGCGCAGGCGGGCGGATCCCGTGGCGCCTGCCCGATGACTTCAGGCACTTCAAACGCACGACGATGGGCCGGCCGATCATCATGGGTCGTAAGACCTACGAGGACCACGAATCCGCGCTGCCCGGGCGGTTGAACCTCGTTGTGACGTCCAACCCCGACTACCAGGCGGCAGGCGGCGTGGTCGTGACGCGTTCGCTCGATGAGGCGATCGAGCGCGCTGCACGCGAGAGCGACCTCGCGTTCGTCATCGGCGGTGTCGGATTGTTCGATCAGACGTTCGACCGCGTGCAAACCGTCTACGAGACCGTGGTCCACGCCGAGGTCGCCGGCGACGCGGTGCTGCCCGCCTTCGATTTCTCCGACTGGCGCTGCACGATGCTCGAGCAACACCCCGCGGACGATCGCCACCCCCACGCCTTTACGATCCGGCGTTGGGACCGCCAAGCGTCCTGAACGAGTCAACACGGCAAGAAACGCCTTGCCGGCTGGGGGAGAACCGGCAAGGGCACTGCTGGCGTGGGGTCGGGGGGGGGAGAATCCCCACGCCGTATGCGTGCAGGCGGTAGCGCGTGCGAGCCGTGTTGTCGTAGATCGGGCGCCGCGATCATGTTCAAGCGCGCTGGCCCGGTCTGGTGCCAGGCGGGGTGAACCGCGGTACACGCGTGCTGGGCCGAACAGTATCGGCAACCCGAGGCGGTCCCGCTATGGGGCATCTGCCGGATATTCCCGTGTTTTCGCGGGTTTTTTGGCGATCGCTCGATCGGACAGCGCTTTAAGGCTCGATCAGGCCCTCGCGGATCGCGAAGCGCGCGAGTTCAACGCGGTCGTGGATCTCGAGCTTGCGCATGAGGTTTTCGGTGTGCTTGTCGATCGTGCTGACGCTGCGGTGGACTTCGCCGGCGATCTGTTTCTTGCTCATACCCTGCGCAAGGTAACGCAGGATTTCCAGTTCGCGTGGGGTCAGGGTGGACGCCTTGGTCACGCCCTCGTCGTCGAGTGTCAGGCCCTTGTCGGGATCGACGACCAAGCGCGCGCGAACGCGTGGCGAGTAGTAAGCGCCGTGATCGACGGCGCTGCGGATCGCGCCGATGACGGTGTCCATCGGCTCGTCCTTGGTCAGGTAACCGGAGCAGCCCGAGCGCAACGCGTTTTCGATGTAGCGGTCGTTGGAGAACGCGCTGAGGTAGATGACGTGGGTGTCCGGGTGGTCGGCCTTGATCTGCCGGGCCGCGTCGAAGCTTGCCTTGCCGGGCAGGTCGATGTCCAGCAGCACGACGTCGGGCTTGCGTTGGGCAGACAGGTCAACCGCCTCACCCGCGCTGAAGACCCGGCCCACGACGGTCAGACCCGGTTCCTGCGACAGGCGATCGCCTACGGCTTCGAGCAAGAGCGCGTGGTCGTCCGCGATCAGTACCTTGATATCGGTCGGCATGGCATCCCCCGCTGTGCGAATGTGCAGGCCTTATTACTTTAGCCGCAATCGGTCGAGTGCAGCGGTGAGTTGCGCGATTTTGAACGGCATGGGGAAGGCGACGGCGTGTGGGGCGGTGATCCCCGGGGCGGATGCCGGGTCGCAGATGACCAGCGTCGGGATCGGCAGCGGCTGGTTGCTCAAGCCATCCGGGTCGTCGATGGCACGCGTATCGATGAGGCCGACGGCGTCGGTACCCGACCGTTGCCCGGCCGCGGCTAGCCAGGCGGGCAGCGTCGGGTATCGCACGGGTTGCCAACCGAGTTGGCAGAGCTCGGTGGTCAGGGCGCCACGGACCTGCGCATCGCCGACCAGCATCAGCACGGGTGAACTGCCCCGCGTCGGCGGTGGCGGTGGCGTTTGCGGATCGCGCGCTGGGTGATCGGGCGCGACGAACACGCCTGTGTTGATCGTCGAATCGGTCGGCGTGTTGCTGGCGAGTTGTGAAAGCGGCAGTCGGACGGTGAAGGTCGTGCCTCGGCCGGGCTGGGTCTGGACTGCGACGCGCCCGCCGTGTTCTTCGACGATGCCGCGGACGATGGACAGGCCCAGGCCGGTGCCATGGTCGGCGGGCTTGGTGGTGAACAGCGGCTCGAAGATGTGCGGGAGGTCCTGGGGCGCGATGCCCGTGCCGGTGTCTTGCACGGCGAGTTCGACCTCGGTCGCCGGCTCACCGATCTGCCGTGCTCGGACGGTGAGTGTGCCGCCGCCTGGTTGCATGGCGTCGCGCGCGTTGAGGATGAGGTTGAGTAATACCTGGTGCAGCTGGTGGCGGTCGCCTCGGATCGTCCGGCGAAGGTCGGGGTCCGGGCGCAGGTCAAGGTGGATCGTGCCGGGAAGCAGCGGCTTGCAGATGTCCGCGGCGTATGTAAGCAGCGCGTTGGGATCGATCGGGCCTGGTTGGCCCGGGGCGTGGCGGCTGAGGTCGAGCAGCGACCGCGCGAGCGTCGCGGCGTGATCGGTGGCGCTGTCCATCGCGCTCAGTGCCGGGGCGAGGTCGTCGTCATCGCCCACGCGCTGCTCGACCTGGTCGCGGTAGGCACCGATGACCGCGAGCAGGTTGTTCAAGTCGTGGGCCACGCCGCTGGCGAGTTGCGCGAGCGATTCCATCCGCTGGGCGCGGAAGAGCTGGTCGCGGTAATCGACGGCCTGCTGTTCGACGCGTTGGCGCTGGCGGTACAACGCGACGACCAGCGGGATCGACAGCAGCGTGACCAGCAGGAAGGCCTGGAGCGGCAGCACGGTGTCGGCGGGCGTGCCCTCGGGCGGTGGGACGTAGAACGGGCCGCGCGCCGCGCCGCTCAAGCCCAGCCAGCCCGCGACCGAGCCCTTGGCGGTAAAGACGGCGAACGACGCGGCGGCGATGGTCAGCACGCTGGACACCAGCGTGTTGAATCGCAACGCCGCCCAAACCAGCACGGGGGCCACCAGGTAAGGCGACTCGATCACGGTCTCGATCGGCAGGCTCAGCGGGCCGACGCACACCAGGCAGACGAAGGCGTAGCAGGCGGCTAACGCGAGCGCTTCGACCCCGCGCTTCGACGTCAGCGTGACGGTGGTCTCGTGGCGGAGTTGGTACCACGCGACCATGACCGGCGCAAAGCTCAGTACGCCGAGCAGGTCGGAGAACCACCACACCTGCCAAACCTTGAAGTACTGGGCGTTGGGGTAGACGTCGACAAAGACGCCCCCGCCAAGCGTCGCGCCGACCGAGGTCGCGCCGAGCACGCAGATCACCAGGAAGAGCACGAGGTCGCGCGGGCGGAACAGGTCGGGTACCCGCTTGAGGACCAGCCGCAGGCCCCCGGCACCGATCGTGGCTTCCAGCAGCATCGCCCCGGTCCAGCCGGCGCTGGCCAGCGCCTGACGGGACAGCGGCATGTCGCTGGGGAACAGCGCGTCGCTGCTGAGCGCTAGGTCGGAGACGGTCGTGACCGCGGCGCTCATCGCGTAATACGCCGGCCAAAGCCGCCAGGGGGCGACCAACAGCGTGCCCATCAATAGCCCGCTGGTCAGCCAGAACACGCCGACCGTTTCGGTGTCCACGCCCGGCGGCTGGAAGTAACTCGCGCCGCTGACCTGGTGCACGCCCGCGAAGCCCGGGAGGTACGCTAACGCGTACACCCACCACCGCCAACGCCACTGCGCGTGGTACGCCACCGCACACACCGCGATCGAAAACGCCATCAGCCCCGCGCTGATCAACAGCGTCCGGTCTTCGCTCATCGCCAAACTCAAGGACATCGTGGTCAAACTCGGTCACGAAAAGCCGGGCGATCATAGCACGCGGCCTCGACCGGCCGTTACCAAACGCCGTTGATCACCCAGAACAAGATCAGCGCCGCCAACGCGGCCGCGACCAGCGAAAACCACGGCCTGATTTGCCGCGGCGTCGGCCCGCCGAGTGCCTCCTCGTCCAGGCCTAACGCGTCGTACTCGGCGTCTTGCGACCAGCCGGTCTCGTCGTCGGCGCCGCAATGCGGGCACGCGAGCGCGTCGGCCTGAACGACCTCGCCGCAGACCGGGCAGGTGAACCAGTCGTCGTCGCTGCATATTGACATCGCTCGAGTCTATCGCGTGTAGTATGTAGATGCAGGGCGCATAGCTCAGTTGGCTAGAGCAACTGGTTTACACCCAGTAGGTCGCTGGTTCGAGTCCGGCTGCGCCCATTGAATCCTGCCCCGATTGCCCGGCCGTCGCAACCGCGACGACCGGCACACACCGGCCGGGGCGGGGAGATGCGCTGGCAATTTGGGCGGGCTATATCGGCAAGTCCGTCGCACGGGGTGCCGATAACCAATCTATATGACCGCGCGGCTCGCCCCGCCGATTTGGCGCGTAGACTTGTATAGCAGGCTTGATCGGCCTGCACGCGTCGGTGTGTCGATCCCGAGATCGGTTGGCGGCGTAGTCGTGTTAGAATCCGTGGTTTTCTCCGGTCGCCGCCAAGACGGGGCGACGCATGACAGGGGATCAGCGTGCTCAAACTCAGGCTCCTCACCGGCCCCCGCGCGGGCCGACAACTCCGGGTCAGCGACACCAAGCCGGTGTCGGTGGGTCGGCGTGTGGGGCGGCTGCGTCTGCACGACTCGCGCGTCTCCAAACGCCACGCCAAGATCTTTTTCGCCGGCGGGGTCTGGGTCCTGCGCGACCTGGGCTCGGCCAACGGCACCTACGTCAACCGCCGCAAGTGCGACGGGCTGGTCGAGTTGGAGACCGGCGACGTCGTCCAGATGGGCCGGGTGCTCATCAAGGTCCTCCAGGCCGACGCCGTAGGCATGGACCCGACCCGCACCGTCCCGAGCACCCGGGGCACGCAGGCCAGCGGCCTGGGCATCGACGCGTTCACCGCCAGCGGCGCGACCGGCGAGCTGCCCGCCATCGACCCCGCGCCGCTCGATGATGGCAAGCCGGACACCGACGGCGAGGTCGATCTCGCGTCGATCTTCGGCGAAGACAACGACGACGACGACCTCATCGACTTCTCCGACCAGAGCCGAGCCGACGCCAGCCACAGCGGCACGATCGCGGCCGGCAAGACCCAGGCCAGCAACGAAACGATCGAGCTCGAACCGATCGACGACGAGCAGCACACGCCCGATTCGGCACAAGACACCGCCGAGGATCGACCCGAAGTCGAAGACCCGTTGCTCGCCGGCCTCGGTGAGCAAGACGACACGCCTTCGGCGGCCGGCGACTTGATCGACCTCGACGACGAATCACAAGACCCGCCCAAGCCCGGCACGACGATCCTCGCGGCGCTCGACGATGCGAATGACGACGACGACAGCCCCGCGGTCGTCGGCCTGCGGCTGGACCAAGCCGCGCCCCAGCAGCCGCCGGTCGCCGAGGAACACAAAGACGACGCGCCGCGAGCGGCCGAACGGACGACCGACGCATCGACCGATGGTGAGCCGATCGATATCGAACCTGTTGATGGCGTCGGGCCAAAAGCCGAACCGCTTTCGGTTGAGGCGTCGGCGGATGACGCGTTGGAGGCGTCGGTTCAGCCGCTGCCCGATTTGGATGATGAAGACCCGCAGGCTGAAGCGCCCACGGGCACGGTCGAATCGGACGCGGACGATCACGCCGAGGACGAGACCAGCGGCGTCGCACTTGATGCCCAGGACAAAGCCGTGGACGCCGAGGTTCGAGACGAGCCTCAAACCGACAGCGGTCCCGCGCCCGCGTCGATCCTGCCCGTGGATGCCGAGCGGGCCGCGGACGCGTCGCTGACCGAGACGCCGTCGGCCGACACGCAAGCCGACACTGCATTGGACCTGGAGACGGCTCACGCCGAGATCGCTTTCGACGACATCGCCGAGTCCGGCCCGATCCCGGTGGACCCGGATATCCTGATGCAAGAGCTGTGGCCGGTTGACGAGCCACAGGTCGTCGCCGAGACACCGACCCAAGCCGACCCCGAAGCCGCCGAGGCGGGACTGCAGGCCAAGGACACGGGAGCAAAACAAGCGCAATCGTCTGCTGAGGACGACGACAACACCCCCGCCGATGACCTCGCACTCGATGCCTCAGCGGGCGTCGTCGGCGATGCGGAACCTCGAGCCGATGCGGGTTTCGATGTTGATGTCGATCCCGCCGATGATCCGCTCCCGGATGCGATCGTCGAGGCCGAGCCGTCGCAGGCCGAATCATCACAGGCCGATGCTCCGAAGGTTGAAGCGTCTGGCGAGCCGGTGTCCACCGAGTTCGATATCGATGCGGCCTTCGACGCGCTGTCAGAGGGCTTGGATGACTCGCTGTCGCTGCCCGCGATCAACGACGCCGACGAATCGCAGGCCGCCGACACCTCGCGGGACCCCGACGCGCCCACGACGGATCCCGACGCGGACGGACTCGAATGGTCATCGGCCGATTCCTCGTTCGGTTTCGACGCCGAGGACGCGTCAGTGCAAGACGAGTCGGGCACCGCGTTCCACGACGCTCCGCGTGCCGAGCCGCAAGATGAACCGGTGCAGGCGTCTACGGACACCGATCGTGATGACGACGACGACGCGCCGCCGCCGCCGGGTACTGGCGCGACCGACGAAGACGCCTTCGCCGGTTCGCAGTTGGACATCGGCTTTATCCGCGAAGCGCTCGCCAAGCTCGAAGCCGACGAGCACGCCGAAGACGCATCGGCCGGTGGTGTTCAAGCCGAGTCGGAAACGATCGAGCGCGCCGCCGAGCCGGTCACCGCAGACCACGACCAACCACGCGAGCAGGCGATCGGCGTCGCGTCGGCGGTTGAAAACGCGTCGGCTCCGCAGCCGATTCTCGCCCCGCCGGGCCTGAACCCGACGAGCGTGCTGCCGCCCAGCGAGCCGGGCCGATCCTACCGCCCCGCGGAGCAGCGCAAGTTCCGCTGGCTGTTCACTGCGCTGTCGATGCTGGTGGTGTTCGCGCTGGGCGCGGTCCTCGCGGTCATCATCGTGAACCAGGGCAAGCCGATCGCCGGCCGGCCCGACGCCAGCGACGCCGCGAAGCCCGACACGAACCCCAAGCCCCCCGAGGTCGGCACGAACCCCGGCGGCGCAGACCCGCCTGCCCCGGACGGCACCAGGCCTCCGACCGGGCCGCAGCTGCCGGACAACCCTTACACCGACCCGCCGTTCGATCCCGGTGCCGACCCCGTCGCGCCCCGCGACCTGCCCACGCCGATCGCCGGTGCCGCGCCCGTCCCCGAGCCGTTCGCCCAGGGCCCGTCGGTCCTTGGCAGCCGCGCCGTCGCGGGCATCACCGTCACCAGTGGTGGCGAACCGGTCGAACTGACCAAGCCCGACCGCCCCACGCGGCCCGGCGTCGTCATCGAGCCGAACCTGCCCGGCACCAACCCCCCGATCCTCCCGCCCACCGATCCGCTGCCCCCGCCTGACCCCAAGCCCGGTCCCGACACGCCGACCGACGCCGGGTCCGACACGCCGACCGACGCCACCGCCCCCGACACCACCGCCCCCGACACCCCCGCCCCCGACATCGCGCCGCCGGCCCTGCCCGCCGACTCCAAGGCACGCATCGTCTTCCTCGTGGACGCGTCCGGCTCGCTGGTCGATTCGCTGCCACAGATGCTCGTCTGGCTGGGCGAAGCGCTGGACACCGTCGGCGACGACGAACGCTTCGCCGTCATCTTCTTCAAGGCCAACAAAGCCATCGAGACCGACCCCGCCGGCCTGCAACAGCCGACGCGCGACGTGCTCAACAAGCTCGACCAGAACTGGCTCGACCCCGCCGCCGCACCGCTCTTGCCCACCGGCCGGTCCGACCCCAGCGTCGCCCTCGCCAAGGCGTTGAGCTACGACCCCACCGACATCTACCTGCTCTCGGACGAGAGTTTCGCGCGGTTCGCCGGCGACACCACCCGTGACCAGGCCGTCAAACTCGTCACCGACGCCCTCGGTCAGGCCGACGTCAAGCTCCACGGCGTGCAGTTCTTCTACCGCGACGAGGGCGGCGTCCTCGAAACCCTCGCCAACCAATACGGCGGGACCTTCGAGTTCGTCAAGGAAGACGTCGTCCCTGAAGGCGACCCCATCGACCTGCTCGAAGAACTCGACAAGAACGAGTAAGACGCCGCGGTTCGGTTTCATCGATAGCGAAGTGCATGAAGTGCATATTGATTCATCAGCACCGCATGTGAATGCGGTGCCCGCGACACCGATGGCAACAACCGGCACCGGATTCACACCCGGTGCTATCGCGGATTCGCTTACGCGTTGATCAGATGAACCTTGAACGATGCCTTTTATGTCGCGTGTTCTTCGACGCTCTTCCCGCCGAGCACAGTGATGAGCAGCAACACGCCTAGCAGCGCGAAGATGCCCAGCAGCATCGCCGGCAGGTAGACGAAGTGCGGCATGTCCTTCGCCGGGCTCACGACATACGGCCCGGCCGGGCCGGTGGACGCGCCCGCGGCCCGGATCGATGCCGCGGTGCCGTCGCCCTTGAGTGACGCGAGGTAAGCCAACACATCACGCAGTTCGGCGGGGCTGAGCTTGTCGGTCATCGTCGGCATCAGCGACTGGTCGCTGGTTACCGGGACGCCCTGGATTTGGTCGCGCGCGATGCCTTGTTCGACGCCGTCGGCGTTGGCGAGCACGAGTTGGGCGGGTGTCGATTTTTCCTTCACGATCCGGCCCGAGGCGATCGCTCCGTTCTTGAGCGTGACGGTCGTCGTCGCGTAGCCCTCGGCGATGTCGGCGTGGGGTTTGACCAGCGCGGTGTACAGGTAATTCAGGTCCTTGTGACCGATGCCGCCCATGTCGGGACCGACGCTGGCCGGCCCGCCGACGTTGTGGCAGCGCTGGCACTGCGCCGCGTCGTGGTTGTAGAAGATGTTCTTGCCCTCGGCGACCGACCCGCCGACCAGCACCGCGTCGCGAACGAACGGCTCCTCGCCGGGGATGCGGTACTTCTCGACGTATTGCTGCACCGCGACGCGCGCGGGCAGCGGCATCGCCTGGTTCGACGACACGGCTTCAACAACGTCCAGCCGAAGTTCGGGCGCGAGTTCGCCACGCTTGAGTGCGTCAGTGAGTTCGACGAACGCGCCGCCGGGGATCGCGCCCTTCACGGCCGCCCCACGTCCCAGGCGATCGATCGCGTCTTGCTGCTCGGCGAGCGTGCCGGCCTTGATCGCCCGGGCGTAGCTTTCTTGGCCCGCTTGCGTATCGAGGTTGATCAGCAGCAGGCGGGCCGCGATGCGCAGGTTGGCCGAGCCCTCGGCTTCGTTGTCGGGATCGGCGTCCATATCGGCGATCGCCTGCGCGGTGGCGATGGCGAGCGTTCGGTCGGCGTCGGCGAGCAGTTGCAGCGTGCTGAGCCGCAGCGCCGCGGGCTCGTCGGCGTTGAGCGCGATCTCGGCCAGCTCTTTCGGCGACGACTTGGCGACGTGCTTCTGCATCAGCGTGCGGGCGCGTGTCGCGAGCTTGGGGTTGGCGTCCTTCGCCGTGGTGGGCAGGTAGGCCAGCATCGCGGCGTTGGCGTCGTCCATCGTCTGCTTCGGCCGGGGCCACCAGCTGCCCCAGACGCCCTCGCGGTAGCGCTCGGCCGACCAGCCGTCGAGCTCGTCGAGCGCGAGCAGCCGCCAGTCCTGCGGCGCCTCGGCGTTCGCCGCGAGCCTGCCCAGGCGCAGCGCGCAGTCCCGGTCGGCGAGGCGGACGTTGGCCTCGATGACGCGCCGCATGATCGGCTCGATCATGCGATCGGTGGGCAGCGTGTCGAGCGACTGCGCAAGAGCGGGCATCGCGTCCATGATGCGCTTGTCGTAGATCGCCCGCGCGGCCTCGGCGGCGACGAGGGTGTCTTCATCGTCGAGGTATTCGGCGAGCAGCGGGCTGTCGAGCCGACGCAGCGCGAGCACCGCGCCCAACCGCGCGGCGGAGCCGCGTCGCTTCGCTTCTTCGTGGATCGCCTCGGCGTCGCCGATGAGCGACAACGCATAACTCGCGGCGTGGCGGATGACGACGTCGTTGTTATTGTTGCGTTCGAGCAGGTTCAGAATTGCAGGAATGTCTGTTGTGCTGCCGGTCTTACCTAACGCGATGGCGGCGTGGTGTCGAACCATCACGCTTTCGTCTTTCAGTAATTCACGATATGTACTGCTCGCAGGATGATGAAGGTCGCCAAGTGTTAAGACTGCTTGCGCTCTAATGTTGTGGTCTGGATCGCTTAGTCCGTCCTCGATATATTTTGTAACGACGGGGAAATTGCGAGCCATCATTCCCAGTGCCCAGTAGGCGTGAAGCCGCATCAATGCAGGCGCTTCATTTCTTGTTGCATATGAAGAGATATATGCTGCAGTGGTTTTCCTTGTGGCCAACTCGTATTGTGCGGCTAGGCGTACTCGTTGGTCTTCGTGCGCAAGCAATTCGACTAAATCAACATGGTCTAGCTTCTCGAACCCCTCCGCAAACAAAGCCTGTACCTCTTTGATCGCCTCGGCCTGCTCCGCGTGCGCCGCGCGGTTGGTCATCGTCTTGATGTAGCCGTTGGGGTTGGGCGACCAGCCGCCGCCCCAGTCCGAGAGGTAGAGCTTGCCGTCGTAGCCCCAGGCGACGTCGGTGATCGTGTTTCCGTCGGCGGGGAGCTTGCTGTCTTCGACGACCTTGAAGGTCGCGCCGTCGGGTTCGACGAGCACGTGCCGGACGCCTGCGGGGTAGTCGCAGAGCAGGAACGAGCCGTTGGCGGGGAACGCGTCGCCGGTGCCGGGGTAGTGGACGAGGCCCGACGGCCCGCGTCCGACGTTGGCGACAGGCGGGATGATCCACGCGGGCTGGGCGGGGTCGTCTTTCTCGAAGCGCGGCTTCCAGATGTGCTCGCGGTGCCAGGGCCCGCGGTGCGGCAGCGATTGCACGTCCTGCCGCCAGCCGGCGTCGCCGCCTTCGGGGAGGAAGGCGAAGCGCGCGAGGTCGCCGGCGTCGCAGTTGTTGTCGCCGGTGAAGAGGTTGCCGTAGTTGTCGAACGCGAGCTCCTGGGGGTTGCGCAAGCCCTCGAAGTACAGTTCGAGCCCGCTGCCGTCGGGCCACATGCGGAAGACGGCGCCGCGGTCCGGTCCGTAGAGGTGCTTGCCTTCTTGGGTTTTTACGTTGTAGCCGCGGTCGCCGATGGAGAAGTAGATGCGTCCGTCGGGGCCTTTGATCAGGCCGTGCATGTCGTGGCCGTAGAACGCCCAGCGGATGCCCCAGCCGTAGCTGAGCGAGGTGCGTTCGCCGGGCGTGGTCTTGTCCGCGTCGCCGTCGCCGTCTTTGTCTTCGAGCAGCCACAGGTGCGGGATGTTGGTGAGGTAGACCTTGCCGTCGTGGACGAGCACGCCCGAGGCGATGCCGTCGAGCGGGTCGTTGAAGCCGTCGGCGAAGACGCGGGCGACGTCGGCCTTGCCATCGTTGTCGGTGTCGGCGAGGTAGCGGACCTTGTCGGCTTCTTTGGTGAAGCGCTCGGCGGGGTAGAAGCCGCCCTCGATAAGCATCTTGATCTGCTGGGCGCGGTCTTGCACGCTGGTCTTCTGCAGGTCGTGGATGACGCCGCCGGAACGCCGAAGCGGGCCGTTGCGGTTGTCGAGCACGGCGTTGCCGGCGCGCCAGCCCTCGGCGATGTAGAGGTTGCCTTTGGAGTCGAAACTCATCGCGATGGGGTTGAGCGTCTGGCCCTGCTCGGTGAAGCGCTGCGTGGTGCGTGGGGCGCGCACGGCGGGGCCGGGCTGGTGGAGCGCGTCGTCGTTGCTGGCTTGGTTGTCGCCGCCGTGTGCGCCTTCATCTTCGTCTGCCGCGCGTGAGAGCGCTGGCCACAAGGCCATGGTCAGCAGCATCGCGGCGAGGGCGAGCCAGAGCGTGGGGGTAAGCGTGTTGTGTGATGCGGTTTTCAATGCTGATCTCGTGGGTTTTACTCGACGCATGATACCCGTGAGAAAACGTGTACGACCGAACACAATGTCGGCCTACGGACGCCGGACGCGTCGGCAGCGCGTTGTTCCGTGTCGTGTAGGCCGGCGGCTATTTCAAGAGTGGAAGGCTATGCCAAAGACTCGATTGGATGCGTGTCGATTACGACGCGGCGGTCATCTGCGACCAGCCGTCGAGCACGCGGCGCTCGATCTCGGCTTCTTCGATCATGCTGACGATCTCGGTCTTGTTGCACGCCTCGGCGATGCCCAGTTCGCAGAGCGCGTTGAGCGCGGCCTGCTGCTCGGCCTGCTTCTTCGAGTTCGCCCACGCGCTGCCGAAGTTGCGGCCGTCGATCTGCACGCAGACCTCGAACGCCTTGGCGTGGTCCGGCCCCTTCTCATCGAGCAAGACGTAGCAGGGGTTGGTCGGCAGGTGGCGCTGGGCGATCTGCTGAAGCACGCTCTTGAAGTTCTGCTGGTGGGCGGAGTCGGCGGCCTCGTGGATGTACGGCTTCATCATGCGGACGACGAAGGCGCGCGCCGAGCGGATCCCGCCGTCCATGTAGATCGCGGCGATGATGGACTCGAAGACGGCGGCGGCGACGGAGCTGGGCAGCGCCGGCCGGCCGGACATCCCCTTGCCGAGGTTGAGCATCTGCTCGAGGTGGATCGACTTGCTGATCTTGGCGCAGACGCGTCGGCTGACGACGGCGGACTTGATCTTGGTCAGGTCGCCTTCGAGCAGGTCGGGGAACTTCTGGAAGAGGTACTCGCAGACGACAAAGCCGAGGATCGCGTCGCCGAGGAACTCCATGCGCTCGTTGGACTGCAGGCGGCAGTCGGCGGAGGACGCGTGGGTGAGCGCTTCGGTCAGGAGCGCTTCGTCCTTGAAGCGGTACCCGAGGATGTCGGCGGCTTTTTCGATCATGGGAACCGGCGTGAGTGGGACGACGTATACAAGGCCAGTGCAGCGCGATGGTTGCATCCATCGCGTTTCGTGGCACGTCGCCGGTGCCGGGGCGGAGGTCAGGCGTTCGCCTCACCGCCGCTTCGGCAGCGGCTGATTAACACCTTGCTAGTATGCTGTCCGATACAGCCCTTGTCAACGATTTTTCCCCACCCAGCATTAGTCAATCGAAAGCCGCAGCTATGACCGCAAAACCCGCCCTGATCCTGCTGATCGCCGTCGGGCTGTGCCTGGGCCTGGCCCGCCCCGCCGCCGCCGCCCCGCCCGAGCAGGCCCAGCCGATCCTCGCCGTCGAAGACGTCAAGGTCGGCATGAAGGGCTACGGCATGACCGTGTTCCACGGCACGAAGATCGAGCCGTTTGCCGTCGAAGTCGTGTCCATCAACGCGAACGAGACGCCCAATCGCTCGGTCATCTGGGTCCGCTGCACGGACGAGCGCATGATCCACACCGGCCCGGTGCAGGGCATGTCCGGCTCGCCGATCTATCTGTGGGACGAAGGCGACCCGAAGCAGGAGTTGGGCAAGGGCGGCAAGCTGATCGGTGCGTTCGCGTTCGGCTACGGCGACACGAACGAGTGCATCGCCGGCATCCAGCCGATCCAGTACATGCGAGCGGTCGGCGGACGCGCGACCGCGGAGGACCGGCCCAAGCTGAGCAAGGCCGCGCCGGCCGGGTCGGGCCTGGCGCTGATGTCGCGTCTGCATGAAAGCTCGAAACAGCTCGACGTGCCCAGGCTCACGCGGGTGCGGGCCGAGGTGCTGGCCGAGATCTACAAAGGCATCACGCCCGGGGCCGACGATGACACCACCCATGGCAAGCAGCCGATGCTCGCCGGGCCGCACGGCCGGGGCATGGCGACGCGGATGATGGTGCCGATGGCGGTCGGCTCGGACGCGATCGCTCGGGCCGTCGCGCCGACCCTGACGCCGTTGGGCATTCAGCCGTTCGCCGCGGACCCCAGCGCGCTGGGCGGCAGAGCGCCGAAGGGATTTGACACGGACAACGTCGAACTCGAGCCGGGCGCGGCGCTGGTCGTGCCGTTCGCCTGGGGCGACGCGGACCTGTCGGGCGCGGGCACGGTGACCGACGTCCTGCCCGACGGCACGGTACTGGGTTTCGGACACGCGATGGACGGCGTGGGCGTCACGGCGATCCCGATGGCGACTGGCTACGTCCACTTCATCGTCTCGCTGCGCACGATCAGCTACAAGCGTTCGGGCACGCTCGAACTCAAGGGCGCGCTGGTGCAGGACGAGCAGGCCGCCGTCGCCGGCACCTCGGACAAGCCCTACACCACCGCGCCGGTCCGCGTCGATGTCAACATCGAGGGCCAGCCCAAGTACGCCTACAACTACACCGTGGTCAACCACCCGCAGATGACGCCGATGATCGCCGCGGTCGTCGTCGCGCAGTCGACCGAGGCCGTGCAGGCCGCGCCCATGCGGCACACCGTCCGCTACAACACGAAGGTCAAGTTCAGCACCGGCGACGAGCTCGAACTCAAGTCCGCGGCGATCGGTGCCGGCGGGCAGGCCGCGGCGATGGATCTCATGCAGATCGTCGGATCGCTGACCCAGAGCCCGTTCGAAGAGGTCGAGCTCGCCGGTGTCAACACGACGATCGATATCGACTACGGCCTGGACGCCTACGAGATCTTCAGCGCCAAGCTCAACCAGACCACCGCCGCGCCCGGCGACACCGTCACCGCGACGGTCGAACTGCTGGGTCTGCACGAGCAGCCGATCAAGAAGACCATCGCGATCAAGATCCCCAACGACATGCCCGAGGGCGACACGCAGGTCATGATCGCCGACTCGGCGGTGTACACGCAACTGCTTTTGCAGTCGCGCCCCTACCTGAACCAGATCGACAGCACCAAGGACCTGGTCAAGGCGTTGAACGAGGTGTTCTCGGCAGACCCGACGACGCTGTACGCCGTGCTGCCGACCCAGCGTGTCTCGGTCGCGCTTGATGGGCAGGGCCTGGCGGACGTGCCGGCGAGCAAGGCCGTGATCCTCGCGAACAACAACCCCAAGGCGCAGCTCTATCAGTCGCTGCAAACCACCGAACACAAGATGGACCGCATCCTGCTGGGCAACGCGCAGCTGCCGTTGAAGATCGAACGCAAGCGCGGCGCGCGGTAATTGATGGATGAAGAGAAGGTAGGACAGGCATTCTTGCCTGTCACGCGGCGGAGCCGAAATCGAACAGCAAGAACACGAAGAAAAGAACTTACGACATGCACAAGACAAGCCCCCGTTTCCTGACGCGCTCGCTGCTGGCCTCGGCCGCCACGCTCGCGCTCGCCGCCGCGTCCTACGCCGTCACCCCCGGCCAGTTCACCCACACGACCGAGGCCGACTTCGCCGACGGCGACGCCTACGGCACGGTCGTCACGAACCTCGGCGACATCAAGCTCTCGTCCGAAACGATCCCGCTCGAAGGGTTGCCCGAAGACGTGACCGTCATCCACGACATCGCGAAGGTCGGCGATGATATCTACGTCGCCGCCGGGCCGGAGGCGAAGATCCTCAAGGTGACCGACGAAGGCGTCGAGGTCGTCGCGGCATACGAGGGCGAGCAGGTGTTTTCGATTACCGATTACGAGGGCGACTTGTTGATCGGCGTCAGCGCGGCCGGCGCGGCGCGCATCGATCGGCTGGTTGACGGCCAGGCGGCAAAGCTGGCGGACCTCCCCGAGACCACCTACGTCTGGGACCTGCTGCCCGTTGGGAGCGACGCGCAAGGCCCGGACCGATTATTGATCGCGACGGGCACGCCCGGCAGGGTGTTGAGCATGGCCGAACGCGATCAGCAAGTGACGGTCCTGCTCGAAACCCAGCAGTCCAATATCCTCACCCTCGCGACCGACGACAAGGGCAACATCTACGCCGGCACCGACACCGACGGGCTGATTTACCGCATCGACAAGGACGGCAACCCGTTCGTCGTGTTCGACGCGCCCGAGGCGGAGATCGCGGCGCTCGCGGTGATGGACGACGGCACGCTCTACGCCGGCACCGCCGCCGCCGAGCAAGCCCGGCCCGGCCGGCTCGAGCAGCCGACGAAAGAAGAGGAAGGCCGGACCGACGTGCCCGTCCCGGACATCGAGAACCAGCCGCCCAAACCCGAACCGCTCGGCGAAGACGCGGGTGTCGACGGCGATGCTGCGGCCGACGCGGTCGGTGAAGCAGCCAATGATGCCGGCGACGCGGTCGAAGACGCCGCAGATAACGCGGGCGACGACGCACCTGCCGACGAGCAGACCGGTCAGCCCGCGCCGGCCAAGCCCACCGCCGAGCAGTACGATGCGCTGCGCCAGGCGCTCAAAGACAAGCTCGAAAAAGCCCGCGAAACCGGCCAACTCGACGGCGAGATCGACGGCAATGCCAACGCCAACAACAACGCCGCGCCCGACCGACCTTCGCGCGCCAAGCCCGCCGCCCCCGCCCGCGCCAAGCCCGGCAACGCCGTGTACCGCATCGCGCCCGACGGCTTCGTGACCGAGGTCTTCCGCGAGTCGGCCATGGTCCTCGCCATCGTCCCGAGCGACGGCAAGCTCATCGTCGCGACCGGCAACGAGGGCCAGGTCTTCTCCGTTGACCCCGCGCTGGGCGAGTCGGCGGTGCTGGCCGACCTCGACAGCGCGCAGGTCACCAGCGCGACGCAGACCGACCGGGGCCTGTTGCTCGGCGCGGCGAACCCCGGCGCGCTCATGCGGATGGAACTGAGCGTCGCCGAGCAAGGCGGCTTCACCAGCCAGGTCCTCGACGCGGGCCAGCCCTCGCTGTTCGGCACGTTCAAGCTCACCGCCGACATCCCCAAGGGCACGACCGTCGCGGTCGAGCTCCGCAGCGGCAACGTCGGCGACCCGGAGCAGGCGGCGTGGTCTAAATGGTCCAAGCCCGCGCTGATCGAGCACGACCCGGACGCCAACCCGCTGCAGCCGCGTGAGCTGAAGATCGACGTGCCCCCCGCCCGCTACCTGCAGTACCGCCTGACGCTGACCGGCGACGGCGAGGCGACGCCCGTCATCGACCAGACCGACCTCGCCTACATCGCCCCCAACACCGCGCCGACCGTCGCCAAGCTCACCGTCGGCGTGCCCAAGGTCGGCGAGCCGGGCAGTGACCCGAACCCCAAGTACACGATCCAGTGGCAGGCGACCGACGACAACTCGGACCGGCTGGTCTACAGCCTCGAGTACAAGCCGGGCAAGGCCGACGTCTACCTGCCCCTGGCCGAGGACCTGACCGCGAACAAGTACGAGTGGGCGACCCAGCACGTGCCCGATGGGTGGTACACCGTCCGGCTCACGGCCCACGACAAGCTGGACAACCCGCCCAACGCCGCGAAGACCGGTGGGCGCGTCTCCGAGCCGGTCCTGATCGACAATTCCGCCCCGGCGCTCGACGGGCTCAAGGCCGAGGTGCTCGGCGACGGCAAGGTCAGGCTCACCGCGACGGCGAAGGACGAGCTGTCCGCGATCGCGTCGGTGGCCTACTCGGTTGACGGCAGCGAGGCGTACCAGGCGTCGCTGCCCGACGACCAGATCTACGACTCGACATCCGAGGCCTGGGGCGTTACAATCCCCGATCTTTCCCCCGGCGGGCACGTGATCGCGGTCCGTGCCATCGACGCCCGTGGGAACACCGCCTACCGGCAATTGATCGTGAACGTGGAATGAAGTGACGACTTCCGCGTCCATACACGCCCCCAACCCGAGGCCCAACGATGACCACCCACTACCCCAAGCGCCGCTCGCTGACCAAGCGCCGCCGCAAGTTCGGCTTCCGCGCCCGCATGCGCACCAAGGCCGGCCGCAAGCTCATCAACGCCAAACGCCGCATCGGCCGAAGCGTCAACGTCCGCTCGAACTTCTGAGCGCGACCGGCAACAAACGCTCTCTCAAGCACGGCTGTCAAAGCCGTGCTTTTTCTATTTCACAGGTTCGTGTCCGATTCACAAGTACATCCCGAAGGCGGTCCTGAGCCTTAGCGAAGGTCCGGATCAAACCCGATCCGATCCGGACCTTCGCTACGCTCAGGACCGGCTTCTTTTTGCAAACCGGCTTCTTTTTCAACGTGCTGGTTGTCATGGTCGTCAAACACAAGCCCCTGCCACCTGCTAAAATCCCCGTCCCACCGAACACCAAACCCCGTACCCCGGACCCCACGCCCATGACTTTCGCTATCGATTACATCCACGGACGACAGGTCCTCGATTCCCGCGGCAACCCGACCGTCGAGGTCGAGGTCGGCCTGTTTGACGGCACCGTCGGCCGAGCCGCCGTGCCCTCGGGCGCGTCGACCGGCGAGAACGAGGCGGTCGAGCTGCGCGACGGCGACAAGGCGTACTACCTCGGCAAGTCCGTCCGCAAGGCCGTCGAGAACGTCAACGGCCCGATCGCCGGCGAACTGATCGGCGAGGATGCGCGCGACCAGGAAATGATCGACGCGATCATGATCGAGCTCGACGGCACGGAAAACAAGTCCAAGCTGGGCGCCAACGCGATGCTCGGCGTGTCCATGGCCGTCGCACACGCCGCCGCCGAGGCCTCCGGCCTGCCGCTGTACCGCTACCTCGGCGGCTCGGGCGCCAAGGTCCTGCCCGTGCCGATGCTCAACATCCTCAACGGCGGCAAGCACGCGGACAATACCGTCGACTTCCAGGAGTTCATGATCCAGCCCTGGGGCTTCGACGAGTTCGGAGAGGCGCTGCGCGCCGGCGTCGAGATCTACCACGCGCTCAAGGGCGTGCTCCACGACCAGAACCTCTCCACCGCCGTCGGCGACGAGGGCGGCTTCGCGCCCGACCTCAAGTCCAACGAAGACGCGCTGAAGATCATCGAGCAGGCCGTCGATAAGGCCGGCTACAAATGGGGCGAGCAGGTCTTCGTCGCGCTCGACCCCGCGACCAGCGAACTGTGGAACGAAGCCGAGAAGGATGGGAAGGAAGGCTACAAGTTCTTCTCGTCCAGCCAGGAGATTATCAGCAGCTCGGACATGGCGTCGCTCTGGGCCGAGTGGTGCGGCAAGTACCCGATCCGCTCGATCGAAGACGGCCTTGCCGAGAACGACTGGGCCGGGTGGAAGGAATTGACCGACAAGATCGGCGACAAGGTCCAGCTCGTCGGCGACGACCTGTTCGTCACCAACAAGAAGTTCCTCAAGAAGGGCATCGACTCGAAGACCGCCAACTCGATACTCGTCAAGGTCAACCAGATCGGCACGCTCAGCGAGACGTTCGACGCGGTCGGCCTGGCGATGCGCAACGGTTACTCGGCGGTCTTGAGCCACCGCTCGGGCGAGACCGAGGACGCGACCATCGCCGACCTCGCCGTCGCGACCAACTGTGGGCAGATCAAGACCGGCGCCCCCGCCCGCTCGGACCGCAACGCGAAGTACAACCAGCTCATCCGCATCGCCGAGGAGCTTGGCGACAGCGCGGTCTACGGCAGCGCGTTCTGGAACAAGGGCTGAGCGGGGGGAAATACCCATTGCGCAGACGCCATCCGGGGGTCGAAACGATCCGGGCAGGCTCCGCGCACGCCGGCCGGCGTTGTTGCATTTTTTTTGCAAAATCGGGGCGCAAGGAGAAAACCGGAGGCCGGGTTAGCCGATACCCCTGTCGGGGTCGGACAAGGGTTAACCTAAGGGGCCGGCCTTGCCACCATCTCAGACCAGACCCGGGCAACGTCTCTCGGCCCCGCTGGCCAGCGCCGGCCCGGTCGCGTTCGACACGCTCAAGCTCAGCCACGCCGAGTGGATCGAGATCGTCGAACACATCAAGCGCATCGGGGCACAGCAGCGTGACGGGGCCACCCAACGCCAGCACGCACGGGCCGAGGCGCTCGGGCTCTTGCAACTGGTCATCGAGGTCAGCCAGCCCGGGGGGACGGACATGCGGCTGATCGCGCGGAGCCACGACCTGAGCGCGAACGGCCTGGGCTTTATCCACGGCATGTACCTCTACCCCGGCTCGGCGGTGACGTGCTGGCTGCGGCACGCGGCCAAGGGCCTGACGCCGATCCCCGGCGCGATCCGCTGGTGCCGGCACATCAAAGGCCGGGTCCACCTCTCCGGCGTGCAACTGGACGAGGTGATCCGCGTCGCCGACTTCATGCCATGCGGCGCGGACGACGACGTGTAGCGGCGCGTAGGCCCGACCGTCAATCCTGCGCTGGCTTGAGCAGCCGGACCATCGCTTTGCCCATCGCTTCGCCGACGTTCATGTAGGTCTCGGCGTTGCCGTTGTAGTGGCTGTTCGAAGCGCCGCCTTTCGACAGCGGGTGCGCGTAAACGGTTGCGGCCCGGCCCTTGAGTTCGGGGTGTTGCTCCGGGTCACTGATCGCGAGCATGGCGTCGATGAGCTTCTTTTCGCCGCCGGTCGCGCTGTCCTTGTCGGTCTGGCCGAGCGTGGCGCAGACGAACTTGGCGTCCGGCGCGTCGAAGTCCTTGCGCAGCGCCGCGATCAGCGTCAGCAGGTTGACCTCGTACCGGTCGTACCACTCGGCCCGGCCGCGGTCCTTGTCGCCCTGCCACCAAAA
>JBKAGS010000039.1:0-68078 GCA_046290505.1 Phycisphaeraceae bacterium | reverse complement strand
GATCGCCGCGGTGACCCGCCAGACGTCCGACGGCACGAACCAGGCCGCCCAGGCCGCGACCCAGCTCAGCCAACGCGCCGAGACGCTGCAACGGCTGGTGAGCCAGTTCAAGACGAGCAACAGCTAACGGGGTTGCTCGAACCCGAAAGCGCAGACATCCGCCGGGCCGCGAGGGCCGGCGGATGTTTTTATTCCCGGGCCAACGCCTGCAGCTTCTCGCGAGCCTGCTGCGCGGCGTCGGTGTTCGGTAACTCGTCAACAAGCCTTTCGAGCGCGCGGACGCCGCGCTCACGGTCACGCTCGAGCGCCCGCAGCGCGACTTCCAGCCGACGTTGCGCCAGGCGTTGGGTGCGTTCGTCGGCCGGGGGCAGGTCCGCCGGGTCCTGCTTCGCCAGGGGCTTGTCCAACAGGACCACCGCCTTCTCGAACCACTTCGCGTCGGGGTACACGTGCCCCATGCCGGGCACCTCGAGGTAGTGGGCGTGTTCGAAGCCGTCTTTCTCAAACCCCTGCTCGAAGTGGGCCCGCATCTGCGGCATGTTGTAGTCCTTTTCGCCGGCCAGCAGCGCCCACCGCTGGTGCTTCTTCATCTCGCGCAACTGCTTCGCGCCCGGCTCAACCAAAGATTGAGGCCAGATACTGTTCTCCGCTTTGGGTACCGGTCGGATCAGGTCGCGCAGGGCCGGGTCTTCGGGCAGTTTCGCGTCGCGGAAGTAGAGCGTCCCGACGATCGGGATCACGCCGGTAAAGACGTCGGGGTAGTACACGCCGGCCATGCACGACATGCGCCCCCCGCCGGAGAGCCCCGAGACGTAGACGCGCTTCTCGTCGATGCGGTAGCGCTGCTGGGCGTTGTGCGCCGCGTCGAGCGCCAGGCCCAGGCGGATGTTCGACATGACCGGGTTGCCGGCGTCGGCAAACGAGACCCAGATCAGCTTGTGTTTGTCGAGCACGCCCTTGATCGTCCTGCCAAAGAACCGCTCGAGCGAGACGTCGTTATTCGGGTGGATGAACACCAGCAGGCCGTATGCCTCGGTCCCGTCATACGCCTCGGGCACGACGAGTTGGAAGGCGTGGTCGGCGACGTCGTACTCGGGCAGTTCCGTGCCCGGCCGCAGGTGCATCCGCTTGGCGATGATCCTGGGGTCGGCGTACGGGCTTTTTTCGGTGAACTCGGCGGCGAAGATGCCGCTGTGCGAAGGCGTGTCGTCCTCCGCCAAGGCAGGTGGTACGACGGATGCCATCGCAGCGACGCAAAAAACGAATATCAGGTTGGCAACCCTGCGACGCATCCCGGTATTCTAATAGGGTCGGTCTAGAAACCGATGGGTGAGATTCACAAACGCTCGCCCTTACTCCAACGAGGACGCGACATGACACGATGGACGAACACGCTCGGATGCCTGACGCTCGCCGCCTGTTTCCTGCTGCTGCCGGGCTGCATCAAGTTCAAGCAGGTGGTGACCGTGATGCCCGACGGCGCGGGCAAGATCGAGATGCAGGTCGGGCTGAGCGATCAGCTGGTCGCGATGGCGAAGCAGGAAGGCCAGGACCCGTTCAAGGAGATGGTCCCGTCGAACATGGAAGGCAAGGCCAAGGGCATCGTCGCGTACACCAAGCCCAAGCGTGAGAAGGTCGCCGGGTACACGTACCTGACGTTCAGCATGTACTTCCGCGACATCAACGAGGTCGAGATGGACGCCTTTGGCGAAGGCGAAGCCCCCGAGTTCGAATACAGCCGAAAGGACGACACCGCGACGCTGACGATCACGAACGGCACGGTGCTGTCGATGCTCAAGGACTACGAGCCGACCGAGGAGGCGGAGAAGGCCCAGATCAAGCAGATGATGGCCGGGCTCGAGTTCAAGGAACACTACGTCCTGCCGGGCCTGTTCAAGGACATCGAAGGCGTCGCCGGCGTCGATAACACGGCGAAGCTCGACATCTCGCTCGACGACCTCATCGACGACGCCGGACCGGTCAAGGCGCTCAAGGGCAAGGACAAGCTCACCTTCGAGGTCACCGATATCACGCTCGACGACGCGCAGGTCAACGCCTTCAACAAGGAACTGCAAGAGGCGATCGAGGCGTGGGAGAAGATGAAGGCCGAGGAAGCGGCCGCGGAGTAAACGAGCGGCGCGTTCAGCAAGTCTGAGTTCCCTGTGAAAAGCCCCGCTCTCTCGGCGGGGCTATTTCATTGCATCGACGGGTCATGTTCAATCGAGCATCCCGAGTTGCCACATCACGAACAGGCGTGTGTCTGCGACATCGCGGACGCGGAGCGACAGCGGCTTGCCCCCGCCGTGGCCCGCGTCCTGGTCGACCCAGAGCAGGACCGGGCCTTGGCCCGGGTCGCCGGCCGTCGCGGCTTGGAGCAGCGCCGCCATCTTGCGCGCGTGCAGCGGGTGGACGCGTGTGTCGTTTTCGCCGGCGGTGATGAGCGTCGCGGGGTAACGCGTGCCCGGCGTCACGCGGTGGTAAGGCGAGTAGGCGTAGAGCCAGTCGAACTGCTCTTTGTCGGCGGGGTCCCCGTACTCGGGTACCCAGTACTTGGCCATGAGGAACCGGTCGTAGCGCAGCATGTCGAGCAGCGGGACGCCGCAGACGACGGCGGCGAAGAGGTCGGGCCGCTGGGTCATCGCCGCGCCGACCAGCAGCCCGCCGTTGGACCCGCCGCTGATCGCGAGCTTGTCCTTGTTGGTGTAGCCGGCGTCGATGAGGTATTGCGCGGCGGCGATAAAGTCGTCGAAGACGTTTTGCTTGTTGGCGCGCATGCCCGCCTTGTGCCACGCGTCGCCGTACTCGCCCCCGCCCCGCAGGTTCGGCAGCGCGAACACGCCGCCTGCCTCGTACCAGGGGAACATCGTCGCGCTGAAGTAAGGCGTCATGCTGATGCCGAACCCGCCGTAGCCCGACAGCAGCGTCGGGTTGGTGCCGTCGAGCTCGATGCCCGTTTTGTGCACGATGAACATCGTGACGTCCGTGCCGTCCTTGCTCTGGTACGTGACCTGCTTGACCTCGAGCAGCGACGGATCGACGGGCACGTCCGGGCGTGCCCAGCGTTCGGTCCACTGCTCCACGGGCTTGGTGACGCCCGGCTCGGGCAGGTCGTAGCGGTACACCGACCGCGGCTCGTTGAACGACGTGAACGTGACGAACACCTCGCTGCGGTCGTAACGCGTCGACAGGCTCGCCGAGCCGATGCCCGGCAGGGGGAACGTGTCGATCGATCGGCCGTTCGCCGGGTCACGCGCGTAAAGCTCGAACACCGTCTGAGCCTGGGCCTGGTACTCGACGATGAGCCAGTCGCGCGTGTCGTGCCAGCCCTCGAGCACCCGCTGCTCGTCTTCGGGCACGAGCAGCCGCCAGTGCTCGCGCTGCGGGCGGTGGACATCGACCTCGTAGATCATGCCGTTGGGCGCATCGACCTGCGTCGTCAAGAGCAGCGCGCCCTTGGTGAACTTGCCGTAGGTATTCGCGTCGGCGCCTTCGACAAGTGTGGTCTTGTTCAGCTCGCCGGTGTTGATCCAGCGCTCGACATCCACGAGGTAAAGGTCGTTGCTGGACGTCGAGGTGTAGTAGCCAAGCAGGCCCCACTTGCCCTCGCGCTGCAACGTCAAGAACGGGCCCCAGGTCGTGGCGAGCGGGCCTTGTTTGTACTGCTCGAACATCAGCCGGTCGTCGGCCGGGGCTTCTCCGATCACGTGCAGTTTGATCTGCTTGGAGTACGGGTCGTCGACGTCGGCGAGCTTGCTGTAGAAGAACCGTTGATTGTCGGGCATCCACTGCACGCCGCCGACCTTGCCCGCGATCGTGTCGTCGAGCCAGTCGCCGGTGGCGACGTTCATGAGGTGCAGCGTCGTGTTCTCGTCGCCCGCGCGGTACAGGCCGAAGGCCAGCAGCGAGCCGTCGGGGCTCGGGCTCCACCAGCCCAGCGCCGTGAGCTTGTCGTCGCTGAGCGTGTTGGGGTCGAGCAGGACGCGCTTCTCGCCGGCGTATCCTTGGCGCACGTAAAGCACGGCGTGGTCCTGGTCGCCCTCGCGCTCGGTGTTGAAATACAAGTCGCCGCGCATCGTCGGCGCACCGACGTAACCGACCTGCATCAGGTCGGTCAGCCGGGCTTCGATCTTGTCCCGGCCGGGCAACCCGTCGAGCACCGCGCGGGTGTGCTGGTTCTGCGCCGCGGTCCATGCGCGGACCTCGTCGGTCGGCGCGCCCTGAGCGTCGCCTTCGAGCCAGCGGTACGGGTCGACCACGTGGATACCGTGCATCGTGTCGGTCACGGGTCGTGTTTCGGTCATCGGCGGGGTCCGCGGGGTGGCGCAGGCGACCAGGCAAAGCGTCGCGGGTATCAGGAGCGTCAAGCGTTGCATATCGATTCTTCCGGGCCGCGCTGCGGGGGCGTTTGTTCGATACAGGCAAGCATCGTATACCATCGCAGCGATACGCAACCACCGCGTGCTGTGTCACCCCCAAACGTCGCGAGGCAAACATGCAAAAACCATCTGTCATCGCCTGGTTCAAGGCTTACGCCGTGTTCATGGTGCTGCTGTACATCGGCGTCACGGCGTTGGGCTTGTTCATGGTCTCGAACGCGGACACGCTGTTTACCCCCGAGCCGCGACCCGGATCGAGCGTGCCGACCAGTTCGGAGGAAGCGGTCTTCATGGGCGTTGTGTACGCCGCGCTCGGCGTCGTGCTCGCGATCGTTTTCGCGGTATCGCTGTTCACACCCCGTCGGTTCTGGGGCTGGGTGTACAACCTCGTGATGATCTGCATCGGGCTGACCAGCTGCTGCTTCTGGCCGATCACGATCCCGCTGCTGATCTACTGGATCAAGCCGGAGGTTCGCGCGTGGTACAAGAACGAGCCGGCGTAGCCACCCCGCAGCAGGCGGGCCGGTAGCGAGCATCAGTTCCCCGGCCAGCCGTCGAACACGAACTTGCCGTCGCGCGAGATGACTTCGCCGTCGACGCTGATCGTTCCGCCAGTTCTTAAATCGCAAACCATGTCCCAGTGCAGGCCGGACTGGTTGTCGTTGCCCGTCTCGGGGTAGCCGGCGCCGACGGCGGCGTGGAAGGTCCCGCCGATCTTCTCATCGAACAGGGTGTTCTTGGTGTACTCGGTGATGGCGTAGTTGGTGCCGATGGCGATCTCGCCGACGCTGCGCGCGCCTTCGTCCTGGTCGAGCATCGCTTCGAGGAAGTCCAGGCCCTTGCTCGCCTTGGCGTCGACGACCCGGCCGTTCTTGAAAGTGAGTTCGATGTCGTGGACCTCTCGGCCGTTGTGCACCGCGGGGAAGGAGTACTTGACCACGCCGTTGACCCCGCCGTCCTGGTGCTTGAGGTTCGGGCCGGTGAAGACCTCGCCGTCTGGGAAGTTGGATTCGCCCGCGCAGTTGATCCAGGTCATGCCGTCGATGTTGACCTTCAGGTCGGTGCCGTTGGGCGTTTGGAAGTGCAGCAGCGACTTGCCGGCGAGGTAATCGACGACGCGTTGCTGCTTGGCGCGGATCTCCTCCCACTTGAGCGCGGGGTCGTCGTGGTCGAGGTAGCCGGCCTTGAAGACGAAGTCTTCGTATTCGCGCAGTGAGCGTTCGGCGTCCTGGGCGCTGGCCTGGGTGGGGTACTGCGTGCCGACCCATTTCAATGGCTTGACGCCGGGGTGTTCGTCGGGGAACTCGGCGGCGGCGGCGCGTTTCATGAACAGCTCGAAGTACGGCCGACGCGCGGTCGAGCGCAACCCCGCGCGCTTCGGGTCCACGCGTGTCGCCGACTTGGTGTTGACGTCCGCCCACAGGCCGACGGTCGCGTCGATCTCGTTGACCTCGGCCATGAGCACGGGGTCGACGTACTTGAGCTGCTCGTCGCTGGCGGTCTGCATGAGGATGTCGTTGCACGCCGAGTCGGTGATGCGCAACAGCGGGTGCCCGCCGGCCTTGAGGACGGCCTCGAAGACGGCCTCGAGCAGCGGCGAGCCGACCGCGTCGCCGGTCACGCGGACCAGCTGGCCCGGCCGGACCTTGACGGAGTAGTTCACGAGCACGTCGGCGAGCTTGTCCAGGCGTTGGTCACGCATCGGGCTTCCTCTGATGAGTGTGATAACACGGGCGGGGAGCGAATCCTAAGGCTTTAGGCGAAAAATGTCTTGCCCGCGGGCCGGCCAAGCGGTAGGTTTGAACAAGACGTTCGCGTCTCACGCCTCACCACGCGCACCCGACCCAGGAAGGCGGCCTGATGGACCAGCCCGACGCGCCCGAACACTGCCTCGGCCCGGACCCGACCCCCGCGCCCGTCCGGGCCAGCACCCACGCCCCACCGACCGACCCCGCGCCCGTCGAGGTCCCGCCCGCGTCGGCGTCGCCTAGCCCGCTTCCCGATCACGGCGTGAGCCAGCCGTTCGGCGCGGCCCTCGCGCCCGTGCTCGTCAACTTGTGCGGCGGTCGGCTGTCCCAGCCCAACTGGTTCCGCACCGACTGGCAGCGCGGCGGGGCGCTGACCGGCTACGCGACCTGGCGCGACGACAAAGGGGTCGAGCACCCCGCCGTCGTCAAGCTGCCGGTCCCGCCCAAGGAAAGGCGTTGGCTCGTGCAGCTGTCGAGCGACGACGTGACGCCACGCGTCTTTGCGCACGGCAGCGAGCTGGGCGGGTACGACCTGGCGTGGGTCGTGATGGAGCGGCTGCCGCACGGCCCGCTGGGGCGTCCGTGGGGAAGCGACGCGTATGACCTGCTCGCCGACGCCGCGGCAAACTTCTACGCCCGGGCGCGGATGATCCCGATGGGCGACCCGCCGAGGCCGCGCGACTGGAAGGGCCAGCTCAAGGCCGCGCGTGAACACGTCGGCCGGGACACGATCGCCCACTCGCAGCGCTGGCGCAAGGCGCTCAAGGCCGCTGCCAAACAGCTGCCCGGCTGGCTGGACGCCTGGCACCGGCGCGACACCGGCACCTGGTGCCACGGCGACCTGCACCCGGGCAACGCGATGTCGCGCTTCGCCCCGCCCGACGGGCCCGCGGTCCTGTTCGACCTCGCCTGCGTACGCCCGGGCCACTGGGTCGAAGACGCGGTCTACCTCGAGCACCTGTACTGGGCCAGCCCCGGGACACTGCACGGCACCAACCCCGCCAAACTCATCGCACGCTCGATGCGCGACTACGACCTGTCGCCCGGCGAGAACTGGCCGCAACTCGCGGACATCTACCGGGCGCTGTTGGCGATGGTCGCGCCGGCGCATTTAAGCGCCCAGGGCGGCGCGGCGCACGCGGCGGCTGCGCTGGGGGTGTTGGAGCGGTTGTTGTAGGCGATCATCAGGACACCAAGCGTCAGCGTGTGACAGGTACAACACCGCGCGCGTCACTCGCCGACGATTGGTGCTCTGACCGCCAATTCACTGCGCCTGCCGGGCCGCGGCTTCGAGCTCGCTCAGCGCGATCGGCGTGACGTTGAGTTGGATCGAGCGCGGCGCGCCGCTGGGCTCGCGGACGATGCACCAGGCGTGGCCCTCGATGCGGACCTCCGAGTCGACCAGGATCACGGCCCGCCCGTCGCGCAGCTGGCCCAGGCCCAGCGGGTGGTAGGCGTAGTCGGGCAGGTCGGCGAACTGTTGGGGGCTGAGCAGGCGCTCGTCCAGCAGCACCTCGAGCGTCGCGGGCAGCGTGTTGTGCCCGGCGTGGTAGCGCAGCAGTTCGCCGGCAAGGTCCTGCATCTGTTGGGGCACACGCAGCACCTCCTGCGGCAGGCCTTCGCGGTCGCGACCCTGCGACGGCTGGTCGACACGCTTGGTCTCGGTGACGCAGGCGGCAAGCAGGCCGCAGGCCAACACGATCGGGAAAAGCAAACGATTGCGCATGGTGGGGTCGCGGGCTTGATGGTACGGGATCAGGGGTCAACTTAAATCGGAAGCCGGCCCTGAGCAACAGCGAAGGACCGGATCGAGCGCGATGATTCGCCCCGGCTACCACCACCCGGGCCTTCGCTTTGGCTCA
Source organism: Phycisphaeraceae bacterium (assembly GCA_046290505.1). Taxonomy (GTDB): domain Bacteria; phylum Planctomycetota; class Phycisphaerae; order Phycisphaerales; family Phycisphaeraceae; genus JAHQVV01. The sequence continues at coordinate 60,092 of JBKAGS010000039.1, read as the reverse complement.
GGCCCGGCTTCGGGTCGTGTGCCGGGGCGATTATGTTCGTTGTCGTCCTATGGGTTGCGCCAGCGCTCGATCCGGCCGAGCAACGCGTCCTGCTGTTCTCGGCGGGACGGCTGGTCGGGGTCTTGCTCCATCGGGGGCGCGTCTTGTTCCGGCGTGTCGGCTTCTGCGTCGCCTTCGTCGCCGGGGATGACCTGTGTTTCCGGGGCCTTGGGCCCGTCGTTGCCGGGCGTCGCTTTGAGTTTGTCCAGGTGGTCCTGGAGCCGGCCGGGCTCGACGGCGTTGTCGAGCGTCTCGCTCTCGCTCTTGATTTTTTCGGCGGCGGGCGTAAGTTGGTCGGGCGTCTGGATGACCTCGGGGGTGAGGAACAGGAGCAGTTCGGTCTTGACCTTGCTGCGTTCGGTGCGCTTGAAGAACTCGCCGAGCAGCGGGATGTCGCCGATGATGGGCACCTTGCGGATCGTCTCGCTGAGCTGGTCCTGGACCAGCCCGCCGATGACGACGGTCTGGCCGTGTCCGACGGCGACCTGGGTGGTCAGCTCGCGTTGGTTGAAGACGACCGCGTTCTGGTCGGGCGCGACGGGGATGGCCTGGTCGGCGATCGAGGAGATCTCCTGCGAGACGTCCATGACGACCAGGCCCTCGCTGTTGATCTGGGGGGTGACGGTGAGGATGATGCCGATGTCTTCGTAGTCGATGGTGCTGATGATGTCGCCGTTCTCATCGACGCGGGAGTTGGTCAGGATGGGCACGCGCTGGCCGACGTTGATGGTCGCTTCCTGGTTGTCGGCGGTGAGCAGGTAGGGGCGGGAGAGCACGTCGAATCGCCCGGTCGCGTTGAGCGCGCGGATGGCCAGTCGGAAGTTGTCGCCGTCGAACATCAGGTAGTTGAGCCCGAGGGTCGAGTCGAACAGGTCGAAGTCGGTTCGGATGTTGTCGTTGGTCGTCGAGCCGACGTTGATGCCTTCCCACTCCACGCCGAAGTCCACGCTGTCGTCGTAGGTCACTTCCGAGACGAGCACGCGGACGAGCACCTGCGGGACGGGCCGGTCCAGCTCGTCGAGGATCTCCTGCACGCGTGGGAAGTTTTTTTCCGGCGTGAGGATGAGGACCGTGTTGGTGTCTTCGTTGGCGACGGAGGAGACCTGGCCGACAAGGTCGGCGGCACCGGCGTTGCCCGTGGCGGCGACGGCGTTGGCCGACTGGACGCGCGTGCCACGCCCGCCGTTCTGCCCGTTGCCCCCGAAACGCTCGTCGTTCGCGCTGCTCGCGCTGTCTTCGAACAGGTTGTTGAAGATGTCCGCGAGGTCGGTCGCCTGCATGTTCTTGACGTGGTAGATCAGGACCGAGTCCTTCGCGGTCGTGTCCGCGTCCAGCTCGTCGATGATCTCCTCGATCTTCACCATGATCTCGGGGTCGGCGCTGACCACCACGCTGTTGGTGCGGTTGTCGGCCTCGGCGGTGACCTTCGACTTCGCGGTGTTGCCCTGCTGCTGGCTGTTGTCCCCCCCGCCCCGGCCCGGGCCGCCGCGACCGCCGCCGAAACGCTGCTGGATCAGCCGGCCGAACACCTCGTCCTCGCTCACCGAGTCCTGGAACGTCGCCTCGATCAGCCGAGCCGTGTCGTCGGCGTCCGCGAAGTCGAGCTTGAACACGCGCACCTCCGTCACCTTCTGCACCGCCTGGTCCAGCGACGAGATGATCTTCACGATCCGCTTGATGTTCGCCTGCGTGTCGGTCAGGATGATCGCGTTGGACGACGCGTTCGCCGTCATCTCCGCGAAGTCGTCGTTGATCAGGTCCTCCAGGTCGTCCTGGATCTCGTCGGCGTTGGCGAACCGGATCGGCACGACCTGCGTCACGATCGTGTCGGTCTCGGGGATCCGGTCCGGGTCGGCCCCGTAAAACACCGGGATGCTCTGGCTCTTCGCGTCCTCGAGCGACACGACCTTCAGCACCCGCCCGCGGCGCACCGCGGTGTACTCTTCTTCGAACAACACCGTGTTCAACACGTCCACCGCGTCGTCCAGCGACATCGGCTTCTTGTTGAACATCGTGATCCGCCCTTCGAGCTCGACCTCGTTGATGATGATCAGCCCGGCCTCCTCGGCCAGGAAGTTCAGCACCGTCTTGAGCGTCGCCTGGTCGAAGTTGAACACCAGGCCCTCGGTCACCAGCGGGCCTTCGGACACGCGGACATCCGCGACGGGCTCGGCGTCGTCGGCCGGTTCGGCTGCGACGGCGGGGGCGTCGGCCGGCTGCGCCTGGGCGGGCCGCGGCAACGCGATCTGCGCGTGGGCGCTCACGCCGGGCGTCAGCATGAGCGCCGCGGCGAGCAGCACGCGGGTCGGTCGGCACGGCGGTGTCGGGACGGACCACTGGCGCGAAGGCGACGGGTTGGGTTGATGCATGGGTGTCCTACGGGTTGTTGTCGTCGGCGTCGGGGCCGGCGGTGGAGAGGTCTTGGTCATCGGCGATGAGACGCGCGGTCTCGGCCGCGTCGGGATCGCCGTCGGTTTGGGCATCGTCGTCGGGCTCGGGGTCGTCGTCGGCTTGGTTGTCGCCAGCGCGTTCGCGCGTGGCCGGCGCTTCCCGCGTCGGCGCGTCGGGCGCGGCGGTGCCTTGCTCTCTGGCGCGCTGCTCGCGGAGCATACGCAGGCGTTCGGCGGGGGTGAGGTCGGCGTCGCGCTTCGAGTTGCCGGTCGATCGCGACGACCCGCCGGGCGGGGCGACGCGCGTGCCCACCAGCGTCTGGCCGACGCTGATGACGCGCTGTTCCCCGGCGACGACGTACATGACCGCGTCGTAGCCGATCGCCGTGATCTCGCCTTGGGAAAACGCGGCGGGCTCGGTGAGCTTCGAGAGGTCGCCGGACTTGGTGTTCTCGATGTAGGCCACGACGCCCTCCGGCGTGTGCGTGATCCCCGCCAAACGCCAGTCCGCATCGGGGTCGGGCGGCGTGTCTTCGGTGCGCACCACCTCGCGCGGCGTGTCGTCGCGCGGCGGGGGCGGGTTGCGCTCGCGGTCCACCTCCTGCGCGATGCGCTTGCGGTCGGCGCGGAAGATGTTGTAGTCCACGATGTCGCGGTACGCCGAGCGGTCCACCTCCGGCGGGGTCCACGCGTTGCGCGGCTTGTCCTGCTCCGTCGGCGCTTCGTTCGCGGCCGCCAACACCGAGCCGACGCCGACCACCACGCCGACGCTCATCAGCAAGCCGGCCGCAACCCACGCGGGCCATCGTGTTGTCGGGTTGGGGTTGGTCAAGGCTTGGCCTCCGGGGTAAACAGCGTCGAGACGGTGAGCGAGAGCTGCAGGCTCTCGCTGTCGTTGTTCTGCACGTCGATCACGCACTTTTCGATTCTTAACGGGAACGGCGACTCGAGGACCGCGTAGAACAGCTCGCAGACCTGGCTGAGTCGGCCGGCGGCTTGCAGCGTGTAGCTGAGCGTGGCGAAGGGTTGTTCGCCGTCGGTCTTCGGCTTGCCATCGGACAGCCGGACCTTGGTCAGCCGGGCGTCCTCGGCCCAGACGAGCAGCGCCCGGCCGGTCTCGGCGTCGGCCGCTTCGAGCGAGCGCTTCAGCCCGGCCTTCTGATAACCGGCCCAGTCCTTGCGGATCCTTGGCTCGTCCTCGACCAGCCCCCGCGCCTGGATCAACTCCTGCTCGAGCTGTTCGCTCTCCGCGTCGATCGCCGCGAACGCCGCCAACGCCGGGTCGATCACCCAATTCAACAGCGCGAAGCCGCCGACGATCAGCGCGACGAGAAGGGCAAGGAGTTTTTCACGCCTGCTCACAGCCGGCCTCCTTTCGCTTTCGGGTCGTAGCGGAACTCGATCGGGAAGTCGACCCAGTTGTCCCGGCCCCCCGCCGGGCGGTACCCGCCCAGGTCCACCCGCAGCAGCCGCGTCGATTCCTGGATCTGGCTGAAGTAGCGGTCCATCGTTCGGCGGTCCTCGGCGGTGCACTGGATTTGGCAATCCAGGTCGGCCTGGATCGTCAGCGTCTCGACGCGGATCTGCCCGTCGGTCGGGAACGTGCGCGTCAACTCGAGCAGCACGTCGTGGGCCGGCAACCGCTCGTCGAACCACGGCTCGGCGAGGCGGGTGTCGGCGCGGAGCGCCTTCAGTTCGTCGGCCCGATCCTTGATCGCGTCGTACTCGGCTTGGAGCGCGTCGCGTCGCGCCGTCGCGTCGATCCACAGGTAGCCCGCGGTCCCGCCGATGAGCAGCACCAGGACCGCGGCGCGGATCAGCCAGGCACCGCGTTCCGAGACCCGCCGACGCTTGGGCGGGGCCAGGCGCGAACGGCTGAAGTCGATCAGCGACACGCCCTGCCGCATCGCGTGGCCGGCCAGGCGATCCGCGGCGTCGGCGTGCTCGACGTCCACCTCGCCGAAGCGCTCGGCGGCGGACTCGGCCAGCGCGCGGGCGTCGGCGTCGGTGACGGACGAAGGCAGCACGAGCATCAGCCCGCCGGCCGGATCGACGCTGGGTAATTGCAACGCGCAGCGCGAGAGGTGGGCGAGCAGGCGATCGCGCGCGTCGGCGTCGGCGAGCGTATCCGGCTCGGCCGGGCACGACGCGAGCCCGATCACCGCCCCGCCTTGCACCCGCATCACCCCGGCGACGCCCGGCTCGATCACCGCGACCGCACCCGATCGCCCGGGGTCCGCGGCGGCGAAGGTCGTCGGCGTGATCGCTTCGATGGCAAGCCCCGCGGCTTTCGCGACCAGCTCGACCTGGCTCAGCACGCCCCGGCGCACCGCGGCGAGCAACAGCGGCACCTGCCCGTCCTCGCCCGCCGGCCCGCCGATGACGTAGTCGAATCGCATCTCCGACGCGCTGCCCGCGAACTCGCGCTCGACCTGCAGGTTGACGATGCCGCGCAGCGCGTCGGCGTCGGCGGGCGGGGCGTGCTTGTGCCGGGCCAGCACCCAGCGCGGGCACAGGCCGATCACCGCGTGCTTCGTGCCGTAGCCCTGCTGTTTGAGGTGTTCGCTCAGCGCCACGCCCAGCGCCGCTGGCGCGTCGAGCCCGGCGTCGGGTGCAAACATCAGCGTCGATCGCCGCACGATCGATACGCCCGCGCCGGCACGCTTGGCCTCGGCGATCTGGGCGCAGCTGGGCGTGAGCGCGATGCTGAGCAGGTGGGAGCGGTGGCTGGGCATCAAAGCGAGTCCTCACTGTAAATCGCCGAGACTTCCTCGGGCGTCGCGCCGGTCCGCAACAGCTCGCGGACCTCTTCATCCAACGGCCAGCCGTACGCGGTCAGGTCCTCGATGTGACGGATGACGGGCAGGGCCGCGTCGCCCTCGATGACCGGCAGGCAATCGAGCACGACCCGAAGCCGGCAGAACCCCCGGCCGTCGCCGCTGACCGCGACGATGTCCGCCGTGAACTGGTACGAGCGGTGGGTCATGTAGCGCGCGGCGGTGATCGCTTTTTCCTCCCCGAGAACGCCGACCACCCACGCGATATTGCGGACCGCCTCGTCCGGCTCGCGCTCGGGCCGGCCGGCGATGATCGCCCGCGCGTCGCCGACGTCCAGCCCCGGCAGCGCCGCCAGCACCGGCTCGGACGCGTGGTACACGTCGATCAGCCCTTCCAGCACGTTGTCGTTGTCCATCCGCTTGAGCCCGTCGTGCACCAGCTCGAACTCCGCCTCGGTCGCCTTCGTCTCGGTGTAGAACTCGAGCACGCTCTTGAACGTGTCGTTCTTCCCGGCCGTCGCGGTCTTGTTAAAACTCAGCTGCGCGAGTGCTTCGCCCCGCTCTTCGCCGAGCTGGGACTGCAGGAAGTTGCGCAGCTGGCCGTACTGCTGGGGCGACTGCTTGATGTCGAGCGTGACTTTCGGCCGACCGCTGTCGCTTCGGCCCGGGTCGGCGCTGTAGACGGTGAAGTAGTCGATGAACCCGCGGTCGAGCTTGCCGTCGGCGTTGTCGGCCGGGGGGTTGGCGTCGCCGTCGTCTTCGTTGGGGTCGAGCTTGTAGTTGCGGTTCGCGTCTTCGCCCCACAGCAGGTCCGCGGTCATGCCCTTGACGTACATCAGTTCGCCGAGGGTCTCGAGGTCGCGGTCCTTGATGTCGTAAGGCGTCGGGCGCGAGAGGTAGTACGCCGACTCCGCCCCGCCGGGCGTGATGTTGGGGTTGCGGTCCTGCCAGTCGATGATGGCGGCGGCGAGGTTCTCGTTCATGCCGGGCAGTTCGAGCGCATCGATGCCGGCGAACGCGTCGAGGTTGATCTTGCCCGCCTCGCCCTGCAGGCCGAAGCCGAGCTCGGTGTCGTCGGTGTGGCTGGGCCGGATGAGCCAGAACAGCCCGTCGCCGAGCGTCTGCGCCCGGGGGTTGACCTGGTCCAGGCGCGGCGGCTCGCCCTGCGAGATGACAAACGCCAGGTCCCCGCGCACCGCCTCGAGCGCGCCCTGGGCGATCCAGCGCGCCTCGGTCTGGCTGGCGCGGTTGCTCGACGCGTCGGTCTGCACGCGCATCTCCCGTGCGAAGACCAGCACCAGCGCCGCGAGCAGCGTCGTCACCAGCAGCGCGACGACATACGCCGCGCCGCACTGTCGGCGGGCGCGGTCTACATTACGCGGGTGCCCCGGCCGATTGCCGGCCGGGTTAGGCACTCCACACATCACATCCCGACCGGCGGGCGGCCGGGGCACCCCGGTTTCGTGGCAGATCGAGTTGTAGTGGTTCGTGCGTGTCATCTGGCGAATCAAAAGCCGAGGTTGATGCCCCCGTCGGAGGATTCGAGCCGCGACGCGGGCAGGCGGACGACCTGCGACATCGTGATGTAGCCCGCTTGTTTCTCGTCCTCGTCCTCGTCATCCGGCTCGCGGTCGCGTTCGGGCGCGAGGACCAGCACGATCTCGACGGCCAGGGGCAACGCGTTGTCGCGCAGCGTCGAGTCCCACTCGTCCAGCCACTCCCCGCCGTCGAAATACTGCACGTTGAACGACACGACCCGGCGAGCGAGGACCTGGACGGTCGGCTCGGGCGTGGCGCGCGCCAGCAGGTTGCCGGTCACCAGCCGGGCGAGGACGTAGTGGTCCGGGTCGTCGGCGGATTCGAGCAGGCGCAGCTCGACCTGGCGCAGGTCGCCGAGGTCCTGGTCGGACTTGAGGTTGGGGTTGGCGGTGACGTAGAGGACGCGGTCGGCGTCGGCGTTGTTCATGCCCGAGTTGTCTTCGCCGGCGAAGACGCCGCTGATCCGACCGCCGGCCGGGGGCACGCACTGCAGGTCGGTCCGCACCGTCGCCAGCACCCAGCGCGCCGCCTCCCGGCCCGCGAGGTTGTCCTCGACCTGTCGGCGGGCCTTGAACGCCCCGCTCATGCTCGTGAACAGCGCGACCGACACGATCGCCGTCACCGTCAACGCGAGCACCAGTTCCAGCAGCGTGAAGCCCGTCGCCTTGCGTGTCGAGATGTTTGGGGTCTTCGTGTCCATCCGGTTTATGCGCCCGCGTACACCACGGTCTTGAGCCGCACGCTTTGTTCTTCCAGCCCGCGCATCCAGCGCACGGTCATCGTCAGCTCGTGGAAGTCCGTGCTGACCCAGTCGTCGATCGTCAGCTCCCACGTATAACGCTCCGCCTCCCGGCCGTACACCTCGTCGAAGACGCCCTCCGCACCGCCGAACTGCCAGGCCTCGGCGAGGACCGCCTCGTCCAGCTGCGTCTGCGCGAGCATCAGCGCGGTCTCCCGGCGGTCGGCGTTGGACGCGTTCTGGGCCGACATCGTGATCCCACGCATCACGAACGGCAGGACGATCGCCACGAGCATCAAGGCCGCGAGCGCTTCGACCAGCGTGAAGCCCGTTTGCCCCCTCTCCCTTTTTGGGAGAGGGTTGGGGTGAGGGTCGGCCGTTGAATCAATTGACGCTGTCCGCCTGGCCTTGTCAGTACAACGCCCCACCCTCACCCCCCGCCCTCTCCCTGACAGGGAGAGGGAGCCCAAGCCAGCGAACAGCGGGCGACGCGTGTTAGTCGTCGAGTTCGACATCGTCGGCTCCGTCTTCGAGTTGCTGGGCCGAGATCGGGTCGCCGACGACGTAGGGCTCGGTCGGCGTCTTGCAGTACACCGCGATCTGCTCGCCGTCGTCGATGCGCGTGAGCGTGATCTGGGCGAGGTCGGCGGTGCCGTCGGGCTCGACTCGGATGTAGAGCAGGTCGCCCTCTTCTTGGCCGCCTTCGAGTTCGATAGTGAACTTGTCGCCGAGCTCGACGATCTTGCCGACATGGGATTTGAGCCGTTCGAAGCCTTCGGGCGTGAGCACCTCAAGCCAGGCGGTGTTGTCCTGCGTGTCGATCACCAGGCGGTAGGGTTTCGCTTCGCCGGCGGCTCGGACGCGGGCGTCTTTGAGCATCGCGGCGACGGTGCGGGCGCCCTGGTCCATGCGCTGGGACCGCAACAGCCCGCCGAGCGACGGCGCAACGATTGCGAGCAGCAGGCCAATGATGAGCATCACCAGCACGAGCTCGATGAGCGTGAAGCCGCGGGATGGTCTAGCAGCGCGGCTCACGCGTCGTCTTCGCTCCAGTTGGTGATGTCGTCGTCGCCGCCTTCTTCGCCGTCGGGCCCGAAGGAGTAGAGGTCGTAGCCGTCTTCGTTCTTCGTGCCGGGGTATCGGTATTGCCAGGGGTTGCCCCAGGCGTCGTTGGTGATGTCCTTAGTCAGGTAGCCGCCCTTGTTGTAGTTGTCTTCATCGACGCCGCTGGGCATCTCGCGCAGGGCCTTGATGCCCTGCTGAGTCGAGGGGTACTCGCCCATGTCGATCTCGTACTGGTTGAGCGCGCCTTCGAGGTTGGAGAGCTGGGTCTTGGTGGCGGTGACCTTGGCCTTGCCGGACTGGCCGGCGAAGCGCACGCCGACGATGCCCGCGAGGATGCCGAGGATGACCAGGACCAGCAGCAGCTCGAGGATGCTGAAGCCGGCCGACCGTTTGCGTTGCTTAATGCGTGGGGTGTTCATGGTTCTCGTGGGTGGTGGATGAAGGAACAAGAAGTCAAGAAGCCGTTTTACTGGATCGCGTCCCAGAGGTCGAAAACGGGCAGGAGCATGCCCACGACGATCGTCCCGACCAGCGACGCCATGACGAACAGCATCGCCGGCTCGGCCAGCGACACGAGCACGCGGAGCTGGCGGTCCAGGTCTTCCTCGAACTCGATGGCCATGCGGACCAGCTCTTCGGAGATCCGGCCGGACTCCTCGGCGACGGAGATCATCTCGACGACGGACGTGGGGAACAACTGCGGGCACTCGCCGAGCGAGCGCGCGAGCGGCGCGCCTTCCTGCACGTTGGCGATCGCGCGGTCGACCGCGTCGGTGAGCGTCTGGTTGCCCACGGCGGCGCGCGCGACTTTCAGCGACGCGATGAGGGGGACGCCCGCGCCGACCAGCGTGCCGAGCATCCGGCAGAAGCGCACGAGCGAGAACTTCGCCGCCGCCGAGCCGATGCCCGGCAGCTTGAGCACGACCTCGTCGCGCTTGCGCCGCCCGGCCTCGCTGGCGAGCATCTGCTTGAGGATGAACGCGAGCAGGATCACGCCGATCGCGACGAACGGCCCGTAGTTGAGTACGGCGAAGCTCGCGGCCTGGATGATCTTCGTTAAGAGCGGCAGCGATTGGCCGAACTCCTCGAAGATCGTCGAGAAGCGCGGGATGAACCAGGTGAGCAGGAAGATGACCACGCCCGAGGCGATGACGGCGAGGACGGCCGGGTAGATCAGCGCGGTGCCGACCTTGCTCTTCAGTTCGCGCTCGCGCGACATGAAGTCGGCGATCTGTTTGAGGACGACGTCGAGGAAGCCGCCCGCCTCGCCGGCACGGACCATGGCGACGTAGATCGGCGGGAAGGACTTGGGGAACTGGCCGAGCGCGTCGGCGAGGGCGGTGCCGTCGATCACCATGTCGCGGACCGCGTCCCACTGCGCGCGGGCGCCGGGGTGCGACGTCTCGCGGTTGAGGATTTGCAGCGCCCGAGCCAGCGGCACGCCGGCGGATAACAGGTTGCCGAGCTGACGAACAAACGCGAGGACGTGCTTGGCCTTGATGCGCTTGCCGCCGGGCATGAGGCCCGCGCGGCCGGGCGTGTTCGTGTCTGTTGTTTTCGGGCGCTTGCTGCCTGCCGCGGCGGCGGCGACATCGACGGGGATCAGGCCCAGCGACTCGATCGAGGACAGCGCGGCGCCGCGGTCGTCCGCGTCCAGCCGGCCGGTCGTCCGCTTGCCCTGCGTGTTGACCGCGGTGTAGGCGTAGGTCGGCATCGGTCAGTGCCCCCCCGCGCCGCTGGTGTTGCCGATGTGCGAGAGGTTCCTGTCGGCCGCGCGTTCGTCCTTGGTCACGCGCAAGACTTCTTCGACGGTCGTCACGCCCGCCTTGATCAGCCGCCAGCCGTCTTCGCGCAGCGACTTCATGCCCTGGTTCACCGCGGTCTGGCGGATCACCCGGGCCGAGGCGTTCTCGGTCACGTGGGCGCGCAGCTCGTCGGTGATCGGCATGATCTCGAAGATGCCGCGTCGCCCGCGGTAGCCCGTGCCGCTGCACGACGAGCAGCCCTTGCCGTGGTACAGCGTGTCGGGCAGGTCGCTGCCGAACTCCGAGCGGATCCACTCGGCGTCCTGGATCGGGATCGGCTCCTTGCAGTTCTGGCAGATCAATCGCACCAGCCGCTGGGCGACAACCGTTTCGAGCGACGAGGCGACGAGGAAGGGCTCGACGCCCATGTCGATCAGGCGGGTGATCGCGCCGGGCGCGTCGTTGGTGTGCAGCGTCGAGAACACGAGGTGGCCGGTGAGCGAGGCCTGCACGGCGATGTCCGCCGTCTCGCGGTCGCGGATCTCGCCGATGAGCACGACGTCCGGGTCGTGACGCAAAATCGCGCGCAGGCCTTTTGCGAAGGTCAGCCCGGTCTTGGTATCGACCTGGATCTGGTTGACGCCTTCGAGCTGGTACTCGATCGGGTCTTCGATCGTGATGATCTTGCGTTCGATGTCGTTGATCTGCGCGAGCGAGGCGTAGAGCGTGGTCGTCTTGCCCGAGCCGGTCGGCCCGGTGACGAGGATGATGCCGTGCGGCAGGCCGAGCACCTTGTTGTACTGCTTCAGGTCGTCGCCGGCCCAGCCCAACCCTTCGAGCCCGACGAGCGTGGTCGAGCGGTCGAGCAGGCGCAGCACGACCGCCTCGCCGTACAGCATCGGGATGACCGACACGCGGACATCGACCTCGCGGCCGGCGACCATGAGCTTGATCCGGCCGTCCTGCGGCAACCGCTTCTCGGCGATGTCCAGGTGGCTGAGGATCTTCAACCGCGACACGATCGCGGCCTGGAATCGGCGGACCTCTGCGGGCAGGGTCGCTTCCTGCAACACGCCGTCCACGCGGTAGCGCACGCTCAGCCGGCCCTCGAACGGCTCGAAGTGCACGTCGGTCGCCCGGCGGTCGATCGCCTCGACCAGGATCTGGTTGACGAACTGGATGATCGACGCGTCTTCCGCGTCGTCGGTGAGGTCGACGCTGTCTTCGTCGCTGTCGTCGACGACCGTGATCCCGCCGGTCTGCATCAGCGACTGCATCGTCGCCGCGCCGACGCCCAGGTGCTTGCCCAGCGCCTTGGCGATCTGGCTTGAGGGCGCGAGCACCGGCTCGACGTCCAGGCCCGTCGCGACGCGCAGCTCGTCCAGCCCCGCCGAGTCGCCCAGCGAACTGGTCGCCACGCGCAGCCGGCCGTCGACCTCGTCGATCGGCATGAGCTTGCGCCGGCTGAGCACGTGGGCCGGCAGCTTCGCCAGCAGGCCGCGCGGCGGGGTGATGGTTTCGAGATCGACCAGCTCGACGCCGAACGCGTTGGCGAGCACCGGCAGCAGGCGATCTTCGGTCAGCCCATCGACCGCCAGCACCGCCCGCTCCAACGGCTCGCCCTGATCGATCAGGCGGGCGGCGTCGGCGACGGCGCGCTCGTCGAGCAAGCCCAGGCGGTTCAACTTAGTCAAGACCTGCTGCATGGTGTTCGGCCGGGAGGTGCGGACACAAAAATCGGTCGGGAGTCGGTCGGGCGAAGATGAAGGCGCGATCCGGTGCGTGCCGGGCGGTATCGACCCGACGCGTCCCTGGCCCGAGTTATACGCTCGCGCCCCGGGGCGGGTTGCAAAAACAGCCCCGGCTCGTGGACCGGGGCTGGCGTACGCTTGGTCGGTCCCGTTCCAAGGCCCACTCGGCCCCGCGTCACGGCGGTTGTTCGCGACACGCCGACGCGATCGCGCCGCGCCAGCTTAGTCCAACACGCCCATGACCACGAACTGCGCTTCCCACTTCGCGGTGCAGACGCTCCGCAGCTCTTCCCGCGCGTCGGTCACGGCCTTGTCCAGCGCCGCGCGGGCCTTGCGGAGCTTGCCGAGCGCCTTCTTGATGTCGCCGGAATTGTCGTCTTCGATCGCCTGGCGCAGCTCGGCCATCGCCTCGCTGGCGGCCTTGGCCTCGTCGGACTGCTCGCCGCCGAAGGGGTTGCCGCCGCGGCCGCCGCGATCCCGACCCGCCCCACGCGTGGCCATATCGCGCTCACGCATCGCCGAGCGCACCTTCGCGATCATCGGGCCGATGATCTCGTAATCTTCCTCGCTCATCTCCAGCCGCTCGCGCAGTTGCTCGGCCTGCTGCTTCTCGTACTCGGCCCGGCGTTCTTCCATGCGCTTGCGGAACTCCTCGCGCATCTGCTCGCGCTCCTCCTCGCTCGCGTTCTCCCAACGCTCGCGCCAGTCGTTGCGGTCCCCGCCCCGGTCCCCGTCGCCGCCGCGATCCTGGGCAAGGGCCGGCGAGGTCACCGCGAGGGCGAGCATCAACACGGACAACACAGACACACTGCGGGCGAAGGCGTTCATAAACGGTTCCTGTTGCGGGGGAGCAAGTGTCGCTGGCCGGCCCGATGCACCGGTGGCAGAACACCTGACTAACGCATCATCCGTATTGGTTATTGCGATCGGACACCACTGACAGATCGTCTTTTATTAAGTACCTACAAATATACGCTTACGGACTTTTCTGATCCGTTGAGCCGCCCGAGGTCGGGCCGATGACGCTCGGCATCCGGCCGGTCGTCTCGGCGCCGCGCCAGGTCACGTCCCGGCGGTGGCTGTAGAAGTCCGCCTCGTCGTGGGCCGTGCACCGGTCGGTCGTATCGATCTGGCGGGCGCCGAGGTCGTGGACGATGGCGTGGGCCGCGGCGCGCAGGTCCACGTGCGGGCGCGAGCCGAGGTCCCGGCGAACAAACCGCGGGTCGAAGCGCTCGGCGACCTCCTCGCCGACCTCGAACCGGTTCACGCCGATGCAGGGCCCGATCGCAGCGACAAACGGCTTGGCCAGCGCGTCCACCGCCTCGGCGACCACGCCCGACACCAGCCCGCGCCAGCCCGCGTGCACCGCCGCGACCGACCGGCCGTCCGTCGATGCGAGCAGGATCGGCACGCAGTCGGCGGTGAGGACGCGCGCGACCGTGCCCGGCCGGTGCAGCACGATCGCGTCGGCGTCGCAACGCGGCAGATCCGCGTCGTGCGCCGGCGTGTGGTCTTCGATATGGACGTCGTGGCCGTGTACCTGGCGGACCGTGACCCACACGCGGTCGCCGAGGCCCAGCGCCTCGGCGATCGCGCGGTCGTCGCCTTGGCGGGTGCCGAAGCCGTGCGGGATATCGAGCGCGTCGAGCACCGGCGAGCGGTACACCACGACGTCGTCGATCGGCGAGCGGTAGAGCATCCAAGCATCATACGTGCCGTCGCCGCCGGGCAACGCATGGCGAACCGCACAGGCTTGACCGGCGTTGCCCGGCGGCGACTTAACCCTTGACATCTTCCCGCAACGTCTGTGCGATCGCGACCTCCGCGAGCTTCAGCGTCGCGTGGTCCATGTCGTGCATCGCCTGCTGGAACGCATCCGCATCCACCTGTTCGTCCGGCGAATCGATCATCGCCTGCACCTTCTCGATGTGGCCCTCGATCTCGCTGCGGTAGTCCTCGTCGATCGCGTCGCCTACGCGTTCGAGTTGTCGGCGGATGTTGCGGATGTCCAGCTTCGCGTTCAGGCGCAGGTCGATCAGCCGGTGCGCGTCCATGTCCTGCCTGGCGTGGGCGAACGAGTCGCGCTCGATCTGTTCGACCTCGTCGCGCGTCAGGCCGTGGTTGGGCACGACCTGCGTCCGCGCCCGCCGGCCGGAGCGCGCCTCGGTCGCGGTCACGGTCAACACCCCGTTCGCGTCGACGACGAACGTCACCTCCAGCTTCGGCAGCCCCGCGGGCATCGGCGGGATGCCGGTCAGCTCGAACGCGCCGAGCAGCCGGCAATCCTGCACCAATTCGCGCTCGCCCTGGTACACGTTGATCGCGACCTTCGTCTGGCCGTCGGCGTAGGTCGAGAAGATTTCCGTCGCCCGCGCGGGGATCGTGCTGTTAGCGGTGATCAGCTTCGCAACCGCCCCGCCCATCGTCTCGATGCCCAGCGACAGCGGGATCACATCGAGCAACAGCCCACCCGCCTGCACGCCCGCCAGCCGCGCCGCCTGCACGCTCGCGCCCAGCGCGACGACCCGGTCCGGGTCGAGCGCGGTGTAGGGCTCGGCGTCGAAAAACGCGCCGACCGCGGCCTGCACCGCCGGCATCCGCGTCGATCCGCCGACCATGACGACGCGGTCGATGTCGGCCGGCGTGAGGTTCGCGCCACGCAGCGCCCGCTTGCACGCGTCCAGCGTCCGCGCAATCCAAGGCTCGGCGAGCTGTTCCAACGCTTCGCGCGTTATCGTTCGGCGGTACACGTTGCCGTCGCCCAGGTCGATCTCGAGGTCCGCCGACGCGTCAGCCGAGAGCTTGATCTTCGTCGCCTCGGCGAAGTTGCGCAGCGCCTGCCGTGTCGCGGGCGGGAATTCGAGCGTTTGGCCGAATTGTTCGCGGATTTCGCCGGTCACCAGGTCGATGATCATCCGGTCGATATCGTCCCCGCCCAGGTGCGTGTCGCCCGCGGTGGATAGCACCTGATCGACCGCGCCGGATTCGGTCTGCTCCAAACGCAGGATCGAGATATCGAACGTGCCCCCGCCCAGGTCGTAGACGGCGATGGTTTGGGGAGAAGGGGCCGAGGGGTTGAGGGGCGAGGGGGCCGAGTGTCCGGGTTCGGATGCGCAGGCTTCGGGGTTGAGCTTGGTGTTCAGCGAGACGCCGCCGCCGGTCTTGCGTGTCGCCAATGAAGCACTTGGCCCCTTGGCCCCTGGTCCCCTGCCCCCTAGGCCGTAGGCCAGCGCCGCGGCGGTCGGCTCGTTGACGATGCGCACGACCTCAAGCCCCGCGAGCCGGCCCGCGTCGCGCGTCGCCTGGCGCTGGGCGTCGTCGAAGTACGCCGGCACAGTCACGACGGCCTTGCGGACGTCTCGCCCCAGCGCGCGTTGCGCCCGCTGCTTGAGCTCGCGCAGGATCATCGCGCTGACCTCCTGCGGGCTGACGACGTGTCCGCCGACTTTCACCCGGGCCGTGTTCTGCTCGCCCTCGACGACTTCGTAGGGCAGGTGTGCCGCCTCGTCCGCGACGTCCTTGCGCGACCGGCCCATCAGGCGCTTGACGCTGTGGATCGTCCGCTCGGGGTATTGCACCGCGGTCTTGCGCGCTTCGTCGCCGATCGCCTCGGCGCTGCCGTCGTCCTCACGCAGGCGCACGACGCTGGGCAGGATGGCCTGTTCGCCCGGCCCGAAGAGCACGCGCGGGCCCTTCGCGTCGCAGTAGGCGACCAGCGAATTGGTCGTGCCCAGGTCGATACCGATGATGGGTTCGGGCGAATCTGTTGTAGCTGGTGTTTGCATCTTTGAAGTAGTTATAGCACCGCATGTGAATGCGGTGCCAAGACCACAAAACACGCCATACCCTGGGCGCCGCATTCACATGCGGTGCCAGGCGAATTCGATTACAAAATAAGCGTGTACGAGATCACCGTCGAGTCCGTCTTCGCCGCCGCCCACGCGATCCGCCTGCCCGACGGGTCGCTCGAGCCGGTGCACGGCCACAACTGGCCGGTGAAGGTCACCGTCGCCGCGGACGAGCTTGACGACATCGAGACTGTTTGCGACTTCCACGTCCTGCAAGCGCTGATCGACGACGCGCTCTCGCCCTGGCAAAACCAACACCTCAACGACTGCGAGCCGTTCACCGACGGCGAGGGCGGCCTGAAGATCAACCCCACCGCCGAGCGCGTCGCGTGGGCGATCGCGGAGCAGGTCCGCCCGGGGTTGCCGGGGCATTGCAGGTTGGTGAGCGTCAGCGTCGGCGAAGCGCCGGGGTGTACGGCGGCGTATCGGGTTTAAAGTGTTCGCGCGCGAGCCCGTCGCTTCAAGGTCCGGGCAGCTGCAACAGAAGCGACGCGGCTGAGACACAACCCCACCCATCACCCCGCCTTGACGCGGTATACCGCCGCGATGACGTCTTCGATCGTGTCCGGCCGGTCGTCGCTGGACATGACCTGATCCACCCACGCGAGCGCCTGGGCGCGGTTTTCACCAAGCGCAACGAGCGCCTCCACGGCGCTGCGCGCGATCGAACTGGTCGGCATCGTTGGTACGTCGGCGAGGTCCGGGTCGTTGGGCGTCGCGCTGCGTGGCGCATTCAGGAACGCGTCGACCTTGTCGCGCAGCGTCAGCGCGATCGTCTCGGCGGTCTTCTTGCCGACCTCGGGCATCGTCTGCAACAGCTTGATGTCGCGGTCGATGATGGCCGTGGCGAGTTGGTCCACCGGCAGCACCAGGGCCCGCAGCGCCCGGCGGTTGCCGATGCCCTTCACCGTGACCAGCAGCTGATAGAACTGTTTGTCGGCGGGCGACAGGAACCCGGCGAGGCGCGGCAGGAACGTCGCGCCTTGGTTCTGCGACTCTAAGAAGTGCAGCGTGTGCAGCGTGACGGGCTTGCCGAGCGACGGGCCGAGGCGGTGCACGGCGAAGGCGGGCAGGAGCAGTTCGTAGACGACGCCGGGCGTGGCTTCGACGTGGGCGGTGTCGGCTTGGAGGTCGACGAGGGTGCCGGTGATGCGGGCGATCATGGGGGGATTGTAGTGTTGATGCGTGTTGGGACGCGCGGTCGAACGCGGCGGAGCCGCGGCGCTTCGTCGCGATCGCGTTCGCATGATCCGACCCATGAAGCGACGCGGCTTGGCCGCGCTAATCTTCTAAATCGATCGACACCGGCGCGTGGTCGGAGGTGTCCATCCCACCGGCGCGGTGAACGTGGGCGGCGACGAAGCGCTCGGCGGCGGCGGGGTTGGCCAGCAGGTAGTCGATGCGCCAGCCGCGGTTCTTCGCGCGGGCCGAGCCGCGGTTGGACCACCAGGAGTACGGGCCGTGCCTGTCCGGCTCGATGCCCTCGCCCTCGACGCCGAAGCGTTCGCGGATGTGCTCGCTGGCGTCGCCGCCCGCTGTGAGCAGTTGGTCGTAGTCTTCGCGTACAAGGTCGCGCCAGCCCGAGTCGAGGACTTTGGTCATCCAGTCGCGTTCGTGGGGGAGGAAGCCGGAGGTTTTCTGGTTGGACTTGGCGTGGAAGATGTCGCGCTCGGTGTGGGCGATGTTGAGGTCGCCGCCGAAGATAAAGGGGGTTGTAGCCTTTCGTTGCTCATCGGCCCAGGGCTTGAAGCGTTTCATCCACTGTTCTTTTTCGGCTTGGCGGTGGTCGCCCGACGAGCCGGAGGGCAGGTAGACGCTGGCGACGCCGACGCCTTGGACCGTCGTAGTGATCAACCGCCCTTCTTCGTCCTTGTCGGATCGGTTCAGGCCCAGTGTGTGGGTCTGGATCGGCTGGCGTGACCAGATGGCGGTCCCGGCGTAGCCTTTTTTCTGCGCGGGGTTCCACACGGCGTGCCAGCCGTCGGGCTCGCGCCACTCGGCGGGGAGCTGCTCCGGCATGGCGCGGACTTCCTGCAAGAGCAGGACGTCGGGCCTGATCGAATCGAGGTGTTTGGCGAAGCCTTTGCGTAGCGCGGCGCGCAGGCCATTAACGTTCCAGGTCGTGATCCGCATGGCGGGAGTGTAGCGATCGGGGTCGCCGGGTCGTTGTGGAAAACCCGACGCGAGTCGTCCGACCTCGGGCGACGCACCGCCGATCCGGGCGTTGATCCAGCGCGAAACGGTCACGCCAGCCCTGGCCCGCGCCGGATTATCGGACAACGGTCGGCTCGGATTGCCCCGGCGTGAACGCGGTTGCTATATTGCGGGGCTTTGGTGGCCCGCGTGCGTGCGCGGTGCCGCAGCGCCTGCACCGGGGGAAGAACACCTCGCCGTGTGGACGGCGACCAGAGACGGGAGCTCACGATGATGAACTGGATGGTGCTGGCTCAGAACGGGGAAGAAGGCGGAGGCGGCGATGAAGGCGGGCAGACCAACGTCATCATCGAAGACGCGAAAAACAACTTCGACAAGGCGATGGAAGGCGATGTAACGGCGATCTACACCATGCTATCGCCCTTGATCTGGGCCATCGTGATCATCGTCCTGACGCTGATCGTTGGCAAGATCGCGGCGGGCATGGTCCAGCGCGTGTCGAACAAGGCGAAGATCGACGTGACGCTTTCGCGATTCTTCGGCAAGCTGGTTTATTACCTGATCCTTGTCATCGGCGGCATGTTCGCGCTCAGCAAGTTCGGCATCGAGGTGACCAGCTTCGCCGCGATCCTCGCCGCCGCGGGCTTCGCGATCGGCATGGCGATGTCGGGCACGCTGGGCAACTTCGCCGCGGGCGCGATGCTGTTGATCTTCCGGCCGTTCAAGGTCGGCGACGTGGTCAACGCCGCGGGCATCACCGCCAAGGTCAACGCCATCGAGCTGTTCACCACCACCTTCGACACGCCCGACAACCGACGCATCATCGTGCCCAACAGCGCGATCTATGGCGGGACGATCGAGAACATCACCTTCCACCCCGAACGACGGTGCGACGTGAACGTCGGCTGCGACTACTCGGCAGACCTGGACAAGACCCGCGAGGTGCTGACCAAGGCCGCCGAGTCCCTGGACGAACTGATGGTCAAGGGCGAGGGCCGGGGCTTCCAGGTGTTCCTGATCGACCTGGGCGATTCGTCGGTGAACTGGGTCGTGCGCTTCTGGACGACCGGTGCCGATTTCTGGACGGCGAAGGAAAAGCTGACCCGCGCCGTGAAGCAGCACCTGGACGAGGCGGGCATCGGCATCCCGTTCCCGCAGATGGATGTCCACCTGGACAAGCTCGGCGATTAAGCCCTCGGGTTTGTGACGAACCACCCGAACCCCCGCACCCGGCCGCCGGCTGGCGGGGTGCTTTTTACCCTCGTTTTCCCCTGTATTCAAAGAGAAAGAGACCCCATGCGACGACTGTTAACCACCGCCCTGCTGCTCGCCTTGCCTTTGTCGGCGGCCGGCGAGACGATCAAGCTGACCGACGGCGACGTGATCAACGCGCCGATCACCGCGCGGGACGACGCGAGCGTGACGATCGACCACCCCTCGCTGGGCCCGGTGAAGATCGCGCGCGACAAGATCGCGGCGATCTACGAGGACGCCGACGCCCTGGCCGCCGCCGAGGCCGAGGCCGCCGCCGCCGACAAAGCCGCCGCCCTCGAGGCCGAGCGCGCCGCCGACGACGGGTTGTTCGGCACGGGCATCTTCAAGGGCTGGGACCGCCGGCTGGAGCTGGGCCTGACCGGCGCCGAGGGCAACTCGCAGAACATCAACTTCCGCACCGCCTTCCACACCGACTACGAGGACGACGAGGAC
Source organism: Phycisphaeraceae bacterium (assembly GCA_046290505.1). Classification (GTDB taxonomy): domain Bacteria; phylum Planctomycetota; class Phycisphaerae; order Phycisphaerales; family Phycisphaeraceae; genus JAHQVV01. Next base: position 40,338 of record JBKAGS010000039.1, on the reverse strand, counting down.
CGCTGGATCTTCGACACGGTCTACCGCGCCGCGAAGTCCAACGGCGCGACCACCGAGAACCGCTTCTACGCCCAGCTCACCAAGGACTGGCTGTTCCCCGAAGAGCAGTACTTCCTGTTCGCCAACGGCCGGTTCGACTGGGACGACTTCCAGGACTGGGACACGCGCTGGAGCGGGTTCTTGGGTGCCGGTTACCAGTTCCTGGACGACGAGAAGTGGAACGTCCGCGGCCGAGCGGGTCTCGGCGGCAACCAGGAGATGGGCGGCACGCAGGGCGACGAGTTCACGCTCGAAGCGCTCCTGGGCGTGGAAGTCGATTACACGATCAACGAAGACCAGTCGATCGCCTTCACGAACTATTTCTACCCCTCGCTCGAAGACGCGGCGGACTTCCGCAACATCACGACGCTGGACTACGTCATCGCCATCGACAAGGACAAGGGCGTCGACCTGAAGATCGGCATCGCCAACGAGCACGACTCGAGCGCGCCGGCCACGACGAAGAAGAACGACTTCACGTACTACATCAGCCTGGTGTGGAACTTTTAAGGGCGTATACGAGAAGCTTGAAGCAGCCGGCGGCCTACGGACGCCGGACACGGGAACACACGTGGTGTCGTGACAGACAACTGCTTACGCGTCCGGGGCCCGTAGGTCCCCGGCTATTTTTGACTTCACCGGATTTCGATCACTCCCCGCCGCGGCCCGCGAGGCCGCGGTTTTTCTTTGCCCACCGGGGCTTTGCCGGTATCGTGGAGACATCGCCGACCCCGCGGCCCGCCGCCCGCGTACCATGTCTGGCCACGTCGTTTACCGGAGCTTGATCGATGACCCTGCCCCGTTCGCGTTCTTCGCTGCTGTCCCTGCTGCTCGCGGTGTTGGTATTGGCGATATTCGGGCCGACGCCCGCCGGCGCCGCGGCCCGGCCGGCGGACGATTTGGGCGCGTTCAGCCGGGACCTCTCGGCCGTCGCCGAGCGCTGCCGGGCCGCGACGGTGGGGATCGTGATCCCCGGCGGGTCGATGGGCTCGGGCGTGATCGTCAGCGAGGACGGGCTGGTCATGACCGCGGCGCACGTGCTGCCCGAGGCCGGCGGCGACGTCGTCATCGTCACGGCCGACGGCAAGCAGCTGCCCGCCAAGGCGCTGGGCGTCAACCGCACGGTGGACTCGGGCTTCGCGAAGATCACCGAGCCCGGCCCCTACCCCACCGCCCCGATCGCCGAGGCGGGCACCGTCTGGGAAGGCGACTGGGTCATCGCCTTCGGCCACGGCGGGGGCGTGCAGACCGACCGCCCCGCGCCCATGCGGCTGGGCCGGGCCCTGCACATCTCCTCCGACACCAGCCCCATCCGCTGGATCACCACCGACTGCACCGTGATCTCCGGCGACTCGGGCGGGCCGCTGTTTGACCTCGAAGGCAACGTCATCGGCATCCACTCGAACATCGGCATGAGCGTGCTCGTCAACCGGCACGTGCCCATCAGCGCCTACCACGCGCAGTGGGACCAGCTGAACAAGCCCGTCGAGTTCAATCAGCCGCCCGCGCCCGCCCAGCCGCTCATCCCCGGGCTGGACCTGTTGCCCGACGCGATCGAACGGCAGATCGCCCGACGACTCAACGAGGGCGACGACGAGCTGCGCGAGACCCTCGAAGCCAACCGCGACGCCGACGGCCGGATCGACATGACCCCGGAAGAGGTCGCGCAGATGCTCGGCCAGGAAAGCGCGTTGCAGCAGATCGAAGACTACCGCAAGAAGCTCGCCGAGCGCCAGGCGTTGACCGACAAGATCGAGAACGCCGGTCAGGAAACGGATGATGAAGAGCTGAGCGAGGTCGCGCGTCGGTCGGCCGAGACCCGGCAGATGATCCTCGACAAGCTGCGCGAGCGGGCGCTGGACAACATCGCCGAGGAGCTGCGCCGGACCAACGGCAAGATCGCCGAGCACGTCTTGGCGCTGTTCGATCCCGCGGTGGGCTCGGCCGGGCAGTGCACGGTCGAGGTGGTCAGCCGGGGCAAGGTCGTCGCGCTGGGCACCGTTGTCCGCGAGGACGGGTACATCGTGACCAAGGCCAGCGAGCTGCGCGGGCCTGCGCGCGTTCGCCTTGGCGACAAGGAGCTTTTCGCCCGCGTGGTCAACGGCAACGGGCCCAACGATTTGGTGCTCTTGAAGGTCGATGCGGAAGGCTTGACGCCCGTGCGCTGGGCCGACCAGTCGCCCGCGCTCGGCTCGCTGCTGGTCGTGCCCAACCCTTCGGGCAAGCCCTTGGCGATGGGGATCGTCGGCGTCGATGCGCGCACGATCCCCGAACGCGTCAACAACGTCCACATCGCCCCGCCGCCCAAGCCGTTCCTCGGCGTCGCGAAGCTCGAAGCATCCGAAGACGGCGAAGGCGTCCGCGTCGGCGAGGTACCCGAGGAGGGCCCGGCCAAGTCAGCGGGCGTCGAGCCGGGCGACCTCATCACCGCCGTCAACGGCGACGCGATCGCAGACGTCCAATCGCTCGTCGAGGCCGTCGGCGAAGCAAAAGTCGGCGACGAACTGACGCTCACCGTGCAGCGCGGCGACCAGACGCTCGAACTCACCGCCACGCTCGCCAAACGCCCCGGCGAAGCACCCAACGTCCGCGCACAGCGCGACGACCGCCAGTCCGCCGCCCAGGTCTACAGCGCCCGAGGCGGCAAGCTCAGCGACCGCCGAACCAACTTCCCCCTCGCGCTGACGCACGACGCGATCATCTGGGCCCCGGACATCGGCGGCCCGGTGCTCAACCTCAACGGCGAAGCGGTCGGCCTCAACATCGCCCGCTACGGCCGAACCGCGACCTACGCCCTGCCCGCCGACCACGCCAAGACCGCGATCGAGCAGATGATGCGCGGAAGGTGAGCGTGCGAATGTAAATCAAGGCAATTTCAACCTCGCTCGCGGTCATAATCGATCGACTAGGCGGTGACGATTCGGGCGCAACTAATCTAACTCAACAACCTCTTGGTACTCGGGGACGGACGTCCGCCATCCCAGTGTGCGTTGGATGGTGTCGGCGAATGCGAGGGAGGCCTGCTCTTCGCCGTGCGTGAGGAAGAGCGTCCGCGGGGGCTGTTTGATCCCGCTGAGCCAGTGCAGCAGGTCGTCCTTGTCGCCGTGTGCGCTAAGGCCGCTGATCTGTTCGATGCGGGCACGCACCGGCCAGAACCGGCCATGGATCCGGACCTCGCGGTCGCCGTTGAGGATCTGTCGGCCGAGCGTACGGGTCGCCTGATACCCCACAAACACGATCGTGGATTCTTCGCGGGTGATGTTGTGTCGTAGGTGATGCTTGATCCGCCCGCCAGTGCACATCCCCGACGACGCCATGATGATGCAGGGCATCCGTTCATACGCGATGGCCTTGGACGCCTCGACGGTGCGCGTCAGGTGCAGGCCCGGGAATTGCAAAGGCGGTGTGTTTTGCTCGAATAGCTTCCGCGTATCGTCATCCATGTAGTGGCGGTACTGCTTGAAGATCTTGGTCACGTTGATCGCCATCGGGCTGTCCAGGAACACCTTCAGGTCCGGGATGCGGTCGTCGTGGACCAGTTTGCTGATGTGGAACATCAGTTCCTGGGCACGCTCCATCGCGAAGGTCGGGATGACCACGTTCCCGCCGCGGTTCGCGGTCTCGCGTACGATCCGCTCGAGGTCGAGATCGACTTGTTGTGCAGGCGGGTGGTTGCGGTCGCCGTAGGTCGATTCGACGACGACGTAGTCGGCCTGCGGCGCGAGCGCGGGGTCTTCGATCAGCGGTTTGTTCCACTGGCCCACGTCGCCGGAGAACAGGATCGTCCGCGACTTACCGTGCTCGTTGACCTGCAACTCGATGCTGGCCGACCCCAGGATGTGGCCCGCCTGGTGAAACACCGCCTGGACGTGAGGCGAGAGTTGCACCGCCTCGTTGTACTGCACACCCCGAAACAATGGCAGCGCCTTCTCCGCGTCCTCGGCGGTATACAGCGGCTCCTCCGGATACTTACCGCGTCGGCCTTCCTTCTTGTGCCGCCGCTTCTTGTACGCCGCATCCTCCTCCTGGATCTTCGCAGCGTCCAGCAGGATGACCTCCGCCAGGTCCACGCTCGGCTCCACGGCAGACACCTTCCCCGTAAACCCCTGCATCACCAACCGCGGCAGCAGACCGACGTGATCCAGGTGCGCGTGCGTCAGCAGCAACACGTCGATCGATTCAGGCGGCACCGGGCACGCCTCCCAGTTACGGTTCAAAAACGGTCGCTCCTGGAACATGCCGCAATCGATCATGACACGCAGCCCCGCCGCCTCGACCAGGTACCGCGATCCCGTCACCTGCCGGTTCGCACCAAGAAATTGCAATCGCATCGTGGGCCTTCCAAGAGATGCATGGACAGGATCGAGATGTTGTCGCGATTATCGCTGAAAGATCAGGGTAATGTCATAAATGGCGTCAGCGAGGGAGGTGACGAGGGTGGCGACGGGGTCCAGGCCTTCCGGACGCATCCCGCCGCGCGCCGACATGCGACAGCGACGGCGAGAGCGAATGTAACAACACAGTTGTGATGGGCCGAATGAATCCCAGTATAGAGCGGCGGGGAACGCGCTCGAGTAACACCGGGGATGACCGACGGTTCCGCTCGCATAGGTGAGCGACGAGGGTTTGAAGCCGATCGTTTTTGCTTGGTTCCGAGCCACCTGCGCCTCAGCGGCCCGAATGAATTCGGGCGTAACTTACGGCGCAAACGCCCTTTTGGGCTTGATTTTTGGCTTGAATCGAAGCGGAGAGGGCGGGATTAGCTTAAGCCGAAATTCGTAACTCATTTCCAGTAAGCAACATAGCGTCTAAGGTTTGTTTGGCTAAAGAGATACAACTATATCACACGTTGTCGTTCTTTACCTTTGATTGCACATCTTGAGCCAGAGAAATAGGTCCACTTGTGGGTCCACCTTGGTAATGGTTGGCCACTTTTCTTATCTCACTCAGACTTAAGAAGCAGAATTCAAGTTTAGGCCTTGCATTTGATCTCCATCCGCGCAACCCGGTAAACGGACTGGTCAGCTTATTTTCAATATGAATTTCTAATCGTCTAGGGCATAGCAATTTCCCCCGGTACGGGTTATCGGCAAAAAGTATTGGACCATATGGGCGATACGGCGGTCTGTATGCAGCCCTTCATCCACTTTTGAGTATGCTTGGGTGGTCGCGGCGGTCAATTCTGATTGCCGAATGATTGGAGGCCATCTGTGGCCAAGTCGAAAACCGACAAGGAAGAAGAAGTCGATCCCGCAAAGCTCCAGCTGCAGGCCAGGTGCGATGGGAAACCAGTAGTCTTCATGAGAGAGTTTCGGGGGCGGAAGCCGCATTGAGTTGCGTATCGGGCTTAATACGTTGGGGTGATGGGGTTCTTTAGGGATCGCTACTTTAATTGATCGTAGAATAGGACTTCTATGAGATAAGGGAGTCCGTATAGTCATGCTTGCGGCGTATTGCTCAAATTGTGGGAATCTGACGCTCTCGGACGCCATCCTTTCCCAGTGTCTTGAGGAAGAGGTTGTCCACTGCTCTTCATGCCATAGCGCGCTTGAGGTGACCTCCGGCGAAGACATCTTTATCAGCTATAGCACGTCCCAAATCGAACACGCCCGTCGGCTTGCCGAAGGGCTGCACCAACGCGGCGTCCGTTTTTGGCTTGCGCCAGACTACATTGGTGTTGGTGAGAACTTTACGGAGAAGATTCCCGAGGCACTAGAGCGTGCCCGTGTTGTCGTTTTGTTGTTATCAAAAGAAGCGATCAATTCACCATGGGTCAAGCGGGAGGCTTCGATGGCGGCCGAGCTCGGGCTGAAGCTCGTTGGCGTGCTGTTGGGCGATGTGCCACTCACCCGTCAGTGGCGGTTTCTTCTACATGTGGATCAGCGTTTGAAATCCGATGCGGACTTTAAGCAAGACGATCTGTTACGTGTACTTCGTGAGATCAGCCGGACCATCGCGCCGACGATCGCGGAGGATCAGTCATGTCTTCAGCTGCCCGTCGCATTGGTCGGCCCGCCGAAGGGAGTCGACCAGAACGCGAGAGTCTACGTCGGTCCCTGCCCGTTCCCCGACGGGAATTCAGCCTCGTTCTTTGGCAGAGATGTGGAAAACACACACATCTCCCACTCACTGATGAAGCACCCAGCCGTGCTGCTGTACTCGCCATCTGGTGCGGGCAAGAGCTCTCTACTCGCGGCGGGTCTGCTGCCGATCTTCCGGAGTGCGGGGCATCAAGTACTTTCGGGAAGCAGGTTCGGACGCGCGCTGCCCGATAAGTACAAGTCCAGACATGGCGAAATCAATAACATCTTCTCCTTCTCCGCGATGTATAGCGTACGTGATCAGCTCACGCCTACTCGGCCGAACCTTACCCTTACGCAGTACTTAGGCGCGCTTCCCGAACCCGAGTCCGGCAAGCTGCGGCTTCTGGTCCTAGACCAGTTCGAAGAAATCTTCACACAACACCGTGACCGCTTCACCGATCGCGGTTCGTTTGTTGATGAGCTAGTCGAAGCGATGGAGGCTGATGTTCGGCTGCGTGTCGTTTTGGCAATGCGTGAGGAATACTTGGCCGAGTTCCTGCACCTGTTTGACCGCGTGCCGTACGGCTACATGCCCGAGCGCATCCGCCTAGGTCGACTCAGTGGTGATTCGCTCAAAGAAGTGATTACTCGCCCCGCCGAAAAGTACGCGTCTTTCGACCCCGCCGTGGTCGAGCAGATCATCCGTCAGTTGCGAATGGTCCGCGTAGTCCAGCCCGACGGCACACAAATCGATCAGCTTGGTGAGTACGTCGAACTCTGCCATCTACAAATTGTCTGCGACCGGCTCTGGCGATCGCTAGACAACGGGACCAAGCAGATCGAGATGATGCACCTGGATCAGGCTGCCCAGAGTTTCGCGGGTCAGAACTTCTCAAATTTTGTCAAGAACGCGCTGGAGGTCTTCTACAACGAGTGCGTCGTACAGGTCGCAAATAGCGACATCACCGCCAAGCACGGCGGGTACTCGCCTGAACTGATCAAGCTCGGCTGCATGAAGTTTGTCTCCCGCGACGGCCGACGCCTCTCGATCCAGGAAGGTGAGAACCGAACGGGTAGGCTACCCAACTGGATCATCAACCAACTCGCCGATCTGTACCTACTGCGAATTGACACGGTGGGAACCGATCGGTGGTACGAGTTATCTCACGACCTACTCGCCGAGTCGATCAGCCGGGAAATCGATCACGGCGTCAGTGAGCTGCTTTTCGCCTCTGAGTTGCTTGAAAAACAGTTGGCCAAGCTGCTTAATGGCGAGGTTCGCACGCTAACGGGCCTATTCCCCGAGTACCGCGATCTCGTGATCGCGTGTCGGCCATTCCAGCTGCAGCCTGGCCTGTTTCCCGACGAGGCGGAGCTCATCCTTCGCATTAGCCTATGTACTGGGCAGGACCTGCCCGCGTGGTCCAAGCGCGTCAAGGCTGACTACCCGGAGCTGCTCCATGAGGTGTCGCTCGACGCGCTGCAGAGTGAAGAAGATCAAGTGCGATGCCACGTCTCGCGGATGTTGCTTTTGGAGCCCGATAATAGTTTGGCACCGAGGCTCGGCGACTTGCTGACCAACGACAGATCATCGATGGTCCGCCGCGCGATCGCCAGCGGCATGCTCGCGCTCGACGACCCGAGCCTTTATGAAAATGTCATGACCGATCGGCCCGAGGCACGGAACTCCGAGACCTGGGCCAAGCGTTTGTGGTCTATGTCGCTTCTTCGGGCGATGGCCGACGTCAGGCATGTCAAAGCGTTCGAGTTGAGCTACAACGCGCTGCCTCTTGGCCGACGCTCGCGGATCAGAATGGGCGCGTGGGCGCTGCGTCTTCGAGACGGACTGGCGGTGTTCCCTGCGATCTTTCTGCCCGCAGCGATCTTCGCCGCACTCGTCGCTGGGCCGTACAAGATGCTGCCTGCAGCGTTCAACTTCTCGATGGTTCAGGAAGCGCCTAGCGCTGGCACAGGGATGGTCCACGGTATCTACGCCGGGGTTATTTGGGGCGGGCTCATTCCCATTGGGCTCATGCTGCACCGTGTCATCTTCTGGAATACCCGCCGACCCGACACGTTGCTGCGCCCGATTGGCTCGCTGTTCGCGGGCCTGCTTGCTGGCATCGTCACCAGCGCGATCGTCGTCGGTTCCATACTCGGAGTCTATGGCATTGATTCCTTGCAGATTATGGGGTGGGTAGATGGTGGATTGTCCAATGAAAACCGCTGGAGCGCCGAATTCATGCACGATGTTTTTATTAAGACACGAATGGGCTGGGTCCACATGATCATGGGTACATGTCTCGGCTTGGGCATGGCGTTCACGCTCAACGGGATGCGAGCGTCAAAGCGTTGGCCCGAACTGCTGGATTGCGGAACTCAGATGGTCTCGATCAAAAGTACTTGGGGTGTTATCCGCAGGATCGCTCGCCACGCAGCGATGCATTCATGGTCCATGGCGTTGATGCAACTCATGGGCGTCGCGTTGACATGTCTGGTCGTCCGGCCTGGTGATATGATCAATGACTCCAATAGCCATATCTTCCTCTCCGCGCTCGGCGACGCGTCGACGCAATACGTCGGGGCTGTCGCCAGTATGACCGGCGCGGGTATTGGCATTCTGGTCATGCGACACGGCATCAACATCCCCGCTCAGGGCGAAGACCAATGGTCCGCGACACCTAAAAAACAACCCAAGATCAGCCTGTGATAATGCGAAGTGCAACGCCAACTACGCTCAATGGCATCAATATCTATGGGCACCAACCCAGCGATGCGATCCGGGCGATCCTTAATCGCACCGAACGCTTAGCACGCGGCGAGAGGAGAGACGACGGGCGTAAGCTTGGCTTGGTGATTGAAGGCGGCGCGATGCGGGCGGTACAGTCGGCTGGCGGCGCGGTGGCGCTGTCGCGGATGGGTATGACCGAGGTCTTTGATGAAGTATTTGCGACCTCAGCCGGCACAATGAACGCCGCCTACTTCCTGAGCAATCAACCGGACCTTGGCATCGGAACGTACTACCAGTCATGTGTTGGCAAGCGATTTATCAACACGATGCGGTTCTGGAAGATCCTCGATATCGATTGGCTGTTTAATCAGGTCGTTCGGATCGACAGACCCTTGGACACAGATGCGATCCTCAGATCACCATCCAAGATGTTTGTTGCAATGATAGACCGTGCGTCCGGCGAGCCGCGCCTGATTGACGTGCAGGCCTCATCGACCGATCCGATCCAGGTCTTCAAGGCCGCCAGCGCGATGCCTGTGTTCTATAACAGGACCGTAGAAGTCGAGGGTGAGCCTTGCATGGACGGCGGACTTTATAACCCGTTCCCGCTGCGCTCGGCGATCGAGCGCGGGTGCACCGACATCCTGGTTCTGTTAACGCAAGAAGCCGACTTCCACCACCCGCCTTATACGTGGTGGCAGAGTGCGCTATTCGATGTTATGTGTGCGCGTCGCACGAGCCAGTTGCGCGGCCTGCTAGGGCGCTACCACCCCACCGACCGCGCCTTCCGAGATTTGGCATTGGGGGTTGCTCCGCCACAGCAGGCGGTCAACGTCGTGACCCTGACGCCCGAGGATACCCCCGAGGTGAGCCAGACCTGCACTGACCCCGATCAATTGCGTAACGCCGCCGATCACTATGGCAAGCGGGTGCTATCGCTCTTCGGAGCCGATCCAGTTATCCTTGCACTAAAGGCGGAGACGGCAGCCTCATGAAGCGAATCATCTCAATTGATGGCGGCGGGGTACGCGGGGTGTTTGCGCTGCAGATACTCCGCGAGATTGAAAAGCTCTACAGGGAACGCGAAGGCCGCCGCGACCTTGTGCTCGCGGATGTCATCGATATGTTTGCCGGCACCAGCACCGGAGCGATCGTTGCTGCCTGTCTGAGCTGGGGAATGCCTGTCAATGAGATCGAAGCTCTTTACATCAAGCACGGCTCGGAGATGTTCTCGCGGACGCCCTGGTGGCAACGCATCCGCTCGAAGTATCGCGCCGACCCGATGGCGAACCTCTTTAAAGAAATCTTCAAAGAAGACGATGGCAAGCCGGCGGCGATCGGCTCAGACAAGGTCCGCACCCGTCTACTGGTTGTCCTGCGCAACGCGACGACGGGCTCGCCTTGGCCGATTACTAACAACCCCGAAGCGATGTACAACGACCGGGAACACCCGGAATGCAACCTCGACCTGCCGCTCTGGCGTCTGCTCCGCGCAAGTACCGCGGCACCCACTTTCTTCACGCCCGAGAGTATCCCGATCGGCAACCAGACTTTTTGTTTTATGGATGGCGGCGTCTCGCCGTACAACAACCCCGCATTGATCGCCGTGTTAACCGCTACGCTACCCAGTTACCGCATGTGCTGGCCGACCGGCAGAGACAAGCTGCACCTGGTGTCAGTCGGTACGGGACTGACTAGGGGCAAATTCAAAAGCTCAAATCCTGCGCGTGCGACGCTGCTGAGCATGGCTGGTTATGTCCCTACGGCGCTCATGACCTCCATCAATGTCCAGCAGGACATGCTTTGCCGAGTCCTTGGTGACTGTGTCCACGGCGAAACGATCGATTCTGAGATCGGGGACCTCATTGGCCCTGGTGTGCTAGCCCCTGAGGATAAATGGTTCACCTACGCCCGCTTCAATATGCGACTCGAAGCCAAGCACCATGCTGAACAGATACCCCCGACGATCAAAGCCCGACTTGACGACCTGAACCTGATACCCGAACTACAGGCAATCGGCAAGGAATACGCAACGGAACACGTCTGCCCAGAGATCATCGGCATCAAATGACAAAATACAAACCGATCACTCTGAGAAATCCCCGCGTCGATGCAATTGAGTAGAATCATAACTTATACAGACGTTAACAAGGACTCAGATGTCAACGCTAAACCCCGTCTGGATTGTTGCGTTCAGCGGTCACCGACCCTCCAATGCGCCGGGGGCCGGTCCGGGACGCAGTAAGCAAGCCCTGCGTGATTGCAGGCCTGCGATCCACGCGGCGCTGCAAGGCCTCAAGACACAGGCTGAGCAGCAAGGCGGTCGGATCGAGCTTCTGTCCAGTGCCGCCGCAGGCGCTGACGTCCAGGCAATCGCTTGCGCTGACGAGCTGGGTATAGGCGTGCACGTCGTCCTGCCAAAGCCCACCGAGATGTTCGAGCAAGACTTTACGGACGGCCATCGGGACGATTGGGAAATGTCCAAGAGCGCGATCAATCGATCTGAGGCACCCGGCACACCCGGCAGCTTGATCGTGGTCGATGGACCTTATGATTCAGACGACTGCTACCATGATGCAAACTTTCTGATGTTACGCTCAGCCGATGCGTTGGTCGCCGTTTGGAACGGCGTGGAATCGACCAGCCTCGGAGGCACCGCGCAGATGATCGAGCTGGCTGCGCACCTCGACCTGCCGAGCATCGTGATCGACCCCGTCAATCCGGACCAAACCAATAAGAACGGCGACTGGTCTAAATGGACCGAAACCGACCCAGTGTTGTCTCAACTCAACGAGATCATCGAATCGGAGCCAGAGCCCGCACCACCCCAGCAGGGCGAGCGCGGCGGCGAAGGTCCGGCATGGGACATCTACGCCCGGCTCGATAGTGCATCTAACAAACTCAACAGCCAGTTCAATAGCAGGCTGTGGTACTCGCTCTGGCTTCACTTCATCGCTGCGGGCATGGCTGCTTGCAACGCCGCGCTAGCCAAGCCCTTCAAGTACATCATTGAGCAGAGCGATTACTCCGAATCCACCCCGAGCATCATCCTTCACAATGCGTCGTCGGTCGTAACCGGGATCGAACTCGTACTGGTTACCATCGCTTGGTATCTGATGCACAAGGCCGACAACGACAACCTTCGCGACCGCTGGCGTATCAGTCGGTTCGGTGCCGAGGTCGCCGACGGAATTATCAATACGTGCCAAATCCTGAATCCCCTCCGTCCTGCCGTTGCCGCACAAAACCCTAGATGGCGCCGTTACGCTGTGTCACTGGGCATCTTCGCTCGCAACAACACACCGCCGGCGGACATCGAAAGTCTATCCCGAACATATCAAACCAAACGCATCGACTACCAACGCGATCGCTACTTTAAGAAACAGCAGGCGCAATCCGACAAGCTCAAGCACCGGCTTCACAAAACCGAATCACTAACGACGATCGCGGCACCACCGATCATTCTGATCGCCCTGATATTGAAGATCATCCTGCACGACGATGTGTCTAAAAGCATCCCACTATCGTTTATCGCGATGCTCCTACCAATCCTCTTGCCACTCACTGCCGGGGCCGCGATCTCAATGCTGGTCGCCAAGGACGCTGGTCGAAGAGCCGGACGCTACAGTGACATGGCCCGTCGGCTGGGCCGGTTCAGTAAGCTCAACGAAACGGCGAAGACAAAGAAATCACTCGAACAGGTGGTCGGCGAAGCAGAGGAACTGTTCCTTGATGAATTATCTGAGTGGGATATCGCCGCGGCTCAGGCGGGTGGATAGGTAGTTTAGTCTTCTGGGTTTCTAGTCTTTCAACGAAAGATTTTTATTGCTTAAAACTGGCTGCGGGGTGTTGGCTAATCGTTGATATCTGGAAGCGAACTACGCAAACGCTCCGCTTCACGGGCCGCACGGCCAGTTGTGTCTGTCTCAACCCAAGCATCATATACGTCGAGCAGATATAGTATCGCTTCGTATGTGGATGCGTCATCTTTGCCAGCAGTGCGATTGAAATAGGTATACGCTTTGAGTGCTTCCTGTTCTGCTTCTGCAAAGCGCTTTAGGCCAGTCAGTGAAGTTGATCGCTCTAGACGAATTTGATGTTCGTTCACAGAGTCGCCCGATTCAATCATGAGATTCAAGGGGGCGCGACTGATACGTTCGGCTTCATCCCATTTTTCTTGGGCGTTGAGTACTGTAAGTAAGTAGTATTCCCACTCGATAGTGATAGATGGCTGGCCTGGGAAGGCTAAGTTTAAGTCTTTAATCATTGAGCGAGCCACTTCTTCGCAATCTTGGTACTGCTCAAGCTGTGCCAGCGCAAAGAAGTGATTGTAGCGGATCGTTTGTGTCTCGATGTGCGTCTTTCCATAGCCAAGGATGGCTAGGTGGCTAGCTTTGTCAAGTAGCATGGACGCTCCCGTATATGCTCCGGGTTCCATGGCCTCAATGCCCTTATTATTTAAGAATAGGGCCATGATATCGGGCTGGTTGCTTGTAAGCTTTATCGCGCGATCAATATATTCTTGATAGTACTGCACGGCTTCATCGATCTGGCCTTGTAGCTCCAAAATCATGGCTAAATTGATCATGCAAAGATGCGAGCCATCGTTGTCACGTCCAAGTAGATTGACCATGCCTTTGAAAGCTAAACGCATCAGCCGTTCAGCTGTTACGAGATCATTCCGATACATTGCGATCGTCCCTCTGTTCAATAGAAGGGTGTATCGTTCTATCGTCTCGATTCGTCCGGTTCGAATTAACCGCGCATCGGACTCCGCAATCAACCGATCAGCCTCTTCGAGCAGATCAAGATTGTTTTCATGAATAGCAATTTTCATAGTCGCGGCCCCTCGACCATTTAGAGACTCGATCGATATCAGATGATCTGGCCCGTATTCTGATTCGACTATCTTGCTGCACTGGCGATAGAGGTCTAGTGCTTCTTCGAAACGCGACTGTCTAAGGCGTAAAGCCCCTAACTTGCTGAGTGAGGCAAGCGTATCGAGATGCTTCGGGCCGTACATCTCCAGTCGCCCTTCGTATGCTGCAAGCAGCAGGGGTTCGGCTTCGTCAAAGATCTGAAGTTTGAGATAGATTGCGCCAAGATTTGATTGGGCCAAGTATGTAATGCGGTTGTCTTTACCATACAACTCAAGTGAACGTCTTAATGCATCTTCGAGTTGATTAACTGATCCTTCGTAATCGTTCTGCTCGCCCTTGGCCGCAGCTTGATTGATTAGGCTCAGGATCGAGTCGGGGTGATCTTCGCCTAGGGTTTGTAGCCGGGCAACCCGGACAAAATCCATCAGTTGATTGGCCTCTTCAAGCCGTCCCTGTTTCCGCCGGAGTTGAGCTAGGTTGTTCGCGATAATCAATTCATTTGACTTGTCAGGGGATTGAAGAGATTTGGCTGCCTCGTATGCCGCTTCTATGAGTGGGGCCGCCTCATCAAGCCTATCATTCATGAGTCGCAGCATGCCAAGATTACTAGCTGTCATAGCGTACTGAATCGAGTGTGGACCGTAGTCTTGATGACTCTGCGTTAAAGCTTCAATTAAGATTGGCTCAGCTTCGTCTTGTCGCCCCAATTCCTGCAAGACGGAGCCGAGGTTTGCGTACACGGCATGTAGATTCTCTGAACTAGAAGGGTCGTCTGGAGTTTGAATCTCGCGAAGATATGCTAGCGCAAGATGAAGTAGTGAAACGGCCTCTTCACTCTTCCCATTAATGTGTAACATCATCGCGTATTGGTTTAGCGAGATGAGTGTTCTGATGTTATCTTCGCCGAGATGTTTCTGGTAAAGCACCATGGCCTTGCGCATCGGGATGATGGCTTGGTCGATCAAGCCTATATTTTGCATCGTTATCGCTGTACTTTGGAGTAATCGTGCTTTAACCATGGGCTGGTCATCGAAGGATTCGTAGATCGCCTTGAGTGAGCGCTGAAAGATCATCGAATCTAGCCATTGCATGGACGCATCAGTCAAGTTGATGTTTCTCAAAGCCACATCGAGTTGCTGCTTCTCTGCTTCGATGACATTATGTTCTATGCGTTGGCGTCTACCTACTTCATCGAGTTGCTGCTTGAGTTTCTGGTTCAGCATCACGCCCATTGCATGCGGATTGATGTCAGCAAGTCGATCCGCTTGGAATCGTGAGACCATTTCTAACTCTTCCGCGCGCTTGCGCTCCTCTTTCTCAGCCTCCTCTGCAGCCAGCCGCGCTAGTTCCTCTGCGGCGCGTGCCTCCTCGGCTTCTGCACGTCGTTCCTCTGCCTGAATCCGCGCATCGATCGCAGCGAGTCGTTGGAAATTTGAGTATAGACCAAGGCCTGCAAATGCGGTGGCCACGATCAAGAGCACTGCCGCTGTAATCCGCATGCGCCTAGCCCGCCGTTGCAAGTCCCGACGTTTTAGGCTGTCGAAACCGACGCCTAGCATCCCTGCGATCAGCTTGAGTTTTGCGTCTAGCCACCCGTCGGTGCCGGGGCGCAGATCCGCAGCGATGGGCTCGGTCTGCAAGAGCGAAGGCGGGAAGCATTCCTGCGAACCTCCTGAATTCGGCTCGCCAGCAAGGATCAACGCTAGGATCTGATCTCGTCTGCCCATCTCGATAAACGTCTGTATCTCGCGATTAACCCATACCGAATTTGCCGAGTTCGGGGAACAGAGAACGATAAGGTATCGTGATCGGGTCAATGCATTTTCAATCTCTCTCCCCAAGTTGGAAGACGCTGGCAACTCATCACGGTCCCTGAAGATCGGCCGAAGACGCTTCGGAGTCGGCTCACCGGTGGGTGTAGGGTGTGATATGAGGGCTGACGGAATGCCAAATGATTCGATCGACTTGTGTAGTGTCCGAGCCGTCTTAACATCCTTACTGCTGTAGCTAATGAATGCCCAGTACAAGTACTTATTTTGATTATTTGCTACCATGAAATCCCTGCTGGTTTATTGTTGTGCCCGAACGACGTAGCCTGAATTGTCTGTAGCCCGGAGAGGTCATACTACGCTGTGATACATAGTAGGCCTTATCGGCCTTGGGTCTGCTGTTTTGGCAGAAGTAAAATGGG
Organism: Phycisphaeraceae bacterium; assembly: GCA_046290505.1. Taxonomy (GTDB): domain Bacteria; phylum Planctomycetota; class Phycisphaerae; order Phycisphaerales; family Phycisphaeraceae; genus JAHQVV01. The sequence goes on along the minus strand of JBKAGS010000039.1, from coordinate 24,474 downwards.
CACTACTGCTCAAAGACATTTGCGATCTCCTCGAAACTCTCCAGCGCCGCCTGCAGGTTCGTGACAATGTCTGCGGCTAACTCTTCCGGGTCGGGCAGGTTATCCAAGTCGCTGAGCGACTTATCCCGCAGCCAGAAGATGTCCAGGCTGGCCTTGTCCCTGGCGACAATCTTGTCATAGCTGTAGCGCCGCCAGCGGCCCTCCGGGTTCTTTTCGCTCCAAGACTCCTTGCGATTGTGCCGTGCTTCGGGCTTATAGCACTCGATGAAGTCTTTGAGGTCCTCGAAGGTCAGTGGCCTAGTTTTTAGAGTGAAGTGTTTGTTGGTCCGCAGGTCGTAGTACCAGACGTCCTTGGTCCAGGGCTTCTTCGCGGCCGGCTTGTTGTCGAAGAAGAGGACATTCGCCTTGACGCCTTGGGCGTAGAAAATGCCTGTTGGTAAGCGGAGGATCGTGTGGAGGTCAGTTGTTTCCAGAAGCTTCTTGCGGACGGTCTCGCCGGCTCCGCCTTCGAAGAGGACGTTGTCGGGAACTACGACCGCGGCCTCGCCGGAGGTCTTGAGAATCGTGTGGATGTGCTGGACAAAGTTGAGTTGTTTATTACTTGTCGTCGCCCAGAAGTCCTGTCGGTTGTAGGTGAGGGTCTGCTTTTCCTGTTCGCCGTCCTCGGTTGTTACGGTGATCGAGCTTTTCTTGCCGAACGGGGGATTGGCCAAAACGTAGTCGTATCGGTCGCCGGGGTCGGCAGCGAGTGAGTCGGCTCCGCTGACTGTGACCTCGCCGCCAATCTCACCGATGTTGTGTAGGTACATGTTCATCAGGCACATCCGGCGGGTGCCGGCGACAAATTCGTTCCCGAAGAACGTCTTGTTTTTCAGTGCCTTCTTCTGCGTCTGGTTGAGTTGGTAGTGCTCGGTATTGGTGAGGTAATCGTAAGCGGCGAGGAAGAAGCCGCCGGTGCCGCAGGCTGGATCACAGATCGTTTTGCCCGGCTCGGGTTGGACGCACTCGACCATGGCCTTAATCAGCGGGCGTGGTGTGAAGTACTGGCCCGCACCGCTCTTGCTGTCTTGGGCGTTACGTTCGAGCAGACCCTCGTAGATGTCGCCCTTGACGTCTGCACCCATCACGACCCATTTCTCATTGCCGATCATGTCGATCAGGCTGGCGAGATGGGCCGGCTCCTGGATGCGGTTCTGTGACTTCGTGAAAATCTGTCCCAGCAGGCCTTTCTGCTGTCCCAGCTTAAGCAGCACCTTGACGTAGTGCGTCTCTAATTCTGCCCCAGCCTTGCTCGCCAGGCTTGGCCAGTCGTAGCCTTTCGGTATACCCAGGTCACGGTCGTAAGGCGGTTGTGCGTACTCGTGAGCCATCTTCAAAAAGATGAGGTAAGTGAGCTGCTCTAAGTAGTCGCCATAGCTCAGCCCTGCGTCACGCAGTACATTGCAGAAGCTCCAAACTTTGTTGACGAGTGTTTCGGTCGGGCTCATAGACCCTGGCCTCCCAGTATTTCCTGTGGCGTCATCGCCTTGAGCGTATCAATCCCGCTCGTCCCCGCTGGCATAAGGTTGCGTTGTCGGATTTTCAATAGGTTCAAATACCCGGCGGGCTGTTCCGGCCAATCGCCGGTTTCAGATCGGCGGTAAAGATAGAACCGCTGCCCTTGTGTGAGCAAAATGTGTTTGCAGCGGTCGAGCTCAAGCTTCTTAGTGTAATTCTGTGCCTGTGGGTATGCCCGACCTTGCAGGCCAGATTTCATGCCCTTTGCTTCACAGACAAGTACGCAGTTGTCCGGTGTCGTTGGCGTTTTTCTGAATGCCGCAAGATCGACTTTTTTCCACTCGATCCCAAGCAGTTGTTCTGACCAGCCCAGCGCGAGCAGCATTGGTAACGCCATGTAAGCGACGACCTCGTGCTCCTTTGGCCTATCCGATTCCTCACCGTGTTCTCGATACCAACGCAGCATCCGGCGTTGCCGGGCGATTGTGTCTAGTAGGGCATCGACATTGTCCTGCGACAAACCTCGGCTAAATAGGGCTTCACCAACCTCGTCGTCCTCCATGACAGGACCGATAGGATCGGGTAGCGTCCTCAGCTGACGTTGCTCGCATTGGTCTGCGAGCGGCCGAATACGTTCGGCCATCTCTCTCTGGTTGAGCCCAGAGAACATGTTCCATCGTCCGGTGAAGAATTTGTCCAGCCCAGATGATCGTCCTTGTACAAGATCGTGTATCGGCGTCCAGCAGACCCTTCGCATGTGATGAAGGTCCCAGCCGTGGATGTCGTCGTATGTCTCGTCCCAGCGGTAGCCGGCATCATGCCCGTCGGGAACAATGCCGACTCCAATAACCTGCGCCCCTACACGCATGACCATGATGTCGCCGGGTTCGACCTGATCGGCCATTGAGCGGATCGAACCGATCTTTTGATTGGACCATCCGGCATAGTCGCTCTTGTTTTCACGAATGTCACCATGACGACCTGGCCCCAGTAGGACGATGTCGTGATCGAAGAACAGCCGCGAATAATCTCGCCCCGGATCACCGGCGGCGACCTGCCAGACTCTCATTCTTCGTCTCCCACGGCCTGCGTCTTCGGGCCAGTGCCCTTCGGGATCATGTCATTGTCTCGGATCCACTTGATGCAGCGCCCGATGCGCCCCGCATCAAACTTGGCCGCTTTGTCGGGATGCCAGCCGTGGACGCCATTGACGATTTCTTCTTCGCTGGGCTCGTGGCCATCGATGAGGTAGTCGTTCCAGACGGCAAAGGTTGTCGCCAGCAGCTCTGCACGCTCGGTGTCGAATTTGACGAACTGCCCGAGCAGCCAGTCCACTTTGTCTTTGTGATCACCGAAGTTCCGCACGGCCGCCTCACAGCCCGCATCGATTTTCTTTCCGGGTGTATAGACAACACGCTTGCCCGACTTTTTGGCAGTAAACCAGCCACTGTTGCGAGCCAGCGACTCGACCTTATGGATGGCGGGGTCGAGCGGTCCTGCGGCTTTGCGCTCCGCGTGGATATGCGATTCCTGTTCGATGAGGTGCGGCGCGAGGTAGAGGAACTTCATCAATTGCACACGGCCAAAGGTGTGCTGGCGAGAAAGTTTTCTGACTGCATAGGCTCCATGAGCTGCTTGTCGATACCTTTCACCCTTCGGGAGCGTGATCTTGCGAACCGCCTGGCGAGACTTCTTCTTGCGAGATCGGCCTGGCGTTTTGGCCTCATGCTTTTCACGGTCGGCACGAATACGGTCAAGCAATTGGCCTGCGGATTCGTAAGCGGGATCAGAACGCACGGCTCTTAGTTCAGCATTACCTAGCAACCGCCCTTCAAAGGCCTTCTTAAGAATGCTCTGACGGAGAGCATCGGCTTGTGCAACAGCCTGGTCAATTGATTGCTCTAGTCGATCAAGCACAGATATGCGAGATTCGATTTCACCAATGATCTGAATTTGTTCGTTGAAAGAACAAATAGGGATAGTAAGCGAACATATCTCGGCAGTGTTAATGTTATTAACGCCACTCGTTGATTTAGCCAGTCGTTCGATTTGCATGCGAAGTTCATGCGACATCAAGCAATTAACGATGTATTTTGAATTTAACGAGGGCCCATTGGGGCGTAGTCGAACTAGATAGCCTGCGAATAGATGATGGGTATCTTTATCACTAATAAGAGCTGGTCGGCCCACGAGCGATATGCTTCCGTTTGAGCGGATGATCAAGATGTCATCTGTGGACAAAGCATATTGCTTGATTTCAGCATCAGAAAATTGCGCATACTTAAGATTGGTGGGGTCTATTTGCCCGAACGAGACATTTGGAATACGCAGAACACTCGTTCCGTCGATATCTGGCTGGCATTTTTTTGATGTACCGTACTGCGGGTCTTCAATGGCAAGACCTAAGCGAATCCATGCCCATTCTGCAGGTAGCCCCGGAAGACGCCTCAACTCTTCCTGATTCAGCGCTGGAATGTCTTTGGGCGTCGCCGGCTTGCGAGGCTTCTTCTCGTCCGAGTCTTTACCGCCGGCGGCTTCCCATTCTTTTACGGCCTGCTTCCATTCGGCGAGTTGCTGCTCGTATCGTTCGGCGCGTTCTTGCTTGATCTGGTCGAGGAGTTCGTCGGCGGTCGGTAGGTTGCCTTACTTCTGCTGCTCGGCACGCCAGTCGGCGGTGAGCTTGCCCTCGAACGCCGCCTTGAGCACCGCCTGGCGGTACCGCTTAAGTTGTGCCCGCACGAGTTCAAGCTGATTGACGCCGTGATCCAACTCGCTGAATAGTGCCTCGATCTTCTCGACGATCGCTTTTTGTTCGACTAACGGCGCAACTCTAACCGGTAGGGGCAAGAATCTTCCATGCGTTAAGTTCAGGCCACTGTCGTTAATCCCCGTCTTCATCTTATCGATTGCGAGCTGCGTATCTCGTGATCGAAGAAATGCCTCGATATAGGCGCTGGACATCAAATCGTCATGAACACGAAAGCGATACATCTTGCCGGAGAGGATTAGCCGTGGCCGTGTCTTACGTACTAGGCAAGGCACACCGCATCGGTGGCGTGGGCCGGCGCAAGTTAAGAGAATGTCACCTTGTTGAACTTCGAGGTGTTCACGAGGATCTAGCTTGTCGGGTAATCGCTTGTTGTGCTCGGGCAGGAACTGGCCGTCCTGTATGGCCGTAGTTTTTAGGACGCCCCATTCTTCCGGTTTGGGTGAGGGAAACTTCTCGCATCTTGGGCTCCAGCCATGATGGAGTATGCGTCCGTCGTCTAGTGGGTGCAGCAATTCTTCAAGTGGCACCTCGATCCAGTCTTTTGGCAGATCTTCATCCACTAAGCCACCAACCTTTCATTCAGGTCGGTGAGGATGCGTTCGTAGTCTTGGCCGAAGAGCTCGTAGAACTTGCCGAGCCCGCCGTGGGAGTTGAATGGAGACAGTTCCAGGTCTTCCCGGCAAACGTGGAAGCTGGTGGCGATGTGGTCGCGGATCATCTGTAGCCACTGCATCTGCTCTTCGGTGAACTTGGGGGCGTCGCCGGCGTGTTGTTTGAAGACCCAGTCTTGGAAGCGCTGGCGGACCAGGGCGTCGAAGTTGGTCAGTTGCTCGTCCAGTCCGACGACCCGGCGGAGGAGGGAGACGAGGGCGACCAGTTGCTGCATCGGTGCGGCCGGGGGATTCTCTTCGAACTGGCGGTAAGCGTCCCAGATACGAACCGGGGCGAGGGCGGGCTTGTCGGCGAGCAGTTTGTCGAGCACCGCCCGGACCATATCCAGCGTCAGCTCGCGGAGGCGGTAGGGCTGGTCATAGAAGATCTGGAGCGCGGTGATCTCATCCTTGTTCTGGTCGAGCCAATCCTTGAAGTCACTAATGACCTGCTCGGCATTCGCGACGGCCTGTTTATCCCACTCGGCGGCGGTGACCTGGTCTAGGTTCTGGGTGTCGATGATCTGGTCCAGAGATTTACGTGCGCCAACAAGGAACTCGCGTACCTTTGGCGTCAGTGCTTTGGCTGCGGCGATGGCGAGCTTTTTCTGAGCGGCTTCTTTCTGCTCTTCGGTGGGCTCGGCGTCGTCGGGCAGGTTGTTGTCTGCCTTCGCAGTGTCTTCGATGACGTCGGGGTTGTGAGCGGCGAGCAGGTCGCTGGCGATCTGGGTGATGGGCTTGCCGCCGGTGAGCTGGGCGAACTGATCCTGCTGCTTCTCGGTGATCTGCGCGTTGAGGCGGGTGAGCCTGCCGGCGGCGGAGGAGAAGGTGTCCTCGTCAAGCTTGCCGACGGCGATAGCATCGAGCAGGTCTTTGAAGGGTACGGTGCGCTTACGTTCGAGCGGGCGGGAGTCGGTCTTGACGGATTGGGTGACACCAACGGCATCGACGATGATGAACCCGGACTTGCCGAGATGGGCCGATGGGGAGACCTTCTTAAGGTCATCGGCTTTGAGGGATCGGCAGCCGCGGCCTTTCATTTGCTCGAAGTAGTTCTTGCTGCGGACGTCACGCATGAAGATGAGGCATTCGAGCGGTTTGACGTCCGTGCCGGTGGCGATCATGTCTACGGTGACGGCGATGCGCGGGTTATAGCTGTTGCGCATTGAGGAGAGCGTTTCTTTCGGGTCGTCAGTGGCTTTGTAGGTGACCTTCTTACAGAAGTCGTTGGACTCGCCAAACTCCTGGCGGACGATCTTGATGATATCGTCGGCGTGGGAGTCGTCCTTGGCGAAGATCAGGGTCTTGGGGATTTCGGGGGTGCCGTCATTATCAATGCGGCCGGGGAAGAGCGTGGGCAGCCGATCTTTGAAGGTCTTGATGATCGTTCGGATCTGGGATTCGTTGACGACATCTCGGTCCAGTTGCTTGGCGGTATAGGGCTTGTCCTCGTCGGTCTGTTGCCAGCGTTGTTTGCGGGACAGTTTGTTGCGGACCTCGATGTAGCCCTCGTCCTTTTTGATGACGCCGCCGTTGGCGGTGATCTCGGTCTCGATTCGGTAGATGTCGAAGCCGACGTTGACGCCGTCGGCAACCGACTGCTCGTAGGTGTATTCGGATACGACATTCTGATGGAAGTAGCCGAAGGTGCGGTTGTCGGGCGTGGCGGTGAGGCCGACCTGGAAGGCGTCGAAGTATTCGAGGACCTGCTTCCAGAGGTTGTAGATCGAGCGGTGGCACTCGTCGATGATCACGACGTCGAACATCTCGATCGGGATGTCGGGGTTGTAGACCACCGGGATCGGCTTCTTGTCGAGGGCGGAAGATCGCTCGGCCGGGTTGGTTTCTTCGTCGGCCTGGTCGAGTTCTTCGCCCTTAAGGATCGAGTACATCCGCTGGATGGTGGAGATACAGACGTTGGCGTCGGGGGCGATGAAGCGTGAGGTCAGCCGCTGGACCTTGTAGAGGTCGGTGAACTTGCGGTTATCGTCGAGCGGCTGGTAGGCCATGAACTCCTGCTCGGCCTGCTCGCCCAGGTTGCGGGTATCGACGAGGAAAAGGATCCGCTTGGCCTTGGCGAACTTGAGCAGACGGTAGATCGAGGTGATGGCGGTGAAGGTTTTTCCGGCACCGGTGGCCATCTGGACCAGAGCGCGGGGTTTGGCTTCGCGGAAGGATGCTTCGAGCTTGTTGATCGCGTGAAGCTGACACTTGCGGAGACCGTCGGGCGCAAGCTCGGGGATGTCGTGCAGGCGGGCGCGGAAGGTTTTCTCTTCGCTGAGCCACCTCTTGATGGTTTCGGGCTTGTGGAAGGAGAAGACCGGGCGGGAGCGCGGCTTGGGGTCTGCGTAGTCGGTGAAGCGGGTGAGCGTACCGGTGGACTCGTAGCCGAAGCGGAGGGAGGCGTCGTTGTCAAGGAGCTTAATCGGGCTGGTGCGGTACTTGTTGGTTTGCTCTTCAACCGTGGTGAGGCGGACGCCTTCGTCCTCTTTCTTCGCCTCGACGATGCCGGCGGGCGTGCTATCGGCGAACAGGATGTAGTCCGCCGGACCCTCGGTGGTTTGCATCTCGCGTACAGCGACGCCAGGGGCTGCGAAGACGCTCATCTGGTCCTTGGACTGCAACTCCCACGACGCCCCCTTGAGGAGCTTGTCGATCTTGTCGCGTGCGACTTGCTCGGGATGCTTGTTTGCGTCCGTCATCCGGAATGACTCAAAGGAATGAGGCGTTTACTAGGGGATAATCGACTTGAAAGTGAGGCAGCACGGGACCACATTTACACCCATCTGGTGGTTCGCAGATTATAGTTGAAGGCTAACCAGCAAGGGTAATGGGGGTTTAAAGCTTCAATCCGCAAGCCGAATGATCGCGTCGTAGTATTCGTTGATCAGTTGCCCATCGGCGTCAGCCGCGGCGATGTGGTCGTACACCCAGCACGCCGCGCCGTACTGCTGGTCCCGTGCATCGACGCCTCCCTGAACTCGCATGGACCTGCTGATGTCGGGGGTGTGGACGCGGACGGTAATCGGGGCGTCAACTTGCAAGCGTTTCATGGTGGCGTAGTGCTTGGGCAGCCCTTCGAGATCGACACGTCGGTAACGCAGATCAGGGCGAGCCAGTGGCGATATGGGCTGAGCGGGCGTGACGATAGATTCCAAGCCCTTGTCCCAGGATGTCTCCACGGATGATTTGGTCTGGGTTTCCAGATGCTCATATAGCCGATGTGGTAGGTCATCGAGTATGTAGGGCGAGATCGTATTCATGGCTCGCAACGCCTCGGCGTGCCGGCCGTGGCAGAGATGCCGATAGAGGGACTGGAGTTCTGCTGCGAAGCAGTAGGCCTGTGATGCATTGTCGTAGTCCTGCCTTTGAGCCTCCGCGAAGGCCTTGGTGGAGAGGTCCTCTGTCATGAGTTTCACGGCTTTGGCGTCCTGGTAGAAGTCGTCCCGAGCATAGTCAGCAGGGAGCTTGACCTTGGCGAGCTGGTCGAGTTCGAGCGTCCCGAGGCCTGTTCGAATCTGAGATGAGCTTTTGGGGTGCCCGCGTTGGCGGAATCCGTAAGAGTGGGCGAAGGGGTGATGGGTTTCTTCGAGTGCGGTGTGCGGCTGTTGCTTCTCGTAGGCTTTCACGAGATCGCTGAGCAAGGCACGTCCTGCGGATTGAGCCGACTGTTCGAGCGATGCACCGCCAACGAATCGATCCTGATGCTTGGGGCCGAGATGCTCCGTGATGTCGGTTGATCCGGCCTTGAGGTTCTGCTTGTAGACCACCAAACGGGAATCCGTCATCGGTGGCTGGCTGGCGAAGTAGTCATCGAGCCGTCCGTATGCTTGGGAGGCAGGCCCGATGACAAAGGCCTCGATACCCGCTTCGATAGGGTTATAGCCTAAGTGCGTGGCTTTTCGTTGGGCGTCCGTCGCAACCGTCCATGCCAGATATTCGTCTCCGTTGTCAAAGTGAAATGCATGCTCTAAGCGGTCGAGTGGTGAGCGGGCAACCACCGAGGCGATCTCATCCGCCCGGTCGGGCAGGAGCGTCTGGCTCAACGTCAGGGTGTAGGCATTGACGATAGAGGGGTCATTGTCATCTTGCTGGTATTGGCTTGAATGCACATAGATTGGTTCCATACCGCTGAGAGGGCCATCGTTTTCATAAGGGTTGAACCGTGGAGTCCGGCTCGGAGGTGCCGAGCGAACACCGCAGCCAGAGCAGATCATTCGGGCAGCAAAGCTCTGCGTAGTGAAGCTTGCCGTCCTTGAATCGGGGGCGTGTTGTGCCAAACACCGTCGCGGCTTTGAAGTCTGCGAGGGTCTCATCAAGCATGCGCGCGAAGTGCTCTCTCGTAATCCGCGCCGCCGGTGGTCCCTTAATTCGCGCGTCTGTAGCCTTCCGGATGCGAGGTAATCTGAAGAAACGGCGTCGTGGCTGAGATTGCTCCTCGTGGTACAGAGCCGCCGCGTGATGGGAATCCGCAAACAAGCAGCCCAACACCTGAAGCCGCAGGAGCGGCCCATTCATACCGGGGGCATGGAACGCGATTGCGACCGCCGCGTCGCAAACTTCAGGCGGGTGCTGATCACGCCGCACCCAGCCGTAGTGCTTCATAATCTGGCGGAGGATATGGGCACGGTCAACCGCGTGGCGATCCCCCCATGATGCGGCCTTTGCCTGGGATGCCATTTCAAGGATCAGTTGATCGACCTGCTTGGCGGTCCACTTCATTTGGCTGTCCTCGACCGACTTTGATCCTGATGTTGGACTTGGTCTAGTTCATCTTCCAGGCTCTGGTTCTGGCGGAGGATGCCTTCGTAGCTTTGCTGGGGCAGCTTTGGCAAGAGTTCTGCGGTTGTGTAGCGTTGGCCATTGCAGGCGTGGTTCGAGTGCTGCTTCAGGCGAATGAGGCCGAGTTGGACCAACTCGTCGAGGTGTCGGCGGAGCACCTGCCCATTGGTGTCAATCTTTCGCTCTAACTCGTTCAGGACGTAAGGGCGTTCTGAAAGCTGATCAAGGATCGAAAGCTTGATCTCTAATCCTGTTCGGTATCCCATGCCTGGATCGCTTGGGAAGCAGGTTTATAAAGCAGGTGCAACAATTCCGATGGTGGATAGCTTCTTAAAGGCTGGCTGTACTACCCAAGGCATGAATCAATCAGAGCGGACCTACCTTGAAGCTGTTTACAAAGATTGCATCGAACAAGAACGCGAAGGTGTGCTGAGTGTCTATGGAGCGGGACAGGGTGATCTGTGTATCGAGCTACTCGATAAAGGCCGTGAACCCTTCCGGCCAGGGACTCACCCCAACGATTAGCGATGGTCAATCCTTTGCCGTGATCGGGCCGATGGCTTGGACGGATTCACTGACTCCCTCGGAAGTTGGGTCGAGGTGTATGAATCGGCGTTCGTACATGCCATGTTCGGGGTCAGTGAGTGGAGCGACGATTAACTGATCGCCACGCACATTTAGGACCACGTAGTTCGTGTCGTCGCCTTCGACTTCAACCACACGCCAGCTTGTCTGCGTGGTTGCTGCTTCATGCCCGAACGAGGCCCCGAAGAACCAGAAGGTCAGCATCAACAAGACGTAGGTCAAAGGGGCGAATCTCCGCTTATTGACCACAACGAAGAATCTTGCCAGCAACGCGAGCAGAAATAGCAGCGTCATTACCTTGACCCAGCTTGGGCCAAGCCCCCAGCCCCGAAGCATGGAGGGCTGACCGATGACAAACACGCCAATCACTGCAAAGGCAATAATGGCTGTCTTGCCGCCGATCCATTCCTGCCAGTCATACAGCTTCATACGCCATATGAAGAGCTGGATCATCAAGAACAAGCACACGGCCAGCAAGCCGAACTGAGGCAGTGCCCAAACATAACTCGGCAGCGAGATCAACCCGCCACTGGGTACGCCCAAGGCCCCGAGGTACGCAACGTTCGACCCAGTGAAGACCAAATACGCCGCCAACGTGATGAGGGCGAGCGTATAGGCTTCATGCTCGACAAACCATTTCCACCCGGATGTTTGCTGATCCCGATCCATCCCGCCATTTTATCGTATGGCTTGTCGCAGAAGTGAGTCGTCAGGCGGCTTGACTTTCATTCTTGGCGAGCATCTCGGCTCGGATCTCAGCCATGAGTTGTTGTTTGAGCAAGGCGAGCTGGTCTGGCATCATTGTGGTCTCGCTAATCGTTTCATGGGCGTCATGTCGAATGAGCTGGCGTCCCTTCTCACGCTGTTGTGCAAGGTATTCACCGACCTTTCGTTTTGGCCTCCTTTGGTCGATGGCCAGGAAGTTGATGTATTTGTCGATCTCGTCGCTGCTCGGGGCGTGGCCGAGTCGGGCGTTCACCTCGTCGCGGGTCCAGCCCTTGCTGAGCAGGTCGCAGGCCATGCCCGAGCGAAGGTCTTTCCACGTCACTCGATCCCCGGTGGGTTCGCAAACGACGCCAGACCGTTTCGCGGCCCCGTCCATGATCTTTTTGGCGTAGCGGTAGCCGAAGGTGAAGATCGGCTCCCCGGGAAGGATGGTGGGCAAGACCTCATCGAGCAGGTCCACGGTCTCGGGGTAGTTAGAAAGTTCTGATCGTGGGCGTCGTGAGCGTTTTAAGATTTCGGGCCGGTAGTTGATGCGGTACTCGGGCTCGCCGGTCTCCGGATCGATCTGGCGGTGGAAATCCTTTGCCCGAAGCTGGAGGTGAGCGTTGATGTTCTCGCCGTAGTCCCAAGCCAGCCACATGAGTAGTTGGTTGCGAGGTGTTCTAACGCGCCGGGCGAGGCGACGGAAGTCCTGTTCGCGGATGAACCGTACCGCCTTGCGATGCGGTTTGGAAAACTCAATCACATTGCGTGCTAGCTGATCTTTGCCCGCGAGCTTGAAAAGCTGACCCTTGAATACTTTGTGGTAGTAGTCAGAGCGTGAAGCATATGGCTTACCCTTCGGGTTCCGAATCTTGCCGTCTTCCAAATCATCATAGACCCGCTTGATGTCGGCCTGGGTGATCTCTGTCAGGGGTCTATAATCAAACCATCTCAGAACATTGCGGAAACGGACGATGTAGCAGTAGAGCGTGATGTAGCAAGGCTCATCGAGTTCTTGCAGGCCGTTGAGTCGTTTGAGCTTGTATTCCTGGTGCTCAAAGAACTGCTTGAAGAGTTCACGGTTGATTGACCCGGTGCTGGGATCAGCCAGTAGTTTGCTCAGGGCATTGGTGTATCGGCGTTGGCGTGGTCGCATTGCGATGGTTTGTGTCATGGTCTCACCTTTAAGTATTGACCTGACGTGTACGCCCCCTCCAAGCCGCAAAGGGGGTTAGTACGGGTTCAACGCCACGGGTGGCACTAGATCCCGGACTACCCCCCTCGCAGGGATGTCGGTTGAAATATCTGGCATTCATTCAGGCCGTTAGGCCTGTCATGCGTGACGCTTACTTAAATAGGTTCCGATGTAAGCGGGCTGATGACTTGGTTGCCCATCTGAGTGGAAAACCCTCGCCTTGCAGCGAGGGTGGTGGGGAGTCGGGGTGATTGGGGTGTTCAGGCTTGCTGATGCTCCAGCCAGTGGAACTCGACCATCGCGTCCTCGAAGTTGTAGCTCGGGGCGGGGTAGCAACGCCTGCCTCGTACCTCAACGCAGCCGCGTTCCTTCAGGAAAGCCAGGGCGACATCGGCCTGTGATGAGGGCAGGTCTTCCTGCTCTGCGAGCTGCTCCAGCGAGAACCCATCCGAGCCGGATTCTTCGACCGCGTGAGCAATCGCCTCAAACGACTCCTGCTTGCAGCGGTGGGTGTAGCGATGCCCATCGGGGAACACAACGGATTGCTCAAGCACACTGCCGACGACCGCGTAACTGAACTTCCGACCTCGGGACGAACGCCGCACCCTCACGACGCCTTTCCGGGGGTGGCCGCTGCTTTGTTGATGGTGAACAGGCCACGTTCCACTTTGACGAACCGCGAGGCCTTGCCCTTCTTGGTGATCTCCCGCTGGATGGCGGAGGACAGGGTCTGATGCGGGGTTGCTCCCTGCGTTGACCAGAGCTTCTGTTCGAGGATCGCGTCCATCAGGGTTTTGCAGCCCATCGGCTTCTTGGATTTTCCAAGGACGGTGATGGCCGCTTCGAGGCATCCCTTCGGCGACTTCTTCTCTGACTTCGATGATTGGGTCGTGGGCTTCTTCTTCACGGCGACTTTCTTCTTGACTGGCGTCGCTTTCTTCTTCACAGGCGTTGCCTTCTTCTTCGTCGTCGCCTTCTTCGCTGGCTTGGTAGTTGTAGACGCTTGCTCGGCTTTTACGCCTTGACCTGCCTTGACCCGCTTGCGTGCCCGCCTGGGCTTGTCGGTCTCGGCTACGGTTGCCTTCGAGGTTGTCGTTGCTTTACTTCTGGGGGTGGGGGTGCTTCCGGGTGCCATGATGTTGCTCCTATGGCTAGGGGGTTGTGTTTGCCGACCCGAACGCCGGGCCAACTGGTGACACATAAGCCATAGATCGCGGCATCAATCCAGTCCTTTTCCTGGATTTTGAAGATAAATCTGAGATGTTTCGATGCCGCCCCCTGTGCGTTAGATCCACTCGGGCACGCGGTCTCTGAGGACGAGATCGACCCGGCCCCGGATGAGCAGGCCGGACTTGGCCAGGCGGGTTTCGAGCTTCGTCATCGCGGCTTCATCGGTGGCAACCACAAGCATACGATTGATGTTGGCACGAAGCCCACGCCTAATATTTGATTCCACATCAGACTTGCCGGTCTCGACCTCGACCGCAAGCGATGCTCCATCACGCTTGGCCAGCACATCAAATCTGCCACCCCCGGAAGATTCCCCGGAAGTTAATCCGGATGTTTCCGCTGCACTTGATGAACGTGGTGCTTCTAACGATGTCTTGTAGCCGAGCGATTCAAGATGTCGTGCCCACCATCGTTGCCAGTAGCGATGTGGGACCGAGGTGTGGCCAATGGCATCACTCGTGTCATCGACACCCAGCTCATCACGGGCCTTCTTCGTTAAACCCAAGACGGCTTTATGCGTGTGCTCAAACGGGACCGTGGCCTGCTCCAGGTAGCCCGACTTGATCAGGGCACACTTCACGCGATGACCGGCACCGATGGTCAGGCCCAGACGGAGGTACCTCCGCTTCACACCGTCGTCTGGATACAACAGGATGTCACGAAGCAACGCGAGTGACCGGTCAGATAACGTCCTATCCAGCACTGATACCTGCGATACTCCCGGAAGTCTCGCGGCGTGTGGCGAATAGGCGGGTGGACCCCGCCACTTCCGGCGGGATTCTCGAGTTTCTCGGAGGAGTCGAGTCAGGGCATCATCACCAAGCGATGTAGAGGCTAGTTCAATTGGTGGCACCTGAACAAGAAAAGGCCGGTCCCATCGCTCGGCCAATCGCACCACCCCACACCCAACAGGAAGTCGTAACAGAACCTCCCGATCTTCCGGGGGCAATCCAAGCACAGATGCCGCACGGTGAACATCGCTGGGGTGCTTGATGTTCAGGCAGATGGTCGTAAAAGTATTCGCCAATGCGACGCCGCTGATCCGGCTCGGGGTCTGATCGACCAGCATCACGCCGATACCGGTCTCACGGACCAGACGCAGGATGGTTTCGAGTTGGGAGGGCCGGGTCGTCTCCCGCTGATTCAACAGGTGGTGGGCCTCCTCGAACACAACCAACAGATCAAGACTGTCGCGTTGCTGTCCCGTGAGCCGGGAACGATACAGCCAGGCGGTCAACGCGTTGGCCATGAACGCACGCCCCGGAAGCGACAACGCATCCAACTCAATAAACGTAATCCCTCCGCCCCCGGAAGAAGTCTGGTGCGACAACCGATCCATCAATTTCTTCTGATCTGCAGCGGACGATTGGGTGGTCCGGATGAACCTCAGTTCATTCAGAACACGCTCTGCGGTCACCGCCCACTGCCTGGAACGCGAGTTGCTTGCCATATCCCGCACTCGTGCGACTAGAGCCTCAGCGGTACACCTGTTCGGATCTGATTCAAGCTGATCGGTAATGACACGTTGGAGCAGAGACCTTGCCCCATCACCCAGCGTAAATGCCTCGGCTAAGAGATCAACAGTGTGCTGAGCATGGATGTATGGCTCCACTTCCGGGGGCGGCAGAAACGGATTGAATGGGAGCGGCAGGACGCCCCGCCCGGCCGTGTAGACCGTGTGGCCAGTAGCACGATCGCTTTGGATCAACCGACGCCCGGTCCGCTTCCAATCGAAGAACAAGACAGGGGTGCCCCTGGCGGCGACTTGCTGAATCAGGTGCAGCACCGTGTGTGTCTTACCGGCACCCGACGCTCCGAACACGGCGGTATGGCGGAGCAGGTCGGATTCACGGAGCCCGAAGGTGTGTCGTTGCCCTGCGTACTCGATACGTCCCAGCTTGATCGGACCCGTGGTTCCCGATGTGGGCAGGCTCAGCAATGGGAGCTTATGCCGCTGGACGAGTTGCCGGTAGGTGGCTGTGATCTGACGGTCGAGCATGGCACGTAGGTCGGGGCCGACATGCTCACGATATTTGGACCAGCGTTCAACACGCTCCGGCATGAGTGGACGCAGCTTCCTCAGCAATGAATCAATTCTTACCCCACTGCCGGCAGCATGATCTGCTGTCATCAGAGATTGAGCACCGCGTGTTTAATAAGGAGTTGTTGCAGGCGGTCGTGCTGCGGACGCAGTTTGTCATCGAGTGTAGAGGTTAGCCGCAACCGTTCCATGTCCAGCTTGAACACGCGGTCATCCAGACGGTGATGTGCCGGGGTGTTCTCGCTGCCGGACAGGTAGCCCCAGGGGCGCAGGTTCATCCGCTTGGTGTTGGTCTGGGCTTCGAGTTCAAGGAGACGGTGCATGGTTTTGGCATGGCTTTGCCTGATGCGATCGATGTGACCGAGGACCAGCATGATTTCTAGCTCAATCCCCGCAGCAACATCATCCCGTTCGCCTTCTTGAACAGATCGCTCGCTGTAGCGTTGGGCAACACGCAGGGCTTGGCGTTCGATCGAGACGATTGTGTCGTCTTGGGGCATGCGGGTTGCCCGAGGGGGATCGGGCAATACCTTGACATGCATCATGTTGAGCCACCTTGAGCGTTTTCTGCTTCGGATTCTTGAGAATCTTCGCGTTTCTCTGGCTCTGTCTTCTTGAGTCGATCCCGGATGATCTTCAGGTACGGGCCGTGTAACTCGAAGCCGAGATACTTTCGGCCTAGCTTCTTCGCCGCGACAGCAGTCGTACCGCTTCCCAGGAATGGATCAACCACTAAGTCGCCGGGGTTTGAAGAGACACGGATGATCCGCTCGATCAATTCAAGGGGTTTCTCAGTCGGATGCTTTGAGACCTTGTTCCGTGGAGAATACGACTGAACGTTCGACATCTCAGCCTGCGTCAGGAAGTTGAAGACGCGGGTTCTAGATTTACCCTTTGTCGCGTACAGACACAGGTCAAAGCCCGACCGCCAGTGGTTCTTGTAGATCGATGGTGACGGGCTTTTAGTCATCGCGATCACATTGCGATACGTGAAGCCCCGCTTAACCACCATCTCAATGAATCTGGCGTTGCTCTCCCTTGCGGTAAACATGTAGAAGCCAGCCCCCGGCTTGAGGACACGATACGCCTCAGAGATCAATTGCCGGATGAGGTTGTCGAAGTCGAAGGGGTGGTAGGTGTCCCACTCTCCAAAGGCTTCGTCTGTTGTTTGTAGCTTGCCTTGCAACGTGATGATCTTGGACTTGCTGGCAATGTTGTACGGAGGATCGGTGACGATCAGGTCTACTGAGTTGTCGGGAAGCTGTTTCAGGCCTTCGATCGCGTCGACCTGAGTAATGCTGTTCTCTTGAATGGTCATTGCTTTCATTCATGACCACCCCCGGAAGTGACGACTGCGGGTCGTGGTGGCCCATCATGAATACCCGGTGCTACTGAGCTATGTGGATCGGGATTGCTCAACGCCTGATCGAGCAGGTCACGAAATCGCTGCCCGCGTTCGGTTAGTGCATAGACTGGGTAATGCTCATCACGGTCATTGACACGATGAACAATACCTAGGCCGCAGAGCTTCCCCAGCACGTCCCGCACATTGTTCACACTGATCTTGGCCCCCGGAAGGTTTGAGCGAATCCACTGCTTGATCTGCGAGGCTCGGCGAGGGACGCCCAGGCCACGCACAACAGTTGAACGATGCCGGTGGCATACTCGTGAGTAGGCATCATGGTCTTTGGCCGGGAGTTTGAGCGATACTTGCTTTGCAGTGGCCTTGCAAACAATCTGAGACCACACCGAATCTCCGAGTTTTGTCCGTATATATGGACGCCCCCGCTGAATGCTGGGCGTCAAGCATCGGATCAGGCCGTGTTCACGAAGCTCGGCGACGACTTTGCAGGCTGTCTTCGTACTCATTGCTGCTTGCTGGGCGAGTTGAGCCGGTGTCATGGGCTGGTTGAGCAGGCCCATCAAACGTTGTCGACGCACGCTACGGCGTACGTACTGATATCCACGTAAAGTCGATTGGTCTTTCATATTGATGTTGGTCGAGTGAAGATAGAAATGCTTTGAACTGATTTACTACCCCGCAGTCGTACCATGATGGTGACAGTCATTGTCACTACTACTAAGGGGTGTTTTCGTGTTCATAAAGGTGAGACAGCAGATGAGTGGGCACTAAATTGATATGGAGCATACTGAGTCGTCTACGGGGAATTGATCGGTTCAATGCACTTGAAGATTCACGTAGAGGCCAGTGATATGAATAGAGGCCAAGAAATCGATGCTCTACCAACGCGTTGCCACATCTGTGGGAAATCGTTGAGACTAGGCATGAATGTGATAAAAATGACGCAAGGCGTGGTCGGACCACGCGGGTTTGTTGATCTCGAAGATGACCGCATGTTCTGTGGACGCACGTGTCTCACTGAAGAGCTTCGCCGTGAGGTATCATCAGCGTCAAGGGCTGTCTGATTTCGCTGGAATAGCATCCAGCCTTCAGTCGGACGGTATTCGATGTTTGGGGCGAATGCAATGGCCACTACAACGATCCGGACCGCTACGCCTGATGACATCAAGCAGATTCATCGGTGGCTTCAAGAAGAAGAGAGGATGGGCGTTCAGGGCAACTTCCTGTGTAACTGGGAGGTGATCTCTAACCAGTACGAGGATCAGGATGTTGTAGTGTTTATCCCAAAGGGCGACACGGTACCGAGGGGGTTTCTAACGGCAGGCTTGAGTGTATCGAGCATCCTACAAGTCCAAAGTCAGTTCCGGGGCCAAGGTATCGCTCGTCAACTGGTTGAATATGCTCTCGCACGGTGTGAGAAGGATAACGATTTTCAACTACTTCTTGAGTGTGCGCCGATCACATCCATCCCGTTCTGCAGCACATGGGTTTTACACGTATCGGGGAAGGGTCGTATGTCTATCGGCTATTCGATGTTACGTGGCCGCTTAAGACCGAGACTCCCAAGGCCGACGTACAAATCCATTTTTATCCACAAGCCCGCCAGTATGACGATCAGACGCCGCCCGTCTGCTCCGTTTCTCCAGTTGCTGTGTGGTGTGATTCTGGAGATGTACAACTCAGTCAAAGAGCTTCGATCTTCACCCCAATCTATTCCTCGCCCGGCGATGTTGTGATCCAGATTTCCTTGGATAGAGACGTTCTGTATATCAATAAAGCCAAGTATCCTGAGGCACAGTCACTGGGCGTGAAGCGTTCAGCCTATGGTTTTTATCTCGACAAACTTCTCTTGGGATGACAGGCAGATTAGACGTTACCGCGTATCCTGTTCGAATCCGCCATCTCGTCAACGGTGACACGACCTCATGGCCAGTTTTGACTTTGACACCACACCTGAAATCCTCTGGAAGGCAGTGGATCAGCGTTGCGAAGAGCAAAAGCTGAGAAAGGTTCCTCAAAGCGAAGGTTGGTATCGGCTGTTCAAGCCTGATGAGGGGCGTATCAACGAGACCATCACGCGGATTCGAATCAAGCCTCGCGACGATTTCGGGTCACGCATGGATATCGAAGTCTCAGCATCTATGCTGAGCACCTCCTTGGCATTTATCTACGCACTGGTCTCTGTCGGCCTCTGGGGTGGCGTGCTGTACTGGAACTACACATATGGGTTCCACAAGGCGGGCCTGTTCATTGCCCTCATGCTCTTGTGTGTATACATGACAATAACGAGCTTATGGCGTCTCCTTGTCTACGGTTTTTATGTGGCCAGCACGAGTCGTGAAACGGTAGCGGTCTTGACGAAGCTGGACGGCCCCGGGTTCGTACCAAGACAGCAGACTCCGATGGGCGGATTTTCATACTTACTAATACGCTTAGCTGTTTTACTTGTGATGGTGGTCTTCGTTGGGTTGATGGTCCGGATATCTATCATTCTGGGAATAGTTGCATTCACAGTTGGTGGTATACAGGTTGTCTCACTTATTCTGCCCAAACGCTTCACGGACCGTTGGCGGTACACGCTCTACTATTTGACAATGAACTGGACTGGTATGAATACGGGGGTCTTTGCATATGCATTGATACTGCTGGTCTTCTTCTATCTAGCATTAGGACTTGCTGTTACTGGGAAGCCCGAGACAGTGGATCGTGCAATATTGGATGGGATATTCACTGAGCATGCGATCGTCAAGAATCCGATTACAGCAGAGCAACTCGCAACATATACCGTCCGGCGACTCCCATCCTCCGAACGCGAATCGTATGTTCGTTATAGCTGGGGTTTGACAGGCATACTCTTGTTGACGTTGTTGCCGTGGTTTAATGGGTTGCTGTCGCTCGTGACAACGCATAAAGCAGTTGTGTCGCGTCGAGCGGAGCGGAAGCGGAGGGCGTTTCAGTACCCGGATGCAGACCGTCTTCCTTGGCATGAAAAAGCAGCTCTGGCCCTGGCGGTTGTCCCGCTGGCCATCATGAACTGGCTGTCTACGGTGCTCGCTATCTCTTGCCTCTGTTATCTGCTTGACATTGGGTGGCAGCCCCTACCGGTTCTGGAAAGAGCTATCGATTTTTACCGCATCCTCCTTGAAGCAACGGGATGGATCGGCAGTTTGCTTTGGGGGCTATCGGTCATAGTGATGTTTATTTTGATGTTGGCGCCCTTGCTTACGGTGTTTTGGGTGGTGTATCGCTGTATCACATCGTTCTTCGCATTCATTGGGTTCAAGTGGAATCGCTGCCCGCTCCCAGCAAGGCTGCTGCATGCACAAGGGCAGATGGCAGAGGCCCTGGCAAGGCACGGTGCAGTCCCACCCAAAGTTTGCTGTATCCGTGACGATAGGCCGTTGATATATGCGGAGCCCGCTTTCAATCGGCAAGGCTGCCGGATCGTAGTATCAACTGCTGCGGCTTCTGTGCTTCCCGCCAAGCCGCTGGTTGCGGTCTTGCTTCATGAGGCGTGCCATGCAGCAAGGCACACTCGCATTGAGGGGAGCTTGCGGCTGTTCTCGCTCCTTGGCCTGTTCCCTAACTGGGCACTGCTTATGTTTTATGATTTTCAGGCGAATGAGACGGAGGCTGATGAATTTGCGGTCGACTGTTTGGGTGAGGGCGATTCATTGGTGAGCGGTATTCTGCTGCTCCCACGCTATGAATCTATGCATCAAGATGGTCAACTAGAGGGCTTAACTGGGTGGAAACGCCTTTGGTATCATTTTCTTGCTTCAATTCACTCTGCCGTGCTCGGAATTTACGGTGCGAGCTATGCAGACCCAGTAGCACGTATCACCCGAATCCGTGAGCGTTCGGCTACGCTGCCCATGGCCATGCCAGAGCACCAGATTGGAGAGTCGAATGAATGACGAAATCCTTATGGAATTGCTTTACGAGGAAGTACATGCATTGGTTGAGAAGTACGTCCCGCGTGAAGAGCCAATCTTCGATGTGATCTGGGAGTCGTACTGGGAGGCCGCAGGTGCCAAGTCTCTCGCCGCCGTTGATCCAGATCTAGCTTGGTCTTCGCTTCCGACGAGCATAATCAAGATCGGTGCTCAGGGAGGTGGTGCGGATTTCGATTGTATGCCTCTCATTAATTCGTACAACGATATTGCTGAAGCCTTGTTACACATGAAAGACACCCGTGATGTCACAGAAGCAAGAGCCGCAAATACCGTTTCAGCGAAGCTTGATGGTAGACAGGTCGAAGATTGGCAGAAGCAGATTGTTCAAGATTGTTACGCTGAGAGCATGGTCCGGCTTGCCAGAGAATATGAAAGGCGATGTGGCCTGGCAGTGGAGAACTCTCCTAGGCAATCAACCCCTACAGTCTTTGCGGTGCGTCTGTTTAATAATAAAGTTCAGGTATTAAATCGTATCCAGAGAAGCCTGCTGGTCGGTCTTGATGAGCCGGGTTACTACGACTTGCTAGTAGATGAGTGTGGAGAAGGCGGGCCTCTGATCGAAGTTGGAGGGCCGTCACACAAGCTACTGGTACCGACTGATCTCCAGTATGCTCAACGCCGTTTGATTGGATTGATCCTAAGTCGATTGCATAAAAAATATTCGGATCTCGATTTTGACCACGAACAATTACTCGAGTGGTGCCACAGTTCAAGCCGTGAAAAGAATGCCGCAGAGCGAGCGTTGACTCGATTTCGTCAGGCGTTGGGCAAGTCCCTCGTCAATCGGATGATTAAGTGGGACAGGGAAGACGAAGTATATCGCATCCATATCCATGAATGGTCGATGCTTTGGATACGAAAAGACGAACATTTAGAGCTAAGTCGATTCGCGCACGAAGGTGTCCGTTAAGCCTCGTGATTTAGTCGTTTACTGGTAAGTCTTACCATCCGACCATGCGTATGGGTGCTTGATCTGCTTGTTCAGGTGATTGGTGACCAAGGCTTTGTTCTCACGCAACGTGTTGAGAAGCCTGCTCAACGGGATGTCCGCGAATCTTGTCCGCTGGCGCCCGCCTGTCGGTTTGTGCGGGATGTGCATACCCATTCGACGTCCATAGGCCAGTCCGTTAGCGAATGCACTGCAGTACCGAAACTCTCGTTTCCGCCACCGTTCATCCGGATCGGGGTGCGGGTCGGCCATTGGTGCGATGTGCAGGGCGAGCCGGTAATCCGTATCAGCCGGTTCTCCCTCGAACAGGAACCCAAACGCGGCATCAGGATCATCTGATGGCTTAAGAATGTAGGTCTCGTAAGCGATATCGGGATTGTAGTCTCGACCTCTGCGTCGTTTTAGGAGGTAGTGTTCCGCGAGGTTGGTCAATCTCCAGGCAAACAGCCCGTCGTGATCATCTGTGCTGTATCCAGGTCCGTGCGGCGGTAGCCCCAGCCGCAGGTCTGTGCTTGCATTCACGATTGTGTCAATGCTCGGTCGGTATCCGCCCCAGAGCTGAAGTTCGTGGCGCTTGTCGTTGACCCGCAAGATTTCATTCATGACCTAGTGGTAACAGTTGCCCTTAATAAGCTTTTCGCTGACCTGTAGGTCAGAAACAGGGGCGGTTTCGGGTCAGCACGCTATAGGCTCACGAAACCCTCTTCCATACAGTTGTTCCCGTGGTTTATGTACGTCAATCCACAAGGAGCAACGCAAATGTTCACGGATCTTCTTAGCCCGCACCCCCAAAGCATCATCGATAGTAGCGTCGAGTACATTCGGATCAGCCATGCTTCCGTTGGTCAGGTGGGGGCCGGCTCGATTGATCCGTTGTCCGCATGGCGGCTGTGTCGAGAGCACGCCGCATGGCTTTCGCTCCGCGAATGGCAGGTCGCAAGCCTTCGTTTCGATGAGGGACTTGACTGGGACCAAATCAGCGAGGAACTGGGTATCCCCGAGTACGACGTCGTTCAGATCTTCAGCGGCCTAATGTCCTTCCTCAATGAAGTAGCCATAGAAGCCTGTGAGATCATGGAATCTGCTTGATTGCATTGACCTGTTATTGACTGCCTAAGCCCAACAAAGGAAATCAGGATGCGGCTGATGCCCAAACAAACCCGAGCCTTCTGGCTGAAACTCATCCCCGAACTGTTACGACTCGTAGCGTGGTCGATGATCCTCGGTTGTTCGATTGTCCTGTCCATAACCGCCTTGTATATGACGATCCGCCTTTGCTGGGTGCTCGTCCGTGAAACTCACGACTGGCTCTGAGCTAATGAAGACTGTGTTGTCTTAATCCTGGTTCGTATCAACTGAAATCGCTGGAGTTAATCGTGTCCTGGAAGTTCTTTAATTTTCTGAAGAAACATCCTCAACACGCCCCTGTGGGGGGCGAGGTAGAGACGATTGTCTTCACGGACTTACAGACGGGGCAGAAGATCGAGATTCCGGTCAAGGGGCGTTCTGTCCTGGAGGCAGACAACGGTGCCCCCTATGTGGTGAATACCAGGGAAGAGATCTTCCTCGGCGACGGAGAATCGATACACGCCAAAGGCGACACCTGCCAGTGTGCCTGCGGCTTGATCGTCAAGCGAGACTCAACCGAGCCGGGCACCAATGTCAACGACCGCTTGTGCCGTGGCTGCCGCCATGAGGTAACGATCGACGGCAAGACTGTCATTCTCAACACCGACGAGTACCGGGCTCTGCGTCGCAGGCAGATCGCGGCTTCGGCAGCCAAAAAGCTCCTTGGCTTTGTCGTCGAGTTCGAGGAGGACGAGCGTTGAACAAGCCGAGAAAACACAAGAATGAGAAGTTTCCGGGCGAGCTACTCAGAGCCCGTGTATACCTGCGTGAGCACGAACTGATGGACAGCCCGCTCTTCCGCAAGCTCGATGAGCTCTGTGCGACCGACTTCATTAACGAATCTTCTTGGCCCGCAGAGATGCTTGTCGCTCGCGTCCGCAAACACCAGGCTCAGCAACTTCTTGATCCGCAGACCATCCCGTTCAAGACGCCCAAGCTGCCAGACCAGGGGATCTGCCTTGGGGAGAGCGTCGATCCTACAGATGAAGGGAGTCTTTAATGGCTTCCTATCTATACGCCCAGGTTCAATGGTTCTTGACCTGTGTCCTCATGGCGGGATCGGCTGGTTCAGGCAAATCGAATCACCTGAAGTTTTTGTTGCCACAGCTCTATACGGAGTTGCGGTCGGTATGGACTGTCGAACTCTACAAGAATGAACTCAGACGGCTGCTCCCAATCATGAAACGTCGGTGCATCGACCTTGTAATTATCCGGGCGAGGGATGCATGTCTTAATCCCCTCCAACCCGTAGGTAACCCTCGTACTCATGCATGGACGGCTACGGAAAACCTGTGCCGTCATCTAGGGCTGCCGAGTCGAGCCAAGTCGATCATCTACCGGGTGGTGATGCAGCTCTACCGCGAGTACGGCGTACTCGACGGGAAGCCTGCTTCAGGGTGTTACCCGACTTGGTTTGATGTGTATCTCCGTATTCGGGAACTGAAGGTCAACTTCCAATCCAAGGAAGCCATCTTCGATCGAATGGGTGGTTACCTCGAATCCGTGGGCCGGGCGTACCGCCTAGAGCATTCTCAACCCACCCGTAGCGTGTAGCCGCAGTGCCTGAAGCAGTTTTGTGCGTCGCTGGGTGTGATCTGTTCCAGCACCGACTGCATCGCC
>JBKAGS010000038.1:0-69636 GCA_046290505.1 Phycisphaeraceae bacterium | reverse complement strand
ACCATCGCGCGCATCGCCCGCGTGGCCTGCCTCGCCATGGGGCTGGCCCTCTTACCCGCCTGCTCGAACATAGGACGCGTCGTGACGACTGACTACGGCACCCTCGCCGACGGCCAAACCGCCAGGCTCTACACCCTCACCAACAAGCAAGGCACCACCGCCCAGCTCACCGACTTCGGCGCGACGCTCGTCTCGCTCGAGACGCCCGACCGCGCGGGCAACCTCGCCGACGTCACCCTCGGCTACGACACCCTCGACGGCTGGGTCGGCGACACCGCCTACATGGGCGCGACCGTCGGGCGATACGGCAACCGCATCGCCAACGGGCGGTTCACCCTCGACGGCAAGGCCTACGCCCTCGCGACCAACAACGGCCCGAACCACCTGCACGGCGGCGAGATCGGCTTCAACAAGAAACGCTGGTCCGCCGAGCCATTCGAATCCGACGGCGGCGCGGGCGTGACCTTCACCTACGTCAGCGTCGATGGCGAAGAAGGATACCCCGGCGAACTCACCTCCACGGTGACCTACACGCTCAACAACGACAACGAGCTACGCATCGACTTCACCGCGACTACCACCAAGCCCACCGTCGTCAACCTCGTCCACCACACCTACTGGAACCTGACCGGCGACCCGCGGCAGTCGGTCCTCGACCACGTCTTGCAACTCAACGCCGACGGCTACACACCGACCGACGCGACCGGCATCCCCGACGCGGGCGTCCGGCCCGTCGCCGACACGCCGATGGACTTCCGCCGACCGCGTCGCGTCGGCGACCGGATCAACAACGACTTCGCGCAGCTCAAGCTCGGCAAAGGCTACGACCACAGCTGGGCGATCAACGGCGAGCCGGGCGCGCTCCGCCTCGCCGCCGTGCTCTACGACCCCGGCTCGGGCCGAGTCATGCAGATCGAAACCGACCAGCCCGCCATCCAGTTCTACACCGGCAACTACCTCGACGGCTCGATCCGGGGCAAAGGCGGCATTCCATATCGGCACCGCACCGGGCTTTGCCTGGAGACGCAGGTCTTCCCCGACTCACCGAACCAGCCGAAGCTGAGCACCGCCGTCCTCCGTCCCGGCGAGACCTACACGCACACGATGGTGCACCGGTTCTCGACGAAGTAGGCGTGACCGATCGGCATACGAGGGCTACGGCTTGTACTTGGGGTTCTTCTCGGTCGGCACCGGCGCGTCGACCGATCCGCGCCAGGCGCGCAACTTGCCCAATAGCTCGGCCGCCTTCTCCGGCTGCTTCGCCGACAGGTCGTGCTGTTCGCCGATGTCCCGCCTGAGGTTGAACAGTTGGACCGCGCCGGTCTCGAAGTACTCGATCAGCTTCCAATCGCCGGCGCGGATCACACTGCAAGGCGTCGCGCGCCACGGCGGGCGGTGCGCCTCGGCGCCCTCGCCGCCCGCGTAGCCCTGCAAATAACAGGGGAAGTGGAAGTAGATCGCCTCGCGGTCCAGCTTCGCGCCCGGGTGTTTCATCAGCGGCATCAGCGACAAACCATCGACCGGCTGAGTCGTCGGCAACTCGGCGCCACCGATCTCGGCGAGTGTCGGGAAGAAGTCGAGCAGCATGACCGGCTCGTCGCTTGTCGCGCCGGCTTGCGTCACGCCGGGGTAGCGCACGAACAGCGGTACGCGGATGCCGCCCTCGTAGAACATGCCCTTGCTGCCGCGCAGCGGGTGCTGGTCGGTGTACCCGCCGTGCCCGCCATTGTCGGACGTGAAGACGACAATCGTATTGTCGGCGAAGCCGTGCGCTTCGATCGCGTCCAGCAGCCGGCCGACGTACAGGTCCATGCCCTCGACCATCGCGGCGTACTTCGCGTGGCGGTGGCGCTCGCCTTTCGCGCGGGCCTCGGCGGCGTCGGCCAGTTCCTTCACCGGCTGGATCGGCGTGTGCACGGTGTACAGCGGCAGATAAAGGAAAAACGGCTTGCCCTTGCCTTTCTGCTCTTCGATGAAGCCCGCCGCCTCGCGTGTCAGCCGGTCGGTCAGGTACTCGCCCCCGGGCCCGTCTTCGAGGTCGGCGTTGCGGTACGGGCTGAAGAACGACTTGGGGTGCCCGGCGTGGTTGCCCGCGACGTTGACGTCAAAACCCTGCGACGTCGGCCCGCCGGCATCGCCCGCCCCCAGGTGCCACTTGCCCACGTGCGCGGTGGTGTAGCCCGCGGCCCGCAGGACCTCGGCGATCGTCACGAACTTCAGCGCGAGTTTGTCGGTGTTCGGCGTCGGGACCAGCACGCGATCGGTCGCCTTGCCGCGTTCGCTGCTGCCGACGGTGTACACGCCGGTGCGCGGGGCGTACATCCCGGTCATCAGCGCGGCGCGGGTCGGTGCGCAGTTGGCGCAGTTCGCGTAGGCCGCATTGAACACGAGCGATTCATTCGCGAACCGGTCGAGGTTGGGCGTGCGGTAGTAGTCGCTGCCGGTGACGCCCAGGTCGGCGTAGCCCAGGTCGTCGGCCATAATGAAGACGATGTTCGGGCGTTGCTCGGCGAGTGCGGGCTGCACCGCGCCCACACCAGCCAGACAGAACAAAGCAGACGCGAGAAATACAAAGCGTTTCATGTGGATTCCTATGCCGGTGATATGGATCGAACGACCACCCGTGCCGACGCGCGGCAGCGACACGATTACTCCGCCACGCTGACCACGAACCTGCCCGCGTGGTGCTCGGCGTAAGCCTGCATCTGACGGGCGAGAGAAGACTTGGCGGCCTTCGCTTCGTTGCCCGGCTCGGGGAAGTAGATCATGTTGACCGCGATCGGCGCGGTCCTGCCGAGCAGGCGCGTCACGTAATCGATCTTCGCCCAGCTCTTGAGGTGGCTGCCGTAGGGCGCGCCGTCGGAGAGGAAGTGCACCGTGTCCATCTCGGGGATGAAGACCGCGCGCTCGATCGCGTCGTAGGTGCGCGTGCCGAAGGTGAGCGTCATCTCCTGCTTGAACTGATACATCGCGGCCTTGCGGTTGGCCGCGGGGATCAGCCCGCCGGGCGCGAGCGTGCGGACGTGTCCGCCGAAGTCCACGATGTTGAACTTCACGTAATCGGGCAGCGACAGCACGACGTTGTCGAGCACGGCCTGCAGCGACTCGATCTGCTTGCCCGCCATCGATTTGGACGCGTCCACCGCGAAGACCGGGCGGTCGCTGATGACCGCGCTGTCGTAGAACCCGGCGATCGGATCGACCTCGACCTCGCCGACGCGGTGCTCGGCCCGCCACGCCGCCGTCGCCTCGGGATCGACTTCGAACGCTTCGCCGTTCAGAGACCACCAGTTGTCGAAGGCGGCGATATCCATGCGCTCGGCCTGCCCCGCGATGATCGACAAGAGCGCGAACAGCGCGTCCTGTCGAAGCCGGCCGTCCTCGGCGGTGTAGCGCTCGCGCAGCAGTGCGACCGCGGCCTTCTGCGGATTCGCGCCCACCGCGTCGTACAGCGCCAGACGCACCGGCCAGGGCGTGTCGTCGCCCACCTGTTGCAGCAAGCGCACCGGCAAGCCCTCGCCGCCGATCTGGCCGAGCGCACGCGCCGCGGCCACCGCGACGTGCAGGTCGTCGTCCCGCAACAGGCCGATCAATGGCTCGGCCGCGTCGGTGAGCTCCGCGGCACCCGCGGCCATGATCGCGTACGTCTGCGGCGTGCCCCTGGGCTCGTACGTCAGCGCCGGCAACGGCTCGTCGCGCCCGCGCCGCGACGGGCGGGGCTTTTCGTTGATCTGTTTAAGGATCGCCTCGGCATCGACCTTGCCCTTGACCCGCGCGAGCGCAAACTGTGCCGCCATCGCGACGCGGGGGTGCTGATGGCTGGCATGCTTGGCGATCGCGTCCTCGGCGAACACGACGCCGTCGACCCCCGCCGCGAGCAGCGTGTACTCGAGCACGTCTTCATCGTCGGACTTGAGCAGCGCGACGATCTGCTCGCGGTAGTTGACGTTGAGCCTGGACGACTTGCCCGCGACCTTCTCGGCCAACCGCATCTTCTCGCGGTCCCCGGGGTGCCGCATGAACGCGGTGACGGCGAGCAGGCGGGCCGCGATGAGCTGCGCGTCGTCGCTGTTGGAAGACGAAAAGCCGACGATGAGCTCGGGCGCCCGGGCGCTGAGCGCGGCGTAAGCGATCGCCTGGGCTCCGATGTCCGGCCGCTGGACGAGCGCCGCAAGGACGGCCGGCGTATCCGCGTCCAGCTCGCCCTTTTCGAAGTACTGCCCCGCCGCCGAGGCGACCGCCGGGCCGTGACGCTCGCGCTTGATCAGCGTCGCGAGGACCTCGGCGGTCACGCCCTTGTTGCCGCGCGAGCAGACGAGAAACTCTTTCCTGTCCAGGTCGCGCTCCGCGATCACCTCGCGCGCCCAGTTGACCTGCTGCGCACGAGCCGGCGGGCCGACGCACGCGGCGAGGCAGAGAACGAGCAGCACGGACATGATTGAACCAGCCAGAGCGTTGCGCGGATCGATCATCACAGCATGATAAGCCCCGGCGTCAAGCCGACAAAGCCCCGAAGCATCAGGATCCTAGGTCAGCCATCGGTTCGTCGAGCATCGATGGCCGGCTGGGTGGCCGGGGTGGAGTCTCGGCGACCCGCCGGAACGACGCGTCTCGCCTGCATCCACCACCATTTGTTCCGCTAGCTCGCGGGCTCGATCCGGGCCACCCACTTCGACCCCATTCAGGGACGACCCACGGCCGGGTCACGCCCGCAGACCGTCGAGCCGGCCGGTCGCGTCGCCGAACTCGCCGACGTCGCAGCCCGCGCGGTCGAGCATCGACATGTAGAGGTTGCACAACGGGGTTTCGCGGCGGTACTTGATCAACCGACCGGTGTCGATCGAGCCGTTGGCCCGCCCGGCCATGACGATGGGCAGGTCCTCGTGGTTGTGGCGGTTGCCGTCGCAGATCCCGCTGCCGTAGAGCACCATGCTGCTGTCCAGCAGCGTGCCCTCGCCCTCGGGCGTTTCCGAGAGTTTCTGGACGAACCGCGCGAAGCGCTCGGTGTAGAACCGGTCGATCTTGCGGATCTTCGCGACCATCTCGGCGTTGCCGCGGTGGTGGCTGAGGCTGTGGTGGCCGTCGTGGATGTCCAGTTCTTCGAACCGCCGGTTGCTCCCGCCGTTGCCGACCATGAACGTGCTGACGCGCGTGATGTCCATGCGGAAGGCGAGCAGCATCAGGTCGTACATCAGGTCGATGTGTTCCGAGAGTTTCTCGGGCACGCCGGCGGGCGCGGGCATGTCGGGCGCGACGACGGTTTTGCCGTTCTGCGACTGCTGGATGCGGCGCTCGATCTCGCGGATCGAGGTCTGGAACTCGTCGATCTTGTTGCGGTCCGAGTGGCCCAGCCGGCGTTCGAGCCGCTGGGTGTCCTGCATGACGTAGTCGAGGATGCTGCTGCGTCGGCGGTTGCGTTCCTGCCGGTCGGCGTCGGCGTGGACCTTGTCCAGGTCGCCGAACATCTGCTCGAAGACGTCCGCGGGGTTGGTCATCTTGGGCATCGGCGTGTCTTCGTCGGCCCAGGCGACGTTGGAGATGTACGCGCACGAGTAGCCCGAATCGCACCGGCCGGCGGACCGGCCGCGTTCGGTGCCCAGCTCGAGCGAGGGCAGGCGCGTGTCCTGGCCGATCTGCTGGGCGGCGAACTGATCGACGCTGATACCGATCTTGATGTCGTTGCCGGAGGTCTTGCGCGCCTGCCGGCCGGTGAGGAAGGTGGCGGAGGACCGCGCGTGGTCTCCGGGCCCGTCGCCGTTGGCCCGGGCCTTGTCGAGCGTCAGGCCGGTCATGACGTTGATGTGGCGTTGCACATCCTTGAGCGGTTCGAGCGCGGGCGAGAGGCGGTAGCGCGAGCCGTCGCCTTGGGGCAGCCAATTCTCGTAGTTGACGCCGTTGGGCGTGAAGATCATCGCCATGCGGGTGGGCGTGGCGGACTTGGCGGCGCCAGCGGCCTGGGCGATGGAGTTGGTCGCGACGCCGGGCAGCATCGCGTCGAGCATCGGCAGCGCCATCGTCACGCCGATCCCTTTGAGCACCGCGCGTCGCGAGAGCAGGGACGACGAGCCGGATTTGATCTGGAAGTGGGTGTTGTGATCCGTCGCGGGCTTGGTCATGGTTGGGTCTCCCGGCCTCGGGCCTTGCGGAACGCGTCGCTGAGCACGACCGCTTCAATCAGCGATCGCATGCGGTATTGGTCGTCTTCGACCGATTGGGTGATCTTCTGAATGGTAGGCCGGTCAAACGGCTCGGTGCCGCGGCCGGTCGCGTAGGTCAGCATCTTCTCGCTGAGGTTCTGAACGAACAAGTCGCCCTTTGTGAGCATGACCTGTTTGAGCTCGACCGGCCCGTCGAATCGCACCCCGCCGGGCAATTCGCCGGTCGCATCGATCGGCTTGCCCGCTTCCCGGTCGCGCCAGACGCCGATGGCGTCGAAGTTTTCCATCGCCAGGCCGATCGGGTCGAGCCGCTTGTGGCAGACCGCGCAGTTGGGGTCGGCGACATGGGCGGCGAGCTGCTCGCGCAGCGTCGCGTTCTCGCCGACGTTCTGCGTCGCCTGCTCCAGCGGCGGGACGTCCGGCGGGGGCGGGGGCGGGGGCGTGCCGATCAGCTGCGACAGCACGTAGTCGCCGCGCTTCACCGGGCTCGTGCGCGTCGCCTCGCTGGTCACCGTCAGCGTCGCCGCCATCGTCAACACCCCGCCACGCGGCGAGTCCACGGGCAACTCGACCAGGCGGAAGTCCTCGCCGCGGACGCCCTTGATCCCGTAGTGCTCGGCGAGCGCTTGGTTCACGTACGTCCGGTCGCTGTCCAGGAACGTCAGCACGCTGCGGTTCTCGCGCAACACGTCGGCGAAGAACAGCTCGGCCTCGGTCCGCATCGCCTCGCGCAATTCGTCGTTGAATTGCGGGTACCGCTGGGGGTCCATCTCCAGGCCGTCGAGCTTGCGCAACAGCAGCCACTGGCCGGCGAAGTTCTCGACCAGCGCGTCGGATTTGGGGTCCTTCAACATGCGGGCGACCTGCCGACGCAGCTCGTCCGGTTCGTTGAGCTTGCGGGCCCGTGCGAGGTCGAGCAGGCGGTCGTCGGGCATGCTCGACCACAGGAAGTACGACAGGCGCGAGGCGAGCTCGTAGTCGTCCAGCTCATAGATGAAGTCCGGGTCGTTCGGCCGGGGGTTTCCGATCGCGCGGTACAGGAAACGCGGGGAAACCAGCGTCGCGGTCAGGGCGAGCTGCACGGCCGACTCGTAATCGTCGCCCTGCTCGCGCGCGTCGAGGTACAGCCGGGTGAGCGTCGCGAGTTCGCCGGCTTCCAAGGGCCGACGGAACGCGCGGGTCGCGAAGCGCTCGATCACCTTCGCCGCCGCCTGCTTCTCGGTGACTCGTCTTGCCCCGGGCTCGACCCCGGGCAGCCGTCGCCCGCGGTCGTCGGCGGTCGGCCGGACAAAGAAGACCTCGTCGTACACGCGGCGCGACGCCTCGCTCGGCAACGGCCCGCGGACCGTGACGGACTTCACAAACAGGTTGCGGTCTTCGCGGTCGATCACCGCGTCGT
Organism: Phycisphaeraceae bacterium; assembly: GCA_046290505.1. Classification (GTDB taxonomy): domain Bacteria; phylum Planctomycetota; class Phycisphaerae; order Phycisphaerales; family Phycisphaeraceae; genus JAHQVV01. The sequence goes on along the minus strand of JBKAGS010000038.1, from coordinate 62,079 downwards.
TGGTGAACCGGACCGTCACCTTGCGCTTGCCCGCCTCGACCGTTGCGACGGCCTTGACGGCCTGCGGCGGGTCGCGCTCGCCCGCGGTGATCTCGAACGTGCCCGCGGCCTTGTCGCCGACCATGACGGTGAACCGCGGGCCGACGCGTTGTGCCATGCTGCCGTAGGCGTTGACGGTGATTTCGTACTCGCCGTCGCGCGGGAAGTCGAACTCGCCGAAGACGTCGCCGTTGGCCCAGATCGCCTGGCCCCCGCCGTCGAGGTCGTCGCCGATCGTGCCGCGCTCCAGGTTGCGCAGCGGGCTGGGCACGCGCTCGTCGGGCGTGCCGAACGCCAGCGCGATCGCGCGTTCCGCGGCGTCGAGGTACTGCTCGAGCTGCAAGGGCGACATCGACAGCACGTCCGCGTTGTTGTCGAAGCCGTAGCCCGTGTCGTCGCTGGGCAGGTGCTCAGCCAGGTCGTGCTCGGCCGGGTCGATGCCGAGCAGATCGCGCAAGGAGTTGCGGTACTCGCTGCGGTTGAGCCGGTGGATCGTGTACCAGCCCGGGTCGGGCTCGGCGTCGGCGGGGTAGTAGTCCGCGGCCTCCTCGACCCACTGCTGGATCGTCAGCTTCTCGTGCGCCGTGGGCTGGGGCTTATCCTCGGGCGGCATCAGCCCGAGGTTGATCACCTCGACGACCGTCAGCCAGTCCTCCGCCTGGAGCATGATGTCCTTGATCCCCCCCGGGCCATCGACCGTGACCCCGCCCTTCTTCTTCCCGTTGGCGTGGCACTGGTAGCAGTACTTCTGCAACAGCGGCCGGATGTCGTCGGCGAGTCGCTCTTCGAGTTCGGCGGCGACCGGGTCGCGCTTGGCGGCGGCACCGAGCTTTGGCTGCGCGTCCGCCGCGCCCACGCCGCGATCGTCATCCGCGTATGCGGACGACACCGCCACCCAGCCCAACAGGCCCGCCATGCCGACGAGCACCGCGCCCAGCCCGCACCGGCCGGCCAACTTCCCGCGATGTCGCCAAGTCATGCGCATAGACAACACTACCGTTTTACGCGCGACGCCAGACCCACCCCGGACGTTACGCGCACCGATCGGACCGGCCACAGGCCCGCACGCCCGGGGGGACAAGTCCTGGCCCGCCGAGCATCATGATCTATGTTATCGCCTCAAACACGAAAAGCGATTCACACTTTCGCGGGTCATCCATACCGATGACGCGGTGGCTTATTCGCCGGCGGCAACGACCGGACGCACGGGCGCGGGCGGGTGGTTCGCGGCGGCCTTTTCTCCCGCCTTGGGGTCGTACTTCTGCAGGAAGGCGAACCGCCCGTTCGCGTTCCATTCGGTGATGATCAGGTTGCCGTCGTTGTCGAACGCCAGGCCGTGCGGGGCGTTGAACAGGCCCTCGGTCCAGTCCTCGGGCTTGACGCGGTAGTTCGCGCGCTGGCCGGGGTTGTAGTTGTCGCCGAGGATGCTGATCACGTGATTGTCTTTATCCAGGACGACGGCCCGGCCGGCGAGCTCGGCGACGGCGGCGAGCTCGCCGTGAAACACCACCGCGCAGGGCCGACGCAAACCCGTCGTGCTGACCTCGATGAACTCGCCTTCGAGCGTGAAGTACTGCAGCCGGCGGTTCTCGCGGTCGCAAATGAGCAGGCGCGGTTCTTCGCCGCGGTAGTCCACGTTGATGCCGTGGCAGGTGTTGAACTTGCCGCCTTCCTTGCCGCGCCCGCCGAACTGCCGGATGAAGTTGCCGTCCTTGTCGAACTGGTAAATGAACTGCGAGGCGTAGCCGTCGGCGAGGTAGATATCGCCGTCCGGCCCGACCGCGACGCCGGTGGGGTTGAACCCGCCCGCGGGGGATTGCTCGGGCTTGCCCAGTCGCATGACGACTTCGCCGTCGAGCGTGAGCTTGACCGCGCCCTTCTTGTCGGCCTGGCCGTTCTGCGCGCCGTAGAGGAAGCCCTTGCCGTCTTCTTCGACGTAGACCAGGCTGTGCAGGCCGTGCTCGCCCTTGGCGATCTGCTTGACGACATTGCCTTCCTTGTCGTAAACCAGGATGCCGAAGCCGTCCTGGTTCGCCGAGTTGAGGGTGATGTAGATGTGCCCGTCTCGATCGACCGCGGCGCTGCCGTGCGTCGGGCCGAAGTGCTCGCCCTTGGGCACCTTGGCCCAGCCGGGGACCGTGACGAATTGGTGCAGGCCCTGGCCGACGACGACGCGCTCGGTGATCGCCCGACTCGGCGGCGCGTCGTGGTGGTGGGTGCCGGGGCCGGTATGGGCCAACGCGGCGGGGGCAACGGCGAGGCAGGCGGCGAGCAGCAAGCGTGTCATCCGGGTTCTCCAAGGCTTCGGGGCGAGTGTGAATAATCGCATCTTAACAGCGGCCGCTGCAGTCAGACAATTCGGCGGGTGTGTGTCGCTTCTCGCGGTAGGACAGGCATTCCTGCCTGTCAATCGGCGGAGCCGAATCAAACTTGCCTCGTGCTGACACGGCGTGATGCATGCGTGACTCCCAGGCGTTGCCCGGCGGCTACTATTCAACTCTGCTTGCGACCAGAAGCGCGACTCAGTCGCAGCGTCACCGCTCGGCACAACACCATGTAGAACCGGCAGTGCCGCAATGATGACAGGCAGGAATGCCTGTCCCCCTGTTTGATTCATTGACAGGCAGGAATGCCTGTCCTACTTTTGTACGCTACGCGAACAGCTCGTGCTTCACGTGCCCGTGCACGTCGGTCAGGCGGTAGTCCCGACCCTGGAAGCGGTAGGTCAGGCGTTTGTGGTCGATGCCCATCAGGTGCAGGATCGACGCCTGCAGGTCGTGGACGTGGATCGGGTTGTCCGCGACGTGCGCACCCCACTCGTCCGTCTCGCCGATCACCGCCCCCGACTTCACACCCCCGCCGGCCATGAAGATCGTGAAGCAATTGGGGTGGTGGTCCCGGCCGAGGAAGCCCTTGTTGTTGCGCGCTTCGTTCATGACCGTGCGCCCGAACTCGCCGGACCACACCACCAGCGTCTCATCAAGCAGGCCGCGGCGCTTGAGGTCCTTAATCAGCGCGGCGATGGGCTTGTCGGTCTCCTTGCACTTCTGAGGGAACTTGGTCATCAAGTCGTCGTTCGGGCTCGTGCCGTGAACGTCCCAGCCCCAGTCGAACAGCTGCACGAAGCGGACGCCCGCCTCGCTGAGCCGGCGGGCGAGCAGGCAGTTGTTCGCGAACGACTCTTCGCCGGGGTTGGCGCCGTACATCTCAAGCGTCTCGGCCGGTTCGTGGCTGATGTCCATCACCTCGGGCACCGCGGTCTGCATCCGGAACGCCAGCTCGTACTGCTCGATGCGTGTGAGCGTTTCGGGGTCGCCGAACTCTTGCGCCTGTTCCTGATTGATCTTGTTGATCGCGTCGATGGTGCGTTTGCGTGCCGCGCGGTCCACGCCCTTGGGATCGGATACGTACAGGATCGGGTCGCCCTCGGACCGGCACTGCACGCCGGCGTGGACCGAGGGCAAGAAGCCCGAGCCCCACGCCGCCCCGCCCGCCGCCGGCTTCTTCCCGCCGGAGACGAAGACCATGAACGCGGGCAGGTCCTGGCTCTCGCTGCCCAGGCCGTAGGTCAGCCACGAACCCAGCGACGGACGGCCCTGGAGCATGTGCCCGGTGTACAGCTTGAGCTGCGCGGGCGCGTGGTTGAACTGGTCGGTGTACATCGATTTGACGATGCACAGGTCGTCCACCACGGTCTTGAGGTTGGGCAAGACCTCGCTCATCCACGCGCCGCTCTGGCCGACGCGCTCGAACTTGTATGGCGAGCCGAGCACCTTCGCGTTGGGCTTGACGAACGCCGAGCGCTGGGCGTAGCAGTCCGCGGGCGCGACCTCGCCGTGGCGCTTGTTAAGCAGCGGCTTGTAGTCGAAGGTTTCGTGGTGCGGCGGGGAGCCGGCCATGTGCAGGTAGATGATCCGCTTGGCCTTGGGCGCGAAGTGCGTGCCCATCTTCAAGACGGCGTCCTGGGCGGCGTGCGCGCTCGAGTCGAACAGGCCGTCGTTGAGCAGGCCCGCCAGGGCCGCGGCGCCGAAACTCTTGGTCGCCCGGCCGAGGAAGTGTCGGCGGGTGATCGCTTGGACGCGCTCTTCGTGCAGGATCGGGTTGGATTGACGTTGATTCATCTCTATCACCGCCTTACGGCTTGTTGATCACTTCGTCGAGGTTCAAAAGGACGTTACCGACCAGCGTCATCGCCGCGGCGTCGGCGGTGTCCATCCCTTCTGGCAGCGGGCCGCGCGGGATCGTCGCGAGTTGCTCGGCCGATTCGGGGTCGTTCTCGTACTGCGCTAGCGACTCGCTGTAGACCGTGCGCAGCGTTTCGAGTTCGGTCGGCGAGGGGTCACGCATCACGACCAGCCGGACGCCGTGCTTGAGCCGGGCGTCGAGGTCGTCGCCCGCTTCCTGGATAATGCGTCGGCCCAGGGCCTGGGCGGCTTCGACGTAGACCGGGTCGTTGAGCGTAACGAAGGCCTGCAACGGCGTGTTGGTGCGCGAGCGCATCGTCGTGCAGATGTCGCGGGCCGGGGCGTCGAACGCGGCGAAGGACGCGTAGTGGGCCGTGCGACGCCACATCGTGTACACGCCCCGCCGGTACAGGTCGTCGCCGGTGCTTTCCTTCTGCACGTAGCCGTCGAACGCCTGGGGCAGCATGCCCTTGGGCAGGTAAGGCGTCACCGACGGGCCCCCGACGCGGTCGGTCACCAGCAGGCCGGACACGGCCAGCGCCTGGTCGCGGATCTGCTCGGCCGACAAACGCAGGCGCGGGCCGCGCGACAGCAGCCGGTTGAACGGGTCGATCTCCAAGCGGTCCGCCGAGGCCGCGCCGCTCTGCCGGTACGCCGAGGACATCACGATCATCTTGATCAGCGACTTGGTAGACCACTTCAGGTCGTGCTGGTACGTGTACGCGAGGTAGTCGAGCAGCGGCTTGTTGCTCGGGTAGCTGCCCTGGAAACCGAAGTCCTCGGTCGTATCGACCAGGCCGATGCCCCAGATCTGCTCCCAGACGCGGTTGGCCTGGACGCGGGCGGTCAGCGGGTTGTCGTCCGCGGTCAGCCAGCGCGCGAGCCCGAGCCGGTTGCGCGGCGCGTCCTCGGGGAAAGGATTGAAGACCTCGGGCGTGTGGGGCTCGATGATGCCGCCTTCCTTGTCCGGCGCGAGGAAGCTGCCGCCCTTAAACAGGTAGGTCTCGCGCTGCTTGTCCTTCGGCAGGTCCTGCATCACCAGGGCGGTGGGCACCTTGTTATTGAACTGCTGCAGACGCTTCTCCGCGTCGATCAACCGCTGCTGCTCTGGCGTGGGCTTGGGCGCTGCCGCCTTGTCTTCGCCCTCATTTTTCTTGTCGTCGTTGGGCTGCACGAACGGCTGCTGACCCGCGTCGGACAAGGCCTTCTTCGCGTCGGCCACCGCTTTCTCGAGCCTGTCGAGTTCCGCCTGCTGCCGATCCGTCGGTGCCTTGATGAACGGCGCGTCGTTGTGGCGGTCGCTGTCCGCGGTCTGGTTGAAGAACGCGTACATCCCGAAGTACTCGGTGTGCAGGATCGGGTCGTACTTGTGGGTGTGGCACTGGACGCAGCCCATCGTGATGCCCATCCACACTTCCATCGTCGTGTTGACACGGTCGATGACCGCGGCGGACCGGAACTCCTCGTCGTCCGTGCCGCCCTCGGTGTTGGTCATCGTGTTGCGGTGGAAACCGGTCGCAATGCGCTGGTCGAGCGTGGGGTTGTTCACCAGGTCGCCGGCGATCTGGTCGCGCGTAAACACATCGAAAGGCATGTCGTCGTTGTACGCCTGGATGACCCAATCGCGGTACCGCCACATCGTGCGCGGGCGGTCTTTTTCGAAGCCCTGGCTGTCGGCGTAACGCGCCTTGTCCAACCACTGCCGGGCCCAGTGCTCGCCGAAGCGCTCGGACGCGAGCAGCCCATCGACAAACTTCTCGTACGCGCGAGGTGAGCTGTCGTTGACAAACGCGTCAACCTGCTCGGGCGTCGGCGGCAGACCGATGAGGTCCAGCGACACCCGGCGTGCCAGGCGGCGCTTGTCCGCGGGCGCGTTCGGCGACAGGCCGTTGTCCGACAGCTTCGCCTGCACGAAAACGTCGATCGCGTTGGACGCCCAGCCTTGATCCGCCTCCGCGGGCAGTTGGGGCAGCTCGGGCCTGGTCAGCGGCGCGTACGACCAATGCGTGCCGTACTCGGCACCCTGATTGATCCAACGCTTGAGGATCTCCACCTGCTCGGGCTTGAGCTGCGCCTTGCCCGAGTCCACCGGCGGCATCCGACGCGAGGGCTTGTCGCTCGTGATGACCTCGATGACCATGCTGTCCTCGGCGTCGCCGGGCTTGATGTACTCAAAGCCCACCGACTCCTCGCGAAGGTCCATGCGGAAGCCGGCTTTCTTCGCCTCGGGCGAGTCCTGGTCCGGGCCGTGACAGTGGTAGCAGTGGTTCGAGAGGATCGGCAGCACCTCGCGGGCGAAGTCCACCGGCTCGCCTTGGTCAGACGTGTCGGCGTCCTGATCGCCCGCGTCGATGACGCCGGCAACCGAGCCGCTCATGCCGGACGCCGACGGGTCCGGGCCGGTCAGCAGCAGCGTGGCCAACAGCAAGAGCCCGGCGATCAACGCCACGCCAAACAGGGTCGGGATGTGTCGTGTCAATCGGTTCATGCGGTCCATGTTTGGGTTTGAATCCGTATGCGTCTCAAGTCGGCGCATTCGCCGAGGTGGGGTCGGCGAGCACTCGACCCATCACTGCGCCCAACACTCGCGGCCACACATCATAGGATAGGCGCTCAGCCGGGCGCAATTACACCCGTTATCAGAAAGCAAAGAAGAATTCGCCGGCCGGGCGTTACGCGTGTGCCACGAAAAAGGGCCCATGGCGGGCCCTGCATGATCACACGCGAGAAAAGAACGACCCCGCCTCACCCGCCGACCCGGGCGTTGGTCACCCGGCGGACCAGGTCCGCGGTGGACTCGGCCATCAGCTTGGACATGATGTGAGCACGGTGGACCTTGATCGTCTCGATCGAGCGGTGCATCTTGGCGGCGATCTGCTTGTTGGTCAGGCCGTTGACGATCTCGTCGAGGACTTCTTTTTCGCGCGGGGTCAGCGCATCGAGCCGTGACAGGGTCTGCGCGCGTTCCGCCCGGTCGGGGGCAGTCGCCTTGGCTTCCTTGACCACGCGATCGATCGTCTCGGGCAGGCGCGGGGTGGAGAGGTCGTCTTTGACCAGGTACGCGTTGGCCCCGGCGCGGGTGATCTCCGCGGCGAGGTACTCGTCGCCTTGGCCGGTGAGGACGATCACCGGGTGCAGCAGCCCTTGCCGACGCATCTCGCGGATGACTTCCAGGCCGGTGGTCGTGCTCAGGCGGTAGTCGAGAAAGACGACGGCGGGGTCGATCTCTTTGACGCGTGCGATCGCGTTTTCCGCATCGACCTCCGAACTCAGTTCGTACGGCCCTTCGGGCAGGGTCGCGAGCCGTTCGCGGAGCAGGACGATGTCGTCCTCGTTGTCATCGATCATCAGAACGGGGGTTGGGTCTGCCATCGCTTTATGCCACTAACCATAGGAGTTGAGGGATGATAAGGTAACGCATCGGTGGGATGCAACCCAATCATACCTCGTAACTGATGGTTAGTCGATCGGGGGTATACCGCGCGATCGACAAAAAGTCGGGTCATGCGGATTGCGCCGATCGGCGAAGGTCAGTCAGGGCTGGTCAGGCGAGCTGGTCAGGCGGCGCTGGTCAGGCGGTCTGGTCAGGCGGGCTGGGCCAGGGGTACCCGGTCGGGGTCCTGCGGGCCCCAGCGGTCCAACACCCGGCAGGCCAGGTCACGCAGGTGGCGGAACTCGACAGGCTTGCGGAAGTAGTCCCGGGCCCCGCCTTCGGTGGCTCGACGCACATCCTCGGGCTGCTCGCTGGTCGTCAGCATGACGACCGGGATCGACCGCAATTCGGGGTCGGACTGGACCCACTCGAGCACGTCGAACCCGCTGAATCGCGGCATGTTGATATCGAGCAGGACGACGTCCGGCCGATCGTCCGCGTGGGACTTGAGGTAGCTGAGCGCTTCCTCGCCGTCGGAGATCGCGTCTAAGCGATGCGCAACGCCTGATTCACGAAACGCTTCCCTGACCAGGAAGATGTCGTCGTCGCTGTCATCGACAAGCAAAATATGAGGTTCATTCTTGGGCATGGTGTGAGCTTTCTCCCAGACGCTCACATTATCACCCAACAATTGGGCCTTCGCTATAACCAATACTTAGTAATAAAATTACTAATAGAAGGCCAAAATGAAGCGAGATCCCCCTTCCGGGGCATCTTCCACCCAGACCCGACCCCCGTATCGCTCCGCCACCTGCGCGACGATCGCCAGGCCCGCGCCCGTCCCCGGCACGTCCCGGCCGACGCCGCGCTGGAACAATCCGAACACCCGCTCGCGCTGGTGCGGCTCGACGCCCGGGCCGCGGTCTTCGAACACAAGCCCCTTCATCGGCCGGTCCACGCCGACCCGCTTGCCCGCATCGGACGTCGAGGGGTCGCAATCGTAGGAACGGATCCAAAGCTGCGGCGTCTGGTCGTCGGTCGTGAACTTGAGCGCGTTGGTAACCAGGTTGTGAATCGCCTGCCGAAGCCAGAACGCGTCCACCTTGAGCTGGGGCAGGTCCGCGGCGACCTGCACCGTCGCGCCCGTGCGATCCACCGTGTCCTGCAGGTCGCCGAGCACCTCCTTGACGATCTGCCCGCTGCTCACCAGCCCCGTCGCCGGCTCGGCACGCTGGGCCCGGCTGAGCGTCAGGACATCGGACAACAGCTGGTCCAGCCGCTCGGCCCCGCGGATCACGCGGTTGAGCATGTCCTGGCTGGACTGGCCCAGCGACTCGTACTCGCGTTCGACCACCAAGCCGGAGAAGTTGCGGATCGCCCGCAGCGGCTCGCGCAGGTCGTGCGAGATCACGTACAGCAGCGCCTTGAGGTCCTTGTTGCGTTGGGCCAGCTCGCGCTGCACCGCGGCGACTTCCGTCAGGTCCACCGCCGAGCCGCCGACATACACCGCGCCCTTCGCGTCGGTGTACGTGAACCGCGTGACCATCAACGGGACGATGCGGTCGCGCACCGGCAGGTCGACGTGGATCGTCTGGGCCTCGGCGTTCTGGTCGTCGAGCAGGCCCGCCTGACGCGCGACCGCCTCGAACGCGTCGGCCGTCTGCCCCTCGAGCACCTCCTCGGGCGTCTTGCCCACGCATTCCGCGGCCTTCACCGCCATCATCTGCTCGAACGCGGGGTTCACGAACACGTAACGCCCGTCCTCGTCCACGGCCCACTTGATCGCCGGGGAGTTGTTCATAAACGCACGGAAACGCACGTTCATCGACCGGAGCTCGTCCTCCGCCTGCTTGAGGTGGGTGATGTCGGTCGAGACCACGACCACGCCGTCGATCTCGTCGGCGGTGTTGCGCGTGGGCATCTTGTCGGTTTGGAAATAATGCGTCCGCCCATCCTCGCTGGCCAGCTTCTGCACCACGCCCAGCCGGGGCTTGCCCGACCGGATCACCTCGCGGTCGTCGCGCAGCATCTCGTCGGCGTGGTCGGGGTAAAAACGCGCCGCCGGCTGGCCGGCCATGTCGTCGGGCAACACCCCCGCGGCCCGGGCCGCCGCCTCGGTCGCCTGCAGGATGTTGCCCTCGGTGTCCTTGCGCCAGACCATCGCGGGCAGGCGGTCGAGCACGGCCTGCGTCTCTCGACGCGCGTGCTCGGATTCTTCCAATGCCGCGTGCATCTTCGCCTGCAACTCGTCCCGGTCCATCTCCGATTCGAGCACCGCGGCGAGCAGCTCGACGAAGTCACGGTCCTGCGGGTCAAAGCCCCGGCCCAGCGCGTCCCGGCTGGCAAAGCTCAGCGTGCCCCAGACCCGCCCGTTCACGCGGATCGGCGTGCCGATGTAAGACTCGTAGTTAAACGCCCGGTAGCAGGGGTGCCCGGCCAGGGGCGTGTGGGCCGCGTGGCTGACCGAGAAGGTTTCGTCGGACGCGAGTGTTTTCTCGCAGTAGGTCTGCCCCAGCGCCAGCGTCTGTCCGACGCGCAACGCCGTGCCCGACATCGCGCACAGCGAGCGGACGTCGTACGCCGTGCCGCGCACCCGCGCCACCACGCCCACGTCCAGGCCAAGCCGCCGGCAGCCGAGCGCCAACACGCCGTCGAGCGCCTCGTCGAGCGTGCGCTCGCGGTCGCGCATCTGCCGGGTCAGCTCGGCGAGGACCGACGCCAGGCCGGACGGGTTGCCGGGGGTGGTGGCCTGAAAATCTCTCATAAAGTCGTGCCAAAGCGCGTCTAGCCCGCGCTGCCGAACGCGATGGCTCGGCGTCCGAAAATTACCGGCAAAACACTAAGCCTTAATCATTATCGCACATTCTACCCCCCAACGTAAGAACCGTTTACAAATGATCTGCGGCCCAACCACAGGCCATGACACCCGCCGGCCCGTCAAGCCACCCCCGATTGGGTTATATTTGCGCCGATCATTCGGGCCACGCCCCTTTCTCGCATCCCCTCGGAGCCACGCGCCATGACCGACCCCGCCCCCACCCCGCCGGCCGTGCTGTCACGGCTCAGCGTGATGATGTTCCTGCAGTTCTTCGTGTGGGGGTCGTGGTTCGCAACGCTCGGCCTGGCGATGGGGTCCAACGGGTTGGGCGACTTCATCGGCGGGGCCTACGAAAGCGCACCGATCGCCGCGATCTTCGCCCCCTTGTTCCTCGGGCTCATCGCCGACCGCCTGTTCGCTTCCGAGAAAGTCTTCGGCGTGCTGATGCTCATCGGCGGCGGGATCATGTGCGTCGTCGCGGTCCTGGCCCCGCAAGGCGCCGACAAAGGCGGGCTGATCGTCTGGCTGATGATCGCGTACATGCTCTGTTACATGCCGACGCTGGGGCTTGGCAACTCGATCACGTTCACGCACCTACCGCAGGAACTGTTCCCCAAGGCACGGGTCTGGGGCACGATCGGCTGGATCGTCTCGGGCCTGGGCGTCGGGATCGCGGGCTGGTCGGCTTCGCTCAACATCTTCTGGGTCGGCGCGGTGAGCAGCCTGCTGCTGGGCGTCTACGTCTTCACGCTGCCGACCACGCCCCCACCTGCGAAAGACAAGCCGCTGGACATCGGCTCGCTGCTCATGCTCGACGCGTTCAAACTCTTGAAAGAGCCCGCGTTCCTGGTCTTCGCCGTCTGCTCATTCCTCATCTGCATCCCGCTCGCTTACTACTACGCGCAGACCTCGCCCTTCCTCGGGGCCGCGGGTTTCACCCAGTCCGCCTCGGCGATGACCCTCGGGCAGATGTCCGAGATCATCTTCATGCTGCTGATCCCGTTCTTCTTCCGAAAACTCGGCGTCAAGCTCATGCTCATGATCGGCATGGCCTGCTGGGTCGTGCGGTACGCGCTCTTCGCGATGGGTGCGCCGGATCAGGTCATGTGGATGCTGCTCGTCGGCGTCGCGCTGCACGGCATCTGCTACGACTTCTTCTTCGTCACCGGGTTCATCTACACCGACAAAAAAGCCCCCGCCGACATCCGCGGCCAGGCCCAATCGCTGCTGGTCTTCCTCACCCAGGGGCTGGGTATGTTCTTCGGCTTCCGGCTCGCCTTCGGCGGCAACTTCCCGTTCATCGGCAACAAGCTGCCCAACACCGTGACGATCGACGGCACGACCTACGGCACGCCGCCATCCGGCGAACTGGTCGAGGCGATCAAGAAAGCGAACGAGGGTGCCGACGCGCCGAGCTTCATCCAACAGATGCTCGGCATGTTCGGCAAGGGCTACCCCGAAGGCATCGACGCGACGCTGATCGCTCAGACCATGACAGCATGGAAAAACTACTGGCTGTTCCCCGCGGGCATGGCGCTGGTCATCCTCGTCATCTTCACCGTCGCGTTCTGGGACAAGGTCAAGCGCGACGACGTCGGCGTCGAAGAAGCCGTCGAAGGGCTGCCCGAAGACGCGCCGGCGTAATGCATGGGGGCCTTCCGCCCGTCCGTGTAGCGGGGCGCGCAGTGGAGGTGGCGGCCACCCATGCCTCGAGCGGGACGCTGCGCGTCGCCCGCTACACATCAATGAACGCATCACAAAGGAAGATCACCATGAAACGCCGAGAGTTCCTCGTCACCGGGGCCGCCGCCGCCGCGTCTTTCACCGCCGTCACCGCCGCGACCGCCGACGACCACGCCAAGCCCGCGGACCTCGGCGGGAAGTTCAAGCTCAAGTACGGCCCGAGCCCCGGCCAGTTCAAGGCCCACGCCGGCAACGACTACCTCGACCAGATCCAGTTCGCCGCCGACGAGGGCTTCCGTGGATGGGAGGACAACGGCCTGCCGCGCCAGTCGCCGGAGATGCAGGAGAAGATCGGCAAGAAGCTCAAGGACAACGGCATGACGATGGGCGTGTTCGTCTCCGTCTCCGCCGACATGGCCTCGCGCAGCGACAAGGAACACCGCGCCAAACTCACCGACCGCATGACCAAGATGCTCGACGTCGCCAAGCGCAGCGGCGCGCAGTGGACCACCGTCGTGCCTGGCAGCGTCACCAACCGCCTCGAGATGGACTACCAGACCGCCAACGTCATCGAAAACCTCCGCGCGCTCTCGGAGGTCTGCGAAACGACCGGCCTGGTCATGGTCCTCGAACCCCTAAACTGGTGGGCCAACCACCCCGGCCTGTTCCTGCAGAAGATCCCGCAGGCCTACCTGATCTGCCGGGCGGTCAACAGCCCCAGCTGCAAGATCCTCAACGACCTGTACCACCAGCAGATCACCGAGGGCAACCTCATCCCCAACATCGACAAGGCGTGGGACGAGATCGCCTACTTCCAGGTCGGCGACAACCCCGGCCGGAAAGAACCGTACTCCGGTGAGATCAACTACCAGAACGTCTTCAAACACATCCACCGCAAGGGTTACGAGGGCGTCATCGGCATGGAGCATGGCCACAGCGAAGGCGGCAAGGAAGGCGAACGCAAGTGCATCAACGCGTACCGCAAGGCGGACGATTTTTGATCCCATTCGAACAGCCAAGTAAAAAAGCCCGCGCTCGGAGGCGCGGGCTTTTTACTTTGCTTTGCACGCGGATCACACGATCGTGTACGTGCCCGGCCGGCGGACGTCGGGATAGGGCAGCTTGACGTCGCCCGGTTTCGGGCCGTCGTCGATGCCTTCGGGCCGGAGCTTGAGCTTGGACTGGCCGGCGAGGAAGGCGAAGTTCAGCTCCTTGCCGGTGTACGCCGCTTCCCGGCCGAGGATGCAGGTCAGCGACGAGTCGGCGACCTCCTGGATCTCCATGATCGGCGCGTTGTTGACGATGCCCGCGAGCAGTTCCTTGTGCTCTTCGACGTAGGGCTGGTTGTTGTTGTCTCGGCCGGTGTTGCGGGCGAGCAGCTGGCCGTCGTGGCCCTTGGCGATCCATGCGGACCGGCCGGGGTTCGGGCGGAGGTAGAGCTCGCCCTTGGTGCCGACCCAGCGGTTCTCGACCTTGTTGGTCGCGTTCTTGAAATGCCGTCCCATGAATGCGCTGCGCACGCCGTTGGCGTACTCGAAGTGCACGTCGAAGTGGTCGTAGATGTTGCCGAACTCTTTCTGGGTCCGCGCGATGCGGCCGCCCGAGGCGTAGGCCTTGACCGGCGGGCCGCCGGCCGCCCAGTTGATCGCGTCGATGTTGTGGATCGACTGCTCGGTGATCAGGTCGCCCGACAGCCAAACAAAGTAAGGCCAGTTGCGCATCTGGTAGGTCATCTGGTCCCAGTTGCCCTCGCCGTCGCCCAGGTGCCACTGCGTCGAGGAGCAGTAGTACTGGTAGCTGGCGACGACGTCGCCGATGATGCCGTCGTTGAGCTGCTTGATCGCGTCCTTGTACGAGTTCTCCCGGCGGTACTGCGTGCCGGACACGATGGCCAGGCCCTTATTCTTCGCCATCTCGCCCGACTCGATGACGTGGTGGTAGGTGTCGGCGTCGACGCAGACGGGCTTTTCGACGAAGCTGTGCTTGCCGTTCTTCACCGCTTCCCGCAGCGTGAGGTAGCGCAGGCCCGGCGGCGTGGTCTGAACGACGATATCGACGTCCGGGTGGGCGCAGAGCTTCTTGTAGCCGTCGAAGCCGGTGAACTTGTTGGCCTCGGGCACATCGACCCGGCCCTTCTCGCCCCACGAGCCGTTGAGCGCGGTGTACGCGCGATCCACGCGGTCGGGAGCGATGTCGGCGAGGGCGACGAGCTTGAGCGGCAGGCCGAGCTCTTCCGCGGCCTGGAGGCAGTTGCCCACCGCGCCGGTGCCGCGTCCGCCGCAGCCGACGATACCCAGGCGCAGGGGCTTGTTGCCGGCCTGGGCGTAGGCGGTCGAGCCGAGCAGGCCGAGGTTCGCCGCCGCCGCCGCCGCGGCCAGCGAGGCCGAGCCCTTGACGACGAAGTCCCGCCGGGTGATGGGGTTGTCTTTGATCTCACTCATCGGATCGCATCCTTTTTCAGCGGGCCTGACGCCCTGGTTCGCATGGGGCCGGATAGTTTATCAAGCGATGCCGAGTGCTTCCGCCATCTGGCGGCGCACGGCCTTGAGCCGGTCCAGCCCGCCCCCGCCGACCTCGGCGGTGAACCAGCCGGCGAATCGGGTCTTGTTCAGCGCCGCGCGGACGTCGGCCCAGGGCAGGTCGCCCGCGCCGATGTCGGTGAACTTGTTGTTTTGACGGGAAAAGCCCTTCATGTCGAACTTCACCGCGCGCGGCCCGAACGCCTCGATCCAGTCGCCGGGGTTGGCGTACTTCCAGTGGTTGCCGATGTCGTGGTACATGCCGACCCACGGGCTGTCGAACGCGTCAACGAAGTCGCACCAGCGCTCGGCGGACTGCTCGGGGCCCGCGTCGTGGTCGTAGAACATGCCGTTCCACACGTTCTCGAAGAGGATGCGCTGGCCCAGCGTCGCGGCGAGCGGGATCGCCTTGCGGATGCCGTCGATCGCGCGCTGGTTGATCTGCGCTTCGGGCCCGTCGCTCGCCCGGCCGACGACGATCAGGACGCCGCTGCCGCCCGCGGCGTGCGAGACGCGGATGCAGTGCAGCAGGTTGTCCAGCGCTTGTTTGCGATCCTTCTCGTCCGCGCTGGTGAAGCGCTGCTGCCAGTGCGCGTGGTTGATCGCGTTGTGCACGAACACGCCCGACTCGGCGACGGCGTTGCGCGCCTGCTCGGGGCTGATGCCGCCGGCCTCGTCGAGGTCCACGCCGTCGAACCCCGCGGCGCTCGCCAGCCTGAGCCGGTCGGCGAGCGACAGGTCTTTCCCGCCCTCGCCCTGCTTGGTGATCATCGTCAGCTTGCACGACAGCAGGTAGCGGTCATTCATTGGGCCCGTCGCCTCGGGGGGGGAGGATGGATTCGCCAAGGCACGCCGCGTGCCGACGCTCGTGAGCATCGCCGCCGCCGAAGCCGCCCCGGTTGCGAGTACTTGCCTGCGTGTGAAGCTCATCGCCATCCTTTTACATCTGCGGACCGATCCTCGGACCGGATCATATCGCCCCAGGGGGTAACGATGCCCCGAACCGCGAGTGGATTACACATAACACGGCCACGAGGCCGCGTACCGATACGGGACGCGGCTCAAATGTGGATCGCTCGGCCCGAGACGCCCAGGGCCGCTTCCTTCACCGCTTCGCTCAGTGTCGGGTGGGCGTGGCAGGCCCGGGCGATGTCTTCGCTGCTGGCGGCGAAGGCCATCGCGGTCGCGCACTCGGCGATCAGGTCGCCCGCGCTGTCGCCGATGATATGCACGCCCAGCACCCGGTCCGTCGCAGCGTCGGCCAGGACCTTCACCCAGCCCTCGGTGTCGTCGTTCGCGCGCGCCCGGCCGTTGGCGAGGAACGGGAACGCGCCCTTTTTGTACTCGATGCCCTCGTCCTTGAGCTGCTCCTCGCTCTTGCCCACGCTCGCGATCTCGGGGTGCGTATACACGATCGACGGGATCGTGTTGTAATCAATATGCCCGCCCCCGGCATGGCCGGACAAGCGCGCCGCGATCGACTCGACACACGCGATGCCCTCTTCCTCGGCCTTGTGCGCGAGCATCGGGCCGGGGATCACGTCGCCCACCGCGTAGACCCCCTCGACGCCGGTCCTGAACTGCGCATCAACCTCGATCTGCCCGCGCTTGTTCGGCGTCACGCCGATCTTCTCCAAACCCAGCCCCTCGGTGTTCGGTTTGCGCCCGACCGACACCAAGACGCGGTCGGCCTTGACCGGGCCCGCGTCCTTGATATCGATCGTCACGCCGTCTTTTCCGGATGTCACGCCCTGCACCGCGCAGCCGAGCATGAACGCGATGCCTTGGGATTTAAACGCCTTGTGCGCCGCCTTGGCGAGCTCGTCGTCCATGCCGGGCATGATGCGGTCCAGGTACTCGATGACGGTGACCTTCGCGCCAAGCCTACGCCAGACGCTGCCGAGTTCGAGCCCGATGACGCCCGCGCCGATGACGGCCAGGTGCCCGGGCACCTCGGTGTACTCGAGCGCGTCGGTGGACGTATCGACCAGCGGGTCGTCGAGGTTGACGCCGGGGATTGTCGCGGGCACCGAGCCGGTGGCGATGAGCACGTGCTTGGCCGTGACCGTGTCGTCGCCGATGGTGACGGACTTGTCTTCGTTGAACGACGCGTCGCCGTGGTAGACGGTGACCTTGTTCTTTTTCATCAGCCCCGCGACGCCGGTGGTCAGGGTCTTGACGACCTTGTCCTTGCGTTTGAGCATGGCCTTGAGGTTCAGTTCGACTTCGGAGACCTCGATGCCGTGGTCTTTGAAGTGCTTGGTCGCGTCTTCGTACTTATGCGACGACTCGAGCAGGGCCTTGGACGGGATGCACCCGACGCGGAGGCAGGTCCCGCCGAGTTCTTTCACCTTATCGACGATGGCGGTGTTCAGGCCGAGCTGCGCGGCGCGGATGGCGGCGACGTACCCGGCCGGGCCGGCGCCGATGACGAGGAGGTCGTGGGTGTGTTCGGGCATGGTTAAGTCCTAGGCAAGAAGCCCACGCTGTCACAGCGTGGGCTTCGATTGTCACAGAAGTATACAGGTCGCAGGCTCACGCCTCGATCAGCATGCGCGACGGGTCCTCGATCGATTCCTTGATCGTCTTGAGGAACGTCACCGCTTCCCGGCCGTCGACGATGCGGTGGTCGTACGTCAACGCGATGTACATCATCGGGCGGACCTCGATGGTCTCCTTGCCCGGCTCGCCCACGGCGATGGGTCGGCGGACGATGCCGTGCATGCCCAGCACGCCGGACTGAGGCGGGTTGACGATCGGCGTGGACAGCAGCGAGCCGTACACCCCGCCGTTGGTGATCGTGAAGGTGCCGCCGGTCAGGTCGCTCATCGCGAGCTTGTTTTCCTTGGCTTTCACCGCGTATTCGCCGATCGCCTTCTCGACGCCCGCGAAGCCTAAGCGCTCGGCGTTGCGCAGGACCGGCACGACCAGGCCCTTGCCCCCGCCGATGGCGATGCCGATGTCGTAGTAGTTCTTGTACACGACGTGCTCGTCCCGGACCTCGGCGTTGACGGCCGGGAACTGCTTGAGCGCCTCGATCGTTGCCTTTACGAAGAAGGACATGAAGCCGAGCTTGATGCCGTGCTTCTTGACGAACGCGTCCTGGTACTGCTTGCGCAGGTCCATCACCGCGGACATGTCCACTTCGTTGAAGGTCGTGAGCAGCGCCGCGGTTTGCTGGGCGTTGACCAACGCCTTGGCGATCGTGCGGCGCAGGGGCGTCATCTTGACGACTTCCTCGTCGCGGTCGCCGGCGGCCTGGGGGGTAGGGGTCGAGGTGGTCCGATCCGGCCCTTCGCCGCGCTCAGGGGCGGCTTGTTTCTGACTCGGCGCGCCGCCCTTGTTCTCGATGTGGTTAAGGACGTCTTCTTTTAAGAGGCGTCCCCCGGGGCCGGTGGCTTTGACGTCGTCGGCCTTGAGCCCGTGCTGGTCGAGCAGGGCCTGGGCGGCGGGCATGATCTTGGCTTCGGTGGGTTTTGGCGCGGCAGGGTCCGCGTCTTCGCTGCGCTTGGGCGCGGCTTCTTTCGCTTCTTGTTGCGGCGCGGATTCTGCCTGGCCGTTGGTGCTTGCCGGCGCGCTGCCCGATGCGCCTTCTTCGATGTGGGCGATGACGTCGCCGACGCGGGCGGTGTCGCCGGGCTGCATCAAAATCTTGACCAGGGCCCCCGCGGCGGGCGAGGGCAGTTCCTGGTTGACCTTGTCGGTTTCCAGTTCGACCAGGGGCTGATCGACGCTGATCGCTTCGCCTTCTTTAACCAACCATCGGCCGATCTCGACTTCGGTGACGGACTCGCCGACCTCGGGGACTTTCAATTCGGTGGGCATCGTTGCTCGGCTCCTGCGCCGTCGTTGGGGGTGTCGGTGCGGCGGGGTATTCTCACGGGCGTGGGTAGCGTGATGGTATCAACTTCGGCGGGGCTTTCACTTGGCGATCGGCGCGGTGGGCAGCGGCTCCTCGACGGTCTCGCCGAAGGCCTGGGCCAGCAGCAATTCCTGCTCGAGCTTGTGCGCGGCCTTGGACCCGGTCGCGGGGCTGGCCGAGTGCTTGCGCGAGGCGACGAAGAGTTCGCGGTCGCCGAGGAACTTCTCCTGCAGGAACCGCTGGAGGAAGAACGGCCAGGCGCCTTGGTTGCGCGGTTCGTCCTGGACCCACACCAGCGGGGCGTCCGGGCTGTAAGGCGCGATCGCCTCGGCAAGCATCTTCCGCGGCAGCGGGTAGAGCTGTTCCAGGCGGATGATCGCCAGGTCGTCGCGTCCCATCTTCTCCCGGCGTTCGACCAGGTCGAAGTACACCCGCCCGGTGCACAGCAGGACGCGCTCGACCCTCTTCGCCTGGACCGCGTCGTCGCCGATGACACGCCGGTACGTGCCTGTTGCCAGGTCCTCGAAGCTCGACACGCACAGCGGGTGACGCAGCAGCGACTTGGGTGTCATCACGACCAGCGGCTTGCGCCACTTGCGCATCGCCTGTCGGCGCAGCAGGTGGAACATCTGCGCGGGCGTGGTCGGCTGGCAGACCTGGTAGTTGTCCTCGGCGGCGCTGGTGAGGAAGCGTTCCAGCCGGGCGGACGAGTGCTCGGGGCCCTGGCCCTCGAAGCCGTGGGGCAGGAGCATCGTCAGGCCGGACAGCCGTTTCCACTTGTCCTCCGCGGACGCGATGAACTGGTCGATGATGACCTGCGCGCAGTTCACGAAGTCGCCAAACTGCGCCTCCCACATCACCAGCATCTCCGGGCGATCCAGCGAGTAGCCGTACTCGAATCCGAGGACGCCGGCCTCGGAAAGCGGGGAGTTGAAGATGTCGATCGGTGCCTGGTCGGGCGACAGGTGCTTGAGCGGGAAGTATTCGTGGCCGTCCTTGACGTCGTGCAGCACGGCGTGTCGGTGCGAGAACGTGCCGCGCTGGCAGTCCTGCCCGGTCAGCCGGACGCCGTGGCCCGACGTGACCAGGGTCGCGAAGGCGAGTGCCTCGGCGGCGGACCAGTCGAGCGCGCGTTCGCCGTCGGCCTGCTCCTTTTTCATGCGCATCAGGCGTTTGTGCTTGGGGTGCAAGTGGAAATCGTCGGGCAACTCGAGTTGCCTGTGCATCAGCGCCTGCAGCGTCGCGCGGTCCACGCCGGTCTCGACGTCGTCGGCGAGGTTTTCCTTCCCGCCGTGGTACCCCGCCCACAGCCCGCGCGGGTCGTCCGTGCGCGGCTTGTACGCCGGGGATTGCGCGGCGCTCAGCTCTTTTTCCAACAGCTCGGTGCGGCGCTCGGCGATGCGCTCCGCGTCGTTGCGCGACACCCCGCCGAGGTTCAGCAGCCGGTCGAGGTACGCCTCGCGCACGCCCGATCGGCTGTCGATGTTCTCATACATCTTCGGCTGGGTGTAGCGCGGCTCGTCGCCCTCGTTGTGACCACGCTTGCGGTAGCAGTACATGTCGATCACCACGTCGCGCTTGAACTCGTGGCGGAAGGCCATCGCGAGCTTGACGACCTGCGCGACGGCCTCGGGCGATTCGCCGTTGACGTGGAAGATCGGGCTCTGCAGCATCTTCGCGATGTCGGTGCAGTATTGCGTCGAGCGTGCGTCCTGCGGCCCGGTGGTGAAGCCGATCTGGTTGTTGATGACGACGTGGATCGTCCCGCCGGTGTGGTAGCCCTCGAGCGCCGAGAGGTTGAGCGTTTCCTGCACGACGCCTTCGCCGGCGAACGCCGCGTCGCCATGGATGAGCAGCGCGAAGCCCAGGTCGCCACGTGTCTGCGTGGACGAGTTGGCGTGGCAGCGGTCCTGCTTGGCGCGCATCCGTCCGAGCACGACGGGGTTGACGTACTCCAGGTGCGAGGGGTTGAAGCACAGCGACAGGTGGATGTTCTTGCCCGAGCGCGTGCGCCAGTCGCCGGAGTACCCCAGGTGGTACTTCACGTCGCCGCCGCCCATGTAGAGCTCGGGGTCCACGTCTTCGAACTCGCGGAAGATTTTCTGCGGGCTCTTGCCCAGGATGTTGGCGAGCACGTTGAGCCGGCCGCGGTGGGCCATGCCGATGACGATCTCGCGCGTGCCCTGCTCGCCGGCGTGCTCGAAGCACATGTCCAGCAGCGGGATCAGCGTCTCGCCGCCCTCGAGCGAAAACGACTTGGCCCCGATGAACTTGCGCTGGATGAACTCCTCGAACAGCGTCGCGTCGGTCAGCCGGGTGAGGATGCGGATCTGCTCCTTGCGCGATAATTCGATCGTGTTCTCCGACTCTTCCATCATGCGTTGGAGCCACTTGCGCGTCGGCAGGTCGTCGATGTGCATGAACTGCACGCCGATCTGCTGGCAGTAGGTGTTGTGCAGCTGGTCGATCAGGCTGCGCAGCGTGCGCATCCGGTCGCCGGGCACGGTCGAGGTCGTGACGAACGGCAGGTCGAGGTCCCGGTCGGTGAAGCCGTAGTACTCGGTGGTCAGTTCGGCCTGCAGCGGCGAGGGCTCGGACTTGAGCGGGTTGAAGTGCGCGTAATTGTGGCCGAGCATCCGGTAGTTGCGGATGAGCATGTCCACGCGGTGCTGCAGCGCCGCGGCGTCGCCGGACTGCGGCACCGGCGCCGCGGTGACGACGTGGACCGGCTGGCCGGTCGGCGTCAAGGGGGCCTGCGACGCGACGCCGCGGGGGTCGAAGATGCTCCGCGGGGTAAAGCTCGGGCCGACGCGGTTCAACGAGCCGTTGACCTGCGCCGCCCACTGGTCGAACATCGCCCGCCAAGGCTCATCGACGGACGCGGGGTCGGCGAGGTAACGCTCGTATTGCGACTCGACGTAGGCGAGGTTGCCGGCAGACAGGTCGGGCAGTTGGGACATTCTCGATATCGCTCCGCAAATCAGGCCGGCGGACGGGGCAGGCACGCTTGACCCTACATCGGGCATCGGCCCGATCCGACCGGCGATTTCGCGCTGGCGCACGCTTCCAGGATTCTACACACCTCCCGCCACGAAGCGAGGCCGATCCGTCACCACTATGCTAAAAACTTCAACGCCCCCAGACGCACCGATCCGCACCCGCATGCCCGACCCCTTCCAGACCGACACCTTCGCCTTCATCCTGCTCATCGGCTGCCTCGCCGGCACGCTCGGCGGGCTCCTGGGCGTCGGCGGCAGCGTCATCATCATCCCCGGCCTCGCGCTTCTCTTCGGCACCGGCGAAAACCAGCACCTCTACCAGGCCTCGGCCATGACCGTCAACGTCGCCGTCGCCGTCCCCGCTGCCCTGCGACACCGACGCGCCAAGGCCCCGGTCCCGACCGTCCTGCGCTGGATGCTCCCCGCCACGCTCGCCGCCATCGTCGTCGGCGTCCTGGCCAGCAACCTGCCCGTGTTCCGCGAAGAACAAGGCGGCCAATGGCTGGGCCGGGTCCTCGCCGTCTTCCTCCTCTATGTGGTCATCGTGAACACCCGGAAATTGAGCAGGCCCAAGCACCAGCGCGAGCACGAAACGCTCGACAACGCCCGCATCAACCGCTGGCGGTCCGGCACCGTCGGCGTGGTCATGGGCTCGGCGGCGGGGCTCATGGGTATCGGCGGCGGGGCGCTCGCGGTGCCCCTGCAACAAACCCTCGTCAAGCTGCCCCTGCGAAACGCCATCGCCAACGCCTCGGTCGTCATGGTCTTCAGCGCCGCGATCGGGGCGACGCTCAAACTCGCCACGCTCGGCACGCATTACGACAACCAAGTCACGGGCCGCCCGGCCTGGCAGAACGCCCTGCTGCTCGCCGCGCTGCTCGCGCCGACCGCGATCGTCGGCGCACGGATCGGCGCGAAACTCACGCACACCCTGCCATTGACCTACGTGCGCATCGCGTTCGTCGGCTTGATGATCGCGGCGGCGGTCAAGATGGCGGCGCTGCCGCTATAGAACGAGCCGCGACCGTAAGGAAGCGGTCTAGCTCGGCGCACTGTGGACAACTTGGACCACTCCCTCACGGTCGCGGCTCGTCAATGCTTTGATTGACCAGCTCGATAAACCGCTCGCCGCGCTGCTCGTAGTTCTCGAACTGCCCCCACGACGCGCAGGCCGGCGACAGAAGCACGACGTCGCCGGGCCGTACACGCTTGCTTATCTCCGCGACCGCGGTCTCGAGATCGCCGCACCGCACAACCTCCGCCGACTCGGCCGGCCAACTCACCCCCCCACAGGATTCCGGCCGGCCCGCTTCAGCGGGCCTGGCCCCCTCACACAACCCCGCGATCGCGTCGCCGGTCTGCCCGATGGTATAGACCGCCTTGCACGTTCCCGCCGCCAGCTCCGCGAGCGAAGCCAAGTCGCTGCCCTTGTCGTACCCGCCGAGGACAAGGTGCAGAAAAAGGGGTCGGGAGTCATTTTTCTCTGATAAGCCTTCGATTGATCGGCGATCGTCTACAGAAAAATGACGCCCGACCCCTTTTTCTTCCTCGGCGAACGCCTCGATCGCGAGCTTCGCCGCCTCGGGCGTCGTGCACTTGCTGTCGTTGAAGTAGCGCACGCCGTCGCGCTCGGCGACGAGTTGCAGGCGGTGCGGGAGGCCGGGGAAGACGGCGATTTCTTTGACACACAACAAGTAAGTCATCCCGGTGGCGTGATATACCGTCCAAGCTGCTGTGCAGGCATTTAGCTGGTTGTGTGCTCCAACAATGCTAAGTCCCATCGCTTCAATAGCTTTGGTGTCTTTATCAACAGGCCAAACTCTGGCGTTGGAAAGTTGTGTGTTCTCGACACCGGGACCATGAATAAACCAATCGCCTTCATGCTGGTACTGACCAATTACTTGTTTCGCCGCGACGTATGCCTCCATCGACCCGTGCCAATCCAGGTGGTTCGGGCTGATGTTCGTGATCACCGCGATGTGGGGCGACCAGCCGGGGAAGTAATCGTCTGCCTTCAGCCGTTCGAGCATGAAACTCGACAACTCAAGCACGACCCAGTCGTCTTCGCCGATCTCGTCGATGTGTGGCAGCAGCGAGCCGCCGATGTTGCCGCCGACCCAGACCTTGGGGGAGTTGGGATTTGGGGGTTGGGATTTGGGGGATTGATTGCCATGCACCAAATCCGAATCCCCAACGCCTAAATCCCCGAACACCTTGTTCAGCACGTGCCCGATCATCGCGGTCACTGTGGACTTACCCGCACTCCCCGTCACGCCGATGGTGCGCAGGCGGTTGGGCAGGCGCTCGACCAGCAGCCGCATCTCGGTGGTCACCTCGATGCCCGCGGCCTCGGCGGCGCGGACGAAGCGGTTGCCCGGCTTCACCGCGGGGTTCACAACGACCAAATCACAGGTCGTAAAGTCGCTGACGTTGTGCTCGCCCAGGCGCAACGCGACGCGCCCGGCGTCGATCAGGTCCTGCAGTTGCGCGATGCTTTTTTCGAGTTTGTCCGCCGGCTCCTGGTCGGTGACGAGCACGTCCGCGCCGCGGTCGCAGAGGAAGCGCGTTACGCCCACGCCCCCGCCGAACCGGCCCAGGCCCATGACAGTGACGCGCATCCCGGCGAACTGGTCTGATCCGTGCCGACTCATCGACGCGAGTATACGCCCAGCCGGTCAGCGCCTGCCCGATTCTTCGACGGCCAGCGGCTGCTCGAAGACTTCCTCGGACCCGCCGATCTTCAACGCGTTGATGGTGCTGTTGACCGGGACCTGGAAGTAGACGTAGAGCGCTTCGCCGCTGGCGACGCGTGGCAACTCGACGGGGAACAGGCCGCGCTGGGCGGCGTCGCGTCGGATGTCGATCTCCATGAGGCCGTCGGCGCGCATCTTCACATAACCGATGCCGGGGTAGGAGTTGCCGTCGGTCGCGGTGACACGCAGTTCGTGCACGCCTTCCGCGGCACCGATGAAGCTGCCCAGGAGCGACTGGTACTGCTTGTCGTCCATCTTGATGCGGATCAGCCGGCTGTCGGGCGAGACGAAGATGTTGCGGATCGTGCTGCGTCGGCCGCCGGATCGGCCGGGCTTGATCTTGTCGTCCTTGCCGTCGCGCAGCGTCCAGGGCTCGGTGGTCTTGTCGGCCTCGATCTGGGTCGAGGTGCCCCCGCCGAAGGACGTGGGCAGGCTTTCGCTGACCATCGCGAACGAATTGGTCGAGCCGACGCGCACGCCCGCCGGCTCGCCCCCGCCGGCGGCGACGTCGTCCGGCTGCTTGGGCGCGGGCAGGGCCGGGGCCCCGAACACGCGGGCGACCGCGCCGATGTTCTGCACGACCGACGACTCCTCGCCCTCGGCGTCGGGCAGCTCGGTCAGATCGAACCGCAGCTCACGGGCGAAGAACCGCACCGGCTCCTGCCCGGGCGAGAGCAGGAACGCCCAGCCCATGTGGAAGTCGGTGTTCTGCGAGTACGCGACGTAGTGCTGGGTGCTCAGCAGCTCGGTAAACGTCCGCCCCTTGGTGTTCGGGCTGTACTCGATCGAGTAGCCGACCGGCGGGACCATGCCGAGCTCGCCCCGCTCGCTGACCTGCAGGCGGACCTGCGGGATGGCGACGCGGAGCTTGCCCTCGTTGAACGTGCCCGGCCTGTCATCGTTCCACCGCGTGTCCACGATGAACAGCGTCTTGTCGGGGCTGAGCGCCTGGGCGAACGCGTTGGGCTTGCCCGCGTCGTCCTTCAGCAGTTTGTCGGTCAGCGTCTTGGTCGCAAACGCGACCATCGCGTCGAAGCTCTGCTGGGTCCGGGGCTGCTCGGCGATCGGCTCGAAGAGCGCGAGGATGTCTTCCTGCTCGGCCACCTGGTCTTCGAGGGCTTCGATTTGCTTGTCGTTGGCGTTGCCCTCTTCGTTCGCGGCCTTGATCTGCGCGAGCAGGCCATCCTTGGTGGCGTTGGCCGCGTCGCGTCGCGCGGTCGCGATTTCCTTGATCAGGTCGAAGTTGATCAGCTCGTCGGGCCGACCGTGCTCGCCGGGGTCGTCGAACCGCTTGGCGAGCCCGCTGCGGATCGCCTTGACCTGGGCCAGGCCGTCGGCCCCGAAGTCGAGCTTGCTCGGCGACTGGTAGGTCGGGGCGAGGAAGAAGACGAGGGTGGCGCGCTCGACCATGCCCTTGACCGCGTCGGCGGTGGCGGGGATCGCGTAGACCCCGACGACCTCGACGGTCTCGGGGTGGGCCGACTTCATCTGGTTGGTATCGACCGGGATGCGGTAGAGCTCGGCGCGCTTGGCCAGGCCGGGCCGGACCTCGTCCAGCCCCGGCCCGCCGGTCGGGCTCATCGCCCCGCCGGAGAGGAAGGTGAAGAAGCCGGCGGACCACTCGTTGACGCGGAGGAAGGTCATGAGCCGGCCCTTGTCGTTGGGCTCGACGTCGTTGCCCTGCATGGTGTAGGGCTCGTAGCCCATGGCGCCGCGTTCGATGGGCAGGAAGTTCGCGCCGTTGAGGAACATGCCGAAGGCGAGGATGCCCGCGAGCAGGCCGCACAGCCCCCCGCCGATCTGGTCGGCGAGGTGGGGCAGGTGCAAATTCATCCGGCAGAGCTGGTCGAAGGCGACGCGCAGGACGATGAGCGCGAGCGCGAAGGGCGCGAGCAGCCCGACGCCGTGCGCGTACGCGGGCATGCGCCCGAGCAGGAAGAAGGTCATCGGCTCCCAGACGGCGAGCGCGAAGACGCCGGCGGCGATGACGACGATGAGCTGGATGAAGGCGGAGAAGAAGCCGTAGGTCGCCCACAGCGCAATCATGCCGAGCAGGAAGAGAACGATGATGATTTGCAGCACGTAGATCATGCGGGTTCAGCCTTTCTTGTGCTCGGCCATGACGCGGGTCACTTCCTTGATGTCCGAGACGCCCTCGACGACCTTGGCGAGCGCGGCCTCCTGGAGGTAGACCATGCGCTGCTTGCGGAGGTGGGCCTTGAGCCGGTCGCCCTCGCCCGAGGCGATGAGGGACCGCGCTTCGCGATCGATGAACATAATCTCGTAGACGCCGACGCGCCCGCGGTAGCCCAGGCCGTGACAGTCCGGGCAGGGCTGGGCCTCGTCCTTGACCATGACCTTGCCCGAGGCTTTGTACAGCTGCGTGACGCTGCCCTGGGCGATGTTGAGCTTCTTCATCGCCGCGGCGTCGGGCGTGTAGGGGGCGCGGCAGGTGTGGCAGAGCTTGCGGACCAGGCGCTGGCTGACGATCGCGCCCAGCGACTCGGCGGCGAGGCGGCGGTCGCCGACAACCTTCATCCAGAGCTTGAGCGACGAGAGCGTGTCGCGGGCCGGCAGCGGCAGGTAGAAGCGCGTGTCCTCGGACTGACGCGCGATCAGCTGGGCCATGTCCGTGTTGAGCACCTGCGAGATCATCATCACGTTCGGGTCGGCGCGCAACAGCGCGCCGAACTGCTCCATGATCTGCTCGTTGCTCGCGCCCTCGGGGAACTCGTTGTGGTTGACGCCCTCGACCTCGAAGGCCTTCTTCTTCTCGAAGGTCATGACCGAGGAGGTGTACGGGTCGTGGGCCTGGAGCATGGCGTACATGGTGGTCGTCGTGCCGGTGCGCGGCGGGCTGGAGAAGACGACGACCTTGGTGAGGTCCTGGACCAGTTCCTGGACCTTGTCGTATTGCGGCTTGAGCAGGCCCAGCGCCTTGAGCGGGATGTCCAGCCGGCCGTCGGGGTCGATCTCGATGATCAGCTGCAGCGCGCGGGTCGAGCCGGCGGTGGTGAGTTGGAGCGTGTGCTTGCCGTAGTCCTCGACCTCGACCCACATCTTGCCGGTCTGCTTGCGTCGGTTCTCCTCGACGTCCATGCCCGCGTGCTCTTTGAGGTAGCGGATCAGCTGGAGGCACAGGTCCTTGCCCGGCGCTTCCTGGGGGTAGCGGATGCCGTCGATGCGGGCGACGAAGACGGCCTTCTCCGCGTCCACGGTCATCTCGAGCTGGTCGGCGCCGCGGGGGACGGCGAAGACGAGCATGTTCTGAAAGAGGTCGAACGCGGGCGTGCGCGGGTCGTCGCCGTGGGGCACGTCGAGCAGCTGCTCGCTCTTGTCCATGAGCTTGACGTTGGCCAGTTGCTTGGCCTTTTCGCCGGCCTTGCGTTCGCCCTCGGCCTGGATGCCCTTGACGATGTCCGCGGCGCTCCAGCGTTCTTTCTCCGGCACCTGGCCGTTGCGGTAGGCGATGTACGCGTAGATTTCACCGGCGAGGATCAGCATCCCCAGCGGCCAGCCGATCCAGAAGATCGGGACAACGAGCATCACCCCGAAGCCGAGGAACCCCGCTGCGAGGTGGGCCAGCGCCCACTGGTTCTGCTTGATGTAGTAGTAGCCCGCGTCTTTGTCGAGCCGGCCGACGACCCACGCCCAGGGCCCGAGGACCAGCAGCATCAGGATCGGCTTGGCGATGCTCATCAAGAACAACGGCTCGGCCTGGAGTTGAGCGATCGTTGGATACATTCGGCGGTCTTCCTGAGCTGTTCGGTAGGACGGCCGGCCAGGCCGTCAGATCGATTGTTCGACGGGCGGGACGCCCGTCCCACCTTTCAACACGTAGACGAAAGGTTCATCGCGTCTGAATACCACGCAGGCGCATCTTGATCTCTTCGGGGCTCGGCGAGGCGGCCTGCGCCACCTTCGGGTGCACGTAGTTCTTCTCCACCAGGTCCACCAGCGAGTCAACATAAGACTGCATCCCCGCCTCGCGGTTGTTCGAGATCACTTTTTCCAACTCGCCCTCGCGGCCCTCGAGGATGTAGTTACGCGTCGGCGGGCTCTGCAGGAGGATCTCCACCGCGGGGACACGGGGCACGTCCGGCATCAGCGTGGGCAAGAGCTTCTGGTAGACGAACGCCTGCATCTGGTAGGCCAGCAGGGATCGCACGTTCTCGCGTTCGTCGGCCGGGAACAGGTCGTAGATACGGCCGAACGCCTGGGAGCACGACGAGGCGTGGATCGTCCCGAACACGAGGTGGCCGGTCTCCGCGGCCTGGAGCGCGGCCTCGAATGTCTCGCGGTCGCGCATCTCGCCGATCAGCACGACGTCGGGGTTTTCACGCACCATCGCCCGCAGCGCCGTGGGGAAGTCGGGCACGTCGATGCCGACCTCGCGCTGGTTGAGCATCGACTTGGCGTCGGAGAACAGGTACTCGATGGGGTCCTCGATCGTGAGGATGTGGCACTTGCGCGTCTCGTTGATGCGCTGGAGCATCGACGCGATCGTCGTCGACTTGCCCGAGCCGGTCACCCCGCACAGAAGGATCAGGCCCTGGTGCACCTCGTCGGCGATCTTGCGCATCGCCGGGGGCAGGTACAGGTCCTCGAAGTCGAGGATCTCGTTGCTGACCCGCCGGGCGGCGATCGCGCACCGGCCGCGGGTGAGGAAGATGTTCACGCGGAAGCGGTGCTTGTCGCCGTCCACGACGAAGTCGATCCCCAGGTCCAACGATCCGCGTCGGCCAAACTCCTCTTTCTGCTCGTCGGTGATGCCCTCGAAGATCATCTGGTTGAACTCTTCGACGCTGGGCGGCTCGACGTCCAGGGCCTTGAGTTCGCCGCGCATCCGCAGCTTGGGAGGTTCGCCGCCACGCATCAGCAGGTCCGAGGTCTTGTGCTGGACCGCGGCCTTGAAGTACTTGTAAAGCTTGGTGTCGGCCAGGGTCTTGTGGCGGGCCTGGTCGATGTCGAAGTGCGGGGTGGGATGGGATTCGTGTTCGCTTGCACTCATAGATTTGCCTTGACCGTCAGAAGGACTGGGGGCCGGCACGCCACGTCACGCCGGCAAAGCGGGACACGCCAATCAAACACTTACGTGTTGGCAGACCCGCACTTACGCCCCGCCGTCCCTGGCTCGGGCACCGTAATGTATCACAACCCACGCCCCGCTTGCCAGCGCGATGCAACAGACGCGAGCCCAGCGTATCGGGCGGCCGGGGTGGGCTTGCGCCCCCCCGCAACAGACTGGCGTGCATCGGGGGGACCGATTCGTTCCGGGGTACGGAGCCTCCACCCCGGCCACCCGACATTACTGATCCAACCGCTCGAGGATCAACGCCCGGTCCATGTTCTTGTACGCCAGGCTCGCCGCGCTCATCCCCGACACCGCCCGGGCCAACGCCGAGCGCGTCGGCAAGTCAAGGTCATCGAACGGGTAGAGGTACGTGCGGATCGTGAACAGCGCCGCGGCGTGGTCGGGCAAGCCCCGGATCACCTGCCGCTCGACGCGCAGCAGCGGCTCGTTGGCCGGGTGGTCGCGCAGGGGCGTGGGGTGCGGCGCCCCGCGGTCACGTGCCGGGTGGTGATTGAGCGCCGCGTCGTCCGTGATCGTCCAGGCGAACCGCACCGCGCCGCGCGTCGCGTTGACCATCAGCCGGGCGATCGCGTCCTGCTTCGCGTTGATCGGTTCGATGTGCGGCACCGGCGCGTGGACCTGATCAAACGGCTTGCCGATCTTCTGCTCCGGGGACCAGCCGCTGGGCATGCACACGTGCAGGTAGGTCAGCCGGTTGCCGCCCTGCTCGTCGAGCTGCAAGACAGCGAGGTCTTCCTGGACGTGCAGGGCCAGTTCATCGAGCGTGCAAGCCTGCTCATCCAAGCCGGCACAACGTGCCGGGTGCTCGACCTTCAGTTGTGTCGCGACCCAATCAGCGATCGCCCGTTCCGTTCGCTCACTCAATCCATCCCGCAGTACGTGCCGGTCGGCGTGTTTCAGCGCATCCAATTTCGCGGCCTGATAAACATCGAACTGCTCGTCGCGCTGAAACACCAGAGCATCGAGCGCCCCGTTGCCGTGGTCCTTACCCAACGCCGAGATGCCGGCCTTGACGTCGTACACGCCGTGGAGGAACGGGAAGTAGCGCGGGATCGCCATGCCACGAAAACTACTCGGCCCGGGCGTGCGTCGCCAACCGCACCGGCAGCCCCGCGTCGGCCATGGCCTGCTTGGTTTGCGCGATCGAGTACTCGCCGAAATGGAAGATGCTCGCGGCGAGGACCGCGTCGGCGCGTGTCTGCTTGAGCACGTCGATCATGTGCTGGGGGGAGCCGCAGCCGCCGGAGGCGACCACGGGCACGTCCACCGCGTCGGCGATGAGCCGGGTGACTTCGATGTCGTAGCCCGCCTTCGTGCCGTCGCCGTCCATCGAGGTGAGCACGATCTCGCCGGCCCCGAAGTCGACGACTTGTTTGGCGTACGTGATCGCCTCGACGCCGACCGGCTTGCGACCGCCGTGGGTGTGGACCTCGAAGACGCACTCGACTTTGTTGCCTTGCGCATCGAGCTGCGTGCTGAAAGCTGGAGGCTGAAAGCTGCTGCCATACCGCTCGCGCATGCGTGGCAGCGCTTCGTCGACCGGCACGCGTTTGGGGTCGATATTCACCACCGTCGCGCACGTCCCGAACCGCCGGGCCGTCTGTTTGACGATCTGCGGGTCCACGATCGCCGCGGTGTTGATGCTCACCTTTTCCGCCCCGGCCTGGATGAGTTTGGTCACGTCCTCGACCGTCCGGATCCCCCCGCCGACGGTGAACGGCATGAAGCACTGCTCGGCCACGCGACGGACCATGTCGTACGTGATCTCGCGCGACTCGTGGCTGGCGGTGATGTCGAGGAACACCAGCTCATCCGCCCCCGCCGCGTCGTACTGCCGGGCGATCTCGACCGGGTCCCCCGCGTCGCGCAGGTCCACGAAGTTGACCCCCTTGACCACCCTGCCCTGGTTCACATCGAGGCACGGGATGACGCGGTGGGTGAGCATGAAACGATTGTATCGCAACATATCTTGAAGAATCGTGCTTTACCCCCCGCGTCTTTTCGCATAAGTTGGCCATTCAACTCTTATCAGGGGCGAGGTCAATACCGCGATCGCGTTTCTGCTGACATGGAGAAGAAAACAAGATGATTGCACGCCCCTTTGCCGTCGGCACCGCGATGACCAATGCGATGCTGCTCGCGGTATTGTCCACGCCCCCCGCGCACGCCAGGACCCACTGGGAGGGATCTTCTGACAACGACTGGTCGAACGCCGCGAGCTGGTCCGACGGCGTGCCGGGCAACTTCCCCGACACGCTGGCGAACACCGACCCGCTGTTCAGCGCCCGGCTGGGCCCATCGACGCAAACCATCAACTTCGACGTCTCGGCCAGCCCGGTTTCCATGGATTTTGAAGACTTCGATCTCGGCACGGCGTTCATCATCGTGAACCTGGACGCGACCTTCTTCGGACAATCCGGCACGCTGCTGGATGTCGGCTCGATGACGTTTTCACCCTCGTTTGCCGGGCCGGTGCAAGGCATCGTCGGGGTCAATTTCAACCGCATGGACATCCGCACGAACCGGCTGGTCGTCGACAACGACTTCCTCGGCCTGGGCCCGCGCGGCAAGGTCGAGCTCACGCTCCAGAACAACACCGACCTGACCGTCGTCAACGCCGGCACGAACGGGATCGACCCCAACGCGCCCGTGCTGATGGAGAACACCCGGCTGGAGATCCGCAGCTTCTCGGTGCTGACCAACGTCGAACTCGGCGGAAACACCTCGGATCAGGAACCACTCATCCTCGGCGAGGGCAGCGAGTTGCACCTGAACCGCGGCGGCGAGCTCGGCTGGTCAACCATCACAACGGACGGCGCACCGCTCATCGTCGGCTTCGATGGCGGGCTCATCACCGCGGACTTCATCCACCCGGGCACGATCGATCTGCAAGACGACTTCCTGACCTTCGGCGCGCCCGACCCGTTCTTCCCCCCGCCGCCGGACCCGGGCACCAACGTGGACCGCGACCCCAACGCCGGCAACGACCTGGTCGGCTTCCTCGCCGGCGCGGTCTCCGGCCCCGGCGGGATCGCCGTCGATCACCCGCGCTACACCGTCGTCGCCACGGCCAGCAACAGCTTCTCCGGCGGGATCAAGCTCCTCCAAGGCCGATTCAAAGCGACCTCCGGCCCGGCGACCGGCAGCCTCAGCAACTTCTTCCAATTCGAGAACGGCACGTACGAGCCCGACGGCAGCTACAACAGCGCGCTGCCCATGGAGTTCCTCGCCGGGGGCACCGGCGTCATCGATACGCCAGACTTCGACCACACCGTCAAGGGCGACTGGACCGGCAGCGGCGACTTCCGCAAGACCGGCGAGAAGACGCTCACGCTCGACCGCGACGGCACCGGCTTCAACGGCGACTACATCGTCTCCGAGGGCACGCTCCTGATCCCCCGCGCCGACGCGGTGGACTTCAACAACGACCTGATCATCGAGGCCGGCGCCACCGCGCGCTTCGCGACCACGACCAAGATGGAAGGCCTCTGGGGCGAGGGCACGCTGCAGATCGACAGCGGAAAGACCGCGCAGTTCAACGGCCTGGGCGTCGCCGACCCGGCCACGGCAGCGGACTTTGCCGGCAACGTCGCCGGCGCCGGCACGATCGAGGTCAACGGCCTGGTCTCCGCACAACGCTTCTCCGGCGACAACGCCGGCTTTGCCGGCACCTGGCTCGCAACCAGTGGCATCACGATCTTCAGCAGCGTGCAGGCCGTGCCCGACACCGTCACCTTCGGCAGCGGGCTGGTCATCCTCGACCAAGGCGGCACGCACACCGGCACGCTGATCGGGTCCAACGGCGTCTTCGAAAAGGCAGGCGACAACACGCTCATCCTCGAAGGCGAATACGGCAACTTCACCGGCACCACACGCGTCGAAAACGGCACACTCATCCTCGATCAGCCGTCCTTCTATCAATCCGACATCTTCATCGGCTCGACACAGATCCCCGGCGCCACCCCCGCCGGCGGCACGCTGCGAGGCAGCGTCGGCAACACCATCCGCCGGACATCCGGCGCGATCCACGTCATGGACGGCGGGACACTCACCGGACAACTCATCGCCAGCGACGTCCACGTCTACGACGGCGGCGTCTTCGCGCCCGACCACGACCCCAACGACCTCGGCGTGCGCTCGAACTTCAGCCTCGACAACCTGATCCTCGACCCCGGCGGCGTCCTGGAGATCGGCGTCACGCGCGTCCAGGGCTTCGCCGACAGCAACATCGTCTTCGCCGACGGCACCGCGACCCTCGGCGGCACGCTGCGCATCATCATGGACGCCGACCACCCCGCCGCCCCAGCAGACACATACTTCGTCCTCTTCACTCAGGCGGCCATCGGGCAGTTCGAGAACGTATCGATCGGCCAGCGCGTCACCACCGCCGGCGGCGAGGGCAGCTTCCTGCTCGAGAAGATTCAACAGGCCGGCACCGGCGACGACATCCTGCAACTAGTCAACTTCCTGCCCGCCCTACCCGGCGACACCGACGTGGACGGCGACATCGACGACGCGGACCTGGGCACCGCGTTCTCCAACTACACCGGCCCGATCGGCGCGGCGGGCGGCAAGACCTTCGCCGACGGCGACACCGACAACGACGGCGACGTCGATGACACAGACCTGGGCACTTCCTTCTCCGGCTACACCGGGCCGCTGACCACCGCCAACGTGCCCGAACCGGCGGGCCCGGCCTTGCTGGGACTGGGGTTTGCGGCCGGCTGGCGCAGGCGCCGCAACTAGAGCAGCGTGCAACAGCATGTCCAGCGGGTGCCACGGACGAGGCTGCTTTGTGCCTTGTCCGTGATTCACGGCAACGCACTGACAAGCTCCGCAGGCTCCGCTTGTCAGTGCCACCCGTGGAGAGAAATCATGCCAGCTGCTCTGGCGTGAAGCGCCGTTCAACCGGGCGTGGGCGGACTCGGCGGCTCGTCCTCGCCTTGCACGTTGGGGCGGCTAGTCTCGGCGGTGGGTTCGGTCTTCTTCTCCTTGTCCACCAGCGTCTCGTTGCCCGCTTCGTCAAGCAAACGCTCGACGCCGTCCAGGCTGTAACTCACCGCGCCCGGCGGGTTGTGCCTCCATGCCTGCTGCTTGATCAACTCGCGCGCCGCGCGGATGCCGGTGACCATCGACCGCTTGTCCGTGGAAGCCCCCGGCGTCGGGTGCCGGGTTTCGTGTGGCTTGTGCTCTTCCTTGAAGAGGTGAACGGTCTGCGTCGGGAAGGCGAACTGCACGCCGAGCTTGTCGGCCAGGCGGACGATGTCGATGAACATCCGCTCGCGCTCGCGCAGCTCAGTGGACCAGTCGGGCACCTCGAAGAACACGTACAGCAAGACGTCCATCGAAGACGCGGACCACTGGTGCATCCAGACCTGATAGTAATCCTTGCGCGTGTAAGGGTGGCTGCGCACGAGTTCACGGATGCCTTCGGTGAAAGCGATGAGCAGTTCCGGGGGGGTGTCGTATTGGACGCCGACGTGGGTTTTCCATCGGCGGTACTTGCGGCGGCCGTAGTTGTCGACGGTGGCGCGGACCAGCGTCGCGTTGGGGACGGTGATCTGTGAGTTGTAGAAGGTGCGGATGCGGGTGGAGCGGAAGCCGAGCTCTTCGACGGTGCCCTCGGTGCCGCCTTCGATGACGATCCAGTCGCCGACCTCGAACGGGCGGTCGAGGATGACGGCGACGGAGCCGAAGAAGTTTTCGACGGTGTCCTTGGCGGCGAAGGCGAAGGCGAGCGAGCCCAGGCCCAGGGAGCCGAGCAGGGGGATGATCGGGAGGTTCAGCGCGCTGGCGGCGAAGAGGATGCCGACGACCACGACGAGGACGCGCGCGGTCTTGCGCAGCAGCGGGATCAGGATGTCGTCGAACTTGTTTTGCGTTTTCTCGGCCTTGGCCTCGAAGAACTTGGAGACCAGGTCGATCAGCCGCCAGAGGGCCCATGTGCCGGCGAAGATGACGAAGACGCTCACCGCGCCGTTGAGGAAGAGGTAGGCGCCTTGGGGCAGGGAGAGCAGGGGCAGGAGCAGGAGCCAGACGACGCCGCCGGCGGCGAGGCCGAAGGGCCGGACGGTGAGCTTGAGCGCGGCGTCGTCGACCTCGCCCCCGCGCTTGCGGATGCGCACGGCGGTGGCGGTGCGCAGGAGGCCGCGGACGACCTGATCGAGCGTGACGCCGACGAGGACGATGACCACGATGCCCAGCCACTGCCAGTACTCGACGTTGAGCAGCTCGTTCTCCGCGCCGACCAATTCGTCGGGCATGATTTCGCGTAGGGGGTTGTTTTCGAGGCGTGATTCAGCGGCGGGCTGCTCGCCGGCGGGTGGCGGGTCGCTGGCCGACGGGCCGTCGTCCGCGGCGAGCGCGGCGACGGGCAGGAGGCACAACAACAGGAGGGACAACACGGTCCGGAACGGTCGGCGGTTCATGGCGGGCGGCTCGGCGTCAGCGGGTCAGAGCGAAACCGCGGATTGTACGCCGGTCAGCGCATCGGTCACGGCCGATGGATGACGCGGACGTTCTCGCGCCCCTCGTCGCCGGGCGTCGTGGGGGCGTAGGGCGACGCTTGCGGCCGCGCGGTGTTGCCGGTGACGAGGTCGATGACGCGCGCGACGGCGCTGAAGACGACCCACGCGGTGGCGATGACGGCGAGCGCGGCGATCATGAGCAGCGCGAGCGCGATCAACGGGACACACAACACGACGACGCCGACGGCCCCGGTCGCCTTGAGCACCCAGGGCGGGCGGCCGGTCGCGAAGCGGACCGCTTGGCTGAACCGCGGGTCGGATTGGAAGCGGGCGTGCCAGGGCATGGCGTCATCATAGGCGGTGGCGGGGGGAGATCGGGCTTCGGGTTTGGGAAATGCGGGGATGGGATTCGTGGGGGCGGGGATGGGTGGAGATTGCGAGTTGAAGGTGGGTTGTGATCCCGCCGTGCCGCAGGCGGCACGCCGCGGGCTTGGGGGTTGGGGTTGCCTAGTCGTCGTCGAGGGCGATGTCGATCCACACGAGTTTGTGGTCGGATGCTTTGTTGAGGTAGGCGTGCGGGTCGTCGCGCGTCGGCCAATAGACGCCCGAGGCGACGACGTCGAGGTTGGCGCTGGGCAGGACGTAATCGACGCGGAGGTTTCCCGGGCCGCGGCCGGTGTCGCCGAAGTCGGCGGTATCGGCGGCGGGGTCGGTCTTGTGCGTCAGGTTCGCTCCGGCTTGGAGGCGCGCGGCTTGGGCGCCGCCGCGGCTGGTGGGCACGACGTCGTTCAGCCAAGGCCGATCGATCAGCTGCTGAATCGCGCCGCGGCGCGAGCTGCCGTCGTTCGGGTCGGCGTTGAGATCGCCCATGATGATGTAGTGGTCGAACAAGTATGACGGAGACTCGGGGAACTTCCGCAACTCGCGCGTTCGCATTCGCTGGTGCTTCGCGTAGTACCAATTCCACAACGCGATCTCGTCGGCGTTGCGTCGGCCGTTGCGGTCCTCGGGGCCGTCGAAGGCTGGCGGCGTCGGGTGGCTGATCCAAAGATTGAGAGCGGACCGCTCGAGCAGGATACGTACATCCGCGTGCGTTTTGCTGCTTAAGCGCAACGCGGATCGCGCGGCGTCGCTGTAGTAGTCTTCGGGCACGCGCTGATCGGGTAGCGAGACCCAGCGTTTCTCGCGCAGGTCTTTCACGTGGTCCGTATCGATCGGGTACCGGCTCAGCACCACCATCCCGTAGTGCCCCTCGAACAGCCCGTAGCCGTAGCAATCATTCGGCCGGGTGATCTTGCCGTCGCCATCTAAATCGACCTCGGCGAGCACGCCCGTGTTCACCGGCGGGGCGTAGACGTATTCGTATCGGATCGGCTCGGCGCCGTTCTGCGCAACCCCGAGGTATCGGCGCTGGAAGTCGGCGTAGGCCTTGCCCGTTGGGTCGTAGTCGATCTCCTGCAGCAGCACGATGTCCGGCCGGGTGCGCTGCAGGACCTCGGCGACGAGCCTGGCCTTGGCGTCCTGCCCCGTCGCGAACGCGGCGTGCAGGGCGCCCTCGGTGTCGCGGCTCAGCGCGGTGTTATACGTCGCAACACGGACGGGTCGCGCGGGCGGCTCGGCGTGCCGGCAACCGGCGAGCAGGCCCGAGAGAAGGACCCATGCAACTAGGCAGATGGCGCGTGAGCCGCAGTGGGTAAAGCGTTGAGCGGGGGTTTGCGTCATCCGGTCATGCTAACGCGGTCGCGTGTTTGGATTGCGTGAGTGATGGCCGGGATGGGGCGTGGCGGGCGCTGGGTCGCAGGTTGGCCGAACCGCCGGGGCCCGCGATGCGTTTGAATCGGGGTCGGGCGATTGGCGTATTTTTCGCGCGGCACGCCGGCGGGGTGGTTACACTGTTCTTTCGCAGGTCTTATGAATGAGGCGGCCATGGCGTTGAATCGTGATCACATCCGGGGGGCGGGGCGACACCAAGTGGCGGGGCGTCGGCCGGCGTGGGGGTTGGCGCTGTGCCTTGGGTCGGTCGCCGGCGTCACGGTCCCGACTTACAGCCAAAATGTCGAGTTCGAGGTCCGACAGGCGGTCCAGGCCTTGCCCGCCGAGCAAGTGGACTCGGAAGACGAACTCGACCTGCTCAACACCCAGCCCGGCTTCCAACTGCGGACCGACGAGGACCTGTCCAAACGGATCGGCGAACTGAACAAGCAACTGGACGCGAAGGACTGGGGCCAGGCGTTCCGCCTGCTGACCGACCTGGGCGACGACCGGCTTGACACGATGGTGCCGATCGGCGACGACGGGCTCTACAAGGGCGTGCAGGTGCAGGTTCAGCAGAGCCTGCTGACGATGCCGCCGGACGGCCGACGCGCCTTCCAACTTTACTTCGACGGCCAGGCCCGCGAGATGCTCGCCCAGGTCCGCGAGCACCCCCGCCCCGGCTCGGACGAACAGCTCGGGCTGGCCCGCAAACTCGTCGATCGGATGCTCGC
The DNA here is from genome assembly GCA_046290505.1 of Phycisphaeraceae bacterium. Lineage (GTDB taxonomy): Bacteria > Planctomycetota > Phycisphaerae > Phycisphaerales > Phycisphaeraceae > JAHQVV01. Next base: position 23,801 of record JBKAGS010000038.1, on the reverse strand, counting down.
CTCGAGCATCGGCGGGGAGGCGGCGGACCTGCTCGGGGACCTGTATTTCGAGCGCGGGCAGTTCGCCCAGGCCCGGCGTTGCTGGGGCCTTGCGCTCAACCAAGGCTCGGCCACGGGCCAAGACGCGCTGCAGCTGCAAACCAAGATCGCCCTGGCGATGATCCGCGCCGACGACCGACCCGCCGCCAACGCCTACTACACCCAACTCAAGGCCCGCTACGGCCGGGCGACCGTCCAGATCGCCGGCCGGGACGTCGATGCGCTGGACACCCTCGGGGCGCTGCTCGAAGGTCAGCCCGGCCCCGACACAGCGCAGACAGGCCCGAATGACCGGCCGATCAAGCTCCCCGAAGCCGGCACCGACCCCGCCTGGCGCCGCGTCTTTGTCAACGAGGCGACGCGCGCCAAGTTTACCCGCAACCCGGGCCAGAACCGCTACTACTACCGTGGCATCCAGGACCTGCACGCGATCGTCCCCGAGGTCGTGGCGGACAAGACCAGGCTGTACTTCCAGTGGGTCGGCACGGTGTTCGCGATCGACCTGCAGACCGGCAAGATCAAGTGGGTTCAGGGCTCGCTCGCCGAGTCCGCCCAGTCCCTCAACGAGCGGATGAACAACAACGGCGGGGACCCGCGCAACTACCGCATTGCGCTGTCCGATGACAAGGTGCTGGTCACCCTGGCGTCGCGTGCCGGCGGTTTCTCGCAATTCAAGATCACCGCCCACAACAAGGACAACGGCACGCAGGCCTGGGACAGCATGTTCCACCGTGACTGGTCGCTGGCGCAGGACGGGGTCGCGCAGAACGACACCTCGGTCGCCGGCCAGATGCTCGTCGCCGGCAACGCGGCCTACGCGGTCGTCCACCGCGCGACCGGGGCCGATTGTTTCCTGCGGAAGTTCAACCCGGACACCGGCGAGGTGGCCTGGACGCTGCCGCTGGGCGCCGCCGACCCGGTCACCTTCCAGTACACCGACATCCGCCGGATGCCCCAACCGTTGATGACGCTGCGTGACGGGTTGCTGTACGTGCTGATGAACAACGGTAGCTTGATCGCGGTCGATGTCGCGGGGGTCGAGATCGCCTGGGGCCGGCGGTTGTCCCCGCCGATGGGCGTGGGGCAAGTCAGCTCGCGTCACGGCGGGCAGTTCAACGTCAACGCGATCGAGGCGATGAACAACCCCAACGGCTCGGGCACGCTGCTGTTGCAGGGCAGCACGCTGTACGCCAAGGAACACCTGGGCAAAGAACTGGTCGCGGTGGACACGTTTACCGGCCGGCTGAAGTGGTCGGTCGATACGCTGGACCCGGACGCGAAGCTGGTCGGGGTGGACGATCAGCGGTTTTACCTGATGAGCGAAGGCCTGCAGAGCTATTGGGTCGCGGGCGAGCGCGGCCGGGCGAAGACCAACAACAACGACCTGGGCGACCCCAAGCACGCCGGGGCCCTGCTGCTAGGCGATCAGATCCTCGCGATCGCCGCGAACCGGACCGACGCGTCGGGCCGGCTGCGCCTGTTCGACACCGACACGCTGGACAAGCGGGCGAGTTTCGAATTGGGCGAGTACTTCGACCCGCAGGGCGGGCGGCTGTACCGCTTCGACGACCTGTTGGTCTGCATCGACCAGAGCCAGATCACCGCGATCCGGCTGGACCGGGACCAACCCGAATAACCACCCCCCACCCTCCGGAGAGACCATGAATCCCGCCCGATCCATCTGGACCTTTGCGCTCGTGCTGCTGGTCGGCTGGTCCGCCACGCCCGCGCTCGCCGAGCAGCAGACCGTCAGCGTCACGGCCGTGGGCGAGTTCAAGGTCCGGCCGGACACCGTCGAGATCACCGGGCTGATCTCCGAGTCCAACGAGAAGATGAAGGACGCGGTGGCCGCGTTCAACGACACGCGTCGGCGTGCACTCGCGTCGATCAACGCCGAGGGCATCGAAAACCTCCAGATCGAGGCGTCGTCCTTGTCCCTGAGCATCGCAGGCGAAACACAGCAGTTCGACCCGTTCGGCAACGAGGTGGAAAAACCCATCCCCAAGGGCTCGCTCACGATCAGCCAGTCGGTGACGCTGAAGGTCACCGGCCTGGACCAGATGGAAGAAGCGGCGGTTGTGGACATGGTCGTCAAACTCATCGGCGCGGCGCGCGAGGCCGGGGTCGATCTCACCGCCATGAGCGCCCAGGACATGATGCGCATGGAGTGGGGCATGGGCTACGGCTCGGCGGGCACCGCGGTGTTCAGCCTGTCGGACCCCGAATCCGTCCGCAAGTCGGCGACGAAAGACGCGGTGGACAAAGCCCGCGCCGACGCCGCGTTCCTCGCCGAGTTGGCCGGCGGCAAGCTGGGCCCGGTCGTCGCGATCGGCGACGGGTCCAGCGAAGAATCGATCAACCCGTACATGTTTTACGGCTACGGGATGATGGAAGAAGACCTGGGCGAGTTCGCCACGCCCGCGCTCGAGCCGATCGTCGTCCGCCGACCGCTGATGGTGAGCTTCCGCCTGATCACCGAGTAAGGCCGGCCGAGCCGGCGGCGGGCACCGCGTTTGAACCCGCACGCGGGTGTATGCGTTACATTGACTGTTCCGTCCCCCCACCGAAGTTGATTGCCATGAAACCACCCTTCCGATCGCTGTGCGCCCTGCTCGCCGCCGCCTTGCTGGGCTTGGCTTGCTGGCCTGCGCTGGCTCAGGACGCCCCCGCCGAGGCCGAAGCGCCGGCCGAGGGTGCCGGGGCCGGGGCCGACGCCTCGCCCGCCGACGACGAGGCCGACGTCACGTTCGACGAATACGGCAACCTGATGCCCAAGCACTTCAACCAGCGGACGCAGAAAGCGATCGAGGCGGGGCTGGACTACCTGGCGAGCACGCAGGCGTCCGACGGCAGCTGGCGCAACGCGCGGGACGGCGCGACGTACCCGGTGTCGATGGCGTCGCTGGCGGGGATGGCGTTCCTGGCCGGGGGCAACACGACCAACCGCGGGCCCTACGCCGACAACGTGAAAAAGGTGCTGCGTTACGTGCTGGCCCAGGCCGACCCGAACACCGGGATCATCGCCGCGGGCAACGAGAACGGCCGAACCATGTACCCCCACGGCTTCGCCATGCTCTTCCTCGCCAGCGCCTACGGCATGGAGTCCGACGAGGCCGTCCGCGCCCGCATGAAAACCGTCATCGAAAAGGGGATCAAGCTCATCGCCTCGGCCCAGTCCAACCTCGGCGGGTGGTACTACACCCCGAACTCCGGCGATGAGGGCTCGGTCACCGTCACCCAGCTCCAGGCCCTGCGCGCCGCGCACAACGCCGGCTTCATCGTCCCCGAAGACGTCATCAAGAAAGCGATCCAGTACCTGGAGATGTGCCGAACACCCGAAGGCGGGATCCGCTACTCGTTCAACTCCGGCAACTCGACGCGCCTGCCGATCTCCGCCGCCGCCCTGCCGTGTATGTACTCGACCGGCGACTACGAGTCGGAGATGGCCGAGGCCTGCCTCGAATACGTCTTCACCCAGTTTTGCAAGAACGGCAACAACAGCTCGTGGTCCAAGCGTGGCGGGCACGACTTTTACGGCCACTACTACGCGGCACAGGCCTTCTACCAGGCCGGCGACGAGTACTGGGACACCTATTTCCCCGCCGCCCGCGACCAGCTGATCAACATGCAGGACCAGGGCAGCTGGAACGGCGACCACGTGGGGCCGGTCTACGGCACCGCGATGGCGCTGACCATCCTCCAGCTGCCTTACAAGTACCTGCCGATCTACCAGCGCTGAGACCTGCTTTTCAACAATCCACCATACACCGGCCGATTCTGTCGCCCCGACCGAACCCGTGCAAAATGTGCACCGTATCAAGGTGGCACACACCCTTGGAGACTTTGCCTTGACCGACCAACCCAACGCCGCCCCGGACATGCAGGACCTTGAGCGACTCAAGACCGCATACGACAACATCCGCGAGCAGATCGGCAAGGTCATCGTCGGCCAGGAAGAAGTCATCGAGCAACTGCTCGTCTCGATCTTCGCCCGCGGCCACTGCATGCTCGAAGGCGTGCCCGGCCTGGCCAAGACGCTGCTCGTCTCCACCCTCGCCAAATCAATGTCGCTGGACTTCGCCCGCGTCCAGTTCACGCCCGACCTGATGCCCTCGGACATCACCGGCACCGAGATCATCGAAGAAAACCGCTCGACCGGCCACCGCGAGTTCAAGTTCGTGCACGGCCCGGTCTTCACCAACGTCCTGCTCGCCGACGAAATCAACCGCACCCCCCCCAAGACCCAGGCCGCGCTGCTCGAAGGCATGCAGGAACGCCAGGTCTCGGCCGGCGGCAAACGCTACCCCTTGCCCGACCCGTTCTTCGTCCTAGCGACGCAGAACCCCATCGAACAGGAAGGCACCTACCCGCTGCCCGAAGCCCAGCTGGACCGCTTCTTCATGAAGATCTTCGTGAACTACCCCACGCCCGAGGAAGAGAAGGCGATCTACAAGATGATGACCGGGGCACCGACCGCCGAGCCCGAGCCCGTGCTCGGCGGGGAAGAGGTCTTGCACCTGCAAAAGACCGTCCGGCGCGTGCCGATCAACGACCTGCTCTTGGACTACGTGATGCGGCTGATCCGCGCGACACGCTTCGCGCAGGAAGAGGCGCCCGACTTTATTAAGCGCTGGCTGCTGTGGGGCGCGGGCCCGCGTGGCGGCCAGGCGCTGATCATGGCGGCCAAGACCCGCGCCGCGCTGCAGGGCCGGCCCGAGGTCGGCGTCGAGGACCTGCACGCGATGGCCGTGCCCGTGCTGCGCCACCGCCTGGTCGTGAACTACAACGCCGAGGCCGAGGGCGAGAGCGCCGACACGGTCATCAAACGCCTGATCGACGCGATCCCCGTCGGCGGCGACGCGGCGGCGAGCGACAAGGCCGTGCAGCGCACGCTGGCGTCGTGACAGATCGACAAAATTGAATCAATAAAACCCATGCCATTCGGCCAGCTCGCTTAAGCGAGCTGGCCAGACCCATCATCCGACGAGCCCCATGGCCCAACCCAGCAAACTCCTCGACCCCGACGTCCTCACGCGCATCACGCCGTTGGGCTTCAAGGCCGCGCGCGTCGTCGAAGGCTCGATCACCGGCCTGCACCGTTCGCCGATGCACGGCGTCTCGCCCGAGTTCGCCGAGCACCGCGAGTACTCGCCCGGCGACGACGTGAAGAACCTGGACTGGAAGGTCTGGGCCAAGTCCGACCGCTACGTCATCAAGCGATACGAAGAAGAATCGAACCTGCGCTGCACGATCCTGCTCGACGCCTCGCGCTCGATGCAGTACGCGGGCAAGGAAGCGCAGCAAGGCCGGAGCAAGTTCGAAACGGCCTCGACGATCGCCGCGTGCTTCATGCAGCTCTTGATGAAGCAGCGCGACGCGGTCGGGCTGATCACGATCGACACCAAGCCCCGCACCGTGCTTCAGCCCAAGGCCACCAGCCGGCACGCCGCGCAGGTCCTCGACACACTCGAGTCGACCAGGCCCGGCGGGGAGACGGACCTGGGCCCGGTCATCGTCCGCGCCGCCGACCAGCTCAAACGCCGGGGGATGATCCTCGTGCTGTCGGACCTCTTGTGCGACCTCGACACGCTGTACGAATCGCTGGGCAAGCTCCAGCACAACGGCCACGAGGTCGTCGTGCTGCACATCCTCGACGGCGAGGAGATCGACCTGCCTTTCAACGACTCGATCATCTTCAAGGACATCGAGGGCAGCGAAGAGGTGTTCGGCGAGCCTTGGGCGTTCCGCAAAGCGTACCAGGCGGCGATGAAAGCGTTCATCGACACGGTCACGAAGCGCTGCGCGTTCGCGGGGATCGACCACGTGCTGATCCGCACGGACCAGGACCTGGGCCAGACGCTGGCGCAGTACCTGCACCGCCGACAACGCATGGCCGCGACGACGGCCGGCCGCGGGCGCATCGGGGGGTCGGTGGTATGAGCATCCCCACGCAGACACGGTTGTTACTCCGGGTGCCACTGACAAGCGGCGCTTGTCCGTGCCGACCAGGGATGCAGCAAATCAACACCGACAAGCGGCGCTTGTCCGTGGCGCCGCGATTCCATGAATTGAGCGTGGGAGGCCCGTCATGCCATTCCTAGCCCCCCTGCTGCTGATCGGCGCCGTGTTCGCCTCCGCGCCGATCATCATCCACCTGCTCAACCGCCGGCAGTTCAAACTCGTCGAGTGGGCGCCGATGGAGTACCTCAAGCTGACGCTGCGCACCAACCGGCGTCGGCTTCAACTCGAGCAGTGGGTCCTGCTGGCGATCCGCACGCTGGTGATCCTCCTGCTCATCTTCGCCGTCGCCCGGCCGTTCCTGTCCGGCGACGCCGCGGCGTCGTGGCTGTCGATCGGCGGGCGGACCAGCCGGGTCATCCTGATCGACGACTCGCTGTCGATGGGCCTGGAGAACAACGGCGAGTCGGCCTTCGACCGCGCGACCGAGCAGGCCGCCGGGCTGATCGAGGCGCTGGGCACGCAAGACGCGCTCACCGTCGTCACCACCTCGTCGATCGACCAACCGATCCAGCGCGACTCGACGCTCGGGCCCGACGAAGCCGCGGCGCTCGCCAACCAGGTCCGGGCCTTGGAACCCACCGAGTCGGCGAACAACTGGGCGGCGACGCTCAGTTCGCTGGCGGACCTGTTGGACGGCACGGCCCACAGCAGCAAGGAAGTGCGCATCTTCACCGACCAGCGTGCCTCGGGCTGGTCCGCCGACGCCGCCGAGCAGGCCGCGAAGCTCGAGAAGATGGGCGTGAAGGTCGTGATCGTGAAGGTCGGCCAGGGCTCGCCGGGCAACGCGACGCTCGCCGAGTTGACCCAGACCACCGGCGTCGCGCTGGTCAACACGCCGATCGAGCTGGTCGCCACGATCGACACCGACGGCGACCCGCAGTTCAAGGCCGACTTCGCCACGATGATGGTGGACGGCGAGAAGAACACGGTCAAGCTGCCCGCGATCACCGCCGGTCAGAAGGGCGTCCCGCTCAAGCTCAACCTCACCTTCGACACGCCGGGCACGCACACCGTCGAGCTGACGCTGCCCGACGACGCGATGCCGGGCGACAACACCCGATCGCTGACGATCGAGGTCGCCGAGTCGGTCCGCATCCTGCTGGTCGACGGCGAGCCGGGCATCGAGGCGCGCGACAGCGAGGTGTTCTACCTCGCGCAAGTCCTCTTCAGCGGCAACACGCCGATCAAGACGACGGTGCTGCCCGATTCCGAGTGGTTCAACCAGCCGGGCGTGGGCAACTACGACCTGGTCGTCCTGGCCAACGTCGAGTCGGTCCCCGCCCAGCGCGTCGAGCAACTCAAAGCGCTGGTCGAGTCGGGCATGGGGTTGATCGTGTTCCCCGGCGACCAGGTCAACCCGACGCCCTACAACCGGCTGATGTACGCCGACGGCGAGGGGTTGTTGCCGGCGAAGATCGAGCTGGGCGTGGACGCCGAGGCCGAGGGCCTGATTATCGAGCAGGTCGATGACACGCCGATGCCGATCCTCGCGAACATCCAGGTGGAGAAGCCGGCGCTGCTGGCTCAGGCGACGCCTTGGAAGATCAACAAGGTCGTGCTGCCGGAGCTTGAGGGGCGGACGGACACGCGGGTCTTGGCGCGTTGGAACGCGCCCGGTCTTCCGCCGGCGGCGATCGAGAAGCGCCTGGGCAAGGGCCGGGTGATTTTGTGGACGGTGACGGCGGACCGTGCGTGGAGCGACTGGCCGACGCAGGGCTCTTACTTCGTGGGCGTGCGTGAGTCGGCGCTGAACATCGCGGGCGTGCCGAGCGCGACGGGCAACCTGACCGCGGGCCAGCCGATCCGCCAGCGCGTGTCGGCGAGCAACCCGCCGAGCCGGGCGGACGTGGTCAAGCCGGGCGACGACAAGTCGCACCCCGCGGAGATCGACCGCGGCGACGAGACGGCGCCGCAGATCGTCTACGCCGACACGCACCGGGCGGGCCTGTACGAACTGGCGTGGGACGTGCCGGGCCGGGACGACGACCGCCAGCAGGTGTTCGCGGTCAGCCCGGACGTGCGCGAGAGCGAGCTGCGTCAGCTATCAGAAGAAGAAATCGGCCAGCTGTTGCCCGGCGTTGACCTGACGCTGATCGACGCGAGCGACCCGCAGACCGGCGGGACGCAGCGCGAGATCTGGCGGACGCTGGCGATGCTGTTGCTGGGCTTTGTTGTGGTAGAGAGCGCGTTCGCCGCGTGGGTCGGCAGGGAACACTAAGCGATGATGGATGCGCTGTACTGGCTGTTAGGGGTCGAGCCCGAAGACTGGGCCGAGGGCGGCACGTGGTCGCTGCAGTGGCTCGGCACGCCGCGCGGCGGGGACACGATCTTCTTCATCATCGTCGGCGCGCTCGTCGTCGTCGGCCTGTTCGCCTGGCTGTACAAACGCGAGGGCGGGCAGATGAGCACGGCGGTGCGCACGCTGCTGTTCTCGTTGCGTGTCCTGCTCGCCGCGATCGTGCTGGTCATGCTCTTCGAGCCGGCGCTCGTGCTCAGCCGGGTGGAACAAAAGCCCAGCGAGCTGCTGGTTCTGGTGGACACCAGCCAGTCGATGGGGCTCAGCGACGCGTGGGTCGACCCGCAAGCGGCCGCGGACGCGACGCGTGTGGTCGGGCTGGACAGCGTCAACGCGCTGTCGTCGACCTCGCGGATCGCGCTGGCGCAGAAACTGATCGAAAGCGAGCTCATGACCGAGCTGCGCAAGCAAGGCGGCAACGCCGAGGCCCGCACACTGCACGTCCACACCTTCGACGAGCGCCTGGGCGGGGCCGAGCTCAAGCTCACCGGCGAGGGGAATAAGCTGCGGCTCGGCGGGCGCAGCACGGCCATCGGCGAGGCGCTGCAGCAACTGCTCCAAGCCTACCAGGGCAAGGACCTCGCGGGCGTCGTGCTCCTGACCGACGGGCAGAACACCACGCCCAACTCGATGTCGGCCCGCGCCGCGGCACAGGCGGCACGCGAGGCGGGCGTCGCGGTGTTCCCCGTTGCGCTCGGCACGCCGCAGGGCCCACGCAACGCGCAGGTCCTCAAGCTCGAAGGCAACGACGTCTGGTTCGTCAACGACGCGGCGCAGCTCACCGCCGTCGTCGCCGCGCGCGGCCTCGAAGGCGAGCCGGCGACGCTCGTGCTCGAACGCCTGGCGCCCGGCGCCGACGACCCGACCGACGAGGACTGGACGCAGGTCGATTCGAAGTCGATCGAGCTCGCCGCCGACGCGACGCCCAAACGCTACACCTTCGACCTCCTGCCGACCGAGAAGGAAGGGATCATCTACCGCGCCCGGCTGGAGGAAGTGCCCGGCGAGATCGACCCGGACGACAACGCGTCGCTCAAGCAGGTCAACGTCATCTACGACAAGACGCGCGTGCTGTTCATCGCGGGCTACACCTTCCCCGAGGTGCAGTTCATCCGCAACGCCCTGATCCGCGACACGACGGTCGAGTGCTCGACGTGGCTTCAGACCGCGGCGTCCAACTTCCGCCACCCCGGCAACGACCCGCTGCGCCGGCTGCCGATCGACATCACCGAACTGGCGGGCGGGACCAAGAACGGCCAGACGTTCGCGGGCTACGACTGCGTCGTGCTCTACGACCCCACGCCCGAGAAGTGGCCCCCCGGCTTCGGCGAGCTGCTGACGCAGTTCGTCGCCGAACGCGGCGGCGGGCTGGTCTACATCGCCGGCGAGCGCTACACCAAGACGATGTTCGAGCGCAAGGGCGACCCGGCCGTGGCGTACATGGACCTGCTGCCGGTCGTGCGCGAGCCGGGGCTGTTCCGCACGGCGACGCAGATGGAGCTGACCCGCTCCCGGCCGTGGCAGCTGAAGATCACCGAGTCGGGCCTGCGCGACCCGGTGTTCGCCTTCTCGCGCGACCCGGTGAAGAACAAGAAGATCCTCGACCAGCTGCCGGGCATGATGTGGCACAGCCCGGTCTCACGCGAGAAGCCGGGCGCGACCGTCCTCGCCCGTCACGCGCACCCGGGCATGACCGTGGACGTCGGCGGCCGGCAGGAACAGGAAGTGTTGATGGCGACGCAGTTGGTCGGGCCGGGGCGCGTGCTGTGGATCGGGTTCGACTCGACCTACCGCTGGCGCTTCGTGGACGAGGCGGTGTTCGACGGCTTCTGGGCGCGCGTCGTGGACCGCGCGGGCTTCATGAAGCAGCTCGGCGGCCAGCACCCCTACCGCGTCAGCACCGACAAGCAGGCCTACGAGCCGGGCGAGGAAGTCACCGTCACCGCGAAGTTCATCGACGAGGGCCAGGTCGACGCCGGCCTGCTGTCGCTGTTCGCGCAGGTGCAGACCGGCCAGGACGACGCGATCGAGCTGACGCTCGCGCCGACGGGCGACGGCGTGACGTTCGAAGCGAAGTTCGAAGCCGAACGCGCCGGCGACTACCTCGTCCGCGTCTGGCCCGGCGAGTCCAGCGCCCAGCGCGCCGCCAAGCCCAACACCCACGGCTTCTCCGTCGTCGTGCCCGACTTCGAGACCCGAAACCCCACGCTCGCAAAAACCGAACTCGAGGCTATGGCCGCGGTCAGCGGCGGCAAGTACTTCGCGCTCGGGTCGGTCGATCAGCTCCCCGCCGCCCTTAAGATCGGCCTGGTCGATAACGAACTGATCCACTCCGACGAGGTCTGGAACGCCCCGCTCTTGATCCTGATCTTCCTGGGCGCGATCATCGCCGAGTGGATCATCCGCAAGCGGTGCCGGCTGGTGTAAATTTCGAATCGATGATCTCGGTTCTCGGATCGATGAAAGTCCGGGACGCGGGAAAACAACAAGCGATTCGAGATCAGAGATACGAGATCTAACATGACCACACTCAACACCCCGCCGAGCCCTGACCTGTCCGGGATGCAGCGCAAGCTGACCGATCGGCTGGCGCGTCTGGGCGCTCGGATCAAGATGCAGATCGCCTTCGACGCGCTGGTGCGCGCCCTGGCGGTCGTGTTGGCGCTGTTGACGGTCTCGCTGGTGCTGGACTTCTGGCTCGAACTGAGCCGGCCGATCCGCGTGTTGTACTGGCTGGCGACGCTCGCGGCGGGGGCGCATTTCGTTTACCACTACGGGGTCAAGCCGCTGCGCAGCAAGCTCGGCCCGATCGAGCTGGCCGAGGCGCTCGACGTCGCGCAGGGCAACAAAGGCACGCGCCAGATCGCCCCGCGCGTCGCGACGGTGCTGCAGTTGCCCGCGATGTTCGCCGTGGACGATCAGGCGCTGTCCGGCCAGATGATCCACGACGCGGTCGGCCGAAGCTACCGCTCGCTGGAACAGACCGACTTCGGCGCCGCGGCGAACGGCAAGCACGTGCTGCTGTGCGCCGCGATCCTGCTCGCGGCGCTGGTCGTGCCCGGCGCGGTCGGCGGGGTCATGAGCGCGGTGGGCGAGGGCGTCCTGAGCACCTGGGCCCAGCGCTGGCTGCTGTTCTCCGACTCCGCTTACCCGCGCAACACATCCATCGACGTGCTCGGCCTGGACGACGATGGGAAGCTGGTCGTGCCCGCGGGAGAGAACTTCACCCTCCGCACCGCGATCATCAACAAGGACGAAACCGACGTCGGCGACGTGCGGATCACCCTTCGGCCCGAGAACGGCGAGAAGACCACCAAGGCGATGGACAGCTTCGCCGACAACGACTTCCGCCTGGACATGAACCCGCTGACAAGTCCTGCGCGCGCGACCGTTTCGGCCGGCGACCAGACGTTCGACTTCGAGATCGTGCCCGCCGCGCGACCGCGTCTCACGGGCATCAAGCTGACCCACACCCACCCCGCCGACCCGGGCGACAAGAAGACGCTCGACTTCAACGGCGCCGAGGGCGAGGTCTCGCTCTTGGAATTGAACAACGTCGAATTGACGCTGACCGCGAACGTGAAGATCGCGGAGATGCGGTACGTCAAGGACGAGAACCGCGACGCAGACGCCCCCGCCCTGCCCCCGATCCAACGCGTCGGGCCCAACGCGTTCAAGATCGCCTGGACGCACAAGGCCCGGCAGCGCTTCCGCGTCGAACTGGTCAGCGCCGAGGCCGGGCTCATCAGCCAGCCGATCCCCATCAGCGTCGGGCTCAAGCAGGACCGCAAACCCAGCGTCCGCGTCCGCTCGACCGGCGTGGGCCCGCGCATCACGCCCAACGCGCTGATCCCGCTCAGCGAGGTCAAGGCCAGCGACGACTACGGCCTGCGCCATCTCAAGCTCGAGGTCTTGCGCGAGCGCGTCGGCAGCGACGACGCGGGCAAACAAACCTTCGACCCGATCGTGCTTTACCAATCCAAGGACGCGCTGCAGAAGGAAGTGCTCGACAAGGTCGAGCTGGAAGTCGATCAGTTCGCCGTGCGCCCGACCGACGTGCTGCGCATCACCGGCGTCGCGACCGACAACCGGTACACCGGCCTGCAGACCGGCGAATCGACGACGCTGACCTTCCGCATCGTGACGCACAAAGAGCTGTTCCGTGAGATCATCGCGCGCCAGCAGCAGGCCCGGGCCGCGTTCCGCCAAGCGATCGAAGACAGCCGGGACCTCCACGCCGAGATCATCAAGGCCCAGAACGGCGGCCAGGTCGCGGCGCTCGACCGCCGATTCCGCGCCGTCCGCCGGGACGTCTGGAAAGTCAGCAACGAGCTGGGCAAGTCGGCCGAGGAGATGCGGCTCAACCGCCTGGGCGGGACCAAGGAAGAGGGCAACCAGGCGTACGAGTCGATGAAATCGACGATCCTCGACCCCCTCGCAAAGCTGCACGGCCAGACGATGGAGCAGCAGCTGGGCGCGATCAACACCGCGACCGGCGCGTCTGCCCAGCAAATCACTCAGATCGCGGACGACCAGCTGGCGCTGATCAACGAGATGAACCTGCTGCTGTCGAAGATGGACCGCTGGGACGAACTGCTGGACGCGATCAATCAGCTTAGCGAGGTGATCGACCAGCAGCAGCAGCTCAAGGAGAAGATCGACGAGCTGATCGATGAGAAATTCGACGATCAATTCGACTGATCCGGTCGTATACACGTAGGATAAGGCTTGTGCACGCGATTTTTCCGTTCTATAAGGGGCCAGTCATGACATGTGCGAGTAACCGGGCCGGTGATCTGCGAACGCTACTGGCGGCGGTGCTGCTGCTGATCGGGCTGGCCGTGCCCGCCGGGCCGGCGTTCTCGCAGGCGATCCAGGGCGAAGAAGCGACCGAGGCCGACGGCGCGAAGTTCCAGAACGAACGCGCCCGCCAGCACATGCTCGAACTCGAGCAGCGGATGTTCCGCCTGGCCGAGCTGATCCGCGAGACGCAGCCCGAGGACGCGCAGCGGCTGGAAATGAGCGTGAAGCGCTCGCGTGAGGAGCTGGTCGTCCAGCGCATGGCCAGCGTGTCGGACCTGATCGGCGACCTAGAACTGACCGAAGCGAGCGCCAAGGTCGACGAGGTCATCAACGAGCTGATGGAGATCAAGAAGCTGCTGCTGACCGCGGACCTCGACCTGGCGATCAAGCTCGAGCAGCTGCGCAAGATCAACGCGGCGATCAAGGCGATCGAGAAGCTCGAAGCGCAGGAAGCCCAGAACCAGGCACAGTCCGACAAGCTCGCGCAGGACGGCGACCCCAGCGCCCAGGCGATGAAGGGCGTCGCCGACGCCGAGGACCGCAACAAAGACGCCGCCGACCAACTCGCAGACAAGGTCGGCGACATCAACCCGCAGGACCCGAGCCTGTCCGAGGCCCAGAAAGCGCTGGGCGAGGCGAGCAAGTCCATGGGCCAGGCCAGCAAATCGCTGAGCGAGAGCAAGAGCCCGAGCGCCGCGTCCAAGAGCCAGGGCGAGGCGCGCAAGAAGCTGTCGGACGCGAAGAAGAAGCTTCAGGAAGCGAAGGAAAAGCTTCAAGAAGAACTAGAAAAGAAGATCCGCGAGCAGGTGCTGGACAACCTGCGGGCGATGCTCAAGCAGCAGACGCAGATCCGCGAACAGCTTGAAATCGTCTCGGAGCGCGCCGACCAGGGCGACGCGCGGGCGATCGTGCAGGTCCGCAACCTCGTCGGGCCCGAGCAGGAACTGATCATCCTCGCCCAGGACACGATCGAGTTGTGCGACATGACCGAGTTCAGCGTGGCGATGCCCGCGGCGCTCTCGGCGGTGCGTGACCGGATGGTCTACCTCGTGGACGACTACACCGCGGGGCTCGGCGGGCCGACCGTGGTCGGCGCGACGATTCGGGTCGAAGACGACCTCAAGGCCCTGATCGACGCGATGGAACTGAGCAACCAGAACCAGCCGCAGGACCCCAAGGACGGCCCGCCCAAGGACCCGCGCGAGCAGGAGAAGCGCGAGATGAACCAGATGCTCGCCGAGCTGCGCATGCTCAAGATCATGCAGGTGGCGACCAACGACAACGTCGCCCGGCTGGACCGGACCAAGAAGGCCGGCGACCTGCCGTCCAGCGAGACCCGCCGGCGCGAAGAAATGGCCCGCGACCAGCAGGACCGGGTCCGAGAGGCCATGGGCAAGCTGCGTGAAAAGGCGATGCAGGGCGGATAACGCGCCCCGCACACGCCGAATCACCCGCCGGGCCGCGGACCGCTACGGGATTTTCCCGATCCCACGATAGGCAACGGAACTCCCACCGCTTACAATACGTCTACATCCAAACGCCGGGCCTTATCCGAAGCCGCTTACGCCGATCAACCGACACAGAACCGCAACCAACGACCGGGAACCGACCATGAAGACCACCACCGCCACCCTGATCGCCGCTCTTTTCGCCGTTGGCCCCGCGTTCGCCGATCCGGGTGCCCCGCAACAGCTCACGGTGGATGCCGCCCCCGCGGCCGCCGCGCCTTTGGGCGAAGAGGCCGCGACAGACATCGAGATCATCAACGGCGTGCCGGTGAACCCCGAGCTCAAGGCCCGGATCATGGAGTCGGAAGACGCCCGCACGGTGGGCGAGCTGCTCGACCTGACGCACGAGGTGCTTAAGCAGCAGCAGGCGCAGCTCGCCGAGCAGCAGAAACAGGACGATTCCGCCTGGATGGGCCAAGACCCCTTGGGCCACCTCGAAGGCGAGATGTCGGACCTGGTCGGCGACATCGATCAGAGCCGGACGGGCGAAGACACGCAGGCGCAGGGCAAGGAAGTTGTCCGCAAGATGGACGTGCTCATCGCGATGATGGAGAAAGCTTGCAGCGCCTGCTCGAGTTGCTCGGGCGGCGGCTCGGGGCAGGGACAGAACCAGGCCAACGGCAACAACCCGGCCGACCAGTCCACCCTCGCCCAAGGCCCCGGCGGCAGCGGCGAGCTGAACGCGGCGGGCACGGGCAACAACCAGTTCGGCGACCTCGACCCCGAACAGCGTGACGCCATCCTCCGCGCCCAGGAAAACCAGCAGGGCTTCCCCGCCGAGTACGACGCGCTGCTCGCCGAGTACTACGCCCGCCTCGCCTCCGAGCGGGCGCTCGAGTCCGAAGACGCCGCCGGCGACGAGTAAAGACAACACCGTCCACCCCCGACCCCACGGCAACGCGCTGTGGGGTTTTTCTTAACCGCCCCGCCCCCCACCGCGCGACCGCGCGAACCCGCCGCAGGACCGGCCGATGCTTACCCGCTTGCACCCGATCAGCTCCGCACTCGCCGCCACGCTCTTGGCGCTGGTCGCGGCACCGCCCGCCCCCGCCGACATCGTGCAGAGCATCGACGAGCCGGCGATCGGCGGCAAAGTCGCGCTCGAGCCCGGCAGTGACACGCTCAGCATCACCGACGAACAAGGTAACACCCGCAACCTGCGCCTGGTCGATCTCGACGAGGTCCGCTTCGGCGAAGACCTGGTCGCGGTCAAGAGCGGCGACCTGCTGTTGATCCGCAACGACCGGATGCAGACGCAGAACCGCGAGAGCGCGAAGATCAAGCTGCGCGCCGGGTTGCACCGCATCGTTGTGCCCTACTGGCAGGCCGAGCAGCAGTTCAGCCTGTCGCTGCGCGTCTCCGGGCCTGGCATCAACGGCGAAACCGAACTGGGCGGGGACCACCTGCGCTGCTTCCGCGACCCCGATGAGACGGCAGAGCCTTCCCCGGGCATCGACCCCGAGGGCTTTCGCCTGCCGGAGTTGCCGCTGGACGAGAAAGGCGACCGCCGACGCTTCCTGTACCGCGCGAACTACCGGTTCTACGTCGGCGACGACGCGATGCCTTTCGAGAACGTCGGGGTGCTGCGGCGGATGGCGCTCAAGCGTTCGGGCAGCACGACCGCGATCGACACCGGCGTGGTGACCGAGCCGAACCAGTACATCGGCCTGGTCTTCGAGGCGTTCTTTGTCGCCGAGGAAGACGGCGAATACAACTTCGCGCTGACCAGCGACGACGGGTCGCAGCTGTACTTCGGGCAGGTGGACCGGTTCAAGGCCGAGGAACTGGGCATCGCCGCGGGGCCGACGCCCTGGCGATTGGTGCTCCACCACGACGGCGCGATGTTCGGCGAGATCGCGAACATCGCCGACGGCCGGGTCCGCACGAAACTCGCGTTGGGTGACGAAGCGCCCGCCGACGCGTCGATCGCGCTCGGGCAGGTCGAATCGGTGTGGGACACGCGTGTGGACCCGGCGTCGATCAAACGCGACAACGAGCCGGCGGACCAGGACACGATCTACTTCCGCGATAAGCAGGAACCGGGCAAGATCCTCTCGGTCAGCGGCACCATCACCGGCCTGAGCGATACATCGCTGTCCTTCGTCTTCCGCGGCGCGGCGCGCTCGCTGGACCGCGACCGCGTCCTCGGGCTGGTGTTCAACGATGTCCAACGCCCCGAGCCGGCCGAGCCCGGCTTCCACCAGACCCTGCGGCTGCGCACCGGGCAGGTGCTGCCCTGCAAGATCGTCTCGATCGGCGAGCGGGTGGTGTTTGAACTTATCGGCGGGAGCCGGGCCGAGGCCCCGCGTGTCGCGCTGATCTCGCTGCGTTGCGAGGACGGCCGACGCGTCGATCTCACGGCCGTGACGCCGACCGCCGAAGAAGCGATCCCGTACTTTGGCCCCGCGATCCCCGCGCGGTTCGGCGAATCGTTTGAAGGCGCGCCGATCCGGCTCTACGACGACCAGGCCTACGAACGCGCCATCGCCGTGCACAGCAAGAGCCGGCTGTACTACAAGCTCGAACGCCCCTGCCAGCGCTTCCGCGCTCGGTTCGGGATGATGTCGCCCGGCGGCAAGCTCGGCGACGTGACGGCGCGCGTGCTCGGCGACGGCGAGGTGCTCTGGGAACAGGCCGGCATCACCGCCGAGACCGGCGTCATCGATGTCGATGTCCAACTCGCCGGCGTCCAGCGGCTGGTCCTCGAGGTGGACTACGGCCAAGGCCAGCACGTCGGCGACCGCGCCGCGTGGTGCAACCCCGAATTGATTTACGCCGACGCGCCTTAAACACCCGGCCCCCGCTATGCGAACTCCCCGACCGATCACCGCCCTGATCCTGGCCCTCGGCTGCCTGACCTGCGCCCCGCCCGCGCACGCGCAGGACCGGCCCGCCGAGCCCGACCCCCCGGCCGAGCAGGCCCAGCCCCAACCCGACATACCGCGGCCCGAGCCCGGGCCCACGCTCGTCGTGCGCGACCTGTTCGTCATCCAGGCGGACAAGTACGGCGAGCGGGCCAACGACCCGGTACAGGTCCGCTCGACCCTGACCACCCCGATCCCCGACAACCCCAAGTGGTCCCGCCGCCGCTTGGTGCTGGACGACGGCAAGGGCTACGCGAACCAGCCGATGCCCCTGGGCCTGATCAGCTTCCAGGGCGAGATCAAGTCGCCCATGACCGTCACGATCGAATTGCTCGGGGAACAGGCCCAGGTGCACGCGCATTACCCCAAGGACGCGCAGACCAAGGAACAATTCATCCGCTGGCTCAGCGTCAAAGAAGCGACGCCCAATCAGCGTGCCCAGCCGATCGGCGGGGGCGGGCACTGGCTCGAAGCGCTGCGCGGATCGGATGATCGGCTGTGGATCGCCTCGCGTGACCCGTTGCGTAAAGAACGGTTCATGCTCTATGACGCGTCGTTCGCCTTCAAACCCGCGCTCGAGCTGGCGCTGAACCAAGGCGCTTACACCGCCAAATCCGCGCGCGCTCAATCGCAGGCCCCGCCCTTGACCATGCTCGTGCACCACCGCCCGGACGTCGGCTGGTCGGCGAACAGCGTCGCCGGCCCGTGGGACGGCCAGCAGGCCGAACTGGGCACCAAGCCCGAGAACGACGACGCCTACGCGCCCAACCCCATGCCGGTGCTCAAGCCGCTGGCCGACCTGCTCGCCGAGCGCGGGTACACGGCGGTGGAGATCGAGACCGCGTTGGCGATGGTCGCGTCGGCGGGGCTGGAAAACTCGTCGATGTCGCTGGTCTACGTCATGCCGGCGGGCGCGCTCGACGCCCACGTCCGCCTGACACTCAAGCCCGAGCCGGACCGGGTGGTCCGCACCGCGATCGTCGTGCTGACCAACGCCGACCCGGACCTGGGCAGCCGGATCGACCAGCTGATCGCCCAGTTGGGCAGCGACCGCTGGCTGGAACGGGCCCGCGCCCACGAGGCGCTCGAGGCGATGGGCCAGGCCGCGATCAAGCAGCTGCAGGCACACCGCGAAGACGACGACCCGGAGATCGCCTTCCGCGCCCAGCAGCTGCTGGAGACCTACGACCTCAAGACCGAGCAGGACCGCTGAGTGCCGCCGGATGCGGGCTCGGCCGCAAAAAAGCCTGTAATCCGCCTCGATGCGGGGCAGTCCTTCTTTCCTGCCACATTCGGCGGCCTCGGCGGTTTTTGCATCCGACGCCGCCCCGCCTTAGAGGCGTTAGAATACTGGACCATCCGTCACCGAACTCGACCCGATTTACCCGTTCAAGGAGCCTTGCCGTGACCCAGCCCATCCACCCGTCCCGCCGTCAATTCATCCAGACCAGCGCCGCGGTCGGGGGGGCGTTGGCGCTTGGCGGCTCGTTCAGCACCGCCTACGCCCAGGGCACCGACGAGATCAAGGTCGCGCTGGTCGGCTGCGGCGGCCGCGGCACCGGTGCCGTCGCGCAGATCTTCAACACCAAGGGCAACACCAAGCTCGTCGCCGTCGCCGACGCACTGCAGGAAAAGGCCGAGGGCACGGTCAACGGCCTGAGGAACCGCAACAAGGACAAGGTCGCGGCGAACGTCGAGATCCACAGCGGGCTTGACGCGTACAAGAAGGCGATCGACTCGGACTGCGACCTGGTCGTGATCGCGACCCCGCCGGGCTTCAAGCCCCAGCAGTTCGAATACGCGGTGAGCAAGGGCAAGCACGTCTTCTGCGAGAAGCCCGTCGCCGCCGACGCGCCGGGCGTCCGGCGCTTCCTCGCCGCGGTCGAAGAATCCAAGAAGAAGAACCTCATGGTCGGCATCGGCCTGCAACGCCGACACGAGACGCACTACAAAAACATCATCGGCCAGATCCACGACGGCGCGATCGGCGACATCCTCGCCCTGCGCGTCTACTGGAACGGCGGGGGCATCTGGTTCCGCGACCGCAAGCCCGGGTGGACCGACATGCAGGACCAGTGCAACAACTGGTACCACTTCATCTGGGCCTGCGGCGACCAGATCTGCGAACAGCACATCCACAACCTCGACGTCGGCTGCTGGGCCAAGGGCAAGTACCCCGTCTCGGCCAACGGCATGGGCGGCTGGGGGCGCCGGCTCGACGGCGACGGCAAGCAATCCCAAATCTACGACCACACCTTCGTCGAGTACACCTTCGACGACGGCACGAAGATGTGGAGCCAGGGCCGGCACCTGCGCAACTCCTGGACCCAGGTCGCCGAGTTCGCCCACGGCACCAAGGGCAACGCCTACTTCCCCGGCATGCTCGAGGTCAACGGCCAGCGCACCCGCATCGAGGGCAAGGGCGGCGGCCACCAGCAGGAGCAGCACAACCTGATCGAGGGCCTGATGGCCGGCAACATCTACAACGAGGGCGAGTACGGCGCGAAGTCCACCTTCACCGCCATCCTCGGCCGGGAAGCCTGCTACTCCGGCAAGGTCGTCAACTGGGACGACCTCTTGGCCAAGGGCAAGGACTACTGCCCGGGCATCGATAACTGGACGTTCCAATCCGAGCCGCCTGCGACCAAGGACGAAAACGGCGCGTACCACGTGCCCAAGCCCGGCATCTACGACCCGTACGGCCCGCTGGTCCGCGGCGCGTGATGCGATCAGCACAATAACACATCATCAAAAAGACGGCGACGCCTTAAGCGTCGCCGTCTTTTAATTGGATTGAATCGGGAGGGCGAGGCTCCCAAATGCTCAATCGTTTACTTGCCTTCGGTCGTGAGCGGCAGCGTGGTCCCGACCAGTTCGAGCTTTTTCGCCAGAGCCTCGCTCATCTGGTCGAGCGTGGTGCTGCCGAGGTAGCTGAGGATCTGCTGGCGGACGGGCTTGAACTGCTCGTGCTGGGGGCAGGGTTGCTTGTCGTCGCACTTGGCCAGGCCGACGACGCACCGGGTGTACTGCTTGACGCCGTCCACGGCCTCGACGATGTCGTAGAGCTTGATCTGGTTGGGTCGGCGGGCCAGGGCGAAGCCGCCGCCGCGCCCCTTGGCGCTGGTGAGCAGGCCCTCGCGGACGAGGTCGCGGAAGATCTTCGCGACGAAATAGGCGGGCAGGTCCGAGCCGTCGCAGATTTCCTGGACGCGGACGTAGCCCTCGGGCCGGATGACCGCGAGACGGCACATCGCGCGGATCGCGTAGGCGCAGGTGGTGGAGTACATCATGGGGCAGTTTCGTCCCGAGGGCTTCGGCGGGGTCGCCTGTTCGTCGCGTGCTCGGTCAATCATACCCGTTCTCCAGAGATTTGCGATATTGCGATCAGATCATCTCATTAAACGCGAAATAAAAATGTGCGGGCCGGCGCGTCGGCCGGCCCGCACGCTTGTGTCGGTCGTGTCAGAAGTTGTAGGTCAGCGAGAGCGTCACCCGGTCGCCGAAGAGCGATTCGGCGTCGGTGAGCTCGAACTCGTAGGCCGCACGCACCGCGAAGTCGGTGTCGGGGATGCGGAACTCCGCGCCCAGGCCCAGCGTGACCACGTCTTCGCTCTTGCCCCCGCCCAGGTTCGCCGCGTCCACGCCGCTGAACGGCACGGCGACGGTGCCCTCGTCGATGATGTGGAAGCCGTTGAGCTCGACCAACGGGCTGAACCAGTCGGTGACGTAGTAGTCGGCGTGCAGGTGCCAGGACAGGCGCTGGTCCGAGCTGCCCAGCGTCGATTCCTTGCCGGTCAGGATGAAGTAGTTGACCACGCCGCCGACGTGCAGCCGATCAAAGCCCTTGTCGGCCGAGAACCACAGGCGCAACTCGTCGTCGTCCTGCAAGACGTCGCTGTCGCCGACGCCGAACTGGTAGCCCAGGCCGCCGCTCATGTAGAACTGGTTCTCGATGTCGCGGTAGAAGTTGTACTTCAGGCCCGCGGCCAGGTCGTTCCAGCCCTCGTCGTTGACCGCCGAGTCTTCGAACCACGCGAAGCCGTCCTTATAGGCCACCAGTTGCAAACGGTCGGTCAGCGCCAGGCGGACCTGCACCGCGGCGATCTGGACGTCGCCGCCGATGCCGTCGGCACCCGCGTTGTCGAACTTGTGGTAGAGGTAGTACGCGCGGATGTCGGACGTGATAAACGAGTTTTCGTGGTAGTAAGGCGAGGTGACCGGCGCGACGAACTGCTGCTCGGCCGGGACCGCGGCGGCGGCGGGGTCCGGGTCTCCAAACAGCACAAAGTCGGCGTGCTGGCCCGCGGCGGAGCCGGCGAACCCGGTGGCGGCGGCGGCCACAAGCAGACGAGCGGTAAGGGGGACGCGTTGCATGATTCGTTCCTTGGATCGGAGGAGACGGTGGGTGGTGCCGGCCGACCATCGACCGGACCGAGGCGGGATTGCCGACCCAACTATAGACCTTATCGCCGCGGTGATCCCATGTCAAGATAAAAAGATCGTGTTATCTTCTTTTCCGGACGCCCCGCGTTTGCACCCCGGCTTAGACTGCGTGTAAAAGGGGTGGATCACGCCGCCAGACACCTGTTTTGACCGGCCCCACCGCCGACCGAGACGAAAGGATTCGCCATGGCACAAGCCGAACTCAGCCAGCAGCAAGTCATCGCCGCCGCCCGCAGGCTCATCGAGCAGCAGATCGTCGGCGTGCTCACGACCGTCGATCCCGACCACCGCCCCCACAGCCGGTGCATGGCCGGCGTGCCCGACGAGGCCCAGGGCCTGACCACCCTGCTCTCACTCAGCGCCCGCGGGGCCCGCAAGCTCGACCAGATCGACACCAACCCCAACGTCTGCTGGCTGTTCTCCGACGAGCACGACGACGAGGTCGTCACCATCCTCGGCACGATGCAGCGCCTCGAGTCCCCCAACATGGCCGAGCCGGTCTGGCAGAAGCTCGGCGACGCCGCCAAGCAGTACGCCATGAACCTGCTCAGCGAGCCGGAGAACCTGTGGTTCGAAGGGCTGGAAACCAGGATCACGCAGGTCGAATACATGAACCCGGCGAAGGGGTTGACGCACCCGGTGGTGTATCCGGTGGGGTGACAGATACGCCGATGGGCAGGCGCCGTGTCGTCAAGGCGCGTGGCCCGATCTCGCGGACGCGTCGTCTCTTGCCAGCACGTTTTCAGCGAGAGCGATCACTTGCTTTACCGATGCTTCGTCCCCGAGCACGATCAATGGCTTTGACTCAGACTCGCTTGGGCAAAACGCATAGACCCAAACGTGCTGCTTAGCCTTACCCAACCCGTTGATGAATGGCGTCAGCAAGATCCCGACCGGAAGAAATGCTGCAACGGTACCGAGTAACAGCGCCCACCATGATTCCTCGTCGGTCCGGGCGACCGCCGCGACCGGGTGAAACGCGTCATCCGCAAGCGACAAGTCGTGCCACCGCTTTCGATAACGTAAGCCGAAAAAGAGCTTGGCACGCTCGGCCAGTTGTTCGTTCGGATACAAACGCAATGACCGAGGCGTGTTGTAAACGGCCGCGGCCAAGCCGAAACTGACGCCGAACATCAACGCGGCGACCAGGACGCCGAACCAATCAAAACCGAAACCCGCGAAGTACAGCGCGCTGAACGCCGACACCGGCACAAAACCGATCAGTAAAAAAGCAACGGTCTCCGAAGGGCGGTGTTCCCACACCTCGACGTGGTTGTGCCGTTCACGCAGACGGAGGTTGCCCCAGATGTCTTTGTGCTTGAGCGGCTTATCCATCCCTTGCTGGCGCCCCGATTTTCACTGACAGATTTACTGCTCCAGCAGCTTATCCAACTGCGGCGCACGGATCACGAACCCCGTCGGGCGCAGCGCCTGCTCGTAGATCTTCTCGGGCAGCTCGTCAGGCCCGTCCTGCGCCGCGTACTCGACGACGATGCCCCCGCCGCCGAGCGCTTCGAGGACGCGCCGGAACTGCGGCAGTGTGAAACGCTGGTCGCCGATCGTCACATCATCGCTGTTCGGCACCGCGTCGAAGCGCAGCACCGGCCGGCCCTTCGTGGACGCGCGCCCCTGCCACCGGCTGCCGCCCTGCCACACCGCGTCCGCCGCCCGGCCCTGCTGCAATCGACTGCGCAACTGGTCCGCCCGCACCGGCTCCCACAGATACGTGTAGTCCGTGTCCACCGCCCCGCTCACGACCATGCTCAGGTCCGTGCGGTAGGCCTCGACCAATTCAACCACGCGCACCTCGCGGAAGGTCAGGTCGAC
>JBKAGS010000037.1:0-70479 GCA_046290505.1 Phycisphaeraceae bacterium | reverse complement strand
CGAATGGGGTTGTCGGCTCGGCGGGAGCCTCGCCCGCCCATCCAATCCAAATCCATCTGGCATGTCCAGCGTTTTGCAGCTGCCTGCTAGCGACGCCCACGCGCCCCACGTTGTCGCCTACCCTATCGGCGTGCCGCGATTCACCGACATGGCGATCTGCATCCGCGACCTGGACTGGTCCGAGACCAGCCAGCTCGTCGTCCTGCTCACCCAAAACCACGGCAAGGTCCGCGGCCTCGCCAAGGGCTCCCGCCGACAAAGCCCCTCGTCCGTCGCCCGGTTCTCCGGCGGGATCAACCTCCTGAACCTCGGCCAGGCCATCGTCACCACCAAGCCCGCGACCCAGCTCGCCGCGATCACCGAGTGGGACCTGCGCGACGATCACCACGCCTTGCGCACGGCGCTCGGCGCGCAGTGGTCGGCGATGTACGCCGCGGACCTGACCGGCGCCATGCTCGCCGACGAAGACCCGCACCCCGGCGCGTTCGCGGCGCTGCTGGAGCTGCTGCGCGCCTGCGACAAGCCCGCCGACGTGCCCGCGGCGCTGTTGCGTTTTCAGTGGCGGCTGCTGAGCGACGTCGGGTACCGGCCGGAGCTGGACCACGACGTCGCCGTCGGCGGGGCGCTCGGCGACGCGCGGGCGTACAGCTTCGACCCCCGCCTCGGCGGTCTGACGCGAAGAAGCGCGCTCAACGACGAGGCGTGGCGCGTGCGTCGCGAGACGGTCGAGCTGTTGCGCAGCATTGCGAGCCAGTGCGATTTGGCTGGCCGGGGGCGGGCTTGCGAGCCCCCGGAAACGGAGCGCGATGATTCAAGTCAGGGTGATTCGTTCCGTGGGGTCGCCGAGCCTCCACCCCGGCCACCCGGCACCGCGCCGCCGACCAGCGAGCGCGCCAGCGCTGACGCAATCACGCGCGCCAACCGTCTGCTGTGTACATACGCCCGCGCGTTGCTGGACAAGGAATTGCCGACGATGCAACTGATTCTCGCGGATCAATAGGTGATTAGGCGTTTGGGCTTCCGATGGTTACACTGGCTGTTTGCGAAAGACTCAATCCCTCGAACCCGGAGACTCGCCATGAAACTTCTCGCTCCCGCCCTCGCCGTGATCTGCTTCTCGCTCTGCGGCGTCGCCTGCAAGTCCCACTCGCACGCCGGCTGCTGCGGCACCGACGGCAAGTGCTGCAAGGCGGCCAAGGCCTGCCCCGCGGACTGCACGAAGGCCTGCTGCAAGAAGGCCGAATAAACAGAACGCTATGTTTGAATCGCAACAACACCCGTGAAAACGGGTGTTGTTTTTTTTATTCCAACGGTCAATCGTTTTGGGAGGGCGAGGCTGCCGAAAATGTTATGCAGCGGCCTGCTACAGCCAGCCGCGGCGCTTGAACCACAGCAGCATCCCGATACAGATACCCACGCAGGCGACGACGAAGAAGACGAAAGCGCCGGGGTGGTGCAGGCCGGGAATCTCGTCGAAGTTCATGCCGAAGACGCCGGCCAGGAACGAGATGGGGATGAACAGCGACGCGACGATTGTCAGCACCTTCATGACCTCGTTCATCCGGTGGCTGGCCATGCTGACCCACGCCTCGGCCAGGCCCTGGGTCAGGTCGCGGTAGGTCTCCAGCAGTTCGAGCGCCGCGACCGCGTGGTCGCCGACGTCGCGCAGGAACACGCGTGTCTGTTCTTCCATGAGCATCGTGTCCTGTTCGAGGATCGAGCGGACCAGCTCGCGCATCGGCCCGGCCTCCCGGCGGAGCAGCATCAGCTCACGCTTGAGCCGGTGCACGTCGGCGATGACGGTGTTGTCCGCGTTGAAGCTGAGGATGCGGTCCTCGACCGCGTTGATCTGTTCGGCGAAGCCGTCGAGCAGCGGGAACAACGCGTCGATCACCGCGTCCAGCAGCGTGTACAGCAGGTACCCGGGCTTGCGCTGGTGGAACCGGCTGGCGGGATTCTTGATGCGCTCGCGGACCGGCTCCCATACGTCGCCGCGCCGCTGCTGGAAGGTGATCACCGTGTGCGGGCCGGCAAAGATGCTGACCTGCTCGGCGACCAGGGCGCGCGTGTCCTCGTCGCGATAGAGCATCCGCGCGGTGAGGAAGTAGCGCGGCCGGCCGATCTCCGGCTCGCCGTACGTCTCGACCTTCGGCCGGGCCGACGCGTGGACGACGTCCTCCATCGCCAGCGGGTGCAGGTCGTAGTGCTCGGCGAGGGCGGCGAGGACCTTGGGGTCGTGCAGGCCGACGACGTTGATCCAGCGCACGTGCGCCCACTCGGGCCGGCCCGCGTCGAGCATCGCCTGCAGGTCGCTGACGCCGTTGTGCCGCTCGGTGCGGCCCCCGCCGTAGTCGATCACGCTGACGTCCGCGGGCTCGGCGGAGTCGGCCATCTGCTCGGCGATCTGCTGCGGGGTCAGGCCCGGCACCCCGCCGACCTGCACGTTCCGACGCGGCTGCAGCAGCGCGATGGGGTTGGCGTGCTTGACGATCGACTTGATGGCGTTCGTGGGCTTGGGCATGACACAATCCTAAACCCCCGCGCCGGGGCTTGCCTGCGCCGAGGCTATGATGAACCGGCCACCCGCGCGAACGTGAAAGGAAACCGATATGAAGGCCCCCGCCGTCTTGCTCGTCCCGCTTGTCCTGTTGGCGGCCGCGTGCGTGCACGATCAGCAGACCCCCGTACGCCCGGGCGAAGTCACGCTGCGTGGCAAGCCGGTCACGCTCGTCGGCGACCGCGTCGGCGTCGGCGACGATGCGCCCGACTTCGTCGCCGTCGCTCAGGACATGAGCGACAAGCGCCTGAGCGACTACGCGGGCAAAACCGTCATCCTGTCGGTCGTGCCGTCGGTCGATACGAAGGTCTGCGCGATCCAGACACGGACGTTCAACGAGAAGGCGTCGGCGCTGGGCGAGGATGTCGTGATCCTCACGGTGAGCATGGACCTGCCGATGGCCCAGAAACGGTTCTGCGCCGCGGAAGGGATCGACCGGGTCGTGATGCTCAGCGACTTTCGGTACTGGGATTTCGCCGAGGCGTGGGGCCTGCGGATCAAGGAGTCGGGCCTGCTCGCGCGGGCGCTCTACGTGATCGACACAAACGGCAAAGTCGTGCATGGCCAGATCGTGCCTGAACTGACCGACGAGCCGGACTACGACGCGGCGCTCGAAGCGGTGCGCTCGGGTCCGCGCGCGGAAGCAAGCGGGGCGTCGGCTTTGGCCAAACTGCCCGAGCGGTTCGCGGGCCTCGACCCCGCCAACGCCGCGCAACGCGGGCCCCGCGGCATCGGCGAGGCGCGCGACGTCTTCCACGAACTGCTCGCCAATCACGGCAAGATCCACCGCGTTGTCCAGGACATCCCCGGCGGGGTTCGCACCGTGACCACCAGCGACGACCCCGAGATCGCCGGGCTCATCCGCCTGCACGTCCGGCAGATGGCGGCGCGCTACGAGGCGGGCATGCCCGTCCGCAGGTGGGACCCGCTGTTCGCCGAACTGCTCAAGCACTTCGACAAAATCACGATGACAATAGACGATATCCCCGCCGGGCTACGCGTCACCCAGACATCCGACGACCCGCAGGTCGCGCTGCTCATCCGCCAGCACGCGCACCGCGGCGTCAGCGAGTTCGTCGAGCGCGGCTTCGACCGCGCTCACGAAGCGTCGCCCATGCCCGAAGGGTACGAGAAGTAAGGCGGCCGGAAGGCAATCGGCGCGTTATATTGCATCCGTTGATCCCACGAGGAGTCTGACCATGCGCTGGTTCGGAATCGTTTACACGCCTTTGATGGCCGTGCTCGGCCTGCTGTTTATCGTGCTGTCGTTCTTCGTCCACCCCGACGACGACGCGACGATGAGCCCGTCGTCCATGCTGATCGCGGGCTCGATCCTCGCCGCGGGCGCGACGATCAGCGGCGCGGTGCACCACAAGGATTGATCCGCACCCGGAACGTTCTCGAGCGTTGCATCGCTCTGGGCGGGAGCCCGGAGCTACGAAACGCCCGAACATTGATTGGGACGTGTCGACGAGCTCCGCGGACTCCGCCTGTCCGCAAGCCGCCGCTGAACGAACAAGCCCCCTCTGCGTCGCCGCAGCGCGATCAGGCCCAGCGCAGCCGCCGCCGCGCCCGTGGGCTCGGGCACGGTCGAGCTGGCATGGGATGGCCCGGTCCAGTTCGCGAGCAGCAGGTCGAGGTCGTCGACGCCGACGGCGCCGTCGCCGGTCGTGTCGCCGACGATGAGCGAGCCGGGGGTTGCGGCGTCGCCGAAGTGGTCCAGCACGATGAAAAGGTCGTTCGGGTCCACGTCTTGGTCGTTGTCGAGGTCGCCCGGGATCGGCGTGATCGCGGTGACGAGCAGGTCGAGTTGATAAAGCTGCGGCGCGTCGTCATCGCCGGTGACGCGGACGAAGTACGTGCCCGGCTGGTCGGCGGTCACGCCGGCGATCGACTCGATCGCCCCCCTGCCGGCCTCGTCCCTGAGCGCGAGCAGCGACGTGCCATCGGTATCCACCAGCGCGAGCGACAGGTCGCTGAGCGCCGCGGTGTTCACAGGCGACTGCGTCCCGCCCTCCGGCCCGCTGTTGTAGGTCGGGCCCCTGGGCGTCAGCGTGACGCGGATCTCGGCCGGCGCGTCGATCGTGAAGCTGAAAAAATCAACGTCGCGGTCGTCGTCGATGCTGACAAAATCCACGTCGGCCCCGGCGACCACGGCGTCGTCGGCGTCGGTGCCGATGCTCGTCGTCACGCCGTCGATCAGCACGCCCAAAGGCGTGGCGAGGGCGGGGGTGTCGTTGCCGGCGTTGTTGTTCGTCTTCTCGTACCGGTCCCCATAGCCGCGCTGGACGGCGAGGATGTCGTCGAGCTGCGGGCCGTCGAAGCCGACGTTCAGCCCCGGCTCCATGAGGAAGTTCGCGTCGGTGGACTGCACGTGGTTGAGGCCCAGCGCGTGGCCGAGTTCGTGGGTGATGACGTTGCGCGCGGCGCGGGCCTGGTTGAACGTGTTGCCGAACAGGTCGGTGTTGCCCGCGTCCAGGACCAGCTCGCCGTAGTCCGGGCCGTAGGCGAAGGCGATCGTGTTTTGTCCGTCCTGCCCGTCCAGATACCGCGCGCCGATGCGGATGTCCCCGCGCACGTCGAGGATGCCCCGGCGGAGGTGGATGCCGCTGAACGACACGCCGTCGTCATCGTCTTCGTAGACAAACGTCAGGCCCGAGACCGCCTCCCACCGCTGGAACGATTGCTCAAAGAGATAAAACCACGGGCGCGCCCGCAGGTCGCCGCCGGTCCCGCCGGGGTACAGCGCGTCGAGGAAGGCGACAAGGGTCGATGGCCCATTGCCGGGGTCGAGCCCCGGCACGGCGGTGCCGTCGGGCGCGAGGCTCCAGGTGACGGTGGTGGGGTCGCCTTGCGACAGGCCGCCGCCAACAACGGTCGCGGTGCGCGCCCAGCGGTTGCTGTCGTTGAATTGATAGGCGTGGGCGCACGGGGTGCCCAGCGGCAGCAGCGCGGTCATGACGATCGCGCTTCGTCGGGTGGTGGTCGCCATCAGGCGCAAGCGTTCTCCCTCGCGAATTGTTTACGCGTGCCGGCGCCGCAGACCCAGCAGCGTGCCGAGCGCGACGAACGCCGCGCTGGCGGGCTCGGGGACGTTCGCGGGCGACAGCGGGCCGGTGTAGCTGGAAAACAGGGTGCCCAGGTCGGTGTCGTCCACGTCGCCGTCGCTGTCGGTGTCGCCCTGCGCCGCGGTCTTGCCGCCGCCGGCGCCGACCGGCCCGGTGTAGTTGCTAAACGCGGTGCCCAGGTCCGAGTCGTCGATGTCGCCGTCGCCGTCGGTGTCGCCGGGCAGGGTGGGGGTGGCGTAGGTGAAGCCCGGGTCGATGTCCCAGCCGATGTCGTCGAGCGCGGCGACGTCGAGGTCGGTGAGGACCTTGCGTGTGCCGCTGGTGAGGTCGGGGTCCATCGCGGTTTCCTGCGGCTCGCCGTCGCGCAGGACGGTGCTCATCGTGCCGTAGCCCCAGTGCCCGCCGGTGATCGGCGCGGTCCCGCCGTACTCGGCGACGACGGCCGGGCCGCTGAACCCGCCGGACGCGAGCGTGCTCCACTCGTCGGACGTGCCCCAGCCCAGCGCGTGCATGAGCTCGTGCAGCGCGACCGAGTACAGGTCCGACTCGCCGGACGACGGCCCGGTCTGCCAGTCGTAATGCCAGTTGGTGCCGGCGTCGTTGTCGAAGGTGATCGTGCCGCCCCAACTGGAAAAGCCGCTGGCCTGCCCGCGGTTGCGCTGGGATTCGAAGTCGGCGGTGATCGCGTCGATCTCGGCCTCATCGGAGGTCCAGTACGCGGAATCGAACGCATACGACGCCCCGCCCGGGCCGCCGACGCCGAGCGTGGACCCGCCGAGCGAACGCCCGCCGGCGTAGATGCGGAACTCGTCTGCGGCGAAGGTCGGCTCGACGATCGTCACCTCCGGCCCGCCGTTCACCCCGGGATGGTCGAACGAGATGTCCCAGTCCCACGTCGTCGTGAGCGGGTAGGGGGCGCCCGGCGGTTGGCTGACGAAGTCGGGAGGCACGACGATCGGCGAGAACGAATCGGTCAAGATCGCCGACAGGTCCGCCGCGGCTTTCTCCAGCGTCGCCTTCGCGGTCGCGTTGTTGAAAAAGCCCTGGCTGTCGTAGCTGTAGTCCAGCACGATGTTGATCGCCCCGGCCTGGCCCGCGCCGATCGCCGACAACAGCCCCGCCACCGCCAAACGCAACTTCGTCATCTCGGCCTCCTGATGAAGGGTTGATCGAGCGGCGCGCAGCAAACGCGCCGGGTCAACGCTATAGCCTACCGCATGGCAGAAGGTTGGCCAATGAAAAGGGATAAAGAGCGGTTTTCACGCTGCCCCGGCTTACTCCGCCGACGGGTCGGGGCGGTAGACCTTCGTGCCCAGGGCCCAGACCTTCTCCGAAAAGTCGCCGGTCGGCCCGCCCGCCCGGCCTTCTTTGTCCCGGCCGGCGACGTCGAGGACCATGTTCATCTTCGCGTCGAGGTTGTCGAGGTTGGAGATGAAGATCGCCTCGGGCGTGGCGGGGAGCTTGAGCGCGCCGAACTCCGGCACGCCGTGGTGGCTAAGGATGATGTGCTCGAGGACCATGCGCAGCTCCGCGGGGACCGCAACCGCCGCTTCGCCCAGTTCGGGGTCTTCGCACACCCGGCACTTGTCGTTGAGCAGCACGACGCCCCGGCCGATGTGGCCGACCAGTTGCCCGTCGGTCGAGTAGCCGAAACCCTCCAGCCACGTCAGCTCCTGGCACTTGCCCAGGTCGTGCAGGAACAGGCCCATCAGCACGATGTCGCGCGACAGGTGCGGGTAGTGACCCACCATCTTGTCGGCGAGGGTCATCAGCGACAGCGTGTGCTCGAGCAGCCCGCCGAGGTACGCGTGGTGCAGCGTCTGCGCCGCGGGGGCCTGACAGAACTTCTGCATCAGCTCCCCGTCCTCGAGGTAGCGATCGACCAGGCAGCGCAGCGCCGGGTTCTCGATCGATTGCAGCAGGCGCAGCACGCTCGCGAACATCTCATCGACGTCGTGCTCGGTCGCGGGCAAGAGCTCCATCAGCTCGCGCTCGGTCGGGTGGTGAGCGCGGATCTGGTGCACGATGATCTGCATCTCGCCCTGGTACGGCTGGGTCTGGCCTTCGAGATAAACAAACCCATCGGTCGGCAGCGACTGGTACAGCTCCTCGGTTGCAGACCACATCCTCCCCGGCGTGCGGCCGGTCTTGTCGGCGATGAGCATCTTGAGGTAGGGCTTGCCGGCCTTGGTGTTGCCCAGTTGCAGGTTCTGCACGGCGAAGACGCCGGCGATGTTCTGCGCGGCCTGCAAGGTATCGATCGTCACGCGCGGGGCGTTGGCGGTGGTCATCTGAGACTCCTTGTCGTTGGGTCAATCGCACATCGTAACGCAACCGGGCCCATCCAGAGCACGGGGACACGACGATCGACTTGCTTTCATCAGCGATGCAATGATGGGTGGCCGGGGCGGAGGCTCGGCGACCCCCCGGAACCAAGTCCTCGTATGCGCATCAATCGCAGTTCGTTCCGGGGGCTCGCGGACGCGACCCCGGCCACCCAGCCCAAAACAATTCAGATGCGATTTCATGCCTAAGGTTGATCGGCGTTTGCGCTCGCCTGCTCGGCGTGTTGCAGGGCCAGGACCCCGAACGCCGTGCCGTAGGCTTTGTAGTAGCCGTAGAGCGGGAAGTCGAACCACGAGCCGTCGGGCTCGTTCAGCTCGGTCATGACGCCGGCCAGCCAGCGGGCGTGGTCTTGTCGGTCGGGCGTGTCGAGCGTTTGGATCACGCGGCTCGCGTAGTAGTGGCCGAACATGAAGTAGTACCCGGCGGTGGCGTACCACGCCTCGTGCGGCATCGGCCGGCCCTTGCCGATCAGGATGTAGTGGTGCCAGGTGCGCAGCTCCCGCACGCCGAGTTGGAGGTCCGCCTGCCCGACGTCGCGGCCCCAGAGGTACAGCGCGAGGTTGCAGACCTGATTTCGGCCGATCGAGCCCTGGATCTTGTTGGCCCGGTGGTCGGGCGCGTAGCGGTGGCCGAAGCTGTAGCCGTAGGCGCCCTGCGGGAAGCGCAGTCGCGCGAGCGCTTCGATCGCGTCGTCGATGGGGTCTTGCGGGACGTCGAAGCCCGCGGCCCGCGCGTCGTGCAGCGCGACGAGCACCGCGCCGGTGTTGAAGCTGGTCGAGAAGTTGCCGGTGGGTCTTTCCTGCGTGTGCCCGAAGTCGTAGTACGCCCACCCGCCGTCGATCGATTGTCGGGCGAGCAGCGCGTTCAGTTCGCTTCGCATGGCCTTGTCCATCCGCGGGCGGTACTCGGCGAGGCGCTCGTCGGGGTACAGCTTGGCCAGGCACTGCACCGCGTAGGTCAGCGCCCAGGTGTCGTAAAACACCTGCCCGGTCGCCCGGCCGGTCGGCCCGAGCGTCAACAGACGTTCGAGCCCTTTCGTCATCGCGTCATACGCCCGGGCATCGCCGCGGCTGGGTTCCTGAAGCGCCATGACGCCCAGCGCGAGGCAGGCCTTGCTAAACCCGTCGTGCGAGCCCAGCGTGCCGAGCATGACCTCGCGCGTTCGGCCGGTGTCGAAGCTGCCCCACGACCCGTCGGGGTTCTGGTTCTCGACCAGCCAATCGACGCCCGAAGCTTGAGCGCGCTCGGGCGTCTTCGCGCAGCCGACGAGCAGGCCCGGCAACAGCGCGGCGGCGAGCGCGATCAGCGCGTTGATGATGATTCGTCGAGCGGGCATCGACAACATCCGGCGGGCTCCTTGCGTGGCAGGCGGCATCACTTCGCGGGCACGCGGACGGTTTCGCCGGCCGAGAGCCCCTTGACGATCTGCGTGCGTGTCGCGCTCTTGGCGCCGGTGACAACATCGCGGCGGACGAACGCGTCGCCCTCTTTCACCATGCAGTACGCGCCCCGGTCGTCGGTGGCGACGGCGTCGGCGGGGACCGAGAGCGTGCTGTTCTCCATCGGCCGGGCGATGCGCAGGTCCGCGGCCATCCCCGGGCGGATCATCGGCACAACCTTGTCCGTCGCGACGCGCAGCGCGTAAGTCGTCTCGCCCGCCCCGCCGGCCTTGCCCTGGTAGGCGATACGCTCGACGGTGCCGGCCGAGACGATCTCGCCGAAGGGCACCCACGTGACCTGTACCGCGTCGCCTTCCTGCACGACGCGCAGGTCGTTGGCCGAGAGTTCCGCGTCGATCGTGCCCTTGGCCGGGTCGTAGAGCGTGGCGAAGGCTTGGCCGGCCGAGACCTTGTCGCCCGCTTGCACGGTGACGGCCGACAACACCCCGCCGACCTCCGCTTTGATCGTCAACGCCTCGGCGTCGCGCTCCAACTCCGCGACCGCTTGTTCCGCCAATTCGGCCGCGTCCTTCGCGGTCTCGACCGCCCAGACCTGCTGCTGCCTGGCGACCTCGGCGCGCCAGGCCGCGTGGGCGTGCTCCATCTCGGTCCAGCGGATGCGGTTGTCCCAGTCGCGCTGCTGGCGTGGCAGCGTGACCTCCATTTGAACCTTGTGCGCCCGCCGGGCGATCTCGAGGTAGGTCTTGGACGACGCGAGGTCTCGCCGGGCGCGCTCGAGCACGACGTCCTGCGTGCGCGACGCGAGCTTGGCGTCTTTGTAAAGCGTTTCGAGCTGCTTGAGCTCCTGCGCGTCGTCGGCGAAGCGGTCTTCCTGACGCTGCATGGCCAGCCGGGCCTGCGTCCGCGCGTCGGCCTTGCCGAACGCTTCCCACCGCTCGTTGTCCGCCTCGAGGTCCGCCCACTCGAGTTCGCGGCGCTTGGCGGCGACCTGCTGCTCGGCGTCGGTGATCTGGGCCTGCTTCTTCGCCCAGGCGAGCTTGAGCTTGGCTTTCTCGAGCGCGTCGCGCGCGTCGGTGAGGGCGTCTTCGAGGTCCGGCGCTTCGAGCCGGAGCACGGGCTGGCCCGACGACACCCGGCCGTGGGTGACCAGCACCGCCGCGACCTTCAACTCGCCGGCGTAGCGCTCGGCGTCGAAGCGCAGGTCCGCCAGCACGTCGGCGGCGAACCGGCCACGCACGGTGACCTCGGCCTCGAAGCCGCCCTGCTGGACCTGCGCGGGGGCGTAAACAGGGGCGTCCTCGGCGAGGCCGTGGGTCGTCGTCAGCAGCGCGGCGGCAAGCGAGAGCACCGCGAACAGGTGCGGGATGTGGGTGCGTCGATTCATGTGAAAACCCTGGGTTGATGAACGAAAAAGCGGCCCGGGTTCCTGACACCGCGTGCGCGGTTCGGGAGCGGGCCGCTTGAGTGTAACCGGTCGCGCCGCGGGGGCGAACGCTTACTCCGCCAGGCGGTAGCGCTGGTCGGGGTCATACATAAAGTAATAGTCGAACGGCTGGAGCGGGGGCAGCTCGATGTAGGACCGCCCGTTGCCGTCGAGCTTGGTCTGGAACTGGATCGGCGAGCGGAACAGCTCTTCCTGCGTGAAGCCGCGCGGCATCGCGGCCGGCCGGGCCTGCGTGTCGGGGGTGTCGGCCTGGTAGTAGTAGATGCTGCCGCGGTTCTGGCTGGTCGGCGCGGTGACCAGGGCGGTCTCGCGCACCTCGTTGACGACGTGATTGACCCACTTGAGCTTCTTGGCCTTGTCGGCGAACTCCGCCCAGTCGCCGTCGCTGTTGTTCTTGTACATCAGCTTCACGAACTCGTCGTACGTGACGCCCATCTTCTTCGCGACCGGCACGGCGAGGCGGTCGGACCATTCCTGCGCCTCTTCGAGCGCTTCTTTCTGCTGGGTCAGGTTGCCGCGTAGGCCCGAGGACATCTGGTGGTGCAGCATGACGGCGTTGGGGTAGGCGTAGGACTCGTCGGCGAGGGTCGTGATCACCGCGGCCATCGACGCGGCGAACGACTTGACCACCACGTGGACCGGCGCGTCGCTGTTCTGCATCGCCGTCACGATCCGGAAGCCTTCCATGACCGAGCCGCCCGGCGAGCTGTCGATGACGATGAAGATCGGCGCGTCGTCGTCGAGGTTGTTGTAGTAGTGGATCCGCTCGGTGACGTAGTCGGCCGTGCCCCCGCCGATCGGCCCGTTCAGCGGGATACGCCGATCGCTGATCGTCAGCGTCTTGCCGTTCAAGGGCTTCTTGGGGTAGGCCATCTCGTCGGTATCGATCGACGCGGCGGAGCGGCGGGCCTGGACCAACGCGAGCTCGCTCTGCAGCAGCATCGCCTCGGCGGCGAGCCTGGCGTTCTCGGCGGTCAGGTCCGCGACTTGCTGCTGCTGCTCGAGCTTCTCGAGCTGGCCCTTGACCGTCATCGCCTGCAGCTGCTGCTGCATCGCCTGCATGTCACGCGCCAGCTCGGCCAGCTCCATCTGCTGCTCGAAGTCGGCCTGGTCCTTCTTGAGCTTGAGCTTGGCCTGCTCGGCGGACTGCTTGGCGGTCAAGAGCGAGATCTCCGCTTCAAGACGCTGCTTCTTTTCCTGCAGCGGCGCGAGCTCGGCGCTCAGCCGGGCCGAGCGCAGCTTCGCCTCGTGCTGCAAACGCTTGATCTCCTGCTCGTCCTTCTCACGCGCTAGCTCCTCGGCGGTCTTCTCGGGCGCTTCCTGTGTTTCGGTCGCCTCGGCATCCGTCTCGGCTTCCGTCTTGGCTTCCGTCTTGGCTTCCGTCAGGTCGACCGAGACGGTCTCGGCGTCGATGACGACCTCGGCCTCGCCGGCCGGGGCCTCGGCGGCTTGAGCCTGGGCGCACGCGGTCAGGGGCAGGCCCAGCGCGGCGACGAGCGCAGCGGCGGGGAACAGGCGGGACAGTCCGGGGCGGGATGCGGGCATGGGGCAGGGTCCTTTGAGGAATAAGTAACGGTTTGAAACAAGTCTAGGCACCGAACCCTACGCGGCCAAGGGCCGGCGGGTTCGACAGGGCGGGCGGTCAGACACGACGCCCGGCACCGGTCAGGCGTAACGGGCCCGGCCGCGGGTTTGCCCCTTTTTCGGCCGGCCGGCGAAGAAGTAGATCAACGCCCCCAGCGCCCCGAGGAAGACGATCAGCAGAACCCACATCGTCTTGTTGTCGTTGCCCGGCGGGAACTGTGCCGTACAGCAGTCGATCAGCATCCACAACCAGAAACCGAACGCCGCGAGCGAGAACACGCCGCCGCAGCACATGAACGCCAGCACCATCCCACCCGCCGCGGCGTCCTTGCCGGCCTGGGAGGCGGCCTGCGCCTGGGCGTTGGTATTCGCCGGGTCAGACGAGTCGGTCTTGTCCGGCGTGTCCACCGGAGTGCCCTGCTCGATCAGGTTGCCCTCGGCGTCGACCTGTTTCTCGAAAGTGATGCCGCCTCGGTTGGCCAGCCAGATGCCCCCGGCGACGATGGCGATCAAGACCAGGCCAAGCGACAGCCAACCGAGGATCACGCCGGTGCTCGCGTTGCCCCGGCCGGCGAGGGGGTGGCGGGCGCGCCGGATGTGTTTCTTGGCGGTCGCGCCGTTGACCACGGCCATCATCGCGAGCAGCGCCGTGACCGCCAGGATGATCAGCGCGACGACACCGAGCCCGGCGACGAGTCCTTCGCCCACGGCGAACATCGTCAGCAGCGCGAGCACCAGGCCGATGAACCCGAGCACGCCCGCGGCGATGCCCAGGCCCATCGACAGGCCGGCGCCCTTGGCCTTGCGGACGCGCGAGCCGGGGGCCTCGTCGTAGCCCGTGTCGTGGTGGTGGCGCGAGGAGGCCGGCACGCCGTGCACCGGGCGCAGGTGCGAGCCGGACTCGACCGCGGCGTCGGCGAGCGCGCCCAGCGGGTCGGCCGGGGCGGCCGGCGGGGGCGCAGCGGGCCGGGGCGGTTTGCCGGGGCGCGACGCGGGCGGTCGCTTGGGCTCGACCTCCTGCATCGGCACGTCCTGCCCTTCGCCGGCGGGCGTGATGACGAACATCTTGCCGCAGGCCTTGCACTTGGCCTGCTTGCCCAGCGTCTTGTCGGGGACTTTGAAGTGCGTGCCGCAGTGGGTGCAACTGGTGCGCAAGGCCGGCCTCCGGAGGCGTACGATTCGTCGCCACGCATCATAAGCCAAGCGAGCGGTTTGTACCGCTGCGGGTTGACGTGCACGGGCGTGCGCGGGTGCGCAAGGTTGCCGTGGATCAGGTTGAATCGCGTTCTGATAGGTGGGGCGGGCGTCTCGCCTGCCCGTTGACCCGAAGCACAAGGTCCGCAGCGATTCGGTCTTCGACCGATTGGCAGGCCAGCGCCCGCCCCACCTGATTCAAACCGACGCGCTCCAACCCACCCCTCACCGACTGCCCAGCCACGCCAGCACCTCGAGGTTGCCGCCCTTGGCCCCGCGGATCGGGCTGTCGCACGAGCCGAGCACCGCCAAGCCGAGCGCGGCGTCGGTGCCGACCCCCTCGAGCACCCGCTGCGCGATCGCCCGCGCCGTCTCGTCGGCCAACGGCTCGGGCCTGGGCTTGCCCTTCGACCGGCCCCTGCCCCGTTTCGCCGGCGTGTCACGCGGGCGCTCGTAGTGCGGCTTGACCAGCGTGATCACCCGGCCCGTCGGCGACAGCCACTTGACCGCCGCGGCCAAGGCCTTGTCCTGCCTGGTCCAGCCCAGGTCGATCGTCACCAGGTCAACCCCGCTCTTGACAACTTCCGGGGGCGGGTCGGTGTGCAGCGCGTTGGAGCGCTCCATGACGACGACGCGGTCGTCGGTGCGCAAGGCGTAGTCCAGCACGCCGTAGCCCGTGTCCACCGCGTAGACCTTCTTCGCCCCGCGCAAGAGCAGGCACGACACGAACCCGCCGGTCGAGCAGCCCAGGTCCGCGCAGGTCATCCCGGCGACGTCGATGCCGGACTGCGCGAGCGCCGCGTCCAGTTTTAGACCGCCGCGCGAGGCGAAGGGGTGGTCGGCTTCGGTGTAGCGGCCGGGCGGTCTGGGTTGCATACGGCCCATGAGCGAAGCATGACGCATGAAGCAATCATAACCCGCGGCGCGGACGCGGATCGAAGCGAACAGGCAGGCTTCCATCGGCAGTTGCTGTCAGCGCGTCCGGCGTCCGTAGGCCGCCGGCTATTTGCGTTTCATTTCGGTGCTTCGGTTGCGGCCGACGCCCCACCGCTTATCCTGTCCCAATCCGTTGCGCTCGCAACGCTTACACCCAAGGCCTGCCCATCATGAACGACACCGCGAAAGTCGAACAAGACCGCCAAGCCCTCGCCGCCGTCCAAGGCAAAGGCCTGCTCGCCCGCCTGGGCGTGTACACCAGGCTGTCCGGCCCCGGCTGGCTGCAGTCCGCGATCACCCTCGGCGGCGGGTCGCTGGGTGGGTCCTTGTATATCGGCGTCATCGGCGGCTACGACATGCTCTGGCTCCAGCCGCTCATGATGATCCTGGGGATCATCATGCTCAGCGCGATCGCCTACGTCACCCTGTCCACCGGCGAAAAACCCTTCCACGCCATCAACCAGCACGTCAACCCCGTGCTCGGCTGGGGCTGGCTCGTCGCCGCGATGATCGCCAACCTCGTCTGGGCGATGCCCCAGTTCTCGCTGGGCGCCGCGGCGATGAGGCAGAACCTGGGCATCCCGCTGTCCAACGAGATGTGCGCGTTGTTCCTGTTCGTCGCCGCGGGCGTGGTCATCTGGTTCTACGACGCGGGCGGCTGGGGCATCAAGCTCTTCGAGATCCTCTTAAAAATCATGGTGGGCCTGGTCGTCCTCGCGTTCTTCGGCGTCGTCGCGGCGCTCGCCTTCAAGGGCGCGCTGCCCTGGGCCAACGTCTTCACCGGCTTCGTCCCCGACTTCTCACTGCTCTCACAACCCGCCGAGCAGCTTCGTCCCTACGTCGCGGCCTCGTCCAACCCCGAGTACTGGCAAGACAAGATCGTTGGGACCCAGCAGGAGCGCATGATCGCCGCGGCCGCCGCCGCCGTGGGCATCAACATGACCTTCCTGCTGCCCTACTCGATGCTGCGCAAGGGATGGGACAAGACCTTCCGCGGGCTGGCGACGTTCGACCTGTCGACCGGCCTGTTCATCCCGTTCATGCTCGCGACCAGCTGCGTCGTCATCGCCGCCGCCAGCCAGTTCCACGCCAAGGCCGACCCCGCGCTGTGGGGCGACGGCGAGCCCAACGCCGTCACCGCCGAACTGCAAAAAGGCTACGACGGCAACATGAAAGCCTTCGCCGAGGCCAACCCCGACCTGACCGCCAACCTCGCGGACCAGCAACTCTCGGCGATGACCATCAAGTCCGACGCCTTCGCGCTCGCCAGCTCGCTGGAAAACGTCACCGGCAGCGAAGCGGTCGCGCAGGTCATCTTCGGCATCGGCGTCCTGGGCATGGCGATCTCCACCATCATCATCCTCATGCTCATCAACGGCTTCACCTTCACCGAGGCGATCGGCGTCAAGACCTCCGGCGTCATGCACCGCGTCGGGTCCTTCCTCCCCGGCGTCACCGGCGCGCTCGGTTTCCTGCTGCTCTGGTCCGACCCCGACTTCCCCAAGT
Source organism: Phycisphaeraceae bacterium (assembly GCA_046290505.1). Lineage (GTDB taxonomy): Bacteria > Planctomycetota > Phycisphaerae > Phycisphaerales > Phycisphaeraceae > JAHQVV01. The sequence goes on along the minus strand of JBKAGS010000037.1, from coordinate 54,444 downwards.
TCTGGCTCACCGTGCCCACCGGCAAGGTCGGCATGATGCTCCTGCCCGTCGCTTACATCACCTTCTTCTTCATGATGAACAACAAGAAACTGATGGGCGAAAGCCTCCTGCAAGGCGGCAAACGAACCGCCGCCAACCTCGTCATGCTCGTCGCCACCGCCGTCGCCACCTTCGGCTGCCTCATGTCGATCTGGACGACCAAAGACATGGTGCCCGGCACCGAAATCGCCGCCCGGCCCTACGTGATCGGCGCGTTCGTCTCGTTCTTGGCGCTGGCGGTGATCGTCCACTTCGTACGCTTGGGCAGAAAACAAGCCTGAGCCAGCCCGAATCATCACCGCCCGACCGGAGCCTCCGATGTTCAGCCCCGACACCTGCTGCACGCTCGTCCCGTACTTCACCGTCCACGAAGGCAAGCTCGACGCGTTCAAGGCGCTCGGGCCGCGCTTCGTCGAGAAGACCAAGAACGAACCGGGCTGCGTCCACTACGCCTTCTCGTTCGACGGCCACACCGCCCACTGCCGGGAGGGCTACGACGATGCGCAGGGCATCCTCGATCACCTGGACAACGTCGGCGAGGTCCTGCAGGAAGCGCTGACGATTTCCGAGCTCAGCCGGCTGGAAGTCCACGGCCCGGCGGACGAACTGGACAAGCTGCGCGAACCGCTCGCGGGGTTGAACCCGCAATTCTTCGTGCTCGAAGCGGGCGGGATTCGGCGGTAACAGCATCTACAACACCGCGTAGCGGGCGACGCGAAGCGTCCCGTTCCGGGTCATATAAGACGGTTTGCACGGGACGCTGCGCGTCACCCGCTACGCCGATATCGGTGTGCATCACCCCTTCGCCTGCCGCGTCGCGCGCTTGCGCATCGATTCGCGCAGCTCGCGCTTGCGCATCCGCAGGTGCTTGGGCGTGATCTCGACCAGCTCGTCCTCCTCGATGTACTCGAGCATCGCTTCGAGCGACAGCTCGCGCGCGGGCTTGACACGCGTCGCGTCGTCGCTGCCCGCGGCGCGGACGTTGCTGTGCTTCTTGTTGATCACCGCGTTGACGGTGATGTCGTTGTCCTTGTTGTGCTCGCCGACGATCTGGCCTTCGTACACCTGATCGCCGGGCTTGACGAAGAAGAACCCGCGGTCGTACAGCCGGTCCAGCGAGTACGCGGTGACCTGCCCGGGGTCGGACGCGATCATCACGCCCTGGGGCCGGGTGGGCACGTCGCCGCGCATCGGCTCGTAGCGCAGCAGGTTGTGGTGCATGACCGCCCGGCCCTGCGTCGCGGTGAGCATGCGCGTCCGCAGGCCGATCAGCCCGCGCGCGGGGATCGTGAACTCCATGTGGATGTAGTCGCCCGCGCCGGCCTTGGGGTCCATGCTCACGATCTCGGCCTTGCGGTTCATCACCAGGCTCATCACGTCGTTCTGGCACTCGCTCGGGCAGTCCACAACAAGCTGTTCGATCGGCTCGCAGAGCTTGCCCGCGTGGTCTTCGCCTTGCTCGGGTCGTTTCAGAATCACCTCGGGCTTGCCGACCTGGACCTCGTAGCCCTCGCGGCGCATCGTTTCGAGCAAGACGCCCAGGTGCATCAGGCCCCGGCCGGAGACCTTGAACGCCTCGCCCGCCTCTTCGCGTTCGACGCGCAGCGCGACGTTGGACTGCAGCTCGCGTTGCAGGCGCTCCCAGACCTGGCGCGAGGTGACGAAGTCGCCGTCCTGCCCGCAGAAGGGCGAGTCGTTGACGCGGAAGGTCATGGTGAGGGTGGGCTCGTCGATCTTGACCGCGGGCAGCGCCTCGGGCCGGTCCGGGCACGCGATCGTGTCGCCGATGTCGATCGGGTCCAGGCCGGTGACGGCACAGATATCACCCGCGGCGACCTCGTTGGTCTCGGTGCGCTTGAGCCCGTCGAAGTGTTCGAGCTTGACCACGCGCTGCATCGAGCCCTCGCCCGCGCGGTTAATCACCGTGACCTTCTGCCCCGCGGTGATGCGCCCGGCGGTGACGCGCCCGACCGCGATACGCCCGACGTACTCGCTGTACACGATCGTGGTCACCTGCATCTGCAGCGGCGCGGCGAGGGCCTCCATCCGCGAGCCGAACCCCGCCGCCGCGCCCCGGCTCGAACCCTCGGCGTACGGCGCGGGCACGTGCTTGAGGATCGCGTCGTACAGGTCGAACAGGTTGTCCGGCTGGTCGTCTGTGCCGACCTTCGACTCGTCGGCCGTCGCCCAGCCTTCCTTGGCGCTGGCGAAGATGACGGGGAAGTCGAGCGCGTCGTCGGGCGCGTCGAGCGAGCCGAGCAGGTCGAAGACCTCGTTGATGACGTCGTCCGGCCGGGCGTTGGGCTTGTCGATCTTGTTGATGACGACAACGGGCTTGAGGCCGATCGCAAGCGCCTTGCTGAGCACGAAGCGCGTCTGCGGCATGGGCCCTTCGAACGAATCGACGACGAGCAGGCAGCCGTCGGCCATGTTGAGGACGCGCTCGACCTCCCCGCCGAAGTCCGCGTGGCCGGGCGTGTCGATGAGGTTGATGCGGTAGTCGGCGCCGTCGGCGTGGCGGTAGGTGATCGCGCAGTTCTTGGCGGTGATGGTGATGCCGCGTTCGCGCTCCAGGTCGCCGGTGTCCATGATGAGGTTGTGCTGCCCGCCGGCGAGCTTGTTCAGGTCCTCGGTGCGGAACATGCCAGACTGGTAGAGCAGCTGGTCGGTGAGGGTCGTCTTGCCGTGGTCCACGTGGGCGATGACAGCGACATTGCGCAGGGGCGAGTCGGGCATGGGGTGCTCGGGTTTGGGGATCAGGGCGGTCCGGGGCTGGACAGGCGGGGGTAAGCGGGAGATTGTAACGACACGCGATGCGCTGCGGCGTCATCGAGCCACGCCCGCTCATGGCTTCCATCGACGCACGCCCTCGAACTTCCGGAAATCCTGGTCGAACGAAGCAACGGGCTCATCGTCCCTGACCGCGCGCGCTGCCACATAGCAGTCCACGTAGTCGGCGCTGGTGCTCGCATACAGGGCGAGCGCATCGACCGACAGGGCCGCATCCTCTGTTTCAATGCCCGGTTTGCTGATCAGTTGGGACAACGCCGACGCGATGTCGCCGCGATCGGCGGCATAAAACGAAGTCAACACCCATACGCACTCGGCTAAGATCACCGCCGGGAGCACCAGCACACAGCGACCCTCCGCCGCTCGAGCAAACAACGCCTTGGCCTGTGCAGCATGCTTCGGGTGATCGTCTCGGAGGAATCGCAGGACCAGATTGGCGTCTAAGAGGTACCGGGTCACTTCTCGCCCGCCCGATGTCGCTCGGCGACGTGCTGTTGCGCGGCCTGCCGCTCCTCTCGCTTGGTGCCCGCGGCCTGGTCGGTCTTAAGACACCCCGCCAAGTCCATCAGCGACTGCCCCTCGGGGCGGATGACGACCGACTCGCCCCGCAATTCGTAAACAAGCCCCTGCCTCGGCTTGAGCCCGAGGGCGGCCCGTACTTCTGCGGGGATCGTCGTCTGCCAGCGGTCGGTGAGGGTGGATCGGATCATGTATCGCTCGCAATGCAATCTTTCTGTATTGCATTATCGACGATCTCAGGCGCTTTGTCCACGACCAACCCACGCTTTTGTTTGATGCGATGTGATCTCGTAGGATACCCCGCTCGACCTGCCACGACCCCGGACTATGAATCACCCGGAACATGAAACACCGGTCGAGTGAGAAACGAGCCAAACACCATGAGCGATAAAACCCCCCTGCCCGGCAACGCCGTCATCGGACAGTCCGGCGGGCCGACCGCCGTCATCAACCAGTCCCTCGTCGGCGTCGTCGAGGGGCTCAACGCCGCGAAGAGCTTTAACGGCAAGATCTTCGGCGCCCGACACGCCGTGGACGGCATGATGTCCGGCGACTTCATCGACCTCACCGGCTGGGACCAGGCCCGGCTGGACCGCCTGGCCGGCACGCCGTCGTCCGGGCTCGGCTCGTCGCGGCACAAGCCGAAGGTCGAAGACGTCCGCGCGATGACACGCTACTTCGAATCGCACGACATCCGCTACTTCTTCTACATCGGCGGCAACGACAGCTCCGACACCTGCCGGATCGTCGGCGAGATCGCGCAGGAAGACGGCTACGAGATGCACGCGTTCCACGTCCCGAAAACCGTCGATAACGACCTCGTGCTTAACGACCACACCCCCGGCTGGGGCAGCGCCGCGAAGTTTGTGGCGCAGGCGTTCATGGGCGACGACCTGGACAACCAGGCGTTGCCGGGCGTGAAGATCAATGTCGTGATGGGCCGGCACGCGGGGTTCTTGACCGCCGCGTCGGTGTTGGGTCGCCGACCGAACTCGAACGACGGGCCGCACCTGGTCTACGTGCCCGAGGCGAACTTCGACGCGGACAAGTTCGTCAAGGACGTCGCGGGGGTCTACGACCGGATCGGTCGCTGCGTCGTCGCGGTGAGCGAGGGCATCCACGACAAGGACGGCACGCCGATGGCCGCGCGGCTCGCGGAGATGCAGGGACACCGCGTCGAGCGCGACGCGCACGGCAACGTCCAGCTCTCCGGCTCGGGCGCGCTGGCGGACTTCCTCGCCCAGGCGGTCAAGGACTACATGGGTCGGCGGACACGCGTGCGCGCCGATACCTATGGCTACCTGCAGCGCTCGTTCACCGGCGTGGTCAGCGAGAACGACGCGAAGGAGGCCCGGCAGGCCGGCCGACGCGCCGCCGAGCTCGCCACCGACGGCGTGCGCTCCGGCTCGATCGCGATCCAGCGCGTGCCCGGCGACGACTACAAGGTCGAGTTCAACCGCATCGAGCTCACCGACGTCGCCGCCAAGACCCGCCACCTGCCCGAGGAGTGGATCGTCGAGGGCAACAACATCAGCGACAAGTTCATCGCGTACGCCGCGCCGATCGTCGGCCCCCTGCCGGTCGTCGAACGCGTCGACGGGTGGTAAATGACCGAGTCCGAGGCGAGGTGCAAGGGCTGCGGTTACCCGCTGATGGGCCTGCCCAGCGGCGGATGCCCGGAGTGCGGCCGGGCGTTCGACTGGAACAAGCGCACGACCTACCGGCTTCCGCACGACAAAGGCGCGGTCGCGGGGATGCTGCTGAACCGGCGCTGGCCCGCGACGCGGTTCGTGCTCGCGTTCGCGCCCGGGCTGCTCTTGAGCGTGGGCTACGCGGCCGGCGTCGTCGAGGTCGGGTACTGGGGCTGCTTCATCCTGTTGGCGTACCCGGTCTGGCTGGTGGTGTGCGTCGCGCTGCTCCTCTCGGTCGTCGCGCCGCTCGACAGGCTCAGCACGGGCGTTTCAATACTCTTGGGCGTCGCGGCGGGCGCGGTCCTGGGGATGACCGGCGGGATCGTCGGCGCAGCGTTCGGCGCCTCGGGGAGCCTCGTCGGTGCGGTCATCGGCGCGGCGTTCGGCGTCGCCGCGGGACCCGTCGGCGCCCTGGTGTACCAGCACCTGGAACTCAACAACATGCTTTGATGCGGCTGGTACCAAGCATCCCGGGGGTGCCTCGCCCTCTCATGGAACCCAAAAGCCCGCGGCATCGATGCCGCGGGCTCGTACGTGTGGCCTGGTGATGCCGCCGACGGCTTATGCCGCTGCGACCGGCTCGAACCCGTCGCAGCCGGACAACGGCGTGACCTTGAGATGGATGTCGTCGTTCTTGCCGCAGGTATCGACGTAGTCCTCCGGTGCCTGCTTGGACGTGCGGATCTGGACCAGTTGATCGTTCTCTTCGTGGCCCTCGCCGAAGTGCGTGCACATGCCGCATTGGCCCTGTTGGATCATTTGCATGGGGGTTGCCTTTCTGATCGGGTGCGTGTTCGTCGTTTAACGGCCCTTGCCGTCGCCTTAGGTATTGTCTGATTGCTCGCGCCCGAAATCCAGCCTGATGAGACGAATCGGGCCAATTGAAACCGCGATGCAGTTCCTTTCGATCGCGTCCCGATTGGGGCCGCCCTCGTAGAAAAATTGATTTTTCCGATAGAACCGTGTCAGATCACACCGCCCGTCGTGTTTAGCCCCTTGGAGACACCGATGACCGAGTTCCCCGACACCCAACACAGCCTGCTCGCAAAGGTCCGCTCGGCGGACGAGCAGGAGGCGTGGGCACATTTCGTGGTGCTGTACCGCCCGGTGATCTACCGCATGGCCCGTCGCCGGGGGCTGCAGGACGCCGACGCCCAGGACCTCACGCAAACCGTCCTGATGCGTGTTGCGGGGGCGATCGATCGGTGGGAGCCCAACGCGCCCGGCGTCCGCTTTCGGCACTGGCTGCGGCGCGTCGCGAAGAACGCCATCCTCAACGCCTTGACCCGTTCGCCCAGGGACGCCGCGGCGGGCGGCACCGCGGCGCAGGACCTGCTCCGCGAACAGCCCGCGGCGTCGCCGGAACTCGAAGAAGAACTGCGGCTCGAATCGATGCGTGAGCGCTACCTGCGTGCCGCCGCCAGCGTGCAGCACGACGTGTCACCGGACACCTGGGCCGCCTTCCACCTCAGCGTCGTCGAACAGGTGCCCTGCGAAGAGGTCGCGACCACCATCGGGAAATCCATCGGCACCGTCTATGCCGCACGCAGCCGGGTCATCCGGCGGCTCCGCGAAGCGGTCGAGCAATTGGAGGACATCGAGCGATGAACACCCACACCCACGACTGTGACCACAAGCGCATCGACGCGTTCCTCGATTCGGACCGCTTCGGGATTGAAGATCGCGAATTGACCGATCACCTCGGCCGTTGTCAGGCCTGCCGGGCGTACCTCGAATCGCGCGCGGCCAGCCGAGGCACGTGGGCCGACGCGGCGGCCATGCTCGCGCCCTCGGCGTACGACCAGGCGAGCACCGTCGAGTGCTCCGCCGCGTTCCCCGGCCCGCCGCGCGTCGAACAACCCGCCCTGATCCGACAGGCCCTCAAGACCCTGGCCCCGACCGACGACCCGCACCGGCTGGGCCGGATCGGCGAGTACGAGGTGACGGGCGTCGTGGGCGCCGGCGGCATGGGCGTGGTGCTCAAGGCCATCGACCCCTCGCTGGACCGGGTCGTCGCGATCAAGGTGATGTCCCCCTACCTCGCGCACCACGGCACGGCGCGCAAACGCTTCGAGCGGGAGGCCAAGGCCGCCGCCGCCGTCCTGCACCCCAACGTCGTGCCGATCCACAGCGTGTACGGCGGCGACCCGGTGCCCTACCTGGTCATGGCCTACATCCGCGGCGGCTCGCTGCAGAAACGCCTGGACCGCGAGGGACCGCTGCCGACCCTCGACATCCTGCGCATCGGGTCGCAGGTCGCCGCCGGCCTCGCCGCCGCGCACGAGCAGGGCCTGATCCACCGCGACATCAAGCCCGAAAACATCCTGCTCGAAGAAGGCGTCGAGCGCGTCACCATCACCGACTTCGGACTGGCACGCACCGTCGACGACACCTCGATCACCCAGACCCACGTCATCTCCGGCACGCCACGCTACATGTCACCCGAGCAGGCGCGCGGCGACTCGCTCGACCAGCAGACCGACCTGTTCAGCCTCGGCAGCGTGCTCTACACGCTGTGTACCGGCCGGGCGCCGTTCCGCGCCGACACGTCCTTCGGCGTTATGCGGCAGATCAACGAAGATACGCCCACCCCGATACGCGAGATCAACCCCGACATCCCCGACTGGCTCGCGTACGTCGTTGACAGACTGATGGCGAAAGACAAAGCCGACCGCTTCGGCTCGGCAAAAGAAGTCCACGCACTGCTCGAGTCGTGCCTCAACCACGCCCAGCAGCCCACGCACACCGAACTCCCCGCCTCGCTGCGCAAGCGTCAGGGCCCGACCAAGACGCGACGAGGCATCCTCCCCTTTTTAACTTCAAAACATGGAGTATTCACCATGATTGGTCTCCTGACCGCAGGCATCCTCACCTTCACCGTGCCGACCCTGATCGATAGCGGCCCAGATAACGGCGTCAATACTGACGCGCCCATCAGCAACCCGGTCGAGGGTGCCATCGCCGGCGACCTCAAGCTGATGCAGGGCGACTGGGACATCGTCAGGGGCCTCGACGGCGGCAAGCCCCTTCTCCACGACGACCCGGGCACGATAAGCGTGAAGGACAACGCGTTGACGATGGCCTTTACCAATCTGCAAGAGGGCAGCGAACGCGTGAAGTCTTACGCGAGCTTCAAACTCGAACGTGGAAAGCCGTTTAATGCCATCGATCTCTACGACGACAAGGGAACCCTGCGAGCGCACGGGATCTATGAATTGAAGGGCGAAGCGCTGCGTGTATGCCTCGTAGACGTTCAAGACGGGGGGCGGCCCGAATCGTTCGCTTCGCCGAAGGGCACGGATACCTTACTGCTCGAATGTCGGCAGCAAATCGAGGAAGGCCTCGCCGGCGACCTCAAGCTGCTGCAAGGTGAATGGGAAGTCTTGTCGTCCGAACAGGACGGCGAAAAACGGACGGCCGGCTTCGGCGACAACGGCTTCGGCAGGGGGCTGCTCCTGATCAAGGGCAACACGTTCTCGATAACGGGACAGAACGCAAGCGGACGACAGGTCGAAGGAGAATCCGGCCTGATCGAGATCGGCAGCGGGACGGACCCCAAGTCGATCGACCTCATCAGCCCCAACAACCCCGACGACCGGTTGGTCGGCATCTACGAATTGAAGGGCGAGACCCTCAGGATCTGCTGGGTCGAGCAGAGCAACATCGATGTCGCCAAGGGCAAGTCCGTCGAGCGTCCCACGACGTTTGAGTCGCCCGAGGGCAGCAGAATCGTCCTGTTGGAGCTGCGCAAGACACCCCGCAACCAGGGGGCCATGCCCGACGGACTCAAGCCCGCCCAGGGCATGTGGGAGGTCACCCGCTCGATCGACGACAACAAGCCCGTCTTGACCAACGACAAGGCGTTCCTCTCGGTCACCGCCGACGCGTTCACCTTCATCGAAGTCGAAGACGGCGAACAAGTCGAACAGCCGATCCGCCTGATGGCGAAGATCGACCCGGAACAAAACCCCGTGGCGATCGACCTCCACGAATCGGACGGCACATTGCGGATGATCGGCATCTTCGAGATTCAGGGCAACAGCATGAAGCTGTGCTTCGTCGAAGCCGGACGCGACGCGCTCCGACCCGCAGGCTTCGAGCCCCCGGTCGGAAATGGTGCCCGGCTGATCGAGATGAAACGGGTCGGCGGCAACCAGCCGTAATACCCAATGCCGAGCAGCCCGGCCCGCACTGTGACACAACCCCCGCCGGATACGGGCCGCAACCGCGCCCCGTATCCGGCATTCTGCTTCAGTCACCCATCGATAGGCGGGGTTGATGCGGGCCGGCTTTGTTCGCCGATTGCGGTCGGCGTTGCTAAACTGTTGTTTGAAAACTCCAACCGAAAACCCACGGGGCGTAGCTCAGCTTGGTAGAGCGCCTGCTTTGGGAGCAGGAAGTCGTCGGTTCAAATCCGGCCGCCCCGATTACCCTTTGTGAGTCAGATTCGCCCCGCGTCGCGGTCGGCGTGCCGGCGTCGGCGAGACCGCAAGCGGCACGCCGCGTACGCTCACGCCGTGCCGTGGCCACGGCAAACGCGTTGTCGATCGAAGGCCGAAGCGTGTGCGTCCGATGGCCGCACCGGGCTCGCATGTCGCAAGGCCCGGGTCCGGCGGCGGTCCGCTGGCTCCCTCTCGAACCGGCCGCATTACAATGCGTGCCCCGCGCAGCCCTCACCCGGAGCAGACCATGCAGATCGCCGGCGCCTACACCGCCCTTGTCACGCCCTTCACCGCCGACGGATCGGCCGTCGATTACGACCGGCTCAAGGCCAATGTGAAGTTCCAGGTCGAGCAGGGGATCGACGGCGTGGTGCCCGTGGGCACGACCGGCGAGTCGCCCACCGTCACGCACGACGAGCACAACAAGATCATCACCGCGGTCGCCGAGGCCGCGGGGGGCAAGGTGCAGGTCATCGCCGGCACCGGGTCCAACTCCACCGCCGAGGCGCTCTCGACGACCCGGCACGCCAAGCAGGTCGGCGCCGACGCCGCGCTCATGGTCAACCCCTACTACAACAAGCCGACGCAGGAGGGCCTGTACCGCCACTTCATGACTGTCGCCGACGGCGTCGGCCTGCCCATCGTCCTCTACAACATCCCCGGCCGAACCAACGTCACGATGGCCCCCGACACCGTCGCGCGTTTGTACGCCCACCCGATGATCGTCGCCATCAAGGAAGCCACCGGCAGCCTCGACATGGCCAGCGAAATCGCCTCGCGCTGCGACATCCCCATCATCTCAGGCGACGACTCGCTCACCCTCCCGCTCATGGCCATCGGCGGCAAGGGCGTCATCTCCGTGCTGTCCAACCTCCTGCCCGCGAAGGTCAAGGCGCTGGTTGACGCCGCGGCTTCAAACGACCTGCCGGGCGCGCGTTCGCTGCACCACGAACTGTTCCACCTGTGCAAAGGCCTGCTGACCCTGAGCACCAACCCGATCCCGATCAAGGCCGCGATGAAGATGACCGGCGTCGATACCGGTTCGGTCCGTTTGCCGCTGACGGAGTTGCCCGACGACCTGTCCGCGCAGCTCGAAAAGCTGCTGCAGCAAACCGGCGTGCTGGATGGTGCAGGGGTCTAATATACCGCTAATTTCAAACTTATAGTTCTAAACTGTGCGATGTCTTCTATTTCCCCTTTGTTTTACGCTGACCGCGTGTGTTTCTGAGCATGACCAAGTTATACCGAGTGGGGCTGTTGATATGAATGCGCAAGCTTGGCCATTTGATCAAGCCGAAAACGTCGCCGCGATTACGACCCGTCGGGTCGTTGAGGAAGGCAAGCCGATCTTGTCTGTCATCCATTATTCCGACGATCATTCATGGGCGTTCCTGTGCAACACAACAAGCAACGAATCAGACGGCCGTGTGATCGGCATGGCGACAGCTTTGACTCTCGACCCAACGCTCAGATCTATTGCAGACCTATCTCCAGGTTGGATCGCGGAGCGTGAATCTGTCAACTCGGAATTGAAGAGGCGTGCGGACCCGGATTGCTAATGCGCGTCTGTCACCGCATGTCTGGCGGGAAGATATATCGCTCAGGTGGCAGCCTCAGCACGTTTGCGATCTGCCGGAACGACTGCCGGGAGACCGGCTCATTCAAACCATCGATGTTGACCGGGATGTGCAGCGCACGGCCGTCCACCCAGCGGATTAAAAACTGCGTGGTGAATCGCTCCCCGTCTTCGGTGAGGACGTCGTGCTCGGCGGTTTCCAGACTGACCCCGTCCTGCTTCAGCATGTCGAGGAACTCGCCCCACCGGATCATCGACGCCTCTCCGAGTCAGGCGGCAAAATCAAGGGGCAGCGACGCCTCGAGACGCCCGAAACGCGCCTCGGACGTGTGCCGGTCTTGCCGAACGATCTCGAACGCGGGGATGTCGCGACGCCGAACACCGCGGCGTCCGTTCTGCGTGTCCCGACGCCAGCGTTCGAGATACTCCATCGGCGCGGGCGGCACGTCCGCCAGCGGTTCGACCCCCAATTCATGGGCCACCAGGCAGAACTTCATGTAGGTGCGAACGAACTCATCGAGGGCGAGATCAACCGTCTGCCCGGCCGCGCTGATGTCATAGTCCACGCACTGGGCTAGATATTCGCCGTCCTGATACAAAATACAGACGCGGAGTGTGGCTGAGGTTTGTCTATCCATCGTAACCTCCTGACCAGGGACACCAATATCCTACCAAGTCGGCAGGTGGCCGGGCTGGTGGCTTGGCCCCCCACCGGAACAACACGCTCTCGCATCGGTCCATCGTGATTCGTTCCGGAGGCTCGCGGACTCGACCCTAGCCATCCGATGGCGTCGCGTCTGGTTGCGTCTGTCACACCCCGCCGGCCGAGACGGTGGCGTCCCACAGGAAGATCAGCAGCGCCGCGGCGTTGAACAGCAGACCCAAGCCGCCGTAGACGGCCGATGCGAGGCGCTGGCGTCTGCTCGCCCCGAGCGTGAACGCGAAGACCAGGCCGAGCGCGATCAGCACGAAACTCAACAACCAGAACAGGCACGTCGCCTGGATGACGAGCCACAGCGGTTGGAAGGTTTCGGGCATCCACGCGCCGAGGATCGGGAGCGACGCGCAAAGTGTTCCCGCCGGGCCGAGCAACACCGGCAGCGGCGCACGCTTGGGCAGAAACAGAAGCACAAACCACGCGATGGTGACGAGGACGAGCCCGACGCACGCGGTGCCGAAGAGGATCGGGTGTGTCATCGAGCGATCTCTTTCGGCGGGTGGCAGGGGTGGAAGCTTGGCGACCCCCCGGAACGAATCTTCCTGAACGCATCAACGCCAGTTTGTTCCGGGGGCTCGCGGACTCGACCCCGGCCACCCGACGCAAGCTCAGACGCCGGCCACCCGACGCACGATGATGTCTCACGCATAAAACCGCTTGATCGTCTCGACCACGTGCGCGAGCTGCTCTTCTTTCAATTCCGGGTAGATCGGGATCGATAGGACCTCGCTCGCGGCGTGCTCGGCGTGGGGGAAGTCGCCGGCCTTGTGCTTGAGGTACGCGAAGCACTGCTGCTCGTGCATGCACAGCGGGTAATAGATCGCGCTGCCTACGCCCGCCTCGGCCAGGTACTTCTGCAACGCGTCCCGCCGCTCGACCCGCAGCGTGTACTGGTTGTAGATCGAGTCGTTGCCCTCGGCGATCACCGGCGTCTTGACCTGATCGATGTCCGCGAGGTGCTCGTTGTAGTACGCGGCGTTGCTGCGTCGGCCCTCGTGCCAGGCATCGAGGTGCTTGAGCTTGACCGACAGGTACGCGGCCTGCAGCGTGTCGAGGCGGAAGTTCCCGCCGACCTCGTCGTGGTAGTAGCGTTCGTGGGCGCCGTGGTTGCGGAGCATGAGCAGTCGGCGGTAGGTCTCTTCGTCCTGGCAGGTGATCAGCCCGCCGTCGCCCGCCCCGCCGAGGTTTTTCGACGGGAAGAAGCTGAAGCAGCCGCAATCGCCCAGCGACCCGGCGGGGGCGTCGTTCTGCTTGGCGCCGATGGCCTGCGCGGCGTCTTCGATCACTTTCAGGTCGTGCTTCTCCGCGACGTCGAGGACCGTGTCCATGTCCGCCATCTGCCCGAACAGGTGCACGGGCATGATCGCGCGGGTCTTCTCGTTGACTGCTTCTTCGAGTTGCTCGGCGTCGAGGTTGAACGTGTCCGGGTCGATGTCCACGAACACGGGCTTGAGTTGTTGGCGGTGGATCGAGCCGGCGGTCGCGAAGAAGGTGAAGGGCGAGGTGATGACCTCGTCGCCGGGCTTCAGGCCCAGCGCCATGAGCGAGAGGATCAGCGCATCGGTCCCGGACGAGCAGCCGACGGCGAACTTGGTCTGGCAGTACCCCGCGGCCTGGCACTCGAGCTCGCCGACCTCCGGGCCGTTGATCATGACCTGCCCGTCGAGCACGCGCTCGACCACGGGCATGACCTCGGCCTTGAGCGCTGCGTACTGCGCCTTGAGGTCCAGCAGCGGGACGTCGAGCTTGGGCGGGGCGGGCTTGGGGGTGGTCGCGCTCACGGCGGGTTCCTCGGTGTGCGTGTGCAACGCATCAAAGTAGGAGTTGAATACGCCGGCGTCAATGTTTGTTCGAGAGCGCGTCGGTGTAAACGCCAAGACGTCGAGAAAAACGGGAAGAGCAGCGTTGAACAATAGCCCCCGCCGCGAGGTGGGGGTTTGAGCAAACAAGTACCCCTACCTCGCGGCGGCGGCTATGGGCGTGTCGGGTGCATTTTCCTTTGTCCTTGGCGTCTTGATGTCTTGGCGATAAAAAACAAACCGACAAAATCTTACTGATCCGCGTACTTCGCCCGGTGTGCGCGGAAGACTTCTTTGATGTCGGCGTCCTCGGGGACGAAGATCAGCGCGGTGCCGTTCACGCAGTGGCGCAGGCCCGTGGGCTGGTCGGGCGCATCCGCGAAGATGTGACCGAGGTGCCCGTCGCAACGGGCGCAGCGCATTTCGGTGCGGACCATGCCGACCGAGCGGTCCACGTGCGTCGTGATCGAATCCTTTTCGATCTCCTGGAAGAAGCTCGGCCAGCCGCAGCCGGAGTGGAACTTGTGCTCGGCGTCGTAGAGCTTGTTGCCGCAGCCGACGCAGTGGTACGCGCCCTGTTGTTTGTTGTTCAGGTATCGCCCTGTGAACCGCATCTCGGTGCCGGATTGACGCAACACGTCATACTCTTCTGTCGAGAGGATTGCGCGCCATTGCTCGTCGGTGAGTTGGACCTTCCCCGTGGTCTGCAGCGCGAGCGGGCCGGTGAGCTCGTCGGCGTCGCCCGCCGTGGGGTTGGCGTCGGCGGGTGGATCGGCGGCCTGATCGGCGGGGGTGTTCGTGTCTTGCGGGTCGGGCATGCGGGTCTCCGCGGGGTTGGAGGTCGGCTGCAACGCCGGGTCGATCTTCGCCGTCTCATCGGTGTAGGGCGTCGGCTCCAGGCCGTTGTGCCCGGCGTTGTCCGCGCAGCCCACGGCGAACAAGAGCACCAGGTGCAAGCCAATCGTTCCAGCGGCAAAACGTTTCATGGTCGGTGTCTCCGTTTGGTTCAAACGTCGGCCGGTCGGAAGCTGTTCCCGTGACAGTGCATCTTAGCCGCGTCACGTCGGCAGACCACCATACACCCGAGTCAACCCAACCCGCTCCCTAAAAGGGCAGGGACCCGAAACCGCAATGCCACCAATGGTGCACGCGGTTCTAACCGCTGCGCAGCGCGAGGATCAATTCGACCTTGCCGACGTGTTCGCCCAGCTGCTCGGCGATGTCGGCCGGGCCGATGCCCTGGTCGGCGAGCGCGTAGACCTCACGTGTCAACGGGTCGGCCTGGTCGGGCGGGCGTTGAGGGGTGACGAGGTTTTCGTACGCCGGGGGGTTGTCATCCGATGAGGTTCGGTCCGGCGCGACCCGGTGCGTGGCGGGGTCGAACGTGTCGCGCAGGGCCTGGAGCTGGGCGATGCGTTCGTCCGCGTCGCGGGTGGCCTTTTCGATGCGGAGGATCTTCGCGTCCAGCTGCGCGCCCAGGTCCTTGGCCATGCGGTTGATATCGACCATGAGCGCTTCGAGCTCGTCGCGGACGCCCTGCTTCTGCCGGGCGCGCTCGACGTGGTCGCGCGCGGTGGTCTGTGCGTCGGCGTGGTGCTTGCGCTTGCGCCCGAGGGAGAACATCGCGGCGATGATGAACAGGATGCCGACGACCAGCAGGCCGTACTCCCACTGCATCAGCCGGCCCCCTTCGCGTCGCGCTGTTTTTGTCGCCGAAGCTCGTCAAACAACGCGTCGGCCGCGGCCTGAGCGGCGCGCTGGGCGACGGGCAAGGCGACGTTCGCCCGGCTTGACAGGCGCACGACGTCGTCGAACTCGGGCTTGACCGTGATCGTTTCGCTGTTCAGTGCGCCGGCCTTGAGTTTCACCTCGCCCAGGCGTGTCGGCCGGTCGTGCCAGGCGCGGTCCAGGACGAGCCGGTCCCACGCGCGGTAGCGCACGCCGAAGCTGCCGGTGAGCTTGAGCATGAGCTCGGCGAACGGGTGTTGATCGTGCTCGCGGACCAGCGCGCTGAGCATCGCCGCGGGCCTGTTCTTTTTCATCGTAATGGGCGTGGCCCAGGCGTCGAGCGCGCCGCGGTCGATCAGCCGGTCGATCGCGTAGCCGAGTGACTCGCCGGTGGCGTCGTCGAGGTTGACGACCAGCTCGACGACGCGGGCGGGCGCGCGGTTCGGCTCGCTGTCGTGGGGCTTGGCCATCGCCTGATTCTAACGGCAAGCGGCCGGCCACAACACGCCGATACAATCGGGCCCGTGGCGCCCCCCCCCGACAGCCCGAACTACCACCCGCTGGTCCGCGGGGTTGCGCGGGCCTTGCGTCGGCGTTGCGGCGTGCCGGCGGGGGCGACGGTCATCATCGCTTGCAGCGGCGGCGCGGACTCGGTCGCGCTCGTGCGCGCAGTTGCGCTGCTCGCCGAGCGTCGCCGGTGGCGGCTGTGGCCGGTGGTCGCGCACGTGCAGCACCACCTGCGGGGCGAGGCGGCGGAGGCGGACGCGGCGTTCGTTTCGCAGCTCGCCGGTCAACTCGGGCTGGGCTACGAACGGCGGGACATCCGCCCGAGCGACGAGGTCGGCAACCTCGAGGCGTCGGCGCGCAGGCTGCGGTATCAAGCCTTGGCCGAGGTCGCGCTGGCGCGCCGGGCGGGCTTTGTTGCCACCGCGCACCACGCCGACGACCAGCTGGAGACGATGCTGATGCGGCTGATCCGCGGGACCGGCGTGCGCGGGCTGCGCGGGATCGCCTGGCGTCGCCGGCTGCGCACGGGCGACGAGCGCGCAAAGGTCTACGCGGTTCGTCCGATGCTCGAGGCGACGCGTGAACAGGTGCGCGAGTTCCTAGACACGCTCGACCAGCCCTGGCGTGAGGACGCGACCAACCGCGACACGACGCGGACGCGCGCGCGCCTGCGGAACGACATCGTCCCGCTGATCAAGGCGATCCGCGCCGACGCCCCGGGCAAGGCCGTCGCGCTCGGCGAGCAGTTCCGCGACCTGCACCAGCTGGTCGAGCAGCAGGTGGAGGCGGTCTCGCAAGGCGACACGCTCGATGCCATCGCACGCCGCGAGGCGCGCGGGTTGAACAAGATCGTATTGACCCAGTGGCTCCGCCGAGCGCTGATCCACGCGGGCGTCGAGGCCGACCGCGTGCCCGGCCATGCGCTGCGCCCGGTGATCGACGCGGTGCGCGACCATGTCGGCGGAACGCGCTCGTTCGACTTTGCCAACGGTGTGCGTATCGAAGTTGATGCCGAACATCTCAGCGTGATCAAGCGCCCGTGAGCCAGTGCTTCCGGTGCCGTGGTCGTGCTCGGGCTGGCCACACAAACCGATCTGACCAGTTGCGGAGGCCTGCTGAACTGGCTCGTCGTGGCCTGCGAAAGCTTGACCGCGGCACCGATCGTCGCACACACGGCGTTGAAGCCGGGCGCTCACCGCCCCGCCGGGTCCTGCTGATAAAAGCCCGCCAGTTCGTCGTACAGCTCGGCGTGTTCGCGTTTGAGCGCTTCGGGCTGTTCGAAGAACGCCTCGGTCGCGACCGCGAAGAACTCGGGCGGGCTGGTCGCGCCGTACGCGTCCAGCAGCGTGCGGTGCCCGGCGTGAACGGTTTGCACCAGCTGTTCGTACTCGCCGCCGAGCACGCGCGCCCATTCGCGGTAGCGCGCCGCGCTGGGCAGGCTCGGCGCGCCGTCCATGCCCGTCGCCTGCCCGTCGAGCTGGTGCGCGAACTCGTGGAGCGTGACGTTGTGCCCGTCGCCTGGGTTCCCCGCGGATTGCACGACGTCGTCCCACGCGAGCACCAGCGCCCCGCGGTGCCACGACTCGCCGAGGCGGACCTGGTCGCCCTCGACGATCGTCCCGTCGGGCATCTGCTGCTTGTGATTGGCGACGTACGCGCTGGGATAAACCAGGATCGTCCGCAGCGTCGGGTAGTAGCCGGTGTCGCGGTGAAGCAGCAACACCGCCGCGTGCGCCGCGATGGTTAAGCGAATCTCATCGGTGATCTCAAGCCCCGCGCAGCCCTCGAAGCTTTTCTCGTGCAGCAGGACCCGGACGTGCCCGCCGAGCTCCTGTCGGTCCGCGTCGGGCATCTTCGCGACCAGCGGGACGCGTCGGTCGATGACCGCCCACCAAGACGCGGGCAGCGGCTCATCGCGCAGGCGTTGGCGTCGGCGGTTGCGGAAGTATCCGAACATGGCGGGCGGTCATGCGAGGCGTGCCCCGCTCGGCTCAACAACGCGCTTCGTCGGCCGGGGCCAGCGGCGGGTTCCTGGATCAGGCCGTCATGGACGCACACGCAAGCGCTCGGTTCCGAGCATCCCCCCAGCTTCTATACCATTCAACGGGCACCTGTGTTCGGATGCGATCGCCCCGGCTCGGTGCCAAGCCAGCGATCATCGGCGATGCGCAACGCGTATGATGTGTGGCCATCGATCGCCCTCATATGCTCATGCAACTCCTGTCCATCACGCGCGTCACGTTCACCGAGGCGGTCCGCCAGCCGATTTTCGTCGTGCTGCTCCTGGCCGGGACGATCCTGATGGTGCTCAACCCGTCGATGTCCGCGTACTCGATGGAGCCGGGCGCGGGCGACAACAAGATGCTCGTGGACCTGGGGCTGGGGACGATCTTTTTCGTCGGCGTGTTCCTCGCGGCATTCACCGCGACGGGCGTGGTCAACCAGGAGATGGAGAGCAAGACCGCCCTGACCGTGGTGAGCAAGCCCGTGCCCCGGCCGGTCTTTATCGTCGGCAAGTTCCTGGGCGTCAGCGGCGCGATCAGCATCGCGGCCTACCTGTTGCTGCTCGTGTTCATGCTGACCCTCCGCCACCGGGTCCTGCAGAACGCGAGCGACGACCTGGACTGGCCGGTGATCCTGTTGGGCACGGGCGCGGTCTTGCTGGCGCTGGGGATCGCGGGCAGCGCGAACTACCTGTACAGCAAGGTATTCACCTCGACACTGACCTACGCCCTGCTCATCACGGTGACGCTGGCGTTCGGGCTGGTCACCCTGATCGACAAGCACTGGGACTTCCAGAGCCCGGTGACGGATTTCGTGGCGGACAACAACCGCATCGCCCAGGTCGCCGTCGGCGGATTGCTCATGCTGCAGGGCCTGCTGATCCTGACCGCCGTCGCGGTCGCGTTCTCCACGCGTTTCAGCCAGGTCGTCACGCTGGTCATCTGCATCGGCGTGGTCATGCCGGTGGGCATGATGTCCGGTGCGCTCAGCCAGCTGGTCAACAACGCGGTCGGCATCGAGGCGAGCGCGTCGCTCTGGACGAGCGTGCAGACGGTGTGGGAGGCGGACCTGCCGGGCTTGCGCAAGTCGGCGTACCTGTCGGCGAAGCTGATCTACGTCGTCGCACCCAACTTCCAGTACCACTGGCCGGCCGACGCGATCACGCAGGGCAACTCGCTGACGCACAGCGCCGACGGCGAGCTGAGCCCGGGCTACCTCGGCCTGGTCACCGCGTACAGCGCGACCTACATCGCCGCGGTGCTCGGGCTCGCGGTGATCCTGTTCCAGAAACGTGAGGTTTCCTGATGGCCGATAGTATGCCTGAAAAACAAGCGAATAATGCCGCGGGCTATGAGATCGTCCACCTCGACGACCTCCCGCCGATCAAGTGCCCCTGCGGGACCACCCGGCGGGCGTTCGCCGACACGCCCGATGCGCCCGCGTCGCTGCACCGCGTCACGATCGACACCGACGCGAAGACGCACTACCACAAGACGCTCACCGAGATCTACTACATCCTCGAAGGCGAAGGCGTCATGGAACTCGACGGCCAGCGCATCGCGGTGAAGCCCGGCTCGTCGATCCTGATCCGTCCCGGCTGCCGACATCGCGCGGTGGGCAACATGACGATCCTGAACATGCCGATCCCGAAGTTCGATCCCAATGATGAGTGGTTCGACTGATTCAACTTTCAGCGCAATCATCAGGAAGCCCACGCATTCAATGCGTGGGCTTTATCATGTGGCCATCTCTATCAAGGAGCCCATGATGAAACACGCGCCCGCCTTCGCCGCCCTGCTGCTTTGTTTGCTCGTTCTGCCCGCCTGCCACACCCACCCGAAATGCGAGGCCTGCCCCGCCATGCAAGACAACGAGTCCGTCTACCGCCACGTCGTCGCCTTCAAGTTCAAAGACAGCGCGACCGACGCGCAGGTCCAGGCCATCGTCGACGCCTTCGGCGAGTTGCAGAATGATATCGACGCGATCATCGGCTACGAGCACGGCCTGAACGTCAGCCCCGAAGGCCTGGACCAAGGCTATACCCACGTCTTCATCGTTACCTTCAAAGGCAAGGCCGGCCTAGAAGAATACCTGCCCCACCCGGCCCACCAGGCGTTTGTCGAGAACCTTTTGCCGCTGTTGGAAGGAAAGCCGTTCGTGGTGGATTTCGTGGCGGAGTGAGTCGGTCTACCGGGACAAAGTGGTGATGGCGTTGCATCCGATCGGTATTGCGTTTTACCTCACAATCATCGTTTTTGTTGTCGTGCTTATTGGGATCGGATTCCCCAAGTCTCCCCGCGTCCTGCGAATTCTTGGGTACGGCGGCGCCACGTTAATCCTCCTAGGCGGATCTGCTTTATCAATGATGCTTTACGACCTGAATGTGGGGATGTCAGGCGACCCCGGCGACCTAACTCCATTCATTCCACTTCTGGTCTGCGTATTCGCGTCACTGCCATTTTTCATCTTCACGGCTATACGCGTCCGCTCAATCCCGCCAAAACCGCGCCATTGCAGTGGGTGTGGTTACGATTTACATGGCAATTCCGCAGACTCCAAGAACTGCCCCGAATGTGGCAAGCCGATTCATTCCGATCGACGCTAAGCATCAATCCGCCTTCACGTTCATCCGCGACAGCAGCGCATCGAACTGATCCAGCGAATAGAAGTCGATCGACAAGGTCCCGGCCCCCTTCTTCCGCCCGGCCTTGATCTTCACCTTTGTCCCCAACTGCTCGCCGATCTGCTTCTCGAGGTCCGATAGCAACGGCGAACGCCCGCTGGTATCCACGCCCGACCGGCTGGGCTCGCGCGCCGACGCCGGCTGCTGCAACCGACGCGCCTCGGCCTCGACCTGCCTGACCGACCACCCCTCCCGCACCACCCGCTCGGCCAATCCACGCTGCTGGCCCGCGTCGGAGATACCCGCAATCGCACGCGCTTGACCCATCGAGAGCACGTTCTCTCTTACGAGATCACGCACAAAGTCCGATAAATCTAATAAACGCAAGAGGTTAGAGACTGAACTGCGTTCAAGGCCAACGCGTTTAGCGATCTCGCTGTGCGACAGGCCGAACGTTTCGCCCAGGCGTTGAAAGGCCTCGGCCTTTTCGATCGCGTTGAGGTCTTCACGCTGCAGGTTTTCGATCAGCGCCCACTCCGCCGCCTTTTCATCATCGATGTCACGGACGAGTGCGGGAACCCGCTCAAGCCCGGCTTCCCGGGCCGCCCGCCAGCGTCGCTCACCTGCGATCAGTTCATAGCGATCCGGCGCGCCCGGTTTCGTCCGCACGACCACGGGCTGCATCATCCCTTCGCGCTCGATCGACTCCGCGAGTGAACGTATCGCCGTGGGATCAAACCGCTGCCGCGGTTGGTGACGGTTGGGCTCGATGACGCCGACGGGCAACTGCATCAAGCCATCGGCTGAGAAGTCGCTCCGCGTTGCACCCGCGTTGTCTTCCTGCTTTGCCGGCTCCGCCGAGGCCTGCTTGGCTGTCTCTGTTGCCACGGGCGTGGCCATCAGCGAGCTGAGCCCACGGCCGAGGCGGGAAGGGCGATTCTTTTTTTCAGACATGTAGGCCTCCGTGCCGGGGGTTGTTCTGGCCAGTCAAGATACAGCCAGTTTCCTCGCTCCGCAAGGTTTCACGTGGAACGCGTCATCTATGATCCGCGATGCGTGTTCCACGTGAAACATCGGACGCGCCAGTTGCTCCACACAGCAACACGTCGGACTTGAAAGGTGGTTGGGAAGGCACTTGCTGGGACCAGGCTAATGAACGCGATGAGTAGGTCAACTCCTACTGACTAGGCGGGTGCGAGCATTGGGATGCGATCGGGACTTCACAACCGGTCGCGAGCCCCGGGTACAGCTTATCGGACACAAAACCAGTATCGGCGGGTCACTCGACCTTACCAAAGCCCCGGCAAGCCTAACCCGGAGCCCGGTTCGCGTCGATGAGCGGTCCAAGCACCTTCATTGGACGATTTGTGACTGAACAGCGTTCGTCAATCAAGGGTACAGCGCAAAAGCCGCCGAGCGACTTGGAGCAGGCGCTGCAGGAAGTCGCCTCGTTGCAGGCCCAGCTCGATACGCTTCGCCAGGAGCTGGTTTGGTCCAACCGCCTGACGACGCTGGGCACGATGGCGGCGGTGCTTGCTCATGAATACAACAACTTGCTCACGCCGATCGGTAGCTACGCGCAAATGGCCCTGGCCGAGCCAGGCGACAATGAACTCACGCTCAAGGCGCTTCAGGTGGCCGTAGACGGCGTTGAGAAAGCAAATAAACTCGCGGGCGCAACACTCGACTTTGCCCGGCCGAAAGAAGCGGGGGAGCCGATGCGGTGCCGGATACACACGGCGGTTGAGCACTCGCTTGCATGCACCTCCGCGGGGCAACATCACAACGGCATCCAAATCGACATCGATATTCCCGACGTCATCGTCGCGATGCGCGAACTCGAACTGCAGCAGGTGCTGGTCAATCTGATTCAGAACGCCCGGAAAGCCATGGCGGGCAATCGAGGCCCTCGCCGGCTGGTCTTGGTCGGACGCATAGTTGAATCAGCCCTAGTGTTCGAAGTTCGAGACAGCGGGCCGGGAATCCCGGACGAGGTGTTCAAACGGGTGTTTGAGCCGTTCGTGACCCAGCCGGCCGGTTCAGACGACACGCCGGGCACGGGCTTGGGCCTGCGGGTATGCAAGGACCTGGTCGAAGGCGTCGGCGGGACGATCAGCGCCGAGTCTGTCGCCGGCAAGGGTGCAACTTTCACCGTCACGCTGCCGATCGCGAAAGAGCGTTGAACGGCGGTCGCAATCCGCGCGACTGCGGCGAAACTGATCGAACAACCGATAGTTTATCAACAGCCTATGCACGATATCGGACCTTGTGTGTATAACTCAGGGGTTACCGATGAAGCCGATCGAACAACCTATAAATGATACAAAAGATTGTCATCATACAACTTAATAATTTAGAAGAATGCGGGCTCCACAAGTTCAAGATGGAATGTCGATTTTGAATATTGATGTGTTGCATCGTGGGGCAACGTGTCGTATTCTCTCTGGACATAGGGAGACCCGTCACGCTTGGTTTTCACCGGCACCTACGAACACGCGATCGATGCCAAACACCGCCTCGCCATCCCGTCCGACATCCGCCGCGATTTGCAGCGAGGGTTGGGCACCGGCGAAGGCGATGCGGTCGTGCTGTACTGCGTGCTCGGCGGGACCGACGTCTTGTGTCTCTACACCGAGCCGGGCTACTCGCGGCTGGCGGAGGAGCTGCGACAGTCCGACCTCGACCCCATCGACCTGCTGGAGTACGAAGAAGTCTTCTACGCCAACTCCAAACGGATCGAGATGGACAGCGCCGGGCGGGTCCGGCTGCCCGAGCACCTGCTCAAGCAGACCGGGCTCTCGGGCGAAGTGGTCATCGCCGGCGCGGGCGACCACCTGAAGATCCGCGACCGGTCGGCGTGGAACGCCCGGCTGGAAACGGTGCTGAAAGACCGGCCGAACCTGCTGGTCAACCCCCGGCTGATGCTGGGACGCGGGGGGAGAAAGTCGGCGGAATGAGTTCCGCTGAGTCAAACGGATGAAGGCCGGCCCAGGCAAGGATCGCCCAGGCCGACCGCGACAGACGAGGCGTCGGCGCCCGAACGGAATCGGTGAAGCCGGCGCGAACGACAAGCAGCGGAGGCCGAACGGATTCGATTCGGTCGACGCGTCACCGGCCTGAAAGGCGCTCCTCCCGCACCACGGACGGTGCAACGGGGCACCAGGCTGACACACCGCGCATCAGTGATCGGATGCTTCCCGCACCGCCACCACGTGTCAGTCAACGCCGAGGACGCGAAGACCCCCTCCGCTGTTTAGGTTCGGCCGATCCGATCACGGGCGAGCCGTAGCGCGGGTTACCAGACCCACCACGCCCGCTCCAGCCGATCCGCGAGGCCGAATTTCAGCCCATAAACAGGCACAAACCGGCCGCTTGCTGGCGTATACCTGCATTAAACTCTTTCTTTTGAGTAACTTAACGCGATCGGGGTGTCCGCAAAAAAAGCACGGATTCTTTGATCCCACACGCGTACGTCGGCCGATACGCGAGCTATCGGTGTTGGCGATTGATAAATTTTGTCAGCCCGACTTGACAAACAGGGTGTGAACATGGGTAAAATATTTTGATAATCGTGTGAACAAACCGATAAGATTCTGCGTAAAGATCGGCGTGCATTAGGGTTCTCGAGCAAACCGAGGCCGCTTAAAAACGTCTTTTCTCCTCCGCCACGCCCCGCGGGTTCCGTCTGCGAGGCGTGGTTTTTTTACGCGCCTTGCGATGACGCGTTTGTCCGGCCAAGGTCGCCAAACCGAATCTGAACAACCACACCGGTCATCCCGGGTACCGCCAGGCCTCGCCGACCTGCATCTCTTTGACTTCGACACCCTCGGGCTCGAATCCCGCGATCGTTTGATTCAAGACGCCGAACGTCTTGTAGTGGATCGGCACCGCGACCTTGGGCCTGATGAACTCGGCGGCCTTGGTCGCCAGGTCGGTGCCCATCGTGAACCGGTCACCGCAGGGGATCATCGCGATGTCGGGCTGGGCGAGATCGCCGATGAGTTTCATGTCCGAGAACAGCGCGGTGTCGCCGCAGTGATAGAGCTTGACCCCGCCGATGGAGAAGATCAGCCCCATCGGCTGGCCCATATACTGGCCCTTGTAGCTGGAGGAGTGGAAGGCGGGGGTGAAGGCGACATAGCCGAAGTCGGTCTGGATGCGCCCGCCGGGGTTGCCCGGGTCGATGTTGTCGTGCCCGCAATGCGAGCTGACATAGACGCACAATTCGTAAGCGCCGATCACGGTGGCGTTGTTGGCCTTGGCGATGGCGACCGCGTCGTCGTTGAAGTGGTCTTCGTGGCCGTGGGTGAGCGCGACGTAGTCGCACTGGATGTCGGCCGGCGTGTGCTTGGCGAGCGGGTTGCCGGTGAGGAACGGGTCGACGCAGACGGCCTTGCCGGTGTCGAGGTCTTTGATAAGAAAGCCGGAGTGGCCGAGGTAGGTCAGGTCGATCGACATGGCGGTTCTCCCGATCGTGTGCGGCAGGGTTTCGTACGATGATAACGATTGGTTGGGCGGGATCGATGCTGGCGGCTGCAGCGGGGTGCGAAGCCGGTCATGAGCCTGGGCGAATGTCGTATCGACGGCTCTGAACGGTGATGAGCGAACTGCGATTCGATCCGTGCATTCGCTGTCGCTCATGACCGGCTTCTTTGTGATTGATCAGATGATCAGACCAAAAAAACGATGCAGGGGCGGTCAGTGGGGCGGCCGCCGCCTGCATCTTTCCAAGGAGCAGGGAGTTGGTTTGATGCGGCCCGCGCGATCGACCGCTGGTGGAGGTATCGAACACAGGCCATCTCAACTATAGCGCGTGTTTGGCGATAAGCCAGTGAAAATGCGGGGCGGTCGGTTTGTGGCGATCGATCAGAAGCCGGGGCGGACGGGCGCGGGGCGCGGGGGTTGCGCGTTGTCCTGGGTCTGCAGCCAGTCGCGGTAGCCCGGCGGCTCGGGGAACATCGCGCGCAGGTCCCCGCCGAAACCCTCGATCTCTGCCTGCTGGTTCAGGAAGCCGACCATTTCGCGGTACGCGATCAGGGCGACGGGGCGTTCGGACTCGACGCTGGCGAGCATCGATGCGCCGCGCCGCCAGATGATCTCCTTCTGCGGCAGCGTGTAGCCGGGGTCTCGCACGACGTTGAGGAAGCCGAGCTGGATCAACTCGTCGAATGGCGGCAGGCTCTGGCGTCCGCGGTCGAGGCTGACGTCGTTCTTCGCACCGGTGTCGCGGTCTTCGAGGTACTGGTCGTAGAGCGACTTGGCCATGACGAGCTTGCGCTGCATCACCGCGGGGTCGCGCGCGACGATCACCTCCCGCCAGCCCTGGTCGATCAGGCTGGTGATGTACGCCTCGTACTGGAAGCCCAGCTCGTCTTCGAGCCGGGTGCGGACGAAGTCGCCGAGGCCGAGGTTGTACTCGCCGTCCTCGTCCACGGCCGACCCCACGGCACCCTTGTTCGCGTATTGCTTCTTCGCGCGCTCAAAGGTCTGCCGGGCCATCAGGTCGTTGCCCTCGAAGTAGTACAAGACCACGGCGGACTGGAGGAAGTTTTCGTGCCCGCGTTCGTAGGTCGTCGCGTCGTGGTCGCCGAACACGCCGTCTTCGATCAGTTGGGTCGTGTCGGTGACCGCGCGTTCGTAGGCGGGGATCATGCGCGTGTCCGAGGCGGTGTGGATGCGCGGCCGGCCGAAGATACCGAGCGCCTCGACCTCCGGCCGGAACGAGAGCTTGCCGCGCTGGGTCAGTTCCTGCAGGGCGTGGAAGGTCGCACGGTTGGCGTTGATGAAGTCCACGCGGTCGCGGTTGATCTGGCCCTGGGCCCGGAGCGTGCCGAGCGCGGTCCAATACACCGCGTGGGCCGAGGGGTGGCGCCACTCCAGCGGGCCGAAACGCTCCATGCAGTAGAGCATGTACGCCGGGTCCATGTGGTAGTCGGCGATGAGCGCCTGGGCCCGGAGCAGGTCGAGCATCGGCAACAGGTCGATGACCTTCGCGTCCGGGCTCTGCTCGGCGACGCGCTCGCGCAGCTTGTCGACATCCACGAACGGCACCATGACCAGCACGTCGTTCTGCTGGCGCTGGTCCATCCACTGCTTCACCGCCACGCCCTCGACGCCGACGGTCTCGGGGCTGATCACCGCGGGGTTGTCGATCCAGTACCCCGCGTCGCGGTACATCATGATCCGGCCAAACGCCCGCAGCGTCTTGACGTTCAGGCCCAGGCCCAGCGCCTGGCCGTCCTCGCCCTTGAGTTGCTCCAGTTCGCGCACGACCGTTCGCAGGTCGGGGTGGTCGGCGAAGAACCGGTCGCGCGTGTCCGGGCTCAGCGTACTGAAGTAGTTCGACGCGTTGTAATCGCGATCGATCGTGTTGCCCAACGCGTCGGTCGCCGCCACCGAGTTCTTGCCCAACGCCGCGGCGCCCGGCCGCAGGAAGTAGCGGTCGGCCATCGCCGAGATCGAACGCATCCGGCGGGTGGTGTTCCACTCGACGTGTTCGAGCGGGTCGAACGTGTCCGGCGTCGGCTCGTTCTCGCCGGTGTACCGCGGCTTGAGCTGCCCCCCGGGCGCGGGCTCGCCCAGCAGCGTCTGCCAGTTCTCCGCCCACTTGAGCTTGTAGTAGTAGTGCATGTCGTCGGTCTGCCCGGCCATCTTGTGGCCGAGGATCCAAGCGAGCGACCGGTACAGCACCACGCCGTTGGGGTTGTTCGGGATCCCGCGGTCGCGGATCAGGGCCATGCCCTTCTGCACCCAGTCCCAACGCTCTTCCTTGGTCTTGCACTTGACCGAGATGTTGTAGGCCATGTTCCAGCCATGAAAGTTCCAAGCCTCCGGATAGCGCGGCTGGAGCGTCGTGATCATCTCGGCGAGATTGTTGGCCTCGAAGTACTTGCCCTCCTGCTTGAGCTTCTCGGCGCGCTGCCAGAGGACGTTGATGAACAGCCCGCGGAACGAGCCGAGCGCCTCGCCGAACGCGTACGCGGGGTTCGCGCTGTCGCCGACCTCGACGTCGTAGGTCAGCTGGCGATCGACGCGTTGCTGGTTGATCGCCGGCGTCATCATGAACGCGGCGACCAGCCCGCCGGCGAGCAGGACGAGCGCGATGAGTTGGGTCAGGCGGTCGGGCATGGCTTAGCGTCTAGCGTGTA
Organism: Phycisphaeraceae bacterium; assembly: GCA_046290505.1. Taxonomy (GTDB): domain Bacteria; phylum Planctomycetota; class Phycisphaerae; order Phycisphaerales; family Phycisphaeraceae; genus JAHQVV01. Next base: position 26,860 of record JBKAGS010000037.1, on the reverse strand, counting down.
GGGCCTAGCGTCTAGGGCAACGAGATCAATGCAAGGTGATTCTAGCCTTCGCGATCATCATGCATCTTCCATACGTCTCACCAGCTTTACAAGGTCTGTGATCGTTGCCAAGCCGGTTCGACGCTAGACGCTAGGCCCTAGACGCTAGACGCTACGTCAAACCGTCACCCTTGCGATTTCCTTGCGGCCGAAGAACCCCCAGCCGATCAGGGCGACGATGCCCGTCCACATCACGCCGATCTTCAGCACCGCGCCCAGCACCAGGCCGCTGTCGATCGCCCGGCCGGTCGAGAGGTCGTCGGACGTCGAGAACGCGCCGAACTTGGGGATCAGCAGCATGAAGCTCTCGCCGATCAGCCGGATGACGATGCGCAGCGCGTCGTAGATTTCGCCTTCACCGAGCTTGGTGAAGAACGAGCCGACGGTGGCGGTGACGACCTCCCACGCCCCGGCGTCCCTGGGCGTCGCGGCGTAGTTGCTCAGCGCCTCGTCGATCACCCCGCTGGCCGAGGCGGCGACGAAGACGACCAGGCCGACCATCGCCGCGACGGGGAAGCTCATCAGCGCGCCCGCCGCGAGCCCGAGCATCGCCAGGAAAACCAGCTTGAGCCAGACGACGAACATCGCCTTGGCGAGGTTGGCCTCGAACGAGCCGACGCGGTAGTACAGTTCGATCTGCGCGTCCTTGTAGTTGAACTGGACGTATTCCTGCTTCACGCCGTCGTTGCGGTTGTCCGGCACCTCGATGGTGATGACCAGCGTGCCGTCGGGCGAGATCAGGTGCGCGGGGATCGTCACGTCGTTGGGCGTCTCGAGCACCAGCTTCTGCCGGGGCGTCGGCGCGCCGGGCGAGACAGGCCTCGGCCAGGGCTGGTTGTTCAGCTTCATCGTGACCTCGACCGTCTGGTCCTCCGGCTCCGGGCTCGTGTCCGGCGTGAGGACCAGCGTGATCTTTTCGCGCTCAAGCTCACGCACCAATTCGTCGTACACCTGCATCGAAACCCGCTGCGCGGTCTCGTCCTTCAACTCGTTCGGCCGACCGAGCACGTAACGCACGTACTGCTCGGCCTGCTGCTCGGTCAGCCCGGCCTGCCCGCGCAGGATGCCGCGCCCGCGCGCGATCGACGCCTCCGACGCCGCGACCGCGTCGGCCAATCCCTCGAACCGGTACTGCTTGCTCGACCCGCCGTCAACCGTATAAAAACCGCCCACGGCCTCGGCGACGATCTCCTGCTTCGTGTCCTCGGGCAGCGAGCCGATCGGGTCGCCGACCTCGCCGTACTTCTCCGGGTCCAGCCGCTGGTTCTCTTCCAGCACGTTGATGTACATCTGCTCCCAACTCGCGTTGATCGGGTCGGGGTTGAGCGCCAGCCGGGCCGTGAGCACCTCGCGGTCCACCGCGTATCGATCCAGGTCGTTGAGCGCCGGGTTGCGCGCGATACTCATCGTGAACCCGTAGATCGCCACGCCCGCGACCGCGACGAGCACCGCGTCGAGCAGCACGATCCCCAGCCACTTGCCGAGCAGGTACTGCCAGCGCGCCAGGGGTTTGGTCAGCGTCATGTGCGCTTGACGAGAAGACAGCTCAAGGCTGACCGAGCGGGCCGCGAGCAGGACGGTCATTAAGCCGAGCAGCACGAAGACGGTCGCGGTCGAGTAGACGAGGAAGCGCTGGACCATGTACGTGACGCGATCTTCGCTTCCGAGGATCAGCGGCAGGAGCACGAGGATCGCGAGCAGGGCGACGATGAAGATGAGCGCGATGCCCATGCGCAGCGCTTCTTCGAGCATCGTGCGGGCGACGCCGAGGACCGGGTGGCTCGGCCGAAGCAGCAGGCGCAGCAGGTTGATGCCGACGAGAAAGCCGATGACCGCGAGGTAGAGGTACGCCGCGGTTTGCGCGCCGGTGTCCCAGCCGATCGCGCGGAACAACAGATAGATCAGGCCGAAGCCGAGCGTCGTGACGACGAGCGTGTTGATGCGCTTGACCCAGGGCACATCCCGCCAACGGACCAACGCGACGCCGGTCCATGCGCTGATGAACACCGTGCCCACGAGCGCGAGCCAGCGCGCGACGCCGGCCGCGCCCTGCGCTTCGAACAGGAAGTACACGCCGTTGGTGATCGCGGCGATGCCGATCCACACCGCCAGCCAGGTTTTCCAGTTGAGCTTGGGCATCAGCCGTTGAGCAGGTCGTCGATCACGCCCTTGTCCGCTTCGGGCTTGGTGTCGGCGGGATTCGATGCGTCGGACTTCTTACCGGCCGGCGGCGGGGCGGCTTGCTTCTTCTTCTCGGGTTGCGCCGGCTTCTCGCCGGTGAGCTCGGCGAGGACGCTGTCGGACTCGGGCTTTGTTGTCGGCGCGGTCGGCGGTTGTGCTGCGGGCTGATCCGGGCCTTCGCTGCGCTCCCTTCGGGTCTGAGCCTCAGGGTCGGAGACAGGCCCGGCTTCGGTTGCTGGTTGCGATGATGATGGCGCAGGTGGCTGCGCCGCGGGCTTTGCCGGCTCGTCCGATACCAGCGAGTCGATCAGCACCTCGCGCTCCTTCGCCTCGCGCCGCTGGGCGAAGGCCTGGTCGTCCTCGTCTTCGCCCTGCAAAAACGCCGCGACCTCCCGGCCGGACCGCGCGCCGAAAGTCTGAATCCCTTGCTGCTTCGCCTCCTCGACCATCTCCAGGAACACCTGCTCGAGCGTGCGACGCGGGTGCGACAGCGCGACATCGGTCACGCCCATCTTCTCGAGCGCAGCGACGATCTGCTCGTCGCTGACGCCCGCGAGGGCTCCGGTGGTGATGGTCGTTTTCTCCTGGACTTCCAAGAGCCCGTCGAGGTTGCCTTCACGCCGGACTTTTCCGCCGTACATCATGGACACGCGGTCGCAGACGTCCTGCACGTCGGCGAGCAGGTGCGAGCAGAGCAGGATCGTCTTGCCGCGGTCGCGCAGCTTGGTGATGACCTGCTTGACGTCGTTGGTCGCGATCGGGTCCATGCCCGACGTGGGCTCGTCGAGGATGAGCAGCTCCGGGTCGTTGATGAGTGCCTGGGCCAGGCCGACCTTGCGCATCATGCCCTTGGAGAACTCGCCGACCGGCCGGTTCGCCGCGTGCTCGAGCCCGACCATGTCCAGCAGCATGGCGATGCGCTTCTTGCGCGTCGTGCGGTCGAGGTGGAACAGCTTGCCGTAGTAATCCAGCGTCTCGATCGGCGAGAGGAAACGGTAAAGGTACGTCTCTTCGGGCAGGTAGCCGATGCGTTTTTTGGTCTGCACGTCGCGCGGCAGGTTGCCGAACACCGCGAGCTTGCCCGACGTGGGGTGCAGCAGGCCGAGGATCATCTTGATGGTCGTGGACTTGCCAGAGCCGTTGGGGCCGAGCAGGCCGAAGACCTCGCCGCGGACGATCTCGAAGTCGATGCTATCGACGGCGCGGACCTTGTCGCGCAGCCAGAAGTCCTTGAAGATCTTCGTCAGCCCGATCGCCTTGACGACCACGTCCTCGGCCGGCGGCGGGGCGGGGTTCGACCGCGTCTGGCTTTGCGATTGGGATTGCGTCTGGGCCATCACCCGATTCTATACGCTCGGGCGACGCGGGGGTTTGATGGACCTGTTACCAGGCCCGATGCTCGGCCGAGTCGTTGGGCGCGATCTCGCCGGTGTTCTCGTTGTAGTACCACGCCGAACTGCCCACCGCGCCGTCGCCCAACGGCACCGTGTCGGTGAACGGGTTCTTGGGCATGAACGGCATGTAAGGCCCGTAGGGGTAGCCCGGCGTGCCGATCGGCGCGGTGTTGCCGTCCTCGTCGGTCGACAGCGTCATCTGGTCGATGAAGTTCGCCAGCGACGGGTACTCGCCGTTGTGGTGGGTCTTGTACAGCTCGATCTGCTGACGCAGGCGGAAGACGTCCTGCTTGAGCGCGCTCTGACGCGAATCGTCCGAGGCGCTGGAGAACTGCGGCACCACGATCGCCGCGAGGACGCCCAGGATCACCACCACCACGAGGACCTCGATCAGCGTGAAGCCCCGTCGGGCGACCGATCCAGGCGTTGTTCGGGCGTGCAATCGGGCGGCGCGTCGGCGGGCAAGCGTGTTCATATCCGGTCTGTCCTTCCATCTCGCCCCGCGTGCCCGGCCCACGGCCGACCCCCACGCGTGACTACCGCAACTATCGAGTCCAGCCGCCCACGCGTGAAGCCCAGGCCCCGCGAAACACCGCGAGCGATGCCTGAAAACCGGCCTGTGACGGCTGGGACGCCCCGCAAGAGCCCCCAACCCGTACAAACCGCCCCCAGGACTTGCATCCCGGGCCGATCGTTGGCACAATACCCGGCTCGATTTGACCCGAACCCCGACCCCGCCGACGAAAGGCAGACCCCATGGCCATCCGGATCAAGGCCCGCAACGGTGAATCCGCCGAGCAGATGCTCCGCCGCTTCAAGAAGCTGTGCGAGAAAGAAGGCCTGACCAAAGAGATCAAGAAGCGGGCGTATTACGAAAAGCCCAGCGAGCGCAAGCAGCGCGCCCTCCGCAAGCAGGTCAAGCGAACCGAGATGACCGGCGGCCGCGGCCGACGCAAATAATCGCGTGCTGCCGCGCTGCGACGCGCAATCGAACGATACGAAGCGACGCCCCTGCGGGGCGTTTTTTCATGCGCGGTTCGAACGCCTGCGCCCGCACTCACACCCACGACACCCGCTCGATCGCTTCCGCGAGATCGACGTCCTTCTGCGTGACCGCGTCGCCCGCGTCGTGCGTGCTCAGCGAGACCTTGACCGTCGAGTACACGTTGAACAACTCGGGGTGGTGGTTCATCGCCTCGGCCTCGAAGCCGACGCGCACGATGAAGCCCATCGCCTCGCGGAAGCTGCCGAACTTGTAGGTTTTGGTCAGCTTGCCCTCCGCGTACGCCCAACCTTCCAGTTTGCCGATCGCGGTCTCGATGTTCTCAGCGCTCAGTGCGGTCGTCATGTCGTTCTCCTGTTCGAAGTCTGATCGTTTGTTCGATTCACAGATTCATCTTAGAGGTGTGCGAGGCGAGATCAAAAAGCGTGTCGAAGATTCGTCTTCTTTCATATAGATGGTCCTTACGTTAAGTGGGCGACGCGCAGCGTCCCGTGCGAACCACCGCGGCGACAAACGGGACGCTGCGCGTCGCCCGCTAAGCTTGAAATGACCGTGACCGATGTGCCATGCGACGATCAAAGCAAAAACAGGCGCGACGCCTTCGCGCCGCGCCCGCGGGTTGTGTGTGCGAACATCCAGCACCGGTCAAGCCATCACGGCCTCGCCGCGCGGCTCGGCGGAGACGTAGTCGTCCCCGTCCGGGTCGCGATCGACGTTGCCCAATTCGACCGCCGGGGCGTAGAGCAGCTTGTGCACGGCGTCGATGTGGTCCTGGCGGTACCGCCGGTGCCCGCCGGGCGTCCGGTGGGCGGGCGGGATGAGCCCTGCGCGTTCCCAATTGCGCAGCGACTCGGCCGAGACGTTGAACCGGCGCGTCAACACGCCGATGCTGAAGGTCCGCGTTTCGAGTTCGGCCATGACTGGCCTCCTTACGCTGCGTCGGTTTCAAACAAACCCGCCGGGCGATGGGGCGCCTTCCAAACGCCCAGCGAAATCCGTTGCCACCGACTTGTCAAAGAACCGGCCGAGACCATCCCGGCCCGGGAAAATCGTGTGCGGGGGCCTGCGAAGACCCGCCGCAAAAACAAAGCGCAACACCCCAAAGGTCGTTGGGTGGGGTCTACACCGCGCTGCCTGGTTGTAAGAGGGCGGTGGCGGGGTCAGGCCTTGCGATAGCCGCGATTAAACACGCGGTCTCGCATGGCTGGTGAGCTTGTCGCGTGGATCGCGACCAGCCCCGCCGGGCAACCGACGGCCAAGAGTCGGCCGAGTTGCCAGGAACCACCAAGCAGCAGCGCGCGTTCGATGCGCTCTATCTGTTTCGAGATGTGCTGCTTGGGGTTCATCGTGAGTCCAATCTCGCGGGCAACGGGCCCGCGTCCAGAGAAACATATCGGCCCGGCCAAACCGGTGCAACCGTTTTTCCCGCATTTTGCGGAAGTTTCGGAAACAGGCGCACGTAAGTCTTGGAATGACAGGTTTCTGGGATTCGGTTTGGAACCACGGAGACACGCAGGGCACGAAGTCATACCGTTTGTAACCACAGATGTACACGGATGGACACAGATGAAATGGATCCAATCCGTGTCCATCCGTGTGCATCTGTGGTTTCAACTCGCGTAAGCAGTTTGTGTACTGCGCATTCAACCGTTCACCGCTTCACAAACCGGTAGTGCGACACGCCCCATTCGCTGCCGCCCGCGTAGCCCCACAACTCCGCGCAGGCCATGAAGAAGATGCGCCAGCGTTGCAGCCAGACCTTCGCGTTGTGTCGGCCGTAGGTCTGTTCGAACAAGGGCAGGATCAGCGAACGCGACCGGTCGGTGTTCTATGCCACGCCTCGGCGGTCTCTGGTTGTGCCGTCCTGCCACCAGTCTGTTCGCATTGCATCGTCGGAAGCCGGGCAGGTAGTCGTGGCCGGGCATGATCCCGCCGGTGAAGAAGTGCCGGCCCATCCAGTTGCTCTGGCCGGCCTCCTCGAACAGATACGTGAACCGCTTGTGGCTAAAGACGTGCACGAACAGCTTGCCGTCGTCCTTCAGCCAGCCGGCGACGCGGCGCATCAGCTCGCGGTGGTTGGCCATGTGCTCGAACATCTCGACGCTGACCACGCGGTCGAACGAGCGGTCGATCGAGAAATCGTTGATGTCCGCGGTGATCACGTTGACGTTGCCCAGCCCGCGCTCGGCAGTGCGCTCGAGGATAAACGCGCGCTGCGACGCGGAGTTCGACACCGCGGTGATGCGCGACGCGGGGTAGTGCTCGGCCATCCAAAGCGTCAGCGACCCCCAGCCGCATCCCAGTTCAAGCACGTCCATGCCGTCGGCGAGCTCGGCGCGTTCGCAGGCCAACGCGAGCGCCGCGTCCTCGGCTCGGTTCAGCGACGTGACGCCCTCGGGCCAGGTGCAGCCGGAGTACTTGAGTCGATGGCCCAGGCAGAGCCGATAAAACCCCGCGGGGACCTCGTAGTGCTGGCGGTTGGCGTCGGTCGTGCGCACCGCGATCGGTCCGGCGGACAGGCGCTGACGCAGCGCGCCGGCGCGCTGCGCGATCGCGTCTGCACCGCCCTCCGATTCATCGTACAAGCGCTGAGCCAATAACCGCCTGATGCCCAGACGGATCACGACGTCCGGCAACCAACCCCGCTCGGCGTGGCCGATCACTCCCGACTCGCGGTCCGTGTCGCGCGGTTGATGCTCGGCTCGACTTTCGGGAGTTGCCGTCGTTGTCATCGCATCCTGCTCCCGCTTCGCACGCTTCGCTTCACCGCGGGGACGCAGAGAACACAACGTGCACAGTAGGTTCATTCTAATTCAGATCGATCGCTTGGCCTTGTTACGCGTCCTCAGCGCCTTGGCGGCGTAACGCACTGTCTTCACGAGACATCAGGGTTCGGTTTTCGGGAACCAAGGGATAAATGCGCTCGTCTCGCGTTGGTATTGCTTGTACGCCTCGCCCTTGCTCTTGACCGCGCGCATCTCGGTGTACGGGATGCCCGTCACGAAGATCAGGAACACGCCCATTACGACCGGGCCGAGCAGCGCCGCGTACCCGATCGTTTCGCCGAAACGCGCCCCGACCGCCAGGTACGCGAACCAGTGCACCCACTCGAAAAAATAGTTGGGGTGACGCGAATAGCGCCAGAGCCCGCGCTTGCAGACCCTGCCGCTTTCGTTGGGGTCTCGTTTGAAGTCGGCGAGTTGTTTGTCGGCGGTGTATTCGCCAATCATCGCGATCAGCCAGATCAACAGGCCCAGCGCGTCGCGCCAGTCTAGCGTGCCCGGCCGGGTCATCGCCGAGACCATCGGCGCGAGGAAGAGCACGACGAACAGGGCCTGCATCTGGAAAAAAACAAAGAACGCGAGCGGTGCCTTGTCACCGAAATGCTCGCGCATGTGCGCGTACCGGCCGTCCTCTTCTGTCCCGTGGATACGCTTGAATAAGTGCCAGGCCAGCCGCAACGCCCACGCCGAACCGAGCACGGCGACCAGCCCAAGGCGGAGCGGCTCGCCGCTCAGCATCACCGCGCCGATCACCACGCCGAGGCCGATCGAGAACGCCCACGCGACGTCGATGTACCCCGCGTTCTTCGCGCGGTGGCAGGCGTACCAGACACCGACAAACAAAACCGCCGTGAACGCCCACGCGCCACCCAACCAGACCCACGGCCCGGTCACGACACGGCCCCGATCGGCATCGGCGTCAGCGGCGGATCAACGCACCCGGGCTTGCGCACTTCGAACTGCGCCAGGCCGATGTTCCGCTCGACGAACCCGCCCTCGCAGTACGCGAGATAAAAATCCCACAGCCGGATCAGCTCACGCGGGTACCCGCGCTCCAGCACGCGCTCACGCTGGGCGTGCAGGTTGTCGGACCACCTGCGGATCGTCGTCGCGTAGTGCGGGCCCAGTTCCTCGAGGTGCGTCAGGCGCAGGTCGCTGGCCTTGCACATCGCCTGCTGCAGCACCGCGACCGACGGGATGCACGAGCCGGGGAAGATAAACTTCTTGATGAAGTCCACGCACTTTCGGGCCGAGTCGTAGCGCTGGTCGGGGATCGTGATCGACTGGATGACGCCCCGGCCGGCCGGCTTGAGCAGCTTCGCGCAGGCGTCGAAGAACCGGCCGTAGAACTGGTGCCCGACCGCCTCGATCATCTCGACGCTGACGAGCTTGTCGTACGCGCCATCGAGCTCGCGGTAGTCACGCAAGACAAGCGTGACGCGGTCGGTCAGCCCGCGCTCGGCGATGAGGCGCTGGGCGTGGGCGTGCTGTTGGCGGCTCAGCGTCGTCGTCGTCACCCGGCAGCCGGTGCGCTCGGCGGCACGCACCGCCAGCGCGCCCCAGCCCGTGCCGATCTCCAGGAGGTGCTGGTCCGCGGTCAACCCCAGCTTGTCGATCAAACGATCCAGCTTGGCGACCTGCGCATCCATCAACGACATCTCGGGCGAGTCGAATACCGCGCACGAATAACACAGCGTCGGGTCGAGCAGGAGCTCGAAAAAATCGTTGCCCAGGTCGTAATGCGCCGCGATGTTGGACCGGCTGCCGGCGAGCGTGTTACGCCTCAGCGCGTGGCCCGCGCGCAACAGCGCCCCGCCGACACGGACCGACAGCCTGTCCATCTCGTCGGAGAGCCGGAGGTTGCGGGCGAAGACGCGGACCAGCGCGGTCAGGTCGTCGCAGTCCCACAGGCCGTGCACGTAGCCCTCGGCGGCGGCGAGGTGCCCGCCCAGCACCGCGTCGCGATAAAAGCGGGGGTGATGGACCGTGATCGTGCAGCGCGGGGCGTTGTCGTTTCGCGCTTCGCCGAAGCTCAGCCGCCTGCCGCGGTCGAGCAGGGTGATCTGCGACGATTCGACCTTCGCGAGTTGCGAAAGCAGCAGGCGTCGGCACAGCCGATCGAGCACGGCGGGGCGGTCGGCGGCGGGCAGGGAGCGGGGCGCGGGGATGATCGAGCTGGACATAGTCTTCTGGGGCTAAGGATAACCAGACGCGGGGGTCCCGACAGGCCACGCCTGTGTTTCGCTCAAACCGGCGGGACAGATTCATGGTCGGTTCAGATCGCTTCGCCGCGCGGTGGGGACTGATCACCCTCGCCCCGCGCCACCGCCTCGCGTCGGGGGCGCGGGGCGTTGCTCGCCGGCCCACTTGGGGTGGGGCACAAACGGCACGCGTTTCAGCCAGAGCCGCAGGGCGTTCCAATAGATCGCGCCGACCACCTTGACCGTGATCAGCGGGTGCTTGACGAGCATCAGGTTCAGCCGGCCCGCGGTCAGCGGCTCGCGGGTCAGGCTGAGCGAGGCGTCGAAAACCCGTTGGCCGTGGCCGTCGAGATTCTTCATCGCGATGACGAGCCGGTCGCCCGCGGACCTTCCGGGGGTGTTGAACCGCCAGTCGTAGTCGTGGTCCATCGGCATGAAGGGCGAGACGTGGAACGCTTTTTTGAAACGGAAACGCAGCGTGCGTTTGGCCATGGTGGGATGGGCGCGCTCGGCGGGCAGGGCGTAGACGTGCCGCTCGCCCCAGGGCGTGTTGTGGATCTCGACGACCACCGCGGCGAGCCGCTCGCCCGATTCGTCGTAGCAGTAGTAAAACGTCGCGGGGTTCATCACGTAGCCGAAGGTGCGTAGGTGCGCGAGCATCACGACGCGCCCGCCCGGCCGATCGCCGCAAACTTTCTCGACCTCATCCAGCACGCAATCCTTGATCGTTTTCCCTGGGTCGCCGAAGTGGTCTTTGCGCAGCAGGCAAGACACGTTCCATCGGCCGATGGACCAGAGCAGCTTACCAAGCCCCTTGAAGACGGTGTCGAGCTCGTCCAGGTCCAGCGCGAGCATGAACAGGCGGTACGACAGCGCGTGCGGCCTGGGAGAAAACCGCCGATGCCGGACAACGCCTTCGTAGATCGCGGAGTGCACAAGTCAATCATAGTTTGAGTTTGGAACCACAGATGCACACGGATAGACGCGGATCAAACCAGATCACTCCATTTGTATTGATCCGTGTCCATCCGTGTGCTTCTGTGGTTTCAAAACCCAGCTACAACGACACCCCGAACGGCTCGACCGCGCGCAGCGCGCTGACCACGCCGTCTTCGTGGAAGCCGTAGCGCCAGTACGCGCCGCAGAAACTCGTGCGGTTGGCGTGGTTGATCTTGTCGAAGAGGTCGTGCGCGGCCTTGCGGTCGGGCACGAACACCGGGTGTTCGTACGGGACCTTGGCGATGACGGTTTCAGGGTCGATCGCGGCTTCGTCGTTGAGCGTGACGCAGAGGGTCTTGGGCGCGTCCAGCCCTTGCAGGATGTTCATGTTGTAGGTCAAGACGACGGGCCGGCCGACGGCTTTGTCCGGGAGGGCGAGGCTCTCGCCGAGCCGCGCGTTTTCTCCGCTTGCGGCTCGGCGGGAGCCTCGCCCACCCTTGGAATCCGATAGTTCCACGCCGCCCAGCAGGCCCGCCGGCTCGGCAGCACACGCTCGTCGGTGTGCAGGATCGCGAGGTTGTCCTGGTACGGGATCGACGACAGCGCCATGCGTTCGTCGTCGGTCGCGCCGTCGCCGAGGATCGCGAGGGCCTGGTCGCTGTGGCAGCCAAGCACGACGTGGTCGAAGCGTTGGCCGGTCTCGCGCTCGGTGTCGAGTTCGACGTGGCTGTCAAACCGGCGTACCGAGGTGACCGCTTCGTTCAAGCGGATGCGGTCGGCGAACGGTTTAGTCAGCTCGGCCATGTACGTGCGCGACCCGCCGACGACGGTGCGCCACCGCGGGCGGTCCCACACGTTGAGCATGCCGTGGTTCCGGAAGAACTCCGCCATGAACTTCATGGGGAACTGAGCGACCTTGCGGGGGTCGGCGGACCAGATCGACGCGGCGATGGGGACGAGGTACTTGTCGTAAAACACCCCGCCGAGCTTGTGGCGCTCGGCGAACTGCGCCATCGTCGTCGCGTCGTCGCCTTGGTCGGCGAACGCTTTCGCGAGCCTGTTAAAACGCATGATGTCGCGCAACATGCCGAGGAAGCGCGGGTTGACGAGGTTTTGCTTCTGCGCGAAGAGCCCCGTGATCGACCCGCCGTTGTACTCCAGCCCGGTGCGGTCGCACGCGACGGAGAAGCTCATGGTCGATGCGCGCGATTCGACGCCGAGCTTGTCGAGCAGCCTGATGAAGTTGGGGTAGGTCCAGTCGTTGAAGACGATGAAGCCGGTGTCGACGGGGTAGGTCTGACCGTCGAGGTGGACGTCGCGCGTGTGGGTGTGTCCGCCGAGGTAGTCGGCTTTGTCGAAGACGGTGAGTTCGTGGTGGGGGTGCAGCAGGTGCGCCGCGGTCATCGCCGAGACACCGGTGCCGACGATCGCGATGCGCATGGCCTCAACTCGCCTGGTCGCTTGGGAGAACGCCCGTGTCCATCAGCACGCTTTCTTTCCGGCTTGAACAGGCGGGCAATTCACCGAACCGTAAGAACAGAACACGCAGCAATCATTTTCTTTAGGTGTGAGCTTGGCACCGCATTGCGAACAGTCGTAAAAAAACAAGCACGCGTTCGTTGGCATCTGCTCATCGGACGCAAAGCCGCACTCCGGACAGGTGATTATCGAACGCGTCACTGGTTGTCCACCGGCCTTGCTGTCTCGCATCATTCATAGTCCTACGCGGTCCCGCCGGCGCGTCGGCCGAGGGTGTCGCTGGCCTTCTTGCTCAGCCGGTCGCCGGCGTCGGTGGCTTTCTTGCCCAGCGAGCTGGCGATGCTGGTCTTCTTGCGCGGGGCGATGTGCTCGGGGCGGGCGGCGGTGGCGGCCTCGGCCATGGACGGCGCGCCTTCCTTGACGCGGTTGGCGTTGAGCTTCTTTTCCGGCACGCCGCGCAGGTCCCAGATGAGCCCGGTCCACGACATCGCGCGGAGCAGGTAGTACGTGATGTCGATCTCGTACCAGTAAAAGCCCTGGCGGACGGAGGACTGGTAGTGGTGGTGGTTGTTGTGCCAGCCCTCGCCGAGGGTCAACAGCGCGAGCCAGATGTTGTTGCGCGAGTCGTCGCCGGTCTTATAGCGCTGCTTGCCGAACTTGTGGCTGAGCGAGTTGATGGTGTAGGTGCCGTGGTAGGTCAGGACGGTGGAGAGGAAAAAGCCCCAGACGAAGACCTGCCAGCCGGAGGTGTTCAGGCCGATCGCTTCGAGCCCGACGCCCAGGCCGAACAGCGCGGCGCCGAAGGCGACGTAGACCAGCGTGTCGAAGCGGTCCACGAAGCGCAGCTCGGGGTACTTCGCCAGGTCGTGGACGGACTTCTGGTTGGTGCCGAAGGCCGCCTCGGTGGTGAACCAGAACATGTGCGACCAGATCATGCCGTGCTGCTTGGGCGAGTGCAGGTCGGGGTGCTCGTCCGAGTGGCGGTGGTGGTGTCGGTGGTGGGCGGCCCACCACAGCGGGCCGCGTTGGATCGCGGTCAGGCCCCAGACGGCCATGACGAATTGGAAGGCCCGGCTGGTCTTGAAGGTCTTGTGCGAGAAGTAGCGGTGGTAGAACCCGGTGATCGCGAACATGCGGGCGAAGTAGAGACCGACGCAGATCGCCAACGCCGTCCACGAAAAGCCCACCACGAGCACGAGCAGGCACGCGGCGTGCATGCCGAAGTAAGGCAGGTTGCGAACCCACTCGACTTTCTTGGGCCCGGGCAGCTCGATCTCTTTGACCGAGGCGTTGCCGTCGATGGTCTGGCAGACCGCCCGTCCGACGGCCCGGAACGAATCACGCAAAAACTTAAAAGGCATAGCGGTTCCTACAGGTGCAAGGCCACATTATAGCTCGGCTTGTCACCCGTGTTTGTGTGAGTTCTCCGCGCGGACCGCGTTCAGCACCCCCCGTGACGCGCGTGAACGCGGACGGCCCGGCTTGTTCGGCCTGCAGCACGGATCAAAAAGTTTTGTGCGCGTTGTGTTTTGGGGCACGTTTGCCCGCGCGCGCCGAGCCGCGCCAGAAGCTCGTCGATGGCGCCTTGGGTGGGATGGGCGCGCGGCCCGTTAACGATTCGTCGTTGGCTCGTTGGTGGGCATCCCGCCCATCGCGCCTGAAAACGAACCATCACCCATCAGTGCGACACGCCGTTGGTCCCGCGACCCGCGAGGTGCGCGGCGAGCAGGCCCTTGCTGAAGGCGACCAGTTCGTGCATCGAGCCCGCGGCGTGGAGGTTCGGTTGGGCCAGGCGCGCGACGGCCGGGGTCGCCTGCTGCCCGCCGACCATCAGCTGGCACGGCAGCGGGGCCAACGCGTCGGCCAGCGTGCTGACCCTCGGCGACAGGTCGGCCTTGGGCTCGGCGGTCATCGACACCCAGACCAACGCCGCGCGCTCACGCCGAGCCACAGCGACGAACTGGTCCCAGGGCGTGTTGGCGCCCAGGTTCATCTCGCGCCACCCCTGCTCGGCCATGACCAGCGAGATGCACAGCGAGGGGATCAGGTGGATGTCGCCGGGCGGCGCCCCGCCGATCGCCAGCGGCGCTTCGTCCAGTGGGGGCTTGACCAGCGAATGCAGGTAGCCGAGCGTGCGGATGCAGATGTCTGTCGCCCGGTGCTCGATGCCCACGCCGTCGGGGTCGTTGTGCCACAACTCGCCGATCCGCGACATCGCTTCGCGGATCGGCCCGTCGATCAGCTCGGCGAGGGTCCGGCCGTCGAGGTACAGCCGGGTCACCGCCGCCTGGAACGCCTGGCCCTTGCCCTGCGTGAGCATGTCGTGCAGCCGGTCGACCTGCTGGGCGTCGTCGGCCCGGCCCTGACGCGCGTCCGACGCGCTCAGCCCCAGCACCGCCGGGTCGTCGATCGTGTAGCCGCGCTGACGCACGAAGCGCACCGCCTCGGGCAGCTCGATCCGCCGATGCCCGCCGGTCGTCCGTGTCACCGCGATCTGCCCGTCGTCGATCCACCGCTTTAACGAAGACTCGCTGACGCCGATCGCCTTGCCAAGCTGTTTGGGAGAGAGGTATTTCACTCGCAGATGTCCTTTGCCATGCCTAAGCTTTCTCGTCCAGAACGACCAGCGACCCTTCATCAAAGCTCGTTATACGCGATCATTCAAGGCCCCGGCCGATAAAAATAGTGAAAAACGTCCGCCCCGCCAGCGATCGGGGCAACACCCCAGTCCCAGCGCGGCCACACCCGAGCCCGTCATGCAGCCCATGCCCACCATCCAACGCGACGGCCGAACCTTGCGGCTGGCCGTGAGCCAGCGGCTGGCCAAACCGCCCGCCGAGTTAGTCGCGCCCTTCGGCAACGCACGCAACCTCAATACGACCAGCCCCAACCCGCTGAGCTTCGAGGCCTTCACCCACCGGCCCATCGAGATGAAGCCCGGCAAGCTGACCCACACCAAGCTCAAGCCCCGCGGCCTACCCATCAAATGGACGACCCGCATCACCGCGTGGGACACGCCAACGATATTCCGCGACGAACAACTCAACAGCCCGTACCGCCGGTGGGCCCACCCCCGCACCTTCGTCGAAGACGACGGCCAACCGCGCTGCGACGACGTCGGCGAATACGCCTCGCACGGCGGCCCGCTCGCGCCGCTCATCAGCAGGCTCGCCGTGCAGAAAGGCGTCGAGCAGATCTCCGCCTACCGCGCAAAAAAGCTCGCCGAAAAGTTCGGCGACGAGTCCGCCCAGGTCTTCAGAGCACCGGGCGTCAGCGAATGACGCGGGCCTTCGGCCGGCCTGTCACGCGCTGCGCGTCGTGCTCTGATGAGGCAATCATGATGACGGGTATCTTGCTCCTCCACGCCTTCGCGACGCTGTACATGGCCGGGCTGATCTGGTTCGTCCAGCTCGTGCACTACCCGCTGATGGCGGCGGTCGGCCGCGACGGCTACGCCGACTACCAGCGCCTGCACGAACGCCGAACCGGATGGGCCGTGGGACCGGCGATGCTCGTCGAACTAAGCACGGCGATCGCGGTCGTTTTGCTGCGTCC
This sequence comes from Phycisphaeraceae bacterium, assembly GCA_046290505.1. GTDB lineage: Bacteria > Planctomycetota > Phycisphaerae > Phycisphaerales > Phycisphaeraceae > JAHQVV01. The sequence goes on along the minus strand of JBKAGS010000037.1, from coordinate 11,286 downwards.
CGACGCGGTCGCACCCTGGCTCGCGTGGCTGGGCCTCGCGCTCGTCGTTCTGATCTGGCTCAGCACGGCGTTGTTGCAGGTGCCCTGCCACAAACGGCTGGGCAAGGGGTTCGACGAACACGCCCACCGCCGACTCGTCGCGACCAACTGGCTGCGCACCGCGCTGTGGTCGGCGCGCGGCGTCGTCGCGCTGGCGATGCTGGCGGCATAGCGCGTAGCGGGCGACGCGAAGCGTCCCGTGCACATCGCGGCAAAACACGGGACGCTGCCGTCTACACCGCGATGAATGTGCTTTAGTCTTCCGCGTCTCGCGAGCTTTCTTCCGTCGGCTTGCCGATCTGCGCCGACGCGCGCAAGTACGAACGCAGGACCTGCTGGATCACCCGGTTCTTCGCCTCCACCGGGTAGGGCAGCCTGGCGATCAGGTCCACCCGGCCCGGCTCGGGCACGGCGATCTGCACCCGCGGCTCGACGCTGGGTGTGTTCAGGCCCTCCTCGCGCGCGAGCGCCGCGACCGCCGACTTCGCGTGCTCGAGGTAGGGCTCACACGCCTCGTTGAGCGCCTTGAGCAGCGCCGTTTCGTGCGCCTCCCAGCCCGCCTCGGCCTTGACCGGGACGGTGAAGACGTGCAGCCCGAACGACTTGGTCAGCGTCTCGTTATAGACCGGCTGGGCGAGCAGGATCGCGTTGGGCAGGGTGATCGTCCGGCCGGTGTACTGGCTGCCGTTGGGGCCGGCGGCGTTTTCCATCAGCTTGGTGGTCAGCAGCGTCTGGTCGATGACCTCGCCGCGGATGCCGTTGATCTCGACGTGATCGCCCAGCACGAACATGCGCGAGGACAACTTCAAGAACCCGCCGGTCAGGCACAGGATCAGTTCCTTGGTCGCCAGCACGATCGCGACCACGATCGCGACGACCGAGATCGCCGCGGTCTTGAGCTCGGTCGCCCAGATCAGCACCAGCCCGATGGCGATGAGCGCGAAGGTCAGGTTGCGGACCTGCAAGAGCCACCGCCGACGCAGGTCGCCCGACACCTTGTGCTGGCTGTTGACCGCCCGGCGGAGCACCCACCGCAGCGCGAGCGCGACCACGACCACGCCGACGCTCGCGAGCGTTTGGGCGACCCAGTGCGATTGCAGTCCGTTCTGTGCGAGCAGGCTTGTCATGGCGCGGGATGATCCGGTGTTTGCTTGAGATCGTCAAGTAGAAAAAACAGCCGCGACGCTACGCGTCGCAGGTGCGTCATGGTCGATGCATGAAGCTTTTCCGCCGATTGTGCGCGGTCGTCATCCGTTAGAACACGAAGCGTCAGCGCGTGGCTCGGAGCGCACGCCGCTTGGTCACGCGCTGACGCTTCGTGCTCCGATGCTCACCGGGCTCAGTCGAATCCGTGCGTGCTCACCCAGTGCCCCGGCTCGCCCGGTACTTCCAGCAGCGGCGGACGGTCGAGCAGACTCGAGCGCGTCACGAACTCGACGCCCTGCATCTTTTCCGCTTCCATCTCCGCCTTCTCTTCCGCCGTTGTCTCGATCGAGTGCGACCGGCCCGCGGCCTCGTCCTTGAAGTAGCTGATCGGGCTGGGCACGTCGCCCAGCAGCATGATCCGCTTCTTCTGGCGGTTGGGGTCGGGGCTGGGCGCGGCGGACAGGAGCGCCTTCGTGTACGGGTGCAGCGGGTTGCGGTACAGCGTATCGCGGTCGGCCAGCTCGACGATTTTTCCTAAGTACATCACCGCGATACGGTCGCAGAAGTGCTCGACGACCGCGAGGTTGTGCGCGATGAACAGGTAGCTGAGGTTGAACTCGTCCTTGAGGTCCTGCATCAGGTTGAGCACCTGCGACTGAACCGACACGTCGAGCGCGGAGACCGGCTCGTCGCAGACGATGAAGCGCGGATCGAGCGCGAGCGCGCGGGCGATGCCGATGCGTTGTTTCTGCCCGCCGGAGAACTCGTGCGGGTAGCGGAACATGTGCTCGGGTTGCAGCCCGACCTTGACGAGCAGGTCCTGCACGCGGTCTTCGAGCTCGGAGCCCGAGCAGATCTTGTGGACCCTGAGCGGCTCGCCGACGATCCGGCCGACGGTCATGCGTGGGTTGAGCGAGCCGCCGGGGTCCTGGAAGATGATCTGCATCTCTCGGCGGAGCTGTTTCATGCGCGACGCGGAGGCGGACAGGACGTCTTCGCCGTCGAACACGACGCTGCCGTCGGTCGCGGGGATCAGGCGGAGGATGGACCGGCCGACGGTGGACTTGCCGCAGCCCGACTCGCCGACGAGCCCGAGCGTCTCGCCCTGGCCGACGGCGAAGGACACGTCGTCGACGGCCTTGACGTTGCCGACCTGCGTGCGGAGCAGGCCGCGCTTGACCGGGAAGTAGGTCTTGAGCTTGTTGACTTGCAGCAGCGGCTTGTCGTCGCCGACGGCGGGGGCGGGAACGGCTTGCGTCGCGGGGGCGGCGGTGGTCATGGGGGTAGTTTAGTCATTTGGTGATTTGGTGATTTAGTGAAGTTCGATTTGGTGAAGTCTGCTTGGAAATTGACCATGCTCGGTTTGGCTTCTTGCCCGAGCAAACACGCTAGCCAAAGCGAACCAGCCAATTTTCTTAACTTCACCAAATCGCACTTCACCAAATCACCCAATGACTCACCGCTCGAGCTCGACCTCTTTTTCATCGTACCGCCCGTCGCCGGTCGCGTCCCAGCGTTTGAGGGTGAGCTTGAGGGTGTCGCCTTGGACCGCGTCGACGGCGGCGTTGAAGCTGTCCAGGTCGTGCACGGATTGCCCGTCGACTTCGGTGACGATGGACATGCGGAAGACGCCTTGCCGGTCGGCGGGCGAGGCGTCCTCGATCAGGCGGACCAGCACGCCGGGCGTGTAGGCCCAGCCGAGGCGGGCGGCGAGCCCGGGGGTGAAGCTCTCGAACCGGCCCAGGCCGACGTCGGTGGCGAGGGTGGCCGGCTGGGGCGCGAACGGGTCGTCGAGCCGGCGGGGCGCGATGAGTGAGCCGGCGGCGCGCGGGTCTTCAACGAGTTGCAGACGCAGCGTCATCACGCGCCCGCGCCGCCAGACGCGGATCGGGATCACGCTGCCGGGCGGATGGCTGGCGACGGCGATGCGCAGCTCTTCGCTGGTCGCGACGCGCTTGCCGTCGATGTGCGTGATCACGTCGCCGAGTTGGATCCCCGCCGCCTCCGCCGGCCCGCCGGGCACGGGCTCGCACAGCACGCCCCTGCCGTCGAAGCCCAGTTCCTTACGGGTCGCGAAGTCCAGGTCGGTGATGAACACGCCCATGTACCCGCGCCGGACCTCGCCGTTCTCAATGAGTTGGTCCGCGACGTTGACGATCTGATCGATCGGGATCGCAAAGCCCAGCCCGGAGAACGACGCGGCGGGGTTGTTCTCGGTGGCGATGGCGGTGTTCATGCCGATCACCTCGCCGCGGACGTTGGTCAACGGCCCGCCGGAGTTGCCGGGGTTGATCGCCGCGTCGGTCTGGATGAAGTTCTCGTAGTTGTCCGGGTTCCCGGCCCGGATGCGCCGGCCGGTCGCGCTGACGATGCCCTGGCTCATCGAAAAGTCGAACTGGAAAGGCGAGCCGATGGCGAAGACGATCTCGCCCTGCTCCGCCGGCTCTGCCGACAGCGCCGCGGGGATCAGGCCCTTGCGGTTGATCTTCAACACGGCGACGTCGGTCCTGGGGTCCGTCCCGACGACCTTGGCCCGGTACTCCCCGCCGTCGTCGAACCGCACGACGACCTGCTCGGCCCGGCCGACGATGGCGTCCTCGACCACGTGGTGGTTGGTGATGATGTAGTCGTCGTAGTCGTTGGGGTCTTGCTTAAAGTTGTGGTAGTGGCGGTAGACCCAACCCGAGCCGTTGGACACGTTGACCAGCTGCCCGGTCGTCCGCTCGCGGGCCTGCAGGGAGATGCTGGTGACGCTCGGGCGGACGACGGTGGCGACGTCCTTGAACGATTCGGAGAGCGTCGAGAGCGTGGGGTTGTCGACCAGGCCCTGTCGGACCTGCGCGATGCGGGCGCTCTCGTAGGACCGCGCGATCTGCCGGACCACGCCCGGGCCGACGGCCATCGCCAGCACCAGCGTGAACAGCAGGAGCAGCGTCGGCCCGTACCAGCGGATGCGTGACATAAAGGTCTCCCGTGCACGTAGACGATCCCAAAGACGGCGGGCAAGCCTACCGCTATTACGAAGTTTAGCTCACACGGTTTCGGAATCCACACGCGATCCCACGAAATGCTGGCCCGGGCCGGGCCAAAGACCTAATCTGGATCGGCCCGGATAGAGGAACAATCCCATGGTCAGCGCCAAAGCCACCGTACAGAAAGTCCTCGACAACCTCCCCGACGACTGCACGATGCAGCAGGTGCTGGATCGGCTGGCGTTGGTCAGCATGCTCGAACAACGGCTGGACGAGCACAACGACCCTAACGCCGAAAGCTATAGCAGCGACGAGGTCCGGGAGATGATCGCGAAATGGCGAGTGACGTAAAATATCGCCGACGCGCGACCGAAGACCTCGAATTGATCTGGCGGCATATCGCCCGCGATTCACAGACATACGCTACCGCGGTCGCGGCACGGATCTTTAGTGCGATCGAGGATCTTGCCGAATACCCTCGACTTGGGCATCGCGTGCAACAGATCGATCGAGCCGACGTGCGTGAACTACCGGTATACCCTTACCGTGTATTTAATATCGTCGAGCTGGACACGGTCTGAATACTGGCGATTACGCACGGCGCGCGCGATTTGCAGCAACCTTTTTTCGATCGCTTGAAGTAATCAATCCTTCATCTGATAAACCCCGCCGTCGGCGAGGTACTTACCCGACGCGACCTGCTCGCTCCAGCGCGACGCCGCTTCCTGCACCGCCGGGCCGAAGTTGGCGATCGGCCGGGCAAACGGCGGCTGCCAGTCGCTCAGGCCCATCAGGTCGTGCATCACCACGACATGCCCGTCGCACGCCGGGCCCGCGCCGCAGCCGATCACGGGGATGCGCGCCCCGGTGCGCGGGTGGCGCGCCTTGTCGACGATGCGCTGGCTGACTTCGTCCGGCACCGCCTCGATGAGCAGCACGTGCGCGCCCATCGCGATCATCAGCTGCGCGGTATCGACCAGCACGTCGGCCTCGCGCTCGGTCCGGCCCGCGGCCTGGTACCCGCCGTCGACCCGCACCTGCTGCGGCCGGCTGCCCAGGTGCGCAACGACCGGCACGCCGGACTGCGCGAGCTTCTCGACCAGCGTCGCGTGGCTGCCGTCGACCTCGAGCTTCACGCAGTCCGCGCCGGCGTCCTGCATAAACGCGATGGCGTTGCGTACCGCCTCGGCCTCGTCGGCCTGATAACTGCCGAAGGGCATGTCCGCCATGATGAGCGCGTGGGGCGCCCCGCGACGCACCGCCGCGGTGATCTCGAGCATGAACGGCATCTTCGCGGGCAGGGTCGAGTCGTGGCCGAGGATCAGCTGCGCCGCCGTGTCGCCGACCAGAAAACTCGTCACCCCGCCGCGCCACAGCCACTTCGCCGTCGTCGCGTCGTAGCAGGTCAGCATCGCGAACGGCTTGCCCGCCTCGGCCCACTGGCGCCAGTCGCGCAGCGTCACCCGGCGGTCGGGCGTTGACGCCGCGGCGTGCTCGGCGGGCGCGTCTTGCTCGGTCGTGTTCGTCAGGTCCATCACTCAATTGTAATCGCGCCAAACCGCGAAGCGACGCGGCTCCGCCGCGTTCCCCAACCTTCTACCCCAGCCTCACCCACCAGCCCCTACAACCGCTAGGGCTTACCAACCCCCCGGACCGCGCTAAACCGTGGCCCGATCGGGCCCGATAACCCGTCAGAGGCTTCTTGCGAAAGGGCAGCGAATGTCTGTAGAGATGCAGCAGTTCCGCGTGGTGGGGGTCCGCAACGCCACGGGCGAAGACGTGTCCATCGTCATCGACGCCGCGACCAAGGCCGCCGCCGAGGTCAAGGCCGAGCAGATGGACATCGAGACCACGCACATCGTCCGGCTCAAGGCCGACGAACCCGTCCCGCCTGACGAGCACGAGCTATTCTCCGCCGAAGCCTGCGAGGCGCTCGTGGGCAAGCGCACGGACAAGCTGATCGAAGAGGTCGTCCCGCCGGAGGAACCCAAGGCGTCTAAGCCCGCGCCGGCGATCGTGCCGCCCGCGCCCGCAACGCAGGCCAAGGCGCAGGCCAAAACCCAGGCCAAGTCCAACGAGATCGTCGCCGCGATCACCCGCCCGGTCTACGCCGCGCCCAACAGCAAGCGCGAGTCGTCGCCCGACGCGATCTCCGGCGCCCGCGCGTTCAGCTTCGTGCTGCTCGTGCTGCTGGGCATCACCGCCGGGGCCTACTTCGTCCTGGTCCACGAGCCGAACAAGGTCACCGCGCAGGAGCACGAACTGATCTTCGGCGAGGACCTCTTTAGCGACGTCATCCCCGCCGAGCCCGCCACCGCCGCCGGGCCCGTCCGCGACGCGTTCGGCAACCAATCCACCACGCCGAACAACAGGACCCCGATCGAAAAAGACCACCAGGCCTTCATCGGCGACCCCGGCCAGGCCGCTTCAGCGGCCGGGCGCAACACCAACAAACCCAATCAAACCCAGCCCCTCGAGCTCCAATCCGTCGTCACCAGCCACGAAGGCCGCTTCGCCGTCATCAGCGGCAAGCTCTACAAGCAAGGAGCGATGATCGGCGACAGCAAACTCGTCAGCGTCGCCGACGACTGGGTGCTGATCGAAACCGCCGGCAAGCAGTACACATTGCAGATCGAGGCGAGCGACACGCCGTGACAAATCGATCAGAGCACGAAGCGTGAGCGAGTGACTTGGTTTGATGTTGTTCGTGTCACTCGCTGACGCGTCGTGCTCTGACAGTGCCTCCGGCTCGACAGAAGAACGACCGCAACCGCCGCGTCACACGCGGGGGCGAAGCGTGACACAGCTATCAATCTCTATACAACAACACAAACGACTCGTCCCCCGCGTGGTGACGCGGCGGCTTGGGTCGCGCTGCTTGTCGATCAACGATCACCCCGTCGCGATCGGCGTCAGGAAACCGACCGGGCGGTCCTCCGCCTTGTACTCGGGGAAGAAGTCCGTCTTGTCCGCGTGGAAGCCGAACAGCGCGTACAGCGCCTCGGCGAAGACGACGCGGAAGTCGATGTGTACCGGCAGGTCGCGGTTCTGGTAGAGGTTCTTGCGCTCCAGGCCGGTGTACTTGCCGTAGATGTTGCCGCCCTTGACCATCCCGCCGACCGCGAGCATGAACCCGCCGTGGCCGTGGTCCGAGCCGTTGTTGCCGTTCTCCTTGACCGTTCGGCCGAACTCGGACATGACCAAGACCAGCGTCTTGTCCATGTGGCTGCCCAGGTCGTCGTGGAAGGCCTTGATCGCCTCGGCGAGCGTCGTGAGCATGTTCGCCATCGTGCCGGTGCTGCCGCCTTGGTACGCGTGGTGGTCCCAGCCGCCGTAGTCGACCGCGGCGACCTCCAGGCCTTCGCCGGCCTTGATGACCTTGGCGATGTCTTTGAGCTGGCGCGCCAGGCCCGAGTTGGGGTAGTTCGCCCCGCCCCGGCCGCGGACGATGCCCTTGAGGTGGCGGAGTTTCTCGATGCTCTCCTGGCCCTTCTCGACGAGTTTTTCGTTGAGGTCGTCCTCGGCCTTCTCGACCGGCGCGATCGCCGGGCCGGAGCTGAGCCGCGGGCCCTCGGCGGGGGCGCTGTCCTGGGCCTTGTCTTTGCCGGCGTTCTTGCGCATCGCCTCGGCGTTGTCGTCGCAGCTGTACATCCGCGCGAAGATATCCATCGCCCGGTCCGCGTTCCCGCCGGGCACGGCCAGGACCGGGTACTGCCCGCGCAGCGACCGCGGCAGCGTCGGCTGCATCGACACGGCCCGCAGCGTGCGGTCGGTGCCCGACGCGGTCGCGGTGAGGTAGCGGTTCAGCCAGCCCTCGGTGACGCTCTTGACACCGGGCGCCGCGCGTTCCATGAAGTCCTGCGCGTCGAAGTGGCTGCGTGTCGGGTGCGTCGAGCCCGTGCAGACCAGCGCCGCCATGCGCTGTTTCTCGTACAACTCGTGCAGCGGCTTGAGCGCCGGGTGCAGGCCCCAGAGGTTGGTCACCGGGATGACCGCGGGGTTTTCCGGGTCGTTGGACTTCGCGGGGATCGCGATCGTCGGGCGGACGTTGTAGTACTCCGGGTCGCCAGCCGGGACGATCGCGTTCAACGGGTCGGCCCCGCCCCGCAGGTAGATCGTCACGAGCGTCGGCGGGTGGCCCTGCTCGCGCAGCGCCTGCGCCAGCGCGCGGGGCGAGAGCCCGAGCGCCGCGGCGCCCATGAACGCGCTGGAACCTGCGAGGAACTGTCGTCGGGTTGGGGACATCGGGGTCGCTCCTGTATAAGTCTGCTGTGCGTTCGGTTTCTGGAACCGCGGATGAACGCAGATGAACGCGGATAAGTCACAAGGCGTCAGTCTTCACTCTTAGGCAACACAATTACTCGTCCAAGTAGCTGAGTGTAAAAAATGCAACACATTTTCCTTCCTTGGCGGCTTGCACAACTTCTTCGTCGGTCTCAACATGGTGAACCTCTTCTAAGCAGGTCTCACAAAACCTGACGTCTGGATTCTTTGTTTGCTTAAGCTTTTCCCAAACTTTCGGGCATTGAAACGAAAATGCCCACTCGCAATGCTTAATCTCAATTGGCCAGTTCTTATTGATATCCATCCGCGTTCATCCGCGTTCATCTGCGGTTCCAAAATCAAACCTCACTGCTGCTGGAAATCCGGCGAGCCGATCAGGATCGCCAGCAGCTCCTGAGCGTTGGGGTTTCGCCCCAGCTCTTCGTCGATGATCGTGCGCGTGCGGTCGCTCAGGCCCGCGGGCAGGACCGTCATCTGCAGCTTCTTCTTCAGCTTGTCGCCCGGCAGGTTCGCGAGCATCGCCTCGGGCACGCGCACGCCCTTGACCCGGTTGCCCGCCAAATCCAGCGCGAACGTCCAGCGGTACACCAGGACGCCAGGGTCCAGCCAGGCCTCGGCGGCGTCGTACCAGCCCGTCGGGTCCGGGCAGCCGTACGTCTTCTGGCCCATCAGCGTCAACGCCCGATCGACCTCGCCCCAGCCGTCCACCTCCGCGCCGGTCGCGCGCAGCGACGAGACGACGTACTCAAACGGCGTCTTGAACTTCACGCGGTGATTCTGGCGGTAGAAGAAGTCGTCGGAGAAGACGATCGCCTCGTAAACCTGCTTCAGGTCGCCGTCGGTGCGCTTGAAGACCTTGGCGACTTCCTTCACCAGGTCCTCGCTCGGTCGGTCACGCAGCAAGTAGGCGCAGAGCTTTCGGCTGATGAAGTCGGCGGTGAACTTGTGGTCGGCCAACGCCCGCAATACGCGCAGGCCCTGCTCTTCCCCGCCGCCGCGCAGGTGCGAGCCGAGGACGACCTTGTCGTTGGTGTCGTGGACCGACGCGTTAAAGTAGAAGCCGTAGGCGTCTTCGCCGGCCGCGCGCTCTTTGTCCTGCATGCCGCCCTTCCATCGCGCGGTCCATCCGGTGAACACGCGGGCGAGCTCGGTGACGTCGCGCTGGGTGTACTCGCGGTCCACGCCGAGCGTGTGCAGCTCCATGAGTTCGCGGGCGTAGTTCTCGTTGAGCCCGCGCTGGCGTTCGAGGGCGCGGACCGAGCGGGGCACGTTCTTGCGGTCCTTATAGCGCTCGATCATCGACAGCTCGCGCTCGGTCAGCGGCTTCTGCGACACGGCGTTGTCCAGGTAAAACAGCATCGCCGGGTGCCGCGCCGTCGTGATCAGCAGGTGCTCAAACTTGCCGAACGCGTGTTTGCGCAGGACGTTTTCTTCCCAGTGGTTGGCGAAGTAGGCGACGTCGTTGGCGTTCTGGTCGATGGAGAAGTGCTCACGCCAGAAGGCGACGATGACCTCCTCGAACTGCCGGGGCGAGTAGACCGCGCGGTGGTAGACCGCGTCGCGCAGCTCGCGCTGGACCTCGCCGCGCATCCGGTTGCGCTCGCGCTGTTCCTTCTGACGCAGCTCACGCTCGCGTCGGGTCGGCGGGTCGTTCTTGTACGGCGTGTAATCCGGGCGGTACACGCGGAAAATCTCGCTCATCCCCATGGCCAGCGACTTGCCGTTCGCGTCGAGGTAGTCCCGCACATACGCGTCGTCGATGGTCTCGGGATCGAGTTGCTGGCGCATCCAGTTCTCGACGCCCATCTCCAGGACCTGATCGACCTGCCCCGGCCGGGCACCGAAGGCCATGCGGTTGAGCGCGTGGACGGCGCGTTCGCGCTCGGTCAGCGGCGGGCCGTGGTCGTCCTCGGCGGCGATGCGCTCGGTGCGTCGGCTGCTCGTCGCGTCGTTGCGGGCCGCGCCCAGGCCCAGCTCGCGGATGCGGCGCTGCTGTTCCTCGTCGTCGCCGAGTTGGCCGCACACGTCCGCCGGCCCGAGCGCGAGGACGAAGAACATCAGCAAACAGGTCGGCAGGATCGGCAGGCGTGCAAGCATGAGAAGGCTCATCGGCGGCGGGTCGAGGGGCGGGGTGCGTCGCGACGATCGAGCCGCGCGACTCTAAACTTTATCCTTGAAAACGGCCCGGTTCAAGGATTTTTCGGGTTCACCCGCGCTTCACGGGTCGCTTTAAACCGTTTATCGGCAAGATGTAATCCAAACTGTGTACGATAAGGCGATGCCCGAAAGCGAGTCGAACGAGGTCATGGCACAAGGCCGGTTCCTGCGGATGGTCCGGCGTGGGCGTTGGGAATACGTCGAACGGCCGAACACCGAGGGCGCGGTCGCGGTGATCGCGGTGACCGACGCGGGCGAGCTGGTCCTGATCGAGCAACACCGCGTGCCGCTGGGCCGGGCGTGCGTCGAGCTGCCCGCCGGACTGGCGGGGGACCTGGACGACGACCCCGACGAGTCGTTCGCCCAGGCGGCGCGGCGGGAGCTGCTCGAGGAGACCGGATTCCACGCCGAGACGGTCGAGCACCTGTTCCCCGCGGTGACCAGCCCGGGGCTGACCAGCGAGTCGATCGACCTGTACCGCGCGACCGGTCTGACGCGCCGGCACGACGGCGGGGGCGTCGATCACGAGGCGATCACCGTCCGGCTCGTGCCGATCGACGCGGTCGACGCCTGGCTGGCCGAGCGGTCCGCCGCGGGCCTGGCGGTGGACATCAAGGTCTACGCCGCGGCGGCGCTGGCCAAGGCGTGGCGCGAGCCACACTGACGCTGATTCAAAACGGAAGGATTG
>JBKAGS010000036.1:0-74440 GCA_046290505.1 Phycisphaeraceae bacterium | reverse complement strand
CCAACGCCCTGCTGCCGACTCCCTACTCCCTGCGTCACTTGCCCACACAGAACGTCGCGAAGACCCGGCCGATGACTTCGTCGGGTGTGAGGTGGCCGCCGAGCGAGGCGAGCGCGTCGAGCGCGGCGCGCATGGCGTCGGCGAGCAGTTCGATGTCGGGCAGGCGCGGCGAGCCGAGCGCCGGCGCGAGCGTGTCGCGCGCCGCGTGCAACTGGTCCGCCGCCTGTCGCAGCGCGTGTTCGTGCCGGGGCTGCAGGGCGAGCAGGTCGGCCTGGACGCTGACGGCCTGGCCGGCGAGGGCGTGGACGATCGCACGGCGCAGGGCGTCGAGGCCTTCGCCGGTTTGGGCGCTGACGCGGATCGGTTGCGTTGTTTCACGCGAGGAACCCCCGGCCCCCGCCGCGAGGTGGGGGTTCGCGTCTTTCGTGGTTTGACCCCCCAGCTCGCGGCGGGGGCTGTCGTTCGATGCGGGTTGGTTGGTTGAGCGGTCGGTGTCGGATTTACTCAGCACGTCGATCACGTGCGCGGGCGCGTTGATTGCGATGGTTTGTCTGCCCGGCTCGGTCACGCGGACGATGAGGTCGGCCCGGGCGACCGCGTCGCGGGCGGCCTGCTGCGCGCCGCGGTCGGGCAGCGGGGCGTCGTCGGCGAGCGCTTCGTCGAGGCCGGCGAGGTCGACGAGCATGGCCTCCGCGGGCCGGTTGTCGGCGCCCTGCAAGCGCAGGGGCTCGGCGAGCGCGTCGCGGGTTGTGCCGGGCGCGGCGTCGATGACCGCGCGCTCCCGGCCGAGCAGGGCGTTGAAGAGCGTGCTCTTGCCCGCGCTCGGCGGGCCGACGAGCACGACGCGCGGCAACGATTCGAGTGCGCCCCACGACCGGCTGCGGGAGAGCAGCGATTGCATTTCACGCAAGATCGCCGAGAGTCGCTTGTCTAATTCCGGGGTTGCGATCGGCGTGACGTCTTCCTGGTCGGTGAAGTCGATGCCCGATTCGACCAGCGCGAGCAGGTTGCCGAGTTGGTCGACCAGGGTCTGGGCGGTACGGCCGAGCCTGCCCCGGCGGAGCAGCCTGGCGGCGGCGAGTTGGCCGTCGCTCACCGCGGCGATCGTCGCGCCCACGCCCTCGGCCTGGGTCAGGTCGAGCTTGCCCGCGGCGTAGGCGCGGAAGGTGAACTCGCCCGGCTCGGCGAGGCGTGCGTTCGCGTCCGGCGCGTCGATCATGTCGTGGAGGGCGCGGTCCAGGAGCGCCGCGTGGCCGGGCAGTTGCAGCTCGGCGAGGTCGTCGCCGGTGTAGCTCGCGGGGCCGGGGAAGCGCAGCAGCAGTGCGGGGAGGTCGGGCCGACGCAGGCGCACGGGGGTCAAGGCGCGGGCGGCGGCACGCGCGTCATTCAAGACGTGATCCAGGACCGCGCCGACGCCCGGCCCGCTGACGCGGATCAGCCCGCGCGCCGACCGGCCCGGTGGGGAGCTGACGGCGACGATCGTGTCGTGGGTGTGCATCGCTGGGCGGTCCGGATGGGACGCTTCGCGTCGCCCGCTAAGCGGAAAGACTCAGCGCTTCCGTTTCTTGTAGTTCTGCGGGCCCTTGTTTGGCTGCTGGTGCTTCTTGGCTTCTTCGATCTGCTTGGCCTTGGCCTCCGCGGCTTTTTGGAGCCTGTCCATGAACCCGCCGGCCTTGCGCTGTTTGGGCTTGAACAGTTCGCCCGATTCTTCGAGCTGCTTGACGTGCTTGCGGACGATGTAGCTGTCGAGGATGCCCGCCGCGGTGGATGCGCAGATGTACAGCGTCAGGCCCGCGGGCGCGGAGTAGAGGAAGAACGGGAAGAGCAGCGGCATGAAGCGCATGATCTTCTGCTGGGTCGCCTGCTGCTCGTTCATCGGCGGGGGCGTGGTGAACTTCATGTTGATGTAGAAGGTGACGCCCATCAGGATCGGCAGGATGTTGATCGCCGAGTAGTCCAGGCGGATGAACAGGAGGTTGAGCACGTGCCCGCCGTCGTCGGCGAAGAGCGGGATGAACCGGTCGGCGGCGGAGAGGTCGGCGAGGAAGGGCCAGCCGCCGATCTGCTGGAACAGCCCGTAGAACGCCGGCTCGTGCCGCAGCTCGATGGCGTAGTAGAGCATCGCGTACAGGGCGATCCAGATCGGCATCTGCAGGAACATGGGCAGGCAGCCGAGCGCGCCCGCCGCGGGGTTGATGCCCTTCTCGCGGAACAGCTGCATCTGCGCCTGCTGCATCTGCCGCGGGTCGTCGGCGTACTTCTTCTTGAGCTTGTTCAGCTCCGGCTGGATCGCCGACATCTGCTTGCCCATCGTCATCATGCTGATCTGCCCGCGCTTGGTCAGCGGGTGCAGGCAGATGCGCACGACGATCACCAGGATGATGATCGCGATGCCCCAGTCCGCGACGGCCATGTGCAGCAGCTCGAGGAAGCTCAGCAGCAGGTTGGCCAGCCACTGGAACGTGCAGAACCCGCAGAACCCGCCGAGCGAGTAGCGGATCGTGCGTTCGAAGCGCATGGCCTTGTAGGGCGCCTGCGCGAAGATCGCGTCCTCACGCGGGCCGACGAACAGGTCCAGCGACAGGTCGGCGGGTTTGGATTTCTCGCCCGGCTTGAGCGTGCGTTCTTTGCTGGTCAGGCCCAGCAGCACCGTGCGCTTCTCGTCGTCGAGGTCTTTGTCCTGGCCCTCGTCGGGGTAGATGATCGTGGTGATCTTGGGGTAGACCGCTTCGAGCGCCGTGATCTTGCTGGTTTCTTCGGTGTCCGGGTCCACGTCCGCCGAGCTGATCGCGACGAAGTAGCGGTTCTCCGACGCCAGCCAGGCGAGTTGCTTGTCCTGCGGGTCGACCTGCGGGTTGGGCCAGACCGTCTGCCACTTGGACTTCTCGTCGCGGTCCTTGAGTTTCGAGATCAGGTCGGTGCGGGTGATGAACCCGTCTTTGACGTAGATCGACAGCCGGCCGGGGTCGTAGTCGTCGTCGAAGTAGCCGGTGACGTAGTGCAGGCTGCGTCCGCGGAGGTAGTCGTTCGCTTCGTGGTGCACGTCGCCCTGGGCGAGCTGCTGCCATTGGACCTTGAGCGTCTTGTCGGTGAGGTTTTCGACTTGCTGATCGAGGTTGATCGTGTGCGAGCCGGGCGCGAGCGCGTAGGTGCGCGTGACCTTCGCGACGTCGATGGGCGCGTCGTCGGGCCCGCCCTGGATCGTGAGTGACAGCGTGACGCGGTCCTGCTTGTTCGAGACGACTTGCCAGTGGCCGCGCCACTCGCCCTTGTCGTCCTTCGCAAAGAGCTTGACCTTCTCGCCGTTGATGACGAGGTACTCCGCGGCGTACGTGCCGATCGCCGGGTACTCCGTCTCGCCGCGGCTCAGGTCGATCGGGTGCAGCAGGACGTAGTGGTTTTCCCCGGCGACGTCCTTGTATTCGTTGGTGAGCGAGACGCGGTGGACGCCGGCCCGGTACGGGTTGATCTCGGCGAAGACCTCGAAGCCGGATGCGTCGTCGCTGCTGCCGATCGTGATCAGGTCGCCCGGTTCGCCGGGCTTGGCGACGGTGTCGGCGAAGACGGGGCGGAGGTTGACCAGCGCGCCCGCGGCCGGTTTGTCGTCGGAAGGCTCGGGCTCGGAGCCGGGACCGTCTTCGGCGTCGGCGGTCGCCGCGTCCGGATCGGCGGGGTCCGGGTCGTCCGGGTCTTCGTCATCCTTTGCGGGCTTACCGTCCGCGTCGGCTTGATCGTCCTTCTTGGGTTTCTTGTCCGGCTGGGCTTGCGCCTGCTTGTCATTGTCGCCGGTATCCGTCCCGTCTTGATCGCCCGGGCTGGTCATCAGGCTCAGGATCACCAGCACGCCGACCAACGCGGCGGCGAGCGGGACGACGAGGCGGAGCAGCGACGATTTGTTCTGATCTTGTGCCAAGCGGGGCAGTATACAAAAGCGTGTATCGGTCGGCGGGGCAAGCGGTCTATGGGTGGCGGGCGGGCGGGGGCGGTTTGAAATGGAGAGAGAGGTGGGGCGGGTGTCTCGCCTGCCAACCGGTCGCAGGCCGAATCGTTTATACCTGCGGTGTAGCGGCAGGCGGGACGCCCGCCTCACCGGATTCAAACAGACGCGGTATCAGCGGGTGACTTAGAAGATCTTGCTGATCTCGCGCATCACGTCGAAGTAGAACGTCGCGATAAACACGAAGCCGATGATCGCCAGCCCCGCGTAGAGCGAGTAGACCTGCACCTTCTCGCTCGGCGGCTTGCCGGTGATCTTCTCCCAGGCCAGGAACACCATGTGCCCGCCGTCGACGATCGGGATCGGCAGGAAGTTGATCACCGCGAGGTTGATGCTGATCAGCCCGAGGAAGAACAAGAGGTACGGGATGCCCTGCTGAGCGACCTGCGTGCCCGTCGAGATGATGCCGACCGGTCCGCGGAGGTTGTAGAGCTTGACGTCGCCCTGGATCAGGCGGAGCAGGGTGATGTAGGTCTGCAGCACGAAGTCGCGCGACTTGTCCACGCCGATGAGCAGCGCCTCGCCGACGCCGTCGGCCTTGACCGTCACGAACTCGGTCATCGGCACGTACTTGGTGTGGTCCGGCTGCCAGCCGGTGGAGACGATCGCGTCGTAGTCCTCATCGTTCAGCTTGATCTGGACAGACTCGGGCGAAGTGTTGTCGATCGGCAGCTTGAACGTGAGCTTGATCTGGTCCGGTCGAGGCACGCCCTCGAACTCCTGCTGGTCGAACCGACGGAGCACGCGCTGCATGTCGGCCCAACTGCTGACCGGCTGGTCGTTGATGTGCGTGATCGTCGTGCCGGGCACGAAGCCGTCGGCCGAGTCGAGTGCCTCGGCGGGCAGGCCGGCGAGGACTTGGGCCACGACGGGCGCATCGTACGCCGGCTCGACGCGCAGGCCGAAGATGCCGTCGTCGTTCGGTTCGATCGTGCCGAGGTCGACCACTTTGCCCTTGCGCAGGACGACGAACTCGAACCCGGTGTCGGGGTTGTCGAGGATCGTCATCTGCAGGCCGAGCACGCTGTTGAAGCGCGTCGCGTCGCCGACTTTGATGAGCAGGTCGCCCGGCTTCAGCCCGGCGTCCTCGGCGGGCGAGCCCTCGGAGACCTGGATGATGCGACCTGCCGGGACCATGCCCAACAGGTGCGCGGGCAGGTCTTGTTGGCGCACGAGCGTGGGCAGCGACTTGACGTCGAAGGTTTGTGATTCGCCGCCGCCCGCCGGGTCTTCGAGCGTGACGCGAACGGGCTCGCCCCCGGACGCGTCGAAAGCAGCGAGATACGCGGGGTAGGACGCGACCGGTTCGCCGTTGACCTCGACGATGCGGATCATCTGCTCGGACGAGCGCTCCTCCGCGGGCACGGCTTCAAGCCGGGCGTCGAACCATTCGACGATCTCGCCCTCCGCGTCCTTGTCGTACGCCAGTTTCAGGCCCGGCCCGGCCTCGAAGCCGGCGCTGAGCAGGCGTTCGCCGCTCTTCTGCCGCTCCGGCTTGAGCTTGTACACCAGCGGACTGTCTATGCCACGCCGCTCGACGACCAGCGTCACCTCGCTGTCGCTGCTGCTGAGCGCAACCGCGATCGCGACGTCCTTGAAGTCCTCCGGCGTCTTGCCGTTGACCGACGTGATGACATCGCCCTCGCGCAAACCCAGGTAACGCAGGTCGCCGTCGAAGCCCTCGGCGTAGGTCGTCGCGGCGGGCATGGTTGGCAGCACCGCGCCGACGGTCGCCTTGGGGAACTGCACGCCCATCAAAAACGCGACGGCCAAGAAGATCGCGCCGAAGATCATGTTCATCACCACGCCCGCGGAGATCACGCACGCGCGGGCCCAGATCGGCTTGTTGTTGTAGGCATTCGGGTCGTCGGACTTGGCGTTGGGGTCCATGTCCTCCTGCCCGAGCATCTTGACGTACCCGCCCAGCGGCAGGTAGTTCAGCCGGTACTCGGTCGCGCCCAGGCCCAGCGCGTCGCCGACGGCGTAGACCTGCTTGCCGGTGTATTCGCTGTCGTGTTCTTCGGTCACGACGTCGGTGTCGTAGCGCGCCGTGCCGGTATGCGGGCCCTTGGCGTCGGGCTCGACGCCGTCGGCCTTGAGCTTCTCGACGCAGCGGCGCATGTACTCCGGCTCGGTCGAGCCGGCGCGGAAGCCGATGCCCTTGCGCCAGGAAAACATCGCCTTGCCGAAGCCGATGGCGAACTGCGGGCAGCGGATCCTGACCCACTTGGCGACGGCGAAGTGGCCCAGCTCGTGGACGAAGATGAGGAACCCGAAGCCGAGCACCAGGTAGATAAATTCGAGCAGGGGGAATCCGAACATGGTCAGTGCTTATCCGTGTTGAAGATATATCGGTAGGACAGGCATTCCTGCCTGTCATCAGGCCTAAGGCCTGAGGGTTAGTCGCTTGTCAATTTGTTCGGATTCGCCGACTGACAGGCAGGAATGCCTGTCCTAGCCGTTGTCTTGCGATCACCTGCGAGTGCCTCGATGACACACGCCCGCGCGGCTTGGTCCGCTCCGAGGATCGTAGCCAGGTCGTCGGCCGGTTGCGGCGCGATGGTTTCAAGCGCCCCGGCAACCAGCTCCACGATCGTGCCGAAGGCGATCTTGCGATCAATAAACGCCTGCACCGCGGCCTCGTTCGCGGCGTTGAGCACCGCGGGGGCCGTGCCGCCCAAACGCAGCGCGCGGTAGCACAGCTCGATCGCCGGGTACCGCGCGGGGTCGGGCGGATAGAAATTCAGCTCGCCGAGCTTGGTCCAGTCCAGCTTGTCGCCGCAGCCCGCGGTGCGCCGGGGCCAGGTCAGCGCCGTCTGGATCGGCGTGCGCATGTCCGGTGGGCCGAGCTGGGCGAGCACCGAGCCATCGATAAACTCGACGAAG
The DNA here is from genome assembly GCA_046290505.1 of Phycisphaeraceae bacterium. GTDB lineage: Bacteria > Planctomycetota > Phycisphaerae > Phycisphaerales > Phycisphaeraceae > JAHQVV01. Next base: position 67,557 of record JBKAGS010000036.1, on the reverse strand, counting down.
CTGTGCACCAGCGATTGGGGGTGGATCAGCGGCTGGATCTTGTCGGGCGCGACGCCGAACAGCCAGTGCGCCTCGATGACTTCCAGGCCCTTGTTCATCATCGTCGCCGAGTCGACCGTGACCTTCGGGCCCATGTCCCAGGTCGGGTGCTTGAGCGCGTCTTCGGGCGTGGCGTCGGCGATCTGTCCGATGGGCCGATCGCGGAACGCGCCGCCGGACGCGGTCAGCACCAGCCGGCGGACGCTCTGGCTCCGCGGCGCATCGTCGGGACCGGCCAGGCACTGAAAGATCGCCGAGTGTTCGGAATCGACCGGCAGGATCTGCGCGCCGTTCGCCTTGGCGGCGCGCATCACCAGTTCGCCCGCGGCGACGAGCGTTTCCTTGTTCGACAAGTGGATCCGTCGCCCCAGTTCAGCGGCGGCGAGCGTCGCGGGCAGGCCGGCGATCCCCACGATCGCCGCGGCGACGTCCGTGCACGCGGTCTCGCGCACCAATCGTTCCGCGGCGTCGGGCCCGGCGAACACCTGCGCGTCGGGCAGTTGCTTGGGCAATTGCGCCGCGCTCGCAGGATCCGCGACGGCGAGGCGCTTGACGTTGTAGCGCTTGGCCTGCTCGACGAGCGCTTTGGTGCTGGACCGCGCGGCGAGGCCGACGACCTCGATCGGCAGCGCGGCGTTGCGCTGAAGGTGCTCGACCACGCCGAGCGTGTTGACACCGATCGACCCGGTCGAGCCGAGCACGATCAGTCGTCGGGGTGGGTGAGGGTCTGTGCTCAAGGGCTTGGGGGTTCAGGTGGGATGGGCGTCTTGCCCGTCGTGGGTTGTTTCAGATCGGCGGGCGCGACACCCGCCCCACCTCGACTGGGTTAGTCCCTGTCGTCCTGCCGACGGTTCGAGTAGCCGGCGCTCACCGGCTCGGGCGGCGGGGCGTTGCGCTTGGCGATCTTCTTTTTCTTCGAGGGCTTTTGTCGCTTGCTTTTGCCGTTGTCCGACGCGTCGGCGTCCGCCTTCTGGTCGTCGTTGCCCGACGCGTTTGCGGGGCCCGCGGCTGTCTCTGCCGGGGCGTCGCCCGTGCTGTTGTCGGCGTCTTTCTTCTTCGATCGCCGACGCGAGCGACGCTTGTTCTTCGGCTTCTCGTCGCCAGGCTCGGCCGCGGGCTCGTCTTGCTCGGCGTCGGCTTCGGCTTCGGCCGGCGCGATGTCTTGCCCGGGCGCGTCCACGGCGTTCGTGGTTTCGCTTTCGCCGGCCGACGCGTCGCCCTCCGCATCCTGCTCCGCGTTCTTCTTGCGGCCGCGCCCGCCGCGTCGGCGTCGGCGACGCTTCTTCTTGGGCTTGTCTTCGCCATCGTCCGATTCCTCGCCCGTGTCGGATTGCGACTCCGAGGCGTTGTCGGCCGACGCTTCTTCGCCGTCGACGCTCGCGTGTTGATCGCCCGACGGGTCGGATGCAGTCTCGGAGTCGTCTTTGGTGTCCTCGCAGTCGTCAGGCGATTTGCCCTTGCGCCGCCGCCGGCGTCGCCGTTTTTTCTTGGGCTTGTCTTCGTCGTTATCCTCGGCGTCGGAGGCGTTGTCCGCGCCGACGCCCGAGGGCTTGTCCGCGGGCGCGTCGTCGCCCATTTCCTCGTCTTCGTCGGCGACGACCGTCGCGACGGTTTCGGGCAGGTCCGGGTCGTCGAGGCTGCGGTAGGTCGTCTTCGTCTCGGCGCGCAGGTTCTTGAGCGTGTCTTCCTCCTCGGTGGCCAAGGGTTGGTTTCGGCTGTCGAACGCGTCGATCGAGATGTAGTCCAGCCGGCCGCCGCCGACGCGGACGAGCACCGGCTTGCCGTGCGCTTCTTCGATGTGCGTCAGCTCGTTGCGCTTGCGGTTGAGCAGTTGAAACGCGACGTCGGGGCTGATGGTCAGCTCGACGCGGGCGACGTCGTCGCGTTGCATCACCAGCGCGAGCCGGCGCATGACGTTGAGCACGACCGATTCGGCGCTCTGGGTGTAGCCCAGCCCGCCGCAGTGCCGGCACTCGGCGTGGATCGACTTACGCAGCGACGGCCGCATCCGCTGGCGCGTCATCTCCAGCAGGCCGAACCCGCTGATCGGGCCGATGCGGGTCTTGGCGCGGTCCTTCTTGAGGTTGTCGCGCATGCGTTGCTCGACCTTCTTGCGGTTCTTCGCCGGTCGCATGTCGATCAGGTCGTTGACGATGATGCCGCCAAGGTCGCGGAGGCGCAGCTGCCGGCAGATCTCGTCCACCGCCTCGAGGTTGGTGTGCAGCGCGTTGGTCTCCGCGTCGCGCGCCTTGCGGCTCTTGCCGGAGTTGACGTCGATGGCGACGAGCGCCTCTGTCTGGTCGATGACCAGCGCCCCGCCGGACGGCAGCGGCACCTCGCGGGCGCCGATGAGCCCGATCTGAGACTCGATGCCCTTGCGGTGAAGTAACGGCACCGGGTCGTCGTAATAGACGATCTCCGTCTTGGTCCGCGGGTTGGCGACGCGCAAAAAGTCCGCGGCCCGGCGGGCGGCGGTCAGGTCGTCGACGATCACCCGCTCGGTGTCCGTCGTGTAAACGTCGCGGATCGTGCGGATGACCAGGTCCGACTCGGCGTACAGCTCGCCGGTGCGTTTGATCTTCTTGCGGTTGGTCTCGATGTTCTTCCACAGGCGGACCAGGTACGACAGGTCGCGCTTGAGGTCGGTCTTGGTTTGGCCGATGCCCGCGGTGCGGACGATGAAGCCGAAGTCCTTGGGCGGGTCCAGCTCCTGCAGGATCTTGCGCGTCTCTTTGCGGGCGTCGTCGTCTTCGACCTTGCGCGAGACGCCGAGCTGCTTCATGTCCGGCATCATCACGAGGAACCGGCCTGGGATCGACAGGTAGCTGGTGAGCGTCGGGCCCTTGGTGCCGATGCCTTCCTTGAGCACCTGGACAAGCACCTCATCGCCGCGCTTGAGGCACTTTTGCATGGGCGGGCGGTCGCGTCGGGCGGTCTTCTTGCCGACCTTCTCGAACTGCTCGCGGTCTTTGCCGGGGAAGTACTTGGGGTGCAGGTCGGAGATGTGCAAAAAGCCGTTGCGCTCGAGGCCGAAGTCGATGAACGCGGCCTGGATCGCCGGCTCGATGTTCGTGACCCGGCCCTTGTAGATGTTCGAGACGTGGGACTGGGCGCTGGCCCGTTCCTGGTAGTACTCTTCGAGCTTGCCGTCTTCGACGATCGCGATCCGGCACTCTTCGCCGGGCACGAAGTTGATGAGCATTTCTTTGGACACGTGTTTTTAAGGCCTGAGGCCCGAGGCCCGAGGCTTGCGTCTTCAAACGACAGCGCTACGCCGGTTCGGGCGTGTGGCGCGGTACGGATGGATGGCAAGCCTCAAGTCTCAAGCCTCAAGACTTCCTTGTCTTGGGCCCCCGTCCCGCTCAGCCGGTCGCAGGTCCGCGTGGCGATCGTTCGGGGGCAGTTCTGTTTCACCGGGGCAAGTCGTTCATGGACCGTCCAGCAACGGCCCCGGGGGTTATTCGGTTCAGTTCCTCTCGGAGGTAGTTCATCACCTCGCGGTCGTTATCGAAGCCTCCAGCCTTACGGGCGATGCGCTTGCACCGTTCGATCCCGACCGACCGGACCACCCGCTTGATGCCGGGGATCGCCGGCGGGGTGATCGAAAACGTTCGTAACCCCATGCCCAACAAGAGCATGGCGAACTCGGGGTCGCCGGCCATCTCGCCGCACAAACTCACCCCGATCTTCGCGTGGTTCGCCGCGCGGACCACGTTCTTGATCAGTTCCAGCACCGCGGGGTGGGCCCCGGTGTACAGGCTGGCGATCCGTTCATTAGATCGGTCAACCGCTACAGTGTACTGGATCAGGTCGTTGGTGCCGACCGAGAAAAAATCGACCTCCTTGGCCAGCGCCGAGGCCTGCAACGCCGCCGAGGGCACCTCGATCATCACGCCCACGGGCACGTCACCCACCTCGATGCCCTGGTCTTCGAGGTCTTCCCGGACGTCGCTGAGCACCATCTTGGCCTGGCGCAGCTCCATGATGTTGCAGATCAACGGGAACATGATCCTTACCGGGCCGTGCGCCGACGCCCGCAGGATCGCGCGCAGCTGCGTGCGGAACAGGTCCAGGTGCTGCAGGCACAGGCGGATCGACCGGCAGCCCAGGAACGGGTTCGGCTCCTTCTCGTCGTGGATCTCCGCCAGGCCCGGGGCGATCTTGTCCGCGCCCAGGTCCAGCGTGCGGATCGTCATCGGCCGGCCACCCAGCGCCTGGACCGCGGCGGCGTAGTTCTCGAACTGCTCGTGCTCGGTCGGCACGCGGTCGCCGTCCATGAACAGGAACTCGGTGCGGTACAGCCCGATGCCCTGGGCGCCGAACTCGATCGCCTCGGGCACCTCGTCGGTGAACTCGATGTTCGCCATCAGCGTCACCTCCGTCCCGTCGGTCGTGATCGCCGGCTGGTCGCGGAGCTTCTTGAGTTCCTTCTCCTGCTCGCGGTAGGCGCGGGCTTCCTGACGGGATTCGAGCAGCTGGGCCGCGTCGGGCTGGAGGATGGCGTGGCCGCGGTGGCCGTCGAGGATGATCGTGTCGCCCGTCGCGGCGCGCTTGGTGATGTCCTTGAGCCCGACCACGGCGGGGATCCCCAACGCGTGCGCGAGGATCGCCGTGTGGCTCGTCCGCCCGCCCAGGTCGGTCGCCAGCCCGCGGATCAGCTTGCGGTCCAGCGCCGCGGTCTGGCTGGGCGTCAGGTCGTGGGCGACGACGATCGCCGGGTGCTCGAGCCCCGCCAGCGCCGACCGCTGCTCGCCGACCAGCTTTTCGAGCAAACGCCGTTTGAGGTCGTAGATGTCGCTGACCCGCTCGCGGAAAAACGCGTTGTCCTGCGCCAGGAACTGGTCGGCCAGGTCCTGCATCACCATGAACACGGCGTAGGCGGCGGTGACCCGCTCGCCGTCGATCACCGCGTGGAAACGCGAGACGATCGCCTTGTCCTTCAAGAGCCCCGAGTGGAACGCGAAGATGTCCGCGAGGTGGTCGCCCAGCACGCTCGCCGTCTGGGCGTGCAGGTCGGACAGCTCTTGAATCGCGTCGTGGATCGCCGCATCGACCAGCGCGTGCTCGTCGTCGAGCTTGGCCTCGGGCACGTGCCGTTTGACGACCGAGTGCTCGTCGTTGTCCAGCACAACCGCCTTGGCGATCGCGATGCCAGGCGAAACCGGGATGCCGCGGCGGGATTGCATGGGGGTAGTTTAGCGGAGTGCGACAATGTCAGTCAGTCAAGCGAGGGTAGCAACATTTGAAGCACTGGCGGCACTCTTAAGAACAGGGGGACAGGCATTCCTGCCTGTCAACAGGGCGCAGCACTGATCCTTGTATTGGATTCGGCTTACGCCGATCGACAGTCAGGAATGCCTGTCCCCCTGAACTTTTGACAATCACGCTTCGCGTTTTAAGTTGTCAACAATAAACGGATATTGATCACCCGGTTGAACCAGGCCCGCTCTTAATGGATTGTCTAGCAAGTACCGCGCCTTCTCAATCAATTCAACTTCCGATCGCAGAATCCGATCGTGATACTCGTCCTGCCAAAACGTCCCGGAGACTGAGCGAGCAGCGTTAACCAGCTTCGCCGAGACGCCTTTGATGCCTTTCATGACGCGCGGCAGCGAGTAGCTCTCGTACGGCCGAAAGATCAGATGCACATGGTCTGGCATCACTACCGCCGCGATAAGCCGGTAGAACCTCTCATCGCCAAAAGCAATATGATCTAGAACTAATTGCCGTTCTGTTTCGGACATCTGTCCGCGCTGGACCCGGAACGTGATGAAGTACGTGCTGCCCGAAAGGTCCCAATGCGGCAGGTGTCTGCGGGTGCGAGTTAACTTCCGCTCATTCATGCCTGAATTGTACAGGCCTGCTGAGGACAGGCATTCCTGCCTGTCAGCAGGGCATAGCCCTGGTTCAGAGTTAAATCTCGGCTAGCGCCGAATGACAGGCAGGAATGCCTGTCCCCCTGAGAAAATTAAACCAATATTGCCGTAACGAATCCAACAGTAACTGCCATCAAGGAAAACAGCTTGATTTGCCTTTCAAGACGAGCCTTGAGTAAAAGGTTTTGCTCGTCACTTGCGTTTGGGTCGAGCTTCCATTCCTCATTGTAAATAGCGGGGTCACTGCCGCCTGGCCTCATACTGGCAGCTAAGCGACTCAAAAACATGAAAGCCACAAATCCACACGGCAACGCTAAGTGGATGATTGATGGCTCAGTTGCCCAACTCGTGGATATCCATCGGACAGCGAGGATGGAAGAAAAAGCTGCTATTGCAGTCAATAAAGAGACCGCCATGACCATTGCTTTGACTCCGCTTAATCGGAGTATGCTATGTAAAGGCAACAAAACGATGAGCGAGAGAAGATAGCGGGCCATCCCAAAAGCGACTGGAACTCCTATCAGGCATATCACCCAAGTCTTCATATTTACAACCCCGCCGCCTTCTTCAGTTTGTCCGCCAAGTCCGTCTTCTCCCACGTGAACGTCTCGTGGCTCTTGCCGCCGACCTTGATCTTGCCGGGGTTTCGGCCGAAGTGGCCGTGGGCGGCCGTGTCGCTGAAGATCGGGGCCCGCAGCTTGAGGTGGCGGAGGATGCCCGAGGGGGTGAGCGGGACCAGTTCGCGGACGAGCTTGACGATCTGCGGCTCGGGGATATTGCCGGTCTTATACGTGTCGATGTGGATGGACGTCGGCTCGGCGACGCCGATCGCGTAGCTGAGTTGGACCTCGCAGACGTCGCAGATGCCGGCCTTGACCAGGTTCTTGGCGATGTAGCGGGCCATGTACGCGGCGCTGCGGTCGACCTTCGACGGGTCCTTGCCGGAGAACGCGCCGCCGCCGTGACGCCCGCGCCCGCCGTAGGTATCGACGATGATCTTCCGCCCGGTGAGCCCGACGTCGCCGTGCGGCCCGCCGATCTCGAACTGCCCGGTCGGGTTGACAAAGACCTTCAGCGCCCCGGCGGGGATGCGCGTCTTGGCGGTGGGGTTGAAGACGAGCTTCGTGCCCTTCTTGTAGAGCTTGCTCGGCAGGCAGGGCTCGATGATGTGCTTGAACACTTCCTTGCCGAGCTTGGCCTGCTTCGCGTCGCCGTTCCACGCCGGGGTGTGCTGGGTCGAGAGCACGACCGCGTCGATACGCACCGGCTTGTTGTTGATGTCGTACTCGACGGTGACCTGGCTCTTCGCGTCCGGGCGCAGGCCCTTGATCTTCGGCGTCTTCGCGCTGCGCACCTGCGCGTGCTTGGCGACCATCTTGTGGCTCAGGTCGATCGGCAGGGGCATCAGGCTCGGCGTCTCCTTGCACGCGAAGCCGAACATCAACCCCTGGTCGCCCGCGCCCTGGTCTTCCTCCTTCGCCCGGCCGACGCCCTGACTGATGTCGGCCGACTGGCTGTGCATCGTGCGGATCACCCCGCAGTTGTCCGCATCGAACTTCATGCCGATGTCGCCGGTGTACCCGATCTTGCGGATCGTCTCGCGCACGACGTCTTCGATGTTGGCCAGCGCGAGCTCGGCCTTGGTGTTATGGACGGTGATCTCCCCGCCGACCATCACCAGCCCGGTCGTTACGAACGTCTCGCAGGCGACGCGCGCCATCGGGTCGTGGGTGAGCAGCGCGTCGAGCACGGCGTCGCTGACCTGGTCGGCGACCTTGTCGGGGTGGCCCATCGAGACGGATTCGCTGGTGAAGAAATAGTTTTCGTGGAGCTTGGCCATGGGTAAGTGTTCCGTGTCTTCGGGGTGCAATCTTTCCGTCCGGGCGGCGCTTTGGCCGCTGTGTTCGGCGGCGTCCGTGCGCCGAGGGCCGGGCATTGTGACGGCTGGCCCAAAGAAAAACAAGCAAGGCGTGTAATCCAGCGGTGTCCGGCGCATCTATTAGCCCCTGCGGCCGAGCGCCTCGGGGCCCGCGTTCCGGGGCGGGCATGGGCTCGATGCATCTTCAACCACGCTTTCGGAGACGGTCATGTCACGCAAGACGACCGCGGCACTCATCGCCGCGCTGGGTATCAATTTCGCGCTCGCCGGCGGGGCGCTGTTCCTCGCCAACCTCAACAAGCCGAGCGCGTACACCGGCGACGAAACGCTGGACGCAACGTACCGCGACATCAAACAGGTCGCGGGCAAGCCCGTGGACGCCGAGGCGGGCGACCTCGCCGTGCCGCTCGAGGCCGCGCAGCAGGGCGGCAACACCCGCGTGACCTTCCGCTGCGGCAAGGACATGGGCCCGGCCGGTCGCGAAGAGCACGAAGGCACGTGGGACCGCATCGGCGGCGCGGTGCTGTACCGGCCGGAAGAACGCATGCTCATCGCCATCGAAGCGGTATTCGACACCCGCTCGCTGCGCACCGACGCGAACGGCCTGACGCAGACGGTCACGACCAAGGAAAAATGGTTCGACATCGACAAGCACCCCAACGCGACGTTCACCTGCGACCGCGTCGAGAAGGTCAATAGCGATGCTGCCACGCCGTCGCACACGCACGAATTGAGCGGGCGGTTTACGCTCAATGGCATCAACAAGCCGATCACGATCCCCGCGACGCTGACCTTCGCCGGAACATCGCTGACGATCGACGCGTCGTTCACGATCCTGCGGTCGGATTACAAAGTAGAAAAACGCGAGTCCAGCCTCGCCGGCTCGGTCGGCGGGGCGGTGGCTAAGGTGGACGACGCGGTCGAACTGACCGTCCGCGTCATCGCGTCGCCCGACCCGCTGGCGGTGTTGAGTGAGTTGGCGCAGGTGGTTGAAGCGCAGCAGGAACAGCTGCGCATCGCGTCGGCCGAGCGCGAGCGGTTGCGGGGGTTGGCGCTCAAGCTGAAGGTGATCGAGGAGGACATCGATCGTCTCGCGAACTCGGCCCCGGCTGCCGCGAAGCCGGTCGATGTCTCAGCACTGCCAAAAACTTTCACGGACAGCGTACCGAGTTATCAACGCCTGCCGCTTGAGATGGTGCTCGTGCCCGGTGATCCGGAAGCGGGTGTCGAACCGTTTTACATGGCGCGTCACGAAGTGACCTGGGGCATGATGGACAAGTGGATGTACGCGGGCGATTTGGAGGGCAAGCCGCTGGTGGTCGCCGACCTGATCAAGCGTGAACTGCGGCCGACGCCTTTGTTTGAAGAGCCCGCACAGCACGTCCAGGTGCCGCACAAGGACAACCCGGCGATCGCGATGTCGATGATCACCGCGAAGGCGTATTGCAAGTGGCTCTCCGAGCAGACCGGCCGACGTTACCGCCTGCCGACGATCGAGGAATGGCAGCACGCGATGCGGTTGGGGGGCGGCGTGCCAAATAATATCGATGACTACGCCTGGCACAAGGGCAACGTCAAAGAAGACATCATGGGCAAGCCGCTCAGCGGAGCGGTGGGCACCAAGAAGCCCAACGCGCTGGGCATCTACGACATGTTCGGCAACGCGGCGGAATGGGTGACCGGGACCGGCACGGACGACGTCGTGCTTGGCGGCACGTTTCAGACTCCCGCCGACCAACTCAACGCGGACTGGCGCGAGGTCGCGAGCCTGGACGTGTGGAGCGCGACTTACCCGCAACTGCCTAAGAGCAAGTTCTGGTACAGCGATTTTTACTACAGCGGCATCCGCCTGGTCTGCGAGCCCGCGAGCGTGGTGGCGAACCCGCCGAAGGTGGGCGAGGAAGAAGAATGATGTGTGTGTTCGTGGGGCGCGGCGGAGCCGCGGCGCTTCGTTGTTTGGAAGTCGATTGCGACCGAACGCGCGATCCCGAAGCGACGAGGCTCCGCCGCGCACGAGCGCTAGCGCGTGTCCGCCGCGCCGCCCTTGCTTGACAGCCCGAGGCGCCGCAGCATCGGCCCCATCATCAGCCCGCCGACGAGGATCGAGAACGCGACCACCACGTACGTCATCGTCGGCACGAGTTCGCCGGCGTTGTCGTATCGCGGTCGTTGGGCGTGCACTTCGACCTCGAGCGAGCGCGAACGCGAGTGCGACGGCCTCGCCATCGACGTCGCGATGGTTCGGGGTGAACCATGTTTCACCTCACTTTTGAATGTGGTTCGTGGCGCCGCGTAACCGCCCGATAACCGCGCGGGGTTGCCTGTTTTACACGTCCCCGGCAAGGCGGGCCGATAAGCGTGAGGGGTCATCGCCAAGCCTCGCGCCGCGCGGGGCGTTCCTCATTCTGCCCGATCCGCGGAGGGCTTGCCCGTGTCTCAGTCCACCCCCGGCCAATCCCACAACCAGCAGGCCTCAAGCCAGGCGTTGCTCGACGAGTTGCGCCTCGCCGCCGACCGCGCCCGCGACGAGCGGCTCAAGCTCGCACGGCTGTTCAAGCACACCGCCGACCTCCCGGTCAACGGCAGCGCGGCGATCCCCACGACCCCTGACCCGCAGGCGCAGGACAAGCTCGACGACCTGACCCAGCGGGTCGAGCGCCTCGGCCAGTACGTCGCCGAGAAGCTCGACGCGCTCGACGAGGTTCAGCGCGACATCGACAGCCGGACGCAGTACCTCGAGTCGCTTCGTCATACGATCACCGACACGACCCGCGCGTTTGTGACGCAGGTCGAGCAGGCCCAGCACTTCAAAGCCCACGTGGACGCGGCCAAGCAGCACGTCAAGATGGCCGCCGGCCGGGTCGTCGAGGACATCCGCGAGCATTTGGCGGAGTACGAGGCGCCGATCGCCGACCGGCTCAAACAGCTCACCGAGCTGGACGAGCAGATCGACAAGCGCATCGCCCGGATGCAGCAGATGCACAAGCAGGCAAGCGATGCGGTGGACAAGCACCTGCTGGGCGCGCTGCGCACCGCCAAAGAACAGGCCGCCGACATGGCCGCGCCGGTCAAGGCCGAGCTCGACAAACACCTGCAGGAGCAGGCGAAGAAGATCGAGGAGGCGATCCAGGCGAAAATCGCGGACCTCGATGTTGATGTCGAAGAAGCGCTCAGCCCGCTGACCGATCGGTTCGACCAGATCGTCAGCGGCGCGCAGGCGAAGGCGGACGAGTTGGAGATGTCGCTGCCGGCCAAGCTCGAAGCGATCGTGAACGACGCGATCGTGAAGGCCGACGAACTCGCCGAGCTGCTGCCCGAGCAGATCAACAAGGCGGTCCGCGAGTCCCAGGAAAAGGCCGACGCGGTGTCGTCGTCGCTGCCCGCGCAGATCGAAGAAGCGATCCTCGCCGCGCAGGCCAAGGCCGAGGAACTGGCGAGCACCCTGCCCTCTCATATCGACGCCGAGATCACGGCGCAGATGGACAAGCTCCGCGAGACCGTCGCGAGCCAGGCCCAGGACATCGTCACCGGCATGGACGACCAGACGATCATGCAGGCCGAGGCGATCATGCGCGACCGCATCGCCCAGACGCTGGACAACTACCTCAACGAGGCCGAGCAGGAAGCCGGCGGCTACGTCGACGGGTTGATCGCCCGGCTCGACGAGGCCCGCGAACAGGCGGTCGAGCAGTTCGAGTCGGCGCTGGGCAAGATCGCCGAGGACCGCACGCTCGACCAGGACGCGGCGCTGCGCCGGCTGGACGAAGAGGTCGATCGGCTGCACGCCCAGGCCCAGCAGAAAGTCGCCAACGCGCAGGAAGTGCTCGAGCAGGCGGTCGACGGCGTGCACGGCCGGGTGTCGCTCGCGCTCGACGCGGCGATCAAGGCCAGCCACCTCAAGCTCGACGAGCACCAGAGCGAAGCGCTCATGTCGATCCGCGCGATCGATGAGGGCATCGACGACGCGATCGAGACCTCCCGCCAGCGCGTGATCGACCACGAGAAGACCGCGCAGAAGCAGAGCGACGAGGCGATGCGCATGGTCGAGTCGGGCATCGCCGCGGCGCAGCAGCGCCTCGCCGGCTTCGAGGCGGGCATCTCCCAGCGCATCGGCCTGGCGATCCAGACGTCCGACGACGCGATCAGCTCGGTGGACAGTCGCCTGGACCAACTCGAGCAGGACGCCGCCGCGCGTGTGTCGCGCATCGTCGATCTTGCCGAGACGTCCGGCCAGGCTGTCGCCGACTCGATCGACGCGCTGGCCCAGTCCGCCGAGCAGACCGCGGCGAAGGCCCAGCAAGACCTGGAAGAGAAGCTCCTGGCGTTCGAAGCGATCTCCTCCGAGGCGCTCAAGCAGGCCGAGAGCACGCTGCGGACGAACATCGGCGAGCTGCGCGACGCGTCGCGGGCGATGATCGAGGTCGTCGCCAAGCAGGTCAAGGCCCAAGCCTCGCACATCGAGCCGCAGACCCGCGAGGTCATCGAGCAGGCCGAGCAGACCCTGCGCCGACGCATCGGCGAGCTGCGCGAAGGCGCGCAGAGCATGGTCGACCTCGCCGTCGCCCGGCTGGAAGGCCAGCTCGACGAGGTCAAACGCAAGGCCCAGCACGCCGCGTTCCAGGGCGTCGACCCCGCCGAGCCCAACAAGCCCTCGGCGAACGACGCGGCGTAAAGACCTTGAACGAGCCGCGCCCGTTAGGAAGCGGTCACGATTTTCTGACTTACTGACTGACTGACTGACGTTTGTTCAAGCCAGATCGCTCCCTGACGGTTGCAGCCAGATCGCTCCCTGACGGTCGCGGCTCGTTGTGAATTCGCTACACTCGCGGTCCCCCGAATCGAGAGGACCCCGAGATGTCTGATACGCAAAAAACACGGATCGAAAAAGACTCGATGGGCGAGATGCCCGTCCCCGCCGACGCGCTGTACGGCGCCTCCACCGCCCGGGCCGTCGCCAACTTCCCCATCGCCAACCGCCCGCTGCCCCCGGCGGTGATCCACGCCTTCGGCCACCTCAAGGCCGCCTGCGCCCAAGCCAACAAAGACCTCGGCAAGCTCGACGCCAAGCTCGCGGACGCGATCATCGCCGCCGCCGACGAGGTCGCTCAGGGCATGCACGACGCCCACTTCCCCGTGGACGTCTACCAGACCGGCAGCGGCACCAGCACGAACATGAACGCCAACGAGGTCATCGCCTCGGTCGCCAACAACAACCTCGGCCTGGGCGCGACTACCAAGGCCGACGGCGGCGTCCACCCCAACGACCACGTCAACATGGGCCAGTCCAGCAACGATACGTTTCCGACGGCGATGTGTATTGCGGCGGCAGACCTTTCTGATAAAGAATTGCGTACTGCAGCGAACTCTTTATGGAATGCTTTGTCGGAGAAGCAAAAGCAATGGGATTCGATTGTCAAAGTTGGTCGTACCCACTTAATGGATGCGACTCCGATTCGTATGGGCCAGGTGTTCTCTGGATTCGCAGCGCAGGCACTTGATGTTCTTGAACGTTCAACATCCATGCGAGATACATTTGAATTGCTTCCGATCGGTGGAACGGCTGTTGGCACTGGGATTAACACTGCCCCTGAGTTTGCGCGACTTGTTTGTGAAGCCCTTCATAAACGAATTGGAATATATTTTGTTGAATGCAACAACCATCCATCTGCTCAAGCATCAAAGGATATGTTTGTTTCGGCACATGGAGATTTGAAAACCATCGCCGTCTCCCTCTCCAAGATCGCCAACGACATCCGCCACCTCGGGTCCGGGCCGCGTTGCGGGATCGGCGAGCTTAACCTGCCGGCGATCCAGCCCGGGTCGTCGATCATGCCCGGCAAGGTCAACCCCGTCATCTGCGAGTCCGTCATGCAGGTCTGCTGCCGGGTCATCGGCAACGATGCGACCGTCACCACCGCCGGCATGGGCGGGGTCGGCTCGATCTTCGAGCTCAACGTCGCGATGCCCGTCATGATCGACGCCTTCCTCGAGTCCGTCACGCTCTTGAGCAACGTCTGCAACGTCTTCGTCGATAAGCTGCTCGTCGGCCTGGAAGTCAACGAAGAACGCTGCAAGGAACTGCTCGACGCGTCGCTGATGACGATCACGGCGCTGGCCCCGGAGATCGGGTACGACAAGTGCGCTGCGCTCGCGAAGCAGGCCCACAAGGAAGGCAAGACGATCAAGCAGTTGGTGGGCGAGTTGAACCTGATGCCCGCCGAGCGATTGGACGAGTTGATGGACTACGACGCGATGACCCGGCCGGGCTGAGCAACTCCGGCCAGCTCGCTTCAGCGAGATGGGCATTGACAACTGAATTGAGTTAGGGTAATGTGCGGGTCAGAGAGGAGGCCGTTTCGCTAACGCGAACTGGCCGGATTTGATCTTCTCGTGACTTGTGCAAGGAGCCGGGCCGATGAAGCGGATCGACCGTTCCGGGGGTGGCAGGCGTGTCTACCGTGGCGAGCACCGGCTCGAACACTGGTACATCGACAACCAGGTCTACTTCATCACCGCACGCTGTCGAGATGGCTACCCCGCGTTCGATTCGGACCGGGCCAAGCGCGTGTTCTGGGATCGCTTCGAGCACTACGCTCAACGCCATGGCTTCACCCCTTGGGTCACGAGCCTGCTCAACAACCACTACCATGCGCTCGGCTACCTGCGCGTAGGAAAAGAACTCGGGGGGATGATGCAGCGGCTGCACGGGTCGGTAGCGAAAATGGTGAACGACGGGCTTGAAGCAGACGGCCTGCCACGGCGGGCGCGGTTCTGGAAGCAGTCGGCGAACCACGACTACTTCGACGGGGCGATCCGCAGCGAGAAACAGGCCCGGCTCGCGTATCGATATACGCTTAGGCAGGGCCAGCGCCACGGCGTGGTTGGGCCGGGCGACGTGTACGCGCACACGAAGGTCGGCGTGGCGCTGGAGCCGGCGATCAGGCGGTCGCTCGAACTCGGGGCTTTCCTCGAGGGCGTGCCTTACAAGCGTTACGCGCAACGCATGGGTGGCGGCGGTGGTGGGGATTGAATGGGAGTTGTCCATCCCGCTTAAGCGGGATGGCCGAGGCACTGATTGATACATGAGCTAGGCGCGGCAAGACCAACCGTTACAGCCCGAACCGATCCGGGGCCGGTGAAAGCGTTTTCGGACGTTGCGTTGGCATCGTCGGCGGTTGTATTGGTAACTACCCCCGTCCTGCGAACGACCGGCGACAACCACGCCGAGCGACGCGGGGCCGCGAGCGACACCGAGCGGGACACCGCCCGACGCCGCGAACAATCCCACCCTGGATCGGGTCTCGTTCGGCTGCCTCCCCGGACGGGACCTTTTTCTTTTTGCATCGATCCCCGAGTCTTCACCTCCGCACGCGACGCGCGATCAGTACCGCAGCCAGAGGCGGTTGGGTCGGCGTTGTGAGAGCGCGATGTCGTAGAACTCTTCCGCGGTGATTTTGTCGGCACTGCCGTCCATCGTGCCGATCGGTGCGCCGTCGACGTGCCTGCTCTCCAATCCTTCGTCCGGGCGGTTGCCGCCGTCGTTCCAGAATCCGTAGCGGACGCGGGAGGAGGTGGCATCGGTCTCCCACATGAAGATGTCGTCGCTGGCGAAGAGGTCGAGGCTGTGGGTGTCCTGGCCCAGCCCGCCGTAGTCGTTGAGCCCGCCGTTGAACTGGTAGCTGGAGATCGCGCGGACGGGCCCGGGGACGCCGGGCTCGCTGGGGTCGAACGGGCCTTCGTCGGCCGGGCAGCGGTAGACCGAGCCCTCGCGGTTCATGTATTGCCAGAGAAACCCGTTCTCACGGATCTCGAGCATCTGTTGCAGGTTCTTGCCGCCGGTGCTCGGCCCGGCGTAGAGCCAGCCGTCCGACCCCTCGCCCCAGTTGGGGTGGACGACGTAGCCGTCGTAGTCACGCGTGTAAGCGTGCTGGGCGATCGAGAACTGCTTGATGTGGTTGATGCACTGCATAAACTTCGCGCTTTGGCGCATCGAGCCGAGCACAGGCAGGAGGATCGCGATCAGCAAGGCGATGATCGAGATCACGACCAGCATTTCGATGAGCGTGAAAGCGCGTGGTTTGATTCGCATAAGGGGATGCCTTGTCCGTACTGATGTGGGCTTAAAGTGATGACCCTGCGGCCACAACCGAAATGGTACCCGACATCGGCATGAAATCAACAAAATCGCTCTGCCGGGGCGGCAAAGGCGATCGAACGCGCGGGCAGCGGCTCGTTGTCGGCGATGTCGAAGTCGTGCCGCGCCGTCCCAATCGCCGGCCCATGCGCCGGCCCAAACGCCGGCATTGAACCCGCGGGTCGCGGGCAGCGCGCGATCAGCGGAAACCGTTTTTCGCGGTCGGATTGCACCACAGCGGGTTGCGTTTGCGTTCTTTCACCATGTTGTAAAAATCCTGGTGGCCGATGCGTTCGGCGCTGCCGTCGATGCGGGCGACCGGTGCGCCGTCGACGTGGCGGATCTCGAGGCCTTCATCAGGCCGGTTGCCCGCGTCGTTCCAGAACCCGCCGCTGACGCGCGAGGTCGTCGCGTCGCACTCCCACATGAAGATCGTGTCGATGGCGAACTGGTCGATCCGGTAGGTGCCCGTCGGCCCGACGTTCCGGCTGCCGTACCCGTTCAGCCCGCCGTTGAACTGGTAGCTGGTCAGCGCCCGGACCGGGAGGCTGGGCACGTCGAAAGGCCCCTCGTCGTTCGGGCAATAGTAGAGGTCGCCCTCGTTGCCGTTGTACTCCCAGAGGTATCCGGTCTCGCGCATGAGCCGGCGGTTCTCGAAGTTCGACTGGTCGCGCGGCCGCTTCCAGTTGCCCGGCCGACCGTCGGCGTAGAGCCAACCGCCCGATCGCTCGCCCCAGTTCGGGTGCACCACGTAGTCTTTGTTGTCGCCCGCGTGGGTGTTCAAGGCGATGCCGAACTGACGGAAGTTGTTCAGGCATTGCGTGAACTGGGCGCTCTGGCGCGCGGCACCGAGTGCCGGCAGGAGGATCGCGATCAGCAGGGCGATGATCGAAACAACGACTAAGAGCTCGATTAATGTAAAAGCGCGAGTGGTTTTCGACACGATCATGAGATAGATTTCCGCTTGCCCGCCCGAGCTGTGACGTGATGTGTCCGAGCGGTAACGTTGAGAATGACTTTTCAGTGTACCTCTTCGCCGCGCGTAGTCAACAGCCGCGCGACGCAAGGGTGTGCGGCGGTCGTGGCGTCAAACGTTGCGCGGATGCAGCGGGCGGGCACGCGGGCCGGCGTCAGGCCGATGGGGTCGTCTTGGCTTCGCTGTGGGTCTCGACGGTGGTCGAGTTGCCGGCTTCTTCTTCGAGTTGCTTCTGGCGCTGGACCGCGGCGTCGACTTCTTCGTCCACGCCGGCCAGACCCTTCTTGAACTCGACGATGCCCTTGCCGATGGACCGCCCGACCTCGGGCAGGCGTTTGCCGAAGATCAGCACGCCGATGACGGCGAGGATGAGCAGTTCCTGCCAACCGATGGGGCCAAGGAATGCGAGCGTGGTCTCAAAAGCGTTCATCATCGATCTCCCGCCGCTGGGCGTGGAAGGGTGTTCTGGTCAACGTGCTACCGCATCATAGTATTGCAGATGGACGTTGTCCGGGCCAGCGGGGTTACATCACGCCCAAGGCCACCCATCTGGTGTTTCGTCAGTTGCGGTTGCCCTGACATCGTGCAGAGCGTTGGGCTTACCTCCTTCGGCGTGTGGTAAGCAGGGCGGCGCCGGCGAGCAGGGCGAGGGTGCCGGGCTCGGGGACGCTGCCGGGGGCGTTGAGCGGCCCGGTGTAGCTGGCGAAGGCGGTGCCCAGGTCGGCGTCGTCCACGTCGCCGTCGCCGTCGGTGTCGCCTTGCGCCGCGGACTTGCCGCCGGCGGCCCCGAGCGGGCCGGTGTAGTTGGCGAAGGCGGTGCCCAGGTCCGCGTCGTCGATGTCGCCGTCGCCGTCGGTGTCGCCGGGCAGGGCAGGGGGGAGGATGGCGGCGGCGAAGACGGAGTTGTGATCGATGACCGACCACATGACGTTGTTGACGGTATCGACGCCGAAGTCGCCGAGCGTGGGCTCGCCGCCGTTTTGCAAGAGGTAGTCCTGGTAGGACATCACGTGCCGTCGGCTGTTGAGGAACGCGTTGAGGCCGGCGGTGACGCCATCGACGGTGACGGTGGTCTGCGTGTAGGCGTCGATGTCGGAGTTGCCGAGGATGGCGTTGACCCAGGCCGGTGGCGCGGCGTCTTCATCGAGCCAGTTGATTTGGGCACGCCACTCGGGGACGTTGGGCGCGGCGGCTTCTCGCTCCGCGTCGTCGTAGGTCATCTCCAAGACGAACAATTCGCCGTCGAGGCCGTTGATCTGGACGAAGTCACCGAGCGTGCAGCCGTAGTCGCTGGCGTCGCGCCAGGTCGTGGGGATCGTCGCGGCGGGGCCCGAGCCGCCTTGCGGGTCGCGCGCGGGATCGACGAGGATCTGGATCGCGACGCTGGTCACCGCGCTCAGCGGGTTGGAGTCGGCGATGGTGACCGATGTCACGCCGTCGCCGACCATGAAGATCGGCCCGTCGCCGAAGTCGAAGTTGTTGTCGAAGCTGCCTTCGGCTTCGAAGTCGTTGTCGGACTCGTCGCCGCCGGGGTTGGGCGGGGCCTGGATGAGTTGGTTGAGTTGCCAGGCGCGGCTGAAGGGCGCACGGGCGTCTTGGAGCGGGTTGGCGACGACGCTGGCGTCGGGCAGGCCGAGCGACGCGGCCAGGCCGGCGGGCACCGCGTCGTCGAAGCGGATGGTGGCCGTCGCGGAGTAGAGCCGGTCGAAGCCGCCGGGCGCGATGTCCGTGCCGGTGAAATCGAAGCCCACGTCGAACCGGATCAGCCCGCCCGCGTCGGCCCGCCCGTCGTCGCCCGGCTCGAGGCTGACATCAAAGCGCCCCGCGTCGCCGCCGGTCAAGACGACGTCGATCAGTTCGACCGCCGCCTGCTCGCCCGGGTTTGGGTCGGCGTCGTTCTGGACCCAGATCTGCTCGCCGTCGCCGACCGGCCCGGCTGTCACCCGGCGTGCGACCGATTCTTTCAGCACGATCGCGTTGACCTGATACGACGCGGATTCGATCGTCTCGCCCGTCAAGCCTTCGGGCACGATCCGCCCGTTGCCGACCGTCAGCGCCTCGGTCTGGATCGCCTGCAGGCCCGCGCCGGGCGTCTGGGCCACGTCGGTCAACACGAAGCCCGCGTCCGCCGTGATGTCCGTGTGTGTCGCGGCGTCGAACTGCGGCATCACGCTGTCGTTCGTGAACGCCCCGGCGATCGGCGGCGCCGACGTGGAATCGAGCCCGACGACGATCACGTCCTCGGCCAGCACCCGGTTGTTCTCGACGGGCGTGTACGTGACGCCCGCGAGCAGCGACGCTTGCACCGTCTCGCCGGGCAGGCCAAGCCCGCTATTCTCAAGCGTGGAAACCGCCGCGCCGATCTCAAGCGACTCGACGACCTCCACGCCCAGCAGCGCGGCGGTGTCGAACTCGTAACTCAGCTGCAGGGCCGCGCGGTTCGCACCCGTCACCGCGTCGGTCGGGCCGGTGAAATCGGTGTCGCTCAGCGCCTGCACGCTCAGCAGCATCCGGCCGCTGCCGTCCGTGCCGCCGCCCTGCGTGTTCGCCCCCAGGCGAAGACGGGTACGCGTCGCGTCGTCGCCGGCGGTCGTCACGTAGGCCTCGCCCGTTTGCGGGCCGGTGTTGGGCGCCGCCCCGACGATCACCCGGCCCAGGGCGAGCGTCGCGTCGCTGAGCTGGCGGTTTTCCACGGCGACGCCCTTGACCGCGATCGTCACGCCGGACAGGTCCAGCAGGCTTCCGTCGATGTCCTCGGCGGTGATCAAGGGCGTGCCGGCGTCGCCGAAGGCCTGCGTCGTCCCGCCGCTGCCGTCGGGCACGCCGTTGTCGCCGGGCAAGGCGATCGCGTTGGGGCCGGTGAAGTCGTACGCGCCGGCGATGCTGCGTGTCACGGCCAGGTCGAACGTCTCGCCGCTGCTTTCGAACGTGAAGTTGCCGTCGGTCGAGCTCTCAAGGACCAGCCCGTCGGCGAGCGTCGCCTGCCCGCCCGTGGACTTGCCTCGGACCATGATCCGCGTGCCGTTGCCCCCCAGGTCGTTGTCGCCGACCGTCAGTTGGCCAAGCGCTTGGCCGACCATGTGCCGGCCCGCGTCCTGCGTCACCGGGTCGCCCGGGCCCGCGACCGTGCTCAGCGTCGAGTTGTCCACGATGTCGGTCTGAAGACGGTAGATCCGCAGGCCGTTGCGCGCGACGGAAAAGGGGGCGACCGGAGAACCCGCAGGGCCGGTCATCAAGAACGGGATGTCGGCGTAAGCGATGCTCGGGTCGTAGGGGTCGAAAGGCGCCAGCCCCGGGTCGTCTTCGATCTGATACGCCGGGTCGAACGCGAAACCGTGGTCCGCGAGGATCACGCCCGTGTACACCCGCTGGCCCGCGCTGTACCCGGAGAAGTCCGGCGTCACCATCAATACGAACTCGTCGCCGAACTGCTCGCCCGCCTGGATGTCCGGGTCGTCCGGCGGCGGGGGGAAGTCCCAGTCCGGCGAGAACTGGTCCGGCTGGATGTTGCTCAAGATCCCGTCGCGCTCGTAGCCGTTGTACGCCAACGACGCCAGCACCGCCGGCCCGCTGCCACGCTCGAACTCACCGACCGAAAACGCGGCGATATCGACCGTGCCGAAGTACGCCGGCGGACGCGGCGCGATCCCCGTGCCCGGCTCGACGATGCCGAAGCGGAACGGCTTGACCGCGCTGCCCGCCACCACGCGCTGCTGGAAAGGCGGCTGGTGCAGACGGCTGAGCGTCAGCTCTTGCGTAAACTGGGCCGAAGCCGGTGCCGAAGAAAGCGACGCGACGACCCCCAACAACGCCAACGTCGAAAACCGCGAACATTCATTCGACATGTGTGACCCCTCTTGTGCAAGACGTGAAGCAGCGGGTGAACAGCGATAGCGACCGTGCGCGTCGCCCGGATAAATCCCAAGCGTTGCGTGGCGAACGCGTGGGACGAAACTTCCGAATATAGCTTCCCACTCGCTGGAAAGCGAGCACTTCATGCGGGAATCCGGGGCGATCGCATCGGGTGCAAGCGGATGGGGGCCGGGCTGGAGCCTCGGCGCCCCCCCCGGATCAGACCCCTCTTTCGTCGATCGATGGCGGATGGTTCCGGCCGGTTGCGGACCCGACCCGCCTGCGGCCGGCTCGGCGATCGGACCACCTTCAGCGGGCGGTCAATAGGGGCGGCAGGATTCGAACCCGCGACCAAGGGATTATGAGTCCCATGCTCTAACCACTGAGCTACGCCCCCGCGGGGAGTAAGATTCTAACGTGGCGGTGCGGGGCCGGTCGCGGATCGCTCCGATCGTTGGGGCGGCTTTAGAGGGTTTTTCGAATGACAGAGAGCGGCACATGCACGAGAGCCGGGGAACAACTTGGCTCAGCCTTCAACTGCTTGTCCTGACGGGTGTGTTCGGGCTGATCGTCTCTGTTGTGCCGTTCTATGGCTACTTCGCGCACGGCGGCCGCGACCAGCAGTGGTACTTCCTGGTCATGCTCGGCTGCTGGCTCGCGTCGGGCGTGCTGGGGCTGGGCATGGTTGTCACGGCGATCGTCTGGCTGAAAAAATACCGGGCCCAACAGGTCGCGGCGCTGGGGTTCGCCGTAGCGCTATTGACCGTGACCGGGTTCGCCTGGGGCGGGCTGGTCGAGGGCTTCTGGGAACTGGTCGCGGGGTGAGCGACGCGCGCATCGGGCCCGGCTTCTACGCGGCATGACGCCGCCAGCGACAAACATCAGCACGATCGATGCCGGCTCGGGCACGTTGTCCCCCGCAATCGGGCCCAGCGGCCCGGTGTAATTGGAGAACGCGGTGCCCAGGTCGCTGTCGTCCACGTCGCCGTCGCCGTCGGTGTCGCCGTCGGCCGTGGATTGACCGCCGATGCCCGGCGCAAGCGGGCCGGTGTAGTTGCTAAACGCGGTGCCGAGGTCGCTGTCGTCGATGTCGCCGTCGGCGTCGGTGTCGCCGGGCAATCGCAGCGTGACGAGCGCGGCCCAGTCGGTGGTCGCTTGAAAGCCGTCGGGCGTTAATCCGAGGCTCGCCAACCCGCCGCCGGCCAGTTCGACCGCGCCCCCGACGAACACGCCGATGCGTGGGTCGTACCAGCGCAGCAGGAACGATGCGCCGGTGTAGTCGCTGAGGTCGAGCGTCGGCGGCCCGCCGTTGTTGTCGTCGTTGGACCCGTCGGGCAGGTAGATCGCGTACTGCTCGCCTTCGATGGCGAACACCTCGCCGCCGCCGAAGTCCGTGTCCTCGCCGACGAGCAGGTCATCGCTGGGCTGCATCTCCCAGAACCGCGTGTTCTCTTCGAGGAACTTGCGGGCGTACCACGTCTGCTGCCAGACGGTTTCGAATTGGCGGAAGTCTTCGAGCGATTGGTCCTGCTGCCGGACGAACCACTCGACCCCGCCGCCGGAGAGGTAGATGTCCCAGATCATGTGCTTGCGGACGTTGTCGGCCGACAGCGCGTCGAGCGACTCGGGCTCATCGACCATGATCGCAATGGGCCGGCCCGCGTCGATGCTGCGCTGGCGCAGGTACTCGACCTCGTCGCCGATGCCTTGCTCGTTGTAGTTCTGATACGAAGTGAGGCTGAAGCGCGCATCGCCGAAGAACGGCTCCCACTCCGCGCGCTGGCCGGGGCCGGGCAGGTCGGTGTGCTGGCCGGGGAACGCCGTGCCGGTCGGCCAGTTGCCGTAGTTGCCGTTGTGCACGCTGATCGGGTGGTCGTAGGGATCGACGTCCTGGAGGTACTGCGCAAACGACTTGACGCTGTCGGGCGACAGCTCGCCGGGCGTGTTGCGGCTGCGGTTGTATTCCTCGCTGATGTTCCACTGCAGCGCGTTGTGGTGGCCGAAGCGCGCGACCATCTCGCGGTAAAAGAGCTTGCGCTCCACGCCGAGCGTCGCGTTGTCCAGCTCCTGTTTGTTCGGCGTCTCGGCCTCGTTCAGCACGATGTTGAGGTTGACGCCTTGCGCCTGCGCGTGGGCCAGCGCCGTTTCCCACTGCGTGAGCTTGGAGATGTCGAAGCGGGTGTTGTCGTTTGACGCGCTGCCGTTGACATTGATCGGCGACTGGTAGGGGTACGTATCCTTGCCGTCGCCGCCGATGTTCATGGGCAGGAAGTAGACGGAGTTGACGCGCTGCTCGCCGAGGTAATTCAGCGCGCCGACGAGGTTGCGCCCGGTACGCGTGCTGCCGACGCCGTTGCTGGCTTCATTGGTCCAGTCCGGGTCGCCCAGGTTCCAGTCGCCGGCGTGCGGGGCGAACTGGTGGTTGTAGTTCGGCGTGTTGTCGAAGCCCGAATAGCCCAGCAGGTTCTCCGGGCTGTCGGCCCCGCCCTTGATGAAGTACCCGCCGTCGCGGAACTTGAGGTAGTGCCCGCCGACGTACTCGAGCCGGCCCTGGCTGAGGAAGCCGGGCGCGTTCGTGTCCAGCGCGCCGACGGTGAACGCGCCGGCCTGGCCGTCGAAGCCCGTGGCCGTGCCCGCCGACGGGCCGAGCTCGACCGCGACGTTGGTGCCGGTGCGGAACGAGGCGGTGTATTGCCACTGGCCAACCTGGTCGGGGCTGAATCGCACGCGCCAGGTGTTGCCCGTCCCGCCGCCCCGGCCGTCGCCGTCGTAGAAGCCCGGCACGGTGTAGGTCGTGTTCGTCGCGGGGTGGGTGAACGTGACGTTCAGGCGGTAGTCGGTGAAGGGGTTGGTCGTTGCGGTCTCGCTCGTCGCCGGGCCTGCGAAGTCGAGTTCGAGCGTGTGCCACTTCGTGACGTCCTGTGCCGACGCGGGGTTGCAAGCGAACAACATCGCGGCGAGAACGAAACAACGCACGGGCGATCGGTGGTGCTGCATCCAAGCATTACACACCGATCGCCCGCGCGACTCAAGGGCAGGGCGCCGTCTTAGCGCTTTCGTCTGATTAACGCCGACGCCGACACAGGCCCGCGGCCCCGATCAGCAGCAGCGCGGCGGACGTCGGCTCGGGCACCGCGGCGGCGGGCGCTTTCGGCCCGGTGTAGCCTGAAAACGCCGTGCCCAGGTCGCTGTCGTCCACGTCGCCGTCGCCGTCGGTATCGCCGTCGGCCGGGGTCATGCCGCCCTTGCCCGGCGGGAGCGGGCCGGTGTAGTTGGCGAACGCGGTGCCCAGGTCCGCGTCGTCGATATCCCCGTCGCCGTCCGTGTCGCCGGGCTGGATGATCCGGAAGTTGTCGATGCCGAACTCCTGCCCACCCACGAGCACGTTCTGGATGAACCGGTTGGGACCGGCCGTAATCCGCACACTGCCGGTGACCCCGCCGGGGATCGGCACCTCGCTCACCGCGATGCTGTACCCGGGCGGCGCGAGCGGGACGGCGTCGATCATCCGGCCGATCTCCAAACGAGGGAACCCGTTGATCTGCAGGTTCTCGTCTCCGCCGAGGTCGACGTAGTCGAACCGCACATCCCGGATCGCGCCCGCGGCGGTCACGTCGAAGTTCATCGCGATGTTGTTGATCGTCAGCGACTGTGTCGGGTTGATCGGCGCGGGGAAGAACGACGTCGGCGGGCCGGGGTGGCCGGACACCCGGGAGTAGTTGAAGCCGACGAAGCCGCCGAGGGTGAAGAGTTCGACCGACGCATCGACGCCGCCTTGGGAGAACACGACGTCGCCGGGCACGTGGCCGACGGGGTTGCCGTAGGTGTCGCCGAGCGCGAACGCGGGGGCTTCGAAGTCGAAGTTGACCGCCTGGGCGTTGCCCGCGACGCCGGCCAGAAGGGCGATAGAGCACACGTAACGTTTCATTAGACACCTGCCTTTGCTTGGGAACGGTAAGGGGTTCCGGAGCTCGGCGACGCCGCCTCGCTCGACACCCGGGGATACCGTGAGCCGAGCGGGTTCTTTCATGTGACGCGTTGTTACTTAGCGTGCGCTATATCGTTTAAGTCAGGGGGACAGACATTCCTGTCTGTCGTTTGGCGAAGCCAAATCCGCGCTTGATAAGGCCCGCGGCCTATCGACAGGCAAGCATGCCCGTCCCCCCTTTTTGACCAGGAAGCAGTTGTTCGCAGTAGAGCAATGCCAGCGGTTTTAGTGTTTGCTTCTGCGGAGCACGCCCGCCATACCCACACCCAACAGCACAACCGACGCCGGCTCGGGCACGTTGTCCCCCGGACCAGGCCCGAGCGGTCCGGTGTAGTTGACGAAGGCGGTGCCGAGGTCGGTGTCGTCCACGTCGCCGTCTGTGTCGGTGTCGCCGAGCGAGAGGTTCTTGCCGCCGGTGCCTACCGGCAGTGGTCCGGTGTAGTTGACGAAAGCGGTGCCGAGGTCGGTGTCGTCAACGTCGCCATCACCGTCGGTGTCGCCAGCAGTCGTAGTCACCAAAGAGAGGGTTGCAACACGAAATCCAGTGCCGCCAGATGAGTATGCGGCACCTTCACCAATTCGGCGGAAAGTTGATTCAAGCGAAGGTGAGGTTTGATCGAAACTACCTCCGCGTATCGAGCGGATCACCACGTTAGTCCCATCACTTAACTGATTAACTGCAATGATGGCTTCGTTCCATTCCCAAGCGTTTCCATTTTGATCAAAAGTACCATATGGACTAGCTGCTAGTTCATAAGCGCCAACATCAGTTAACGCACTATCACTATCTGTTCCGTTCCATACAGCGTATCCATTATTAAAACCGTTATCGATACCGTCGTCATTGAAGAAATTGACAGCAGAAGGATCCTCCTCCGGGTCATCACTTCGAGGGATCGTATTGCTAGCATTTGCGTATAAATAATAATCCCCAGCTATACCCGAATTTGCTTTGTGATAAGCAGCTTTATACCACTCATCTTCGCTGGGAAGAAAGAAAGACGCATCGGGGCTACGTGCGATCGAAAGGTGATTGGTTGGCGTAGGGCTCGCACCTAAAAGATCGTATGCTCCAGACTCCGTATTACCATCGCCTTGTCCGTTATGTAACCAGTTCGTAAAGCGAGCAGCGCTGTACCACGTGACGTATGTCACAGGGTGATGTTCTCTGCCCATTACAGCTTCGTAACGATAGTTCCCGGAACTTCCTGATCGACTAATACCAGCGAAAATTCCAAAGTTCTCTACGTCATAAAGCTTCAATGGATCACTGGCCGCTTTTGCATTAAGAAAAGCTGTGTACTGCCCGTTCGTTACTTCTGTTGTGGCCATTCGAAAGACTTCTGAAACAGAACCAAGGCCAGTGGCTGGATCGGGTGCGTTATTGGGATTATCAATGGTTGCCCAGTCAAATACGACGATTGCCTTTGCCGGCGAGCAGTAGAGCACACTAACCGATAGACACAGTGCTAAGAAACTCGATACATTCATGCATTTTCCCTTTGAACAAATTATACGCAATTGTTGTATCAGTGACAATGCGAGCAATGTTAGCTTCGGCGTGTGATTGAAAGCGACCCGCCAATCATTAAGAGCACAACCGACGCCGGCTCGGGCACGCTGTCCCCCAGACCGGGCCCGAGCGGGCCGGTGTAGTTGACGAACGCGGTGCCGAGGTCGGTGTCGTCCACGTCGCCGTCGCCGTCGGTGTCGCCGAGCGAGAGGTTCTTGCCGCCGAGGACGCCGACGGGGCCGGTGTAATTGGAGAACATGGTGCCGAGGTCGGTGTCGTCCACGTCGCCGTCGCCGTCGGTGTCGCCTTGGAGGATGGCGAAGGGGGAGAAGAGGACGTAGGCGGAGTTGTTGCCGCCGCCGTCGATGCGTGCGACGACCTGCCCGTTGTCGGAAAAGCCCGATGGCCTGCCGTCCTGGTTGCCGCTGCCGCCCATGAAATCGACGCCGCTGACGGTGATGGTGCTGCCGTTGGGCAGGTCGATGGTCTGTCCGATGCCGCCGACGGCGATGAGGGTGAGTTCGCCGTTGACCTCCGCCCAGAGCCCGGTGCGGATCGGGCCGGTCGGCCCCTGAACCTGGCCCATGAAGGCGACCTGGTCGTTGGCGTTGAAGACGACGCTGCGCTCGACGCCTTGCAGGGCGAGGGAGGTAAAGACGTAGCCCTCGGGCATGCCCGGTGCCTGGTCGCCGATGAAGGCGATGGGCTCGAGCGCGGTGAGCGGGCCGGTGCGGTCGGTCCACATGCCGGTGACGCTCTGGCTGCCGTCGGGCGTCTGCGCGGCGTGAACGAAAACGACGTTGCCGTTGGCGTTGATCAGCGGCGGGGAGCTAGAGAAGTTTCTGAAGACGAAGTCGGGGGTGCCATCATCATTGAGGTCGGGGGTGCCGGCGGCGACGATGCCGGCCATCGCGACGATGCCGTCGGGGTCCTGCGACTTGAACAGGCCCGAGCCGCTGCCCTCGGAGAGGTTGGCGACGAAGGCGGCCTGTCCCGCGGCGTTGAAACCGGGCAGGGTCGTGAACCCCCCGGTGAAGCTCAGGTCGCCGCCCGCGTCGCTGCCGCTGCGGGCGATGTAGCTGATGTCGGCCTGGTTGTAGGTGGCGATCGCGGTGAAGTTGCCGCTATCGTTGGGGGTCACGGTGGTGCGGAACATCGCCTCGCCGTTGGAACTGACCGCGGCGACGCGTGCCTGCGGGAAGAAGCTGGTGTCGTTGCCGCTGCGGGCGATCAGGTCCAGGCCGCTGGGCGCGAACGAGTCCCTTTCGACGTAGAGCGCGGGGTTGAACGCGGCGTTGGAGTTGGGGTCGGCGATGCGGGCGCTGAAGGCGAGGTTGTTGGCGTTGAAGACGAAGTCGTCGCCGGCGTAGGCCGAGAGGAAGTTGCCGCCGAAGCCAAGCCCGTCGAACTCGAAGCCGAACGCGGGCGAGAGCGGGTCCACCTGCGGGACGGTTTGGCCGTCGGCGACGACGGTGCGCAGCGGAGAGGTGCCGCCGACGAACATCCCGCGCGCGAAACCGCTGGGCGTATCCAGCTCGGCACCGAGCGCGATATTGCCCGCGTTGTCGAGGATCACCCGGCGGGACAGGTTGACCCGGAACGTCGCGCCCGCGATGCCCGGTACCGCGTCGCCCGCGACGGCGACGGGTGCCAGCGCGCCGCCCTTGTACGACCAGACCGCGTCGCCGAAGTTCGCGCCGCCGACGCTCTGTTCCAACTCGGTCCAGAACGCGATGTCGCCGTTGGCATTGATGACCGGCGCCGCGTCGCTGCCCAGGAACCCGGGCGGGAAGACCTGCTGGATCACCAGGTCCTCGCCGGGCACGGGCACCGACATGCCCGGGTACGCGAGGACGGTGTACGACATGCTCAACGCCGGCAAGCCGGGCAGGGCAAACAGCCCCGCGGACAACAAGCCGGCGGTGAAGACGCTGCGGGCTGACAGACAGACCATGGACGAACCTCCTGAGATGCAACTCCATTATTCGCGACGCGCGGCGTATCGCAAGGTATTTGTTGGGATTTCACGCCCGAACGCGCCGCGGCGCTTGCCCCGGTGCTCGAACTTCTCTAGCTTGCCTGCGTGATGAAAGACACGCCAACACAACCGCCGGCGGCTTTGCTCTCGCGCGACCAGTCCCGCCGGGTCGATCAACTCGCGATCGAACGCCTGGGCATCCCCGGTGTCGTGCTCATGGAGAACGCGGGCATCAACGCGACCGACATCGCGGCCGGCGTGCTCGAAGCGGTCGGCGGGAACAAGGCGGCGATCGTCTGCGGCGGGGGGAACAACGGCGGGGACGGCTTGGTCATCGCGCGGCACCTGCGCAACGCCGGCCGCACCGTCGTGGTCTACCTCGCCGCCGACCCCGCAACGCTCAAGGGCGACGCGAAGATCAATTTCGACATCTGTCAGCACATGGGCGTGAAACTGATGCGCGTGGACGATGCGCAATCGCTCGCTGAGCAGTCGCCGCACTGGTCGTCGGCGGACGTGCTGATCGACGCGCTGCTGGGCACGGGCTTCGAGGCGTCGCGCGGGCTGCGCCCGCACGCCGCGGCGGTCATCGAAGCGATGAACAACGCGAGCGCACCGCGCCGCGCGGGTGGCGACGGGCCGTTGGTGCTGGCGGTCGATGTGCCTTCGGGTCTGGATTGCGACAGCGGGCAAGCGTCCGAGCCGACGGTGATCGCGGACGCGACGGCGACGTTCGTCGCGCGAAAGCGCGGATTCGAAGCCGAGCCGGCACGCGCGTATCTGGGTGAAGTCTTCGTCGCAGGCATCGGGGTCCCGCCAAGCCTTGTCGATGAGGTACAGCGCGACATTTGAGGTGGCACGCGCGTCCCGCCCGTGCCACCCGAGGTGAACCGATCCGCGCGCGTGGTCCCTGCTCACCACACCGCCGAGCCGACTTGTTACGCTTAAGCGCCTGCGTCTGGCAAGGGGTTCAACAAGCCATGGCCGACAACGTCTACCTGATCGATCACCCGCTGGTTGTGCACCTGCAGACCGAGCTGCGCAGCCTGGATACCGACACCTGGCGATTCCGCGCGATCGCCGAGCGCCTGGGCGAGCTGTTGGCGTACGAGGCGCTGCGCGACGCGCCGCGGCGGGCGCACACCGTGAACACGCCGCTGGAGCCGTATGAAGGCGCGCAGCTCGCCGGCCCGGTCACCGTCGTGCCGATCCTGCGCGCGGGCATCGGCCCGGCGTCGGGGATGTCCCGGCTCATCCCCGGCTCGCAGGTCGGGCACCTGGGCATGTTCCGCGACGAGAAATCGCTCAAGCCCGTCAGCTACTACGTCAAGCTCCCGGCCGACATCGCCGACGGCGTCGCGCTGCTCGTCGACCCGATGCTCGCGACCGGCGGCAGCGCATCCGCGGCGATCCACGTGCTCAAGCAGCGCGGCTGCAAAGACATCCGCTTCATCTCGCTCGTCTCGGCGCCCGAAGGGATCGCGCGCCTGCAGGCCGACCACCCCGACGTGCCGATTACCACCAGCGCGATCGACCGCCAGCTCAACGAGAAGGGCTACATCCTCCCTGGCCTGGGCGACGCGGGCGACCGCATCTTCGGCACGGTCGAATAACCAAGCGGATTGAGCCTTATCCAGACGGTGGATTTGTGTATCACGCGCGGACCTTAACCGCGCCGCACGAACACACGATACGACCCACATCACCGATGTTCACGCCCATCCGGCGGGAGAGGTCGTATGTTTAATCGCAACTTATCGTTGACTCGTTTTTACTGGGCACGCGGGGTCATTACCGCGGCCTTCCTCCTCGCCGCGGTCTGGCTGCTCAGCGGTTGCCAGCACCGGCTGACCGCGGGCCACGGCACGCCGCCGGGCTTCGAGCCCAAGTGGGACAAGCTCGTCGTCGAGGTCGCGGCCTTCGACAACCAGCAGCCGACCGGTATCGCGGTCTCGCACGACGGCCGGGTTTTCGTGGCCTTCCCGTGGTGGAACGATCGGCCGAGCCCGTCGGTCGCCGAGGTGTCGCCCGACGGCACGCTGCGGCCCTACCCCTCGGCGTACTGGAACGGGTGGGACGGGAAGTCCGGCCCGTCGGCGCTGCGCGGGTTCGTCTGCGCCCAGGCGATGTACGTCGATGCCGACAACTACCTGTGGGTGCTGGACGCGGGCAACCCCGGCACGCGCGACCGCGTCGTCACCGCCGGGCCCAAGCTGTTTAAGATCAACCTCGAAGACGACAGCATCGCGCAGGTCTTTTACTTCGACCACAAGCGTGACTTCACGCGCTCCAGCTACCTCAGCGACTTCCGCGTGGACAACAAGTCGCAGACGGCCTACATCGCCGACTCGGCCCGCGGCACCATCTACGTCGTCGATCTCAAGACCCGGCAGACCCACCACGTCCTGCTCGGCGACCCGAGCACGACCGCCGACGCGGGCGTGATCGCACGCGTCGGTTCCAAGGAGTGGCGCAGCTTCGCCGGGCTGGTCCCGCAGGTCAACGTGTCGGGCCTCGAGCTCTCGCACGACGGCCGGTGGCTGTACTACCACGCGATGACCGGCCGGCGCATCTACCGCGTCCCGACCGACGTCTTGCGTGACACCACGACGTCCGACGCGCAGCGTTCCGCCTCGATCCAGGACCTCGGCCCGACCGGCTCGGTCGTCGACGGCATGTGGCTGGACGCGGACGACAACCTGTACATGGCCGCGATCGAGCGCGACGCGATCATCGTGCGCCGGCCCAACGGCGCGATCGAGACCTTCGTCGCCGACCCGCGCCTGAAGTGGCCCGACTCGCTGGCGTTCGGCCCGGACGGCTACCTGTACTTCACCACGTCGATGCGGCACCTGCGTAAGCCGTACCGCATCGCCGACCAGGTCGAGGACCCGTACTACGTGATGAAAGCGTCGCCCGAGAAGGTGGCGCGGGCGAACGTGACGCGTCAGATCGCCGACGAAAAGCAGCAGCAGGCCGCGTGGTACGCCGGGCAGGCGGGCGAGGCCGAGCGGCTGGCGAAGATCGCCGCCGAGCAGGCCGAGCGCGAGCGTCGTGCGGCGGCGGCGCGGGCGGAAGTGGCGGAAGCGGCGCAGTTCGACGCGGATCAGTTTGTCCAGGCCCACGAGCAGTCGATCGTGAAGATCGAGCAGGCCGCCGAGCGGCAGGAGCAGGCCGCGAGCCACGCGACCGAGCTTTCGGCGATGGCGACCAGGCAGGCCCAGGCGGCCGAGCAGGCGGCGGAGAAGGCGCGCCAGGCGGCGGAGATCGCTCGGCGGTTGGCGGACGTGGCGGCGGAGAAAGCGGAGCAGACGCGGGTCGCCCAGGCCCAGGCGGACAAGGGCGCCGAGCAGGCCGAACTGGCCCGCCGGCAGCACGAAAGCGCGCTGGCCGAGGCCGAACGCGCCGCCCAGGCCGCGGCCCAGGCCGAGGCGACCGCCCAGTCGTTGATCGACGAGGCGAAGCTCGCCTTGGGACTGGCACAACAGGCAGAGCAGAACGCCGAGCGCGAACGCCTGGCCGCATCGAACCTGCGTGAGCTGGCGTCGCAGGCGCGGGCCGAGGCCGCGCTCGCCGAGCGCGTCGCGACCGACGCCGAGTTCGCCGAACTCAACAACCCGGCCGACCGACCCACCGGCACCGCGGACGTCCCGACCGACACGGAGTGACGCCTAGCCCGCCACGGCAATTCATTTGAGAAGGAAGCGCCGAACGGCCCCGCGCCGCTCGGCGTTTTTGATGCGCGCCAACCCCAAGGTGGGACGCACATCCCACGCTATCACCGAGTTTCCCATCGTCACGGCACA
Source organism: Phycisphaeraceae bacterium (assembly GCA_046290505.1). Lineage (GTDB taxonomy): Bacteria > Planctomycetota > Phycisphaerae > Phycisphaerales > Phycisphaeraceae > JAHQVV01. The sequence goes on along the minus strand of JBKAGS010000036.1, from coordinate 35,516 downwards.
CCGCTATCATCGCCCCGCGATGCAAGACACGACTCATCAAGACCGGCCCGACCGCGTGGTCGTCCCGCTGCGCGTGCGTTACGTCGAGTGCGACCCGATGAAGATCGCGCACCATTCCGCCTACCCGGTGTGGATGGAGATCGGTCGGACCGAGTTGCTGCGCGCCCAGGGTGCGAACTACCGCGACTGCGAGGAAAACGGCATCTTCTTCGCCGTCGCTCGCCTGAGTATCCGCTACAGGAAGCCGGCGAGGTACGACGACGAGCTCGAGCTGCACGTCGTCGGCCTGCCGTGCGCCGGCGTCAAGGTCGAGCACACCTACGAGCTGCGCCGCGGTGGCGAACTGCTGATGACCGCCGAGACGACCATCGTCTGCATCGACCACGACGGCAAGGCGGTGCCGGTCCCCGAAGGCTTGTTGCCCTGACCGGTTCGGTTTGTGCAGCCGGTTACTTTTTTTCTTGATTTATTGGCGATTGTTGCCCGAAAGTCATCGACCGATCGGCCCGACCTTGACCGGGTCGGCGCGCGTCCGCGTGTCCGACGCCGGAGGGCGAATCGATGCCCGGCTCGATCGTATGGCTCATCGCGGTACTCGCAGTGCTGCCCGTCGCGTGGCTGGCCGGTCAACGCGCGGCGGCGATCGCCGACCCGGTTCGGCGTTGTTGCGTCATCGGCGCGGTGTTCCTGCTGCTCCTGGGCTGGGCCGTGCTGATCCACCACCCCGCGGTCGCCGTCGAACTCATCCCGCTCACCGCGCTGGCCCGGCTCGAGGGCATCGGTGCGGCGCCGCTGTTCGTCTTCGTGCTCGGCGTCGGCTGGCGTCAGGCGATGGTTCGCCGGCAACGCGCGGTGATGGTCCTGGGCATGTGTCTGGGCTTCGGATACTTCGTTCAGGGCGGGCTCTGGATGCTGCGCCCCACGCCGACCAACGCGTTCACTCAAAGCGGCGACAGATACTTCGTCGAACAATCGCAGGACTACTCCTGTGTCCCCGCGGCGTGCGCGACCTCCCTGCGCATGCTCGGCATCGATACCAGCGAAGCGGAGATGGCCGAGCTGACCGAGACGCGCGCCGGCAGCGGCGCGACGCTGCTGCGCGCGCTCAACGGCCTGAACGAGAAACTCGCCGATACCGATATTCAGCCACGCCTGCTCGAGCCAACGTTCGACCAACTCGCCAAGTACCAGACGCCCATGCTCACGCCGCTGCGTTACGAAGCCGCGCGCCTGCACATGGTCACGATCATCGAGGTCCGCCCGCACCTGGTCGTGATCGCCGACCCGCAGGTCGGCATCGAGTTCGTCCCGCGCCCGGTCTTCGAGAAGAGCTACCGCGGGCAGGTCATCGCGTTCGATGGCGGCGGGCAACGGGCCGACACCAAGGCCGTGCTCGAGCAGCACCCGACCCTGCGCGACCCAGACGACCCCGCGGCGTACCCCTGGCTGGTGCGTGCCGAGATCGAGACGGGCGCGGCCGCCGAGGTGTCGTCGGCGTGCCCTTGACTTTGCGCTCACACGGGCGATACTTATGGCATGCGGACCGCGAGCTTTTATTTCGATGGCTTTTTCTGGTTTGACCGGCTCAACGCCGTGTCAGGTGCCATCTAGCCGCCGCGTCCCGCCCCGGATAGAACCCCGCCCTGACACCGACGTGTCGGGGTTTTTTGTTGGAATCCGATCATCCCTCGGCGACTGCCGATCCGCCAGCCTGGAGAGCCTGCCATGATCATCGTGATGCGAGCCGACGCAACGCCGCAACAGGTCCAGACCGTGTCTGAACTCGTCCTCGAAGCGGGACTCAAACCCCAGCCGATCCAGGGCACCGACCTGGTCGTCGTCGCGGTGATCGGCGACGACCGCTTGAAAGATTCGAGCAAGTTCGAGCAGGTGCCCGGCGTCGATCGCATCCTCCGGGTGCTCTCGCCGTACAAAATGGCCGCGGTCGAGACGACCGCCGGGCAAAGGACTTTGGTGCGCGTCGGCGAGGGCGAGAGCTGTGTGTTCGGAGGGGCGAACGTGCCGGTCATCGCCGGGCCCTGCAGCGTCGAGGGCGAAGACAAGATCATCGAGATCGCGCAGCAAGTGAAGGCGGCCGGTGCCCACGCGTTGCGTGGCGGGGCGTTCAAGCCGCGCACGAATCCTTACGCGTTCCAGGGGCACGGCGAAGACGGTCTGAGGATGCTCAGCGCCGCGCGCGACGCGACGGGGCTGCCGATCGTGACCGAGGTCCTGACGCCCGCGGACGTGCCGCTGGTCGCGAAGTACGCCGACTGCCTGCAGATCGGCACGCGCAACGCGCAGAACTTCAAGCTGCTCGAAGCGGTCGGCGAATCGGGTAAGCCGGTGCTGTTTAAGCGCGGCATGGCGATGACGATCGACGAGTACCTGCAGGCGGCGGACTACATCCTCGCGGCGGGCAACCCGAACGTGATCCTCTGCGAGCGCGGCATCCGAACGTTCGAAGACCACACGCGCAACACACTGCCCCTGGCCACCGTGCCGGCACTCAAGCGGCGAAGCCACCTGCCGATCGTGGTCGACCCCAGCCACGGCACGGGACACGCCTACCTCGTGCCGGACATGTCGCGGGCCGCGATCGCCGCGGGCTGCGACGGCCTGGCGATCGAGTGCCATCAGGACCCGGCCCACGCGATGACCGATGGCGCGCAGTCGATCACGCCCGCGGTGCTTGCCGAGTTGATGGGCTCGCTCGCCCGCGTCGCCGAGGCGGTGGACCGGACGTGCCTGCCGCTGATCAACGCGTGATGGTCAGCTGGGGTGGGCGTCTCGCCCGCTGTCAAGGCGAAGCCTTGAATAAGTGTTGTGATCCCGGCCAGCGACCTGACGGCGGGCGAGACGCTCGCCCCATCTAAAGATTGATGCAACCCGACGCGCTCGCCGCACGTATCATCCTCTAGCCTCCCTCCGGTGCGTGCGTGATGATTCAGACTGCCGACATGCGGGTCGATTACGACGGCTTCACGGCCGTGCACGATCTGTCGCTTGATATCCCCGCAGGGCAGGTCTTCGGCCTGATCGGACCAAACGGCGCGGGCAAGACCTCGACGATCCGGGTGCTCGCGACGCTGCAGCAGCCGACCTACGGGGACGTCCGCGTCGGCGGCATCGACGCCGCCGAGTCCCCCGACGAGGTCCACGCGATCCTCGGCTACATGCCCGACCTCGCGCCCGTGCACGAGGACCTGAAGGTCTGGGAGATGCTCGACATGTTCGCGGCGTCGCACTTCCTGGGCCGGAGTGAACGCAAGCAACGCATCGCCGAGTGCCTGGACCGCGTGGGCATGAGCGCCAAGCGCGATGTCAAGGGCAAGACGCTGTCACGCGGGATGATGCAGCGGGTCGTCCTCGCGAAGACGATGCTGCACGCGCCGCGGGTGCTGCTGCTGGATGAGCCGGCGAGCGGGGTTGACCCGGTCGCGCGGATCGAGTTCCGGCGCATCCTCCGGCGATTGGCCGACGAGGGCAAGACCGTGCTGGTCTCGTCGCACATCCTCACCGAACTGGCGGACATGTGCGACTCGATCGGCATCATGCGCGAGGGCCGGATGGTCCTGTCCGGCACGATCGACGACATCGTCACGCGGATGCAGCCCAAGCGCGTCATCGAGATCGACTGTCCGCTTGGGGCGGCGGGCGCGGCCGCGCAGGTCATCGGCCGCCCGGGCGTGGTCGGCGTCGAGGTCAAGGGGAAAACCGTGCTCGTCGAGTTCGATGGCGACCAGAGCGAGCTGCCCCGCCTGCTCGCGTTCCTCGTCGGCGGGGGCGTCCCGGTGACGCGCTTTGTCGAGAAGCGCTTCAACGTCGAAGACATCATGCTCAATCTCGACTCGATGGAGGTCGCGTGAACGGCTGGAAGCTGTGGGAAAACCCGCTGGTTGTCCGAGGCGTCCGCTCACGGCTGCGTCCGCAGCAGGCGATCAGTTGGGGCCTGGTCACGATCGTCGCGTGCACGTTCCTTTACATCGTTGTCGCGAAAAACATCGCCGAGCGCGCCCCGAACACGACGCCCGCCGAGGCCTCGCGCGAGGCGATCGTGCCGCTGCTGATCCTCCAGGGCATCATCCTGATGGTCATGGGCACGGGCGCGGTGGCCGGCGGCATGGCGCGTGAACGCACGTACCGCCTGCTCGATTACCAGCGGCTCACACCCATGCGCCCGAGCGCGAAGATCATCGGCATGCTCGTCGGCCTGCCGATCCGCGAGTACTGCTTGTTCGCGATCACGCTGCCGTTCGTCTTCTACGCCGCGTGGGTCGGGCAGATGTCCTTCCTCGTCCTTTTCAAGTTCTACCTCGTCTTCATCAGCTCCGCGGTCGTTTACCACATGACCGGCCTGGTCGCGGGGATGATCGTCGATAAGCCCTGGCGCGCGGGCACCGTCTCGCAGGGGCTCATCGTCGTGCTCTACCTCGCGCTGCCGCAGATCAGCAATGCCGGCTTCACCTTCTTCGAGCACCTGACCGCGCGGCCGGTGTTTTATGGGTTGGTTATGCAGCACATCCTGCCGCAGGACTCCATCGAGGGTTTCGTCGCCGGCATCCGTTACCAGCGTTACATGTCGGTCAGCTTCTTCGGCATGCAGGTCCAGCCGGTTCATTTTTCCCTCGCCGTGCAGGCGTTTGCGCTGATCTCGCTCTACGTCATCGTGTACCGCAAGTGGCTGGGTGAATGGCGGCTGCCGTTCTCCAAGGGCTACGCGATCCTGTTCTTCGCGGTCTCGCAGTTCTTCCTGGTCGGCTCGGTGCAGCCGGTCTTGCGCAGCGACCGGCTGTTCAACATCCTGTCGGAGACGGCGACGGACGGTCTGCTGTCCCGATCGCCCGCTTACGCCGTCTTCATCGTGCTGTTCATCACCCAGGCCGTGTCGGGCGTCGTCGCGGCGCTGGTGATCCACCTCGCGACCCCGGGCTGGCACCAGTCGGTGATGGCGCTGCGACGGGCGAAGAAGCGCGGGCAGTTGAAGCTGGCGTGGTCGGACGACGCGGCGAGTTCGCTGCCGTTGGCGATCGCGTGTGTCTTGATGAGTTGCCTGGGTTTCATCGCGGTGTACCAGGCGGCGGTGTCTGCGGGCCGGATCGAGGTGCGCAACGGCGTACTCGAGGTCGGCGCGTTGCTCGCGCTGTTCGCGGCCGTGTTGATCACGGTGCAGCAGGTGCGCGAGCAGTTCAGCGACCGGGTGTTCGTCATGGCGCTGTTTATCTTCTGGGTGGTGCCGTTCCTTACGATGATCGTGGTCTGGTCCGCGTTCGGCGGCCGGTCGCGCCTGTACCTCGCCGTGCCGTTCCCCGCCGCGGCGTTTTACACCGGCTCGGCGATGCTGGTCAGCGACCTGGACAGCCTGGGCGACCGGGAGATGGTCCCGCTGTCCATGGCGGGGCACACCCGCACGATCGTCGGGATGACGCTGGCGATCTACGCCAGCGCCGCGGCGCTGCTGCTGCTCACGGCAAGGAGGCGGTGGCAACGCGTCCGCGTCGCGGCGGGCGCGGGCATTGAGAGCGCGCCGTCTAACGCGAAAGCGCAACACGAGGCCGGCCCGAACCTCGCGCAACCGGCGCCGGCGTACGTAAGATCCAGCGATTAGTCACGACGCGGTCAGCACGTCGACGATCCCCGCGACGCCGAGCGCGACGCTGATGACGCCGTTGACCGTAAAAAACGCCATATTGAGCTGATGCGTGCGCCCGCCCCAGACCAGCGCGTGTTCGATCAGCAGCAGCCCGCAGGTCAACCCCGCGGCGATCACGAACAGCACACCGAGCTGGACCGCGACCAGCGCGACCGCGATCAGCGCCCCGGCCGAGGCCGCGTGCAACGCCCGGCTGATCCACAACGCCGGCCCGACGCCAAGCCTTGACGGGATCGAGTACAGCCCGAGCTCGCGGTCGGCCTCGGTGTCCTGGAGTGCGTAAAGGATGTCGAAGCCCGCCACCCAGCACCACACCATCGCCATCAGCAGCCAGATGGTCGGACGCGCGAGGTAGCCCGGCTCGATCGCGATCGCCGCGGCGACCGGGCTGATCGCGAGCGCGAAGCCGAGCACCGCGTGGCAGGCCCAGGTGAACCGCTTGGTGTAGCTGTACCCGCCGAGAACGAGCAGCACCAAGGGCGAGAGGATGACGGGCCAGGCGTTGTCGTACGCGAAAAAAAAACAGGCCGCCACGGAAACGAACAAGATCGCGTTAACAACACAAACCCCGGCCATGAATGGCTTGGAAACCAGCCCGTTGGGCAAGACGCGTGCCGCGGTACGCGCGTTCTGCGCGTCGATCCCGGCGTCAGCCCAGCGGTTCACCGCCATCGCGTAGGTCCGTGCCGTCACCATGCACAGCAGGATCAACAAGAACTCACCGACGCGCGGGGCACGTTCCGCCCAGCCCGCGGCGAGGAACGTCGCGAGCAGCGCGAAGGGCAGGGCGAAGACGGTGTGGCTGAGCTTGATGTCGCGCGCGACCGCTAAGAGTTGTTGCGGCAGCGGCAGCGGCGGGGCGGTGGACATGCGGTTAGTTTAGCGGTGAGCGCGGTCTTGTTGTTTGGCGTGATCCGCGCGGCGTGCCTCAAAGCCGGCACCCCGCGGGCTTGAAGCTTTTCTCCCAACTCCCAACGCCTAACTCCTAACCCGCACCTTCTCGCTCCAGCGGATGTTCAAGTCGTGCTCGACACCGACCAGGTCCAGGACCCGGCCGACCACGAAATCGACCAAGTCCTCGATCGACTGCGGCAGCATGTAGAAGCCCGGCTGGGCGGGGCACACGACCGCGCCCGCCTCGGTCACCGTTTGCATGTTGCGGATGTCGATCAGCGACAGTGGCATCTCGCGATGCACGAGCACGAGCTTCCGCCGTTCCTTGAGCGTGACGTGCGCGGCGCGGTGCACGAGGTTCTGCCCGGCGCCCGACGCGATCGCGCCCAGCGAGTTGGACGAGCAGGGCACGACAACCATGCCGTCGTGTTTGAACGAACCCGACGCGATCGTTGCGCCGACGTCGCGGAAGTTGTGCAGGACCAAATGGTCGGGCTTGTCTTTGCCCTCAGGCAGGCCGGCAAGCGTCGCGAGGCCCGCGGGGGTCAGGCCCTCCAGGCCGAGCTCGTCGTGCAGCAGGCGTTGGCCCAGGGGCGACACGACCAGGTGCGTCTCGATGCCCTGAGCGACGACGAGTTGGACCAGCCGGTGCGCGTACACCGCGCCGCTGGCGCCGGTGATGGCGACGACGAGTCGGCGGGGTGTGTTCGTAAGCGTCATCGCGGGCATCCTATAAATCAGCTGATTGTAGGCCGGTTCGGGCACAACGCGTGGGGCAGCGGCACGAAATCGATGACGCGTGCCCCCGGTCTCTTGGTACTCTGCGGGTCAACCCTGTTACTTCGGCCGGACGGTTTCGCGGGTGACCACGAGCTTGTCCTGCTCGATTTGCAGCCCGATCAGCCGGCCGTCACGGGCCTTGTCGATCGGCAACTGGACCGGTCCGACCGGCTCGCCGCGGGTGAGCCCGACCATCAGCCCGCCGCCGTCGCCGCGCTGCGCGATCATGTCGCGCGCCACCGCGGTCGGCACGGGCAGCCGCCCGGCGCGGGCGCCTTCGAGCGTGCTCGTGACGACGCCGTCCTCCGACACCGCGACCGCGAAGGTCATCGACACGAGTTGCCGGCGTTGGCCGCGCTCGACGTCGCAGCTGATCCGCAGCAGGCCCTCGCCCGCCGAGTCCACCATCGCGCCTTTCACCGAGTCGGGCAGGCTGATGCCGATCTGCTGGAGCATCGCGGTGCCTTGATCCGCCAGCCAGACGTTCAGTTCGTCGTACGGGATCTCGATCGTTCGGCGGTGGCCGTACAAGTCCGCCTCGGTCTTGGGCATGCTCGGGCCCGCGTCGGTCCAACCGTTGGCGATGCCGGCCTCGAAGTTCTTGCTGATCGCCTCGCGCTCTTGATCGGACATCGCGCTGATGCGGTTGAGTTGATCGGTGTAGTACGACGGCACGCCCTGCACGCCGAGGTACCCGACGAGCGCCACGACACACAGCAACACGAAGACGACGCCGAAGCCGACCCCCAGCACACGGACGCCGCGTTGACGGCTCGCGGTGGACGCGTCGATCATCGGCGGGCCTCTTGCAGGGCCTTGGCCGCCTCGCCCAGCCGCTGGTGCAGCAACTCGTGGTCGCCCGCGGACGCGAGCGCTTCGTCGAGCGCGTTGAACCGCTCCACGCTGCCCAGCGGCGCATCGACACGCGCCATCGCCGCGTCGCCGAGCGCTTCGCTGGCACGCATGAACCAGTGCGCGGGCGTCGGCGGCTTGACCGTCAGCGGATCGACCCACCGGCCCACCCACGCGCGATCCGGCGCGGGCAGATCGGCTTGTGCTTCAGCGCCGCGAAACGTAGCGATACGCCACGTGTCGGCGTCGACGTCGTTGTCGGCGTAGCCCACCTCGATCGCGCGGTGAGTGCCGCGGATCCACGCGTCCAATTTCGCGGCGTCCTCCGCGGTGTACGGCCGGGTCAGCATTACGCAGCCGCAACGCTCGTCGGCGATCAGGGATTGCAGACCCGCGGCTTTCTCCGGCGTGCCGAGCAGGATCAGCCCGTCGATCGCGGTTTGCCGCTTTTGCCGACGGGCCTCCTGCAGGGGCAGCAGCACGCGTTGGGCCGTGACCCAGTCCTCGCCTGCCCGAGCCTGTTCGAGCGCCTCGACGCACCTTGCCTCGCAGCGCGCGTAGTCCATCTCGGCCAACGCTTGGCTGGCGGTTTCCATGAGGTTGTCCAGGGTCGCGGCCATGCGTGAGATTCTAGCAACGGTCTGCATCGACGCGAATCCCGCGATCGCCACGGTGCTTCGTCACGCCGGCGCGTCCACGCAACCCGTCGCCCGCGTCACGTCGATGGCCAGCGGCGTACGCGTTGGGTCAGAGCATCGGCACGACGAGCAGGATCGTTGGCAGCACCACGACCGCGAACAGCACGGTGTTCACGAACCAGATGCTCCCGGCCATCCGCGCGTCCTGGTGGAAGAGGTTGGCGACGATCACGCTCTGGATCGCGGCGGGCATAAACGCCATGAGCACGAACGTCTGCTTGAGCATCGCGGGCGGGGGCGCGACGCCGAGGTTCGACGCGACCAGCACGAGCCCGAGCGTCAGGAGCGGGGTGGCGACGAACTTCACGCCCGCGACGAGCATGTGGGACTTGAGGTGCAGCCGGAGCTGATCGACGTGCAGGCGCAGGCCGATGCCGAAGTACGCCGTCGCCGAGCCGACGAAGACAAGCACTTTCAGCAGGTTCCACTCGAACCCGAGCTTGATGCTCCAGCCATCGACGAACGCCGGCACCGGCACCCGTAGGTACGCGAGCGTGATGCCCGCGGCGGCGGCGTAGAAGAGCATCGCCTTCCAATCGATAAAGCTCTTGTAGATGATCCGCCCGATCGTCTCGTCGTCCTTGCGGTGGACGCTGAGGTGCTGGACCAGCGGGAAGAGGAAGATGACGACGGCCATGGACATGGTCATGACGATAAGCATGCCATACGCCAGCGCGCTGATGGACAACGCATCGACCTGCTGTTGCGAGAGCGCGCCGTCGTCGCCTGTCTGTTGTCGCAGGAGATCGCCGACGGGCAGGATGGCGTAGGCGAGGAACGCGCCGAGCGCGAAGCCTGAGTTGCGCAGCCCCGCCGCGAGCGCGAGCACGCCGACCTGGTCCCGCCGGAGCTTGATCGCCTTGCCCAGCGGGATGATGAGGAACGCGGGGACGACGACGAGCAAGGGCTCGATGGCCAGCACCCAGACGTTCGCGGGGTTGGGTGTGAGCTTCCACAGCGCGAAGAAGCCGGCGGTGCTCCACAGGACGACGATCGTGACCCAGTGGACCTTCCGGCTGACGTCTTCGTGCAGCCAGCCGCGCTTGCGCGCAACAAAGCCCGCGAGGATCGAAAGGGCATTGACCGCGATCAGCACGAAGAATTCGACGGTACGGGCGTCCATGCGTGCTTTCTAATCGATGGTCCTCGGCCGGCTGTCTTCCGCGACGAATGCGCTGTAGATCGCTTGCACCGCCTTCTCGAAGTCCTCCGTATCGACGCCGACGATGATGTTCATCTCGCTGGACCCCTGGTCGATCATGCGGATGTTGACGCCCGCGCTGCCCAGCGCGCCGAACAGCTTCGCCGACGTGCCCGGCAGCTTGGCCATGCCCCGGCCGACGGTGGCGATCAAGGCGAGGTTGTTGTCGATGTCGATGTTGTCCGGCTTGACCGCGGCGCGGATCGATTCGACCACGTCGTCCAGCTTGTCCTCCAACGCGGTGTCTTCGATCACCAGGCTCAGCGTGTCGATGCCCGAGGGGATGTGCTCGAAGCTGATGTGGTAGTTGGCCAGCACCTCGAGCACGCGCTTGCCGAAGCCGATCTCGCTGTTCATCATCGACTTTTCGATCTGGATGATCGTGAAGTCCTTCCGGCCGGCGATACCGGTGATCTGATACGTCTGCTTCGCGCGCGGGTGGTCGCCGGCGACGATGAGCGTGCCGGGGTGCTCGGGGTCGTTGGTGTTGCGGATGTTGACCGGGATGTTGGCTTCGCGGACGGGGAACACCGCCTCTTCGTGCAGCACGCGCGCGCCCGAGTACGACAGCTCGCGCAGCTCGCGGTACGTCACCGCTTCGATCGTGTAGGCGCCCGGCACGATGCGCGGGTCGGTGATCAATAGGCCGTGCACGTCCGTCCAGTTCTCATACACCTCGGCACCGACGCCGCGCGCGACGATCGCGCCGGTCACGTCCGACCCGCCGCGGCTGAAGGTCTTGACGTTGCCATCGGAGCCAAGGCCGTAGAACCCCGGCACGACCGCACCGGCCGAGTCGCTGAGTCGCTCGGCGATGGTCGCGTAGGTCCGCTCTTCATCCAGCCGACCGCGCTCGTTGAAGAAGATCAGTTCCGTCGGATCGACGTACTCGAAGCCGAGCAGTTCGGCGATGATCCGGCCGTTGATCGCCTCGCCCCGGCTCGCCGCGTAGTCCGGGCCCAGCCCCCGCCGGCCGTGGTCCGCTATGGTCGCCTCCGCCTCGTCGAGCATCGGCGAGAGGTCCAGCCCCAACCCGAGCTCGGCGACGATCCCGCGGAACCGCGCGCAGATCGGGTCCCACGCGTCGTCGAACTGCAACCCCTTGCTCGCCAGCTCGTGGCAGAGGTACAAGAGGTCGGTGACCTTGGTGTCCTTCGGATCGCGTTTGCCGGGTGCCGAGGGCACGACAAACTTGCGCCCGCCGTCGGCACGGACGATGTCCTGCATCTTGCGGATCTGCGGGGCCGAGGCGAGCGAGGTCCCGCCGAACTTGGCGACTTTGGTGGGCATGTTGGTGGTGGTGGTCGGGGCGTGTCCGGCCGGACACAATACCGCATGGCAGTGGGGGACGCAGCGGGTCAAATTGACGAAAGGGCCCAACTCACTAGAATCTGTTGCTTCCGCCGGGTGCCATAGCCCGAGTGGAGGACGAGATTTGTGTTAATGCGCGGCTCACAACCCGGCTCGGACGCCGGGGTTGCAAGCCGTTCCCCCCGATTTGACTGACGAATCGACCGACTGATCACCCGCAAAAAGGACACGCGCGATCATGGCCACCAAGACCAAGAAGAAGACGACCAAGAAGACCACCCTCAGGGCCGCCGCTGCAAGCGGCAAGGCCGGCAAGATGGTCTATTACTTCGGCAAGACCAAGGTTGACGGAAAGCCGAATCAGAAGGAACTGCTCGGCGGCAAGGGCGCCAACCTCGCCGGCATGACTAAGATCGGCCTGCCCGTGCCCGCCGGCTTTACCTGCACGACCGAGTGCTGCGACCAGTACTACAAGCAGGGCCGCAAGCTCCCCGCCGGGCTCATGGACCAGGTCCACGCCGCGGTCAAGCTCCTGGAGAAGGAGAACGGCAAGCAGTTCGGCAGCAACACCGACCCGCTGCTTGTCTCGGTCCGCTCGGGCGCCGCCCAGTCGATGCCGGGCATGATGGACACGGTGCTGAACCTCGGGCTGAACGACGAGGCCGTCGTTGGCCTGGCGAACGCGACGGGCAACGAGCGTTTTGCTTACGACGCCTACCGCCGGCTTCTGAACATGTACGGCGACGTCGTCATGGGCGTGGACCACCACGCGTTCGAGGCGGAGTTTAATAAGATTAAGAAGCAGCAGGGCGTGGAGCTGGACACCGACGTGGACACCGTCGGCCTGATCAAGCTTTGCGAGGCTTACAAGAAGGTGATCAAGACGCACACCGGCCAGCCCTTCCCGCAGGACCCGATGAAGCAGCTGGAACTGGGCATCACCGCGGTCTTCAAGTCGTGGATGGTCCCGCGTGCGATCCGATACCGCCAGATCAACGAGATGGTCGGGCTCAAGGGCACGGCCGTGAACGTGCAGACCATGGTGTTCGGCAACATGGGTGACGACTGCGGTACGGGCGTCGCGTTTACCCGCAACCCCTCGACCGGCGAGAACAAGTTCTACGGCGAGTTCCTGGTCAATGCCCAGGGCGAGGACGTCGTCGCCGGCATCCGCACGCCGATCCCCTGTGAACAGATGCACAAGTGGAAGGCCCCGAACGACAAGACCATCGGCAAGCGTTTGCACGGCGAGCTGATGAAGATGAAAAAGACCCTCGAAGCGCACTACAAGGACGTGCAGGACATCGAGTTCACCTTCGAGAAGGGCAAGATGTTCATGCTGCAGACCCGCACCGGCAAGCGGACGGGCGCGGCGGCGGTGAAGATCGCCTGCGACATGGTCAAGGAGAAGCTGATCGACGAGAAGACCGCGATCAAGCGAATCCCGGCGAACGACCTGACGCAATTGCTGCTGCCTTCGTTCGACCCCAAGGCCAAGGCCAAGGCGTCCCCGCTGACGGTCGGCCTGCCCGCGTCGCCGGGTGCGGCGTTCGGCAAGCTGGCGTTTACCGCAGAGGAAGCGGTCGAGCGCACGCAGCAGGGCGAGAAGGTCCTGCTGGTCCGCCAGGAGACCTCGCCCGAGGACGTGGACGGGATGCACAGCGCGGCGGGGATCCTGACCTCGACCGGCGGGATGACCAGCCACGCGGCGGTCGTCGCGCGCGGCTGGGGCAAGTGCTGCGTCGCCGGCGCCGGCGCGATCAGCATCGACGCCAAGGCCGGCAAGATCAAGGTCGGCGGCAAGACCTACGGCCGCAAGGACGTGCTGTCGATCGACGGCAGCACCGGGGAGGTATTTGCCGGCGAGATGGGCACAATCGAGCCGAAGCTGTCCGGCGACTTCGCCACGGTGATGAAGTGGGCGGACAAGTACCGCAAGCTCGATGTCCGCACCAACGCGGATTCGCCAAGCGATTCCAAGCGTGCCCGAGACTTCGGTGCGCAGGGCATCGGCCTGTGCCGGACCGAGCACATGTTCTTCGAGGGCGACCGCATCATCGCGATGCGTGAGATGATCCTCGCCGAGACGCTGAGCGACCGCCAGAAGGCGCTCAAGAAGTTGCTGCCTTACCAGCGCCAGGACTTCCAGGGCATCTTCACCGCGATGAAGGGCCTGCCGGTGACGGTGCGCCTGCTCGACCCGCCGCTGCACGAGTTCCTGCCCCACGACGCGAAGGGCATCGCCGAGGTCGCCAAGGTGCTGGGCATCAAGCCGGCCGTGGTCAAGGCCCGCGTCGCCGTGCTGCACGAGTCGAACCCGATGCTCGGCCACCGCGGCTGCCGGCTTTCGATCACCTACCCCGAGATCCTGACCATGCAGGTCACCGCGATCGTCGAGGCGGCGATCGCCTGCCAGAAGAAGAAGATCGACGCGCACCCCGAGATCATGATCCCGCTGGTGGGCACGGTGAAGGAGCTGGCGATCCTCCGGGAAAAGGCCGAGCAGACGATCGCCGACGTCAAGACGGCCAAGAAGTTCAAGGGCAAGCTGGACATTACGATCGGCACGATGATCGAGATCCCGCGCGCGGCGCTGACCGCGGACGAGGTCGCTACCGAGGCCGACTTCTTCAGCTTCGGCACCAACGACCTGACGCAGTTGACCTTCGGCTACTCGCGCGACGACGTGAACAGCTTCCTGCCGGACTACATCACCCAGGAGATCCTGGAGAAGGACCCGTTCCAGTCCCTGGACGCGACGGGCGTGGGCCAACTGGTTGCGATGGGCGTCCAGAAGGGCCGGTCGGTCAAGAAGAAGCTCAAGGTCGGTATCTGCGGCGAGCACGGCGGGGACCCCGCGTCGATCGCCTTCTGCCACAAGGTCGGGCTCGACTACGTCTCCTGCTCGCCGTTCCGCGTGCCGATCGCAAGGCTCGCCGCGGCCCAGGCGGCGCTGGGCTGAGCACAGCGGCAGGACAGGCATTCCTGCCTGTCATCAAACTTCTCGACAACTCGTGACAGGCAGGAATGCCTGTCCTACCTGAAACGAAAAATCCCGCTTCACGGCGGGGTTTTTTCTTGCGCTGTTACACTGTCCCCATGATGAAACGATACGCCACCGCCGTGCTTTGCTTGTGCTGCTTCTTCATCCTCGCCCCGGGTTGCGGGCAAACCGGCGAAGGGGACGACGCCGGCACAAAAAGACAGCCGGACCCGCAACAAGCCGAGCGGCCCGAACAGCCCGAACCCGTGGCGCTCATCGGCGACGACCTCGGCCCGTGGAAGCCGATCCAGTTCGGCGGCGAGGGCGAGGTCTTCATGAAAGAAGGCGAACTGAATCTCGACATGGGCACGATGACCGGCGTGCAATACACCGGCGACATCAAGCAACTCTTTGGCGATACGCTCGAAAACTACGAGCTCACGCTCAAGGCCAAGCGTGTCGAAGGCCTGGATATCTTCCTCGGCCTGACCTTCCCGGTCGGCGAAGCGGGCCACGTCAGCCTCGTGCTCGGCGGGTGGGGCGGGGTCGTCAACGGCATCTCCAACCTCGACGGCGCCAACGCCTCGGAAAACAAGACGACCACCTACAAAGAAGGCGGCTACGACACGGGCAAGTGGTACGACGTCCGCATCCGCGTGACAGACAAAAAGATCGGCTGCTGGCTCGACGGCAAGCAGATCGTCGATGTCAATCGCGCCGACTACAGCGACTACGACACGCACGGCATGGTGCTCGAGTCTAAGCCCTTCGGCCTGTTCACCTACGAGACGTGGGGCGCGTACAAGGACTTCAAGGTACGCCAGCTCAAGTGACCGGGCCCTTCAGGGCACGAAGCGTGAGCGAGTGACACGACGCCAGGTGATTCGAGCCACTCGCTCACGCTTCGTGCTCTGACCTGTTTAGCCCGGCCAGTCGCCGGCAAACACTTCCGTCGCGGGCCCGGTCATGATCACCGGGCCTGCCTCCTCGGGCTTGTCGGTTTGGGCGTTGCGCCACTCCAGCGACAGGTCGCCGCCGGGCAATAGCGCGGTGATGGTCGCGTGGGTCCGTCCGGTCAGCACGCCGGCGACGCAGACGGCGCACGCGCCGGTGCCGCAGGCGAGCGTGGGCCCGCTGCCGCGCTCCCAGTGCAGCACGCGCACCTTGTCCTGGTCGAGGACCTGTACGAAGTGGATGTTCATCCGCTCGGGGAACGCGGGGTGGGCCTCGAGCGCCTTGCCCCAGCTGCGCAGCACGTCGCCGGTCTGGTCGCTGACCTGGTCGACGTAGATCACCGCGTGGGGGTTGCCCATCGAGACGAAGGTCGCGTCGAAGCGCTCGGTCGTGCCGGGCACCGAGAGCTTGAAGGTCTGGGGCTGTTCGGTCTGGGTCAGTTCCTCTTCGTCGATCGGCACCTTCGCCGGTTCGAGGATGGGCCTGCCCATGTCGACGCTGACGGTCTTGACCTGGCCGTGGCTGTCGGTGTCGTAGTCGAGCGAGAGCACGCCCGCCGCGGTCTGGATGCGCATCGGGTTTTGATCGTGCCGCGGGCCGATCTGGTGGTCGTGAACCATCTTGCAGACGCAGCGGATCCCGTTGCCGCACATCTGGCCTTCGCTGCCGTCGATGTTGAACATCTGCATCCGTGCCGCGGCGTCGGTGCCGTGGTCCGGCGGGAGGACAAGGATCAGCCCGTCGCTGCCGATGCCGAAGTTGCGGTCGGAGACGACCTGCGCGAGCCGGGCGGGGTGCTCGATGTGCTGGTCGAAGCAGTCGACGTAGACGTAGTCGTTGCCCAGTCCGGTCATCTTGATGAAACGCATATCGCGGTCTCGCTGGTGAAAAGCCGGGCATTATATGCCGAGCCACCGCGGCAGGTCGCCGACGTCGCCGAGCGTGGTGAGCAGCAGCACCGCCAGCGCGAGCAGGGCCGCGGTCTTGACCCGCGTGAGCACGCGGTCCACGGGCGTGTCGTGGACGGGCATCCCGACCAGCGAACGCAGGTGGGCCTGCCGCCAGGCGATCGACCCGTGACGCCAGCTCGGTCGATGGACCGACGCGTGATTGAGCTGGGCAACGCGCTGAAGGGCGTGGACCATCGTGTGGATCGAATCGTCGTCGAAGAGCAATTGGCCCGCGTTGTCGTATCGCCGCTTATGGTCATCGGCCGACTGCGCGAGGTGGCGGGCGGCGAAGACGTCGGCCTGCCGTTCGATCCGCCGCGACACCCAACCGAAGATCAGGATCGCGAGCACGAAGGTCGGCCCGACGAGTACCAGTGCCTTGTTGCTTGTGTCGTAGAGGTCGAACCAGGCGGGCCCCGCCGACCCTACGATGTTCATCGACTCCCAAGCGTAGGCCGAGAGGGCCGCATCAAACAGCACGCCCATGACGAACTCGATCAGGCCGAGCGACGCGATCAAAACGAGCACCATCCAGACGATGTGCCTGCACTTGACGTGCGCGATCTCGTGGGCCATGACCGCCTCGACGGTGCGTGGCGACATCTGGTCGAGCAGGCCGTCGGACAAGAGGATGTAGCGCACCTGCCGGACCAAACCGGTGACCGCGGCGTTGACCATGCCCCCGCCGGTGCGCCAGACGAGCAGCTCGCGTACCCGGACGCGGTGCAGCCTGCACATCGCGAGCATCCGCTCGCGCACCTCGCCGTCCGCGAGCGGGGCGGTCTGCCAGACAAAACGAATCACCAGCGGCGCGAGCACGAACACGCCGAATACGCCCAACGGCGTGAGCGCGTAGGCCTGGTTGGGCGTCAGCCAACCGGCGTGTCCCGGCCCGAGCAGCGCCATCGACTCGGTCCACGCGTACACCGCCAGCAGCGGCAGCAACAGCAAGCCGAACTGGTGGCGGGCCTGCATCGACAGGTACCCGCCGCGCGTCAACAGCGGGTAGATCGGCCTCCCCTCGTCGGCGTGGCGGAAGATCGCCGCCTCACGCAGCCGGCGATCGACCGGGTAGTACGACCACCAACTCAGCAACACCATCATCAGCGTCGGCAGCAGCACGACCAGCTCGTCGATCAGCACCGTGTGCGGCAAGGCCAAACGCACCACGCGCAGGTAACCGAACGACAGGTCGCAGGCGAACAAGCCAAGCAGGACTAACGGCAGGGCGGAGGTCAGTTTCTCCAGCCGGTCGAGCGCGCGTTGCCCGCCTTCCCGGCCGAGCCTGCGCCGGGTGCGCATGCACGCGGCCTGGTAGATCAGCGCAAGCAGCAGCTTGGGCAACAAGACGATCGCGAGCACCGGCAGCGGGCCGAGGTAGGGCCAGGCGTCCGCGGGCATCGCCTCGACGGTCCGCACCGCGCCCCCGGGTATCGGCTCGGTGACGGCGGTGGCCGCGTCGTGCAGAAACAACGCGACAAAAAGACCCAGCAGCAAGATCTGCATCGGCGTCTACTTCTTATCGCAACGAGTAGTACTCGTCCTTGTCCTTGATCGAACGCCCGGCCTTGGCCGCTTCGGCGACCATCTTGTCGTCGCTGTTTTCGAGCTTGTCCAGCGCCGCGTTGATCGCCTCCTGGTTGCCCGGGTCGCCACGCTCATAGACCGCGTAGCCCAGCCGCAGCGCCGCGTAGACCCGGAACGTGCGGTCCTTGTCTTCGTTGGCGATCTTGACCAGGTCGCTGATGTTGGGCAGGTCCTTCTCCGCGTTAATCGACTCGGTCGTCTTGAGCTTGCTGTTCCACGTGTCGTCGATCTGCTTGATCGCTTCGAGCCACTTGCCCGTGTCGTCGGTGATGGCCTTGTACTGCGTGTCGTCGAACACGCCGTCGGCGTTGGCCTCGTAGCCGATCCGCCCGAGGTTCTGCACGGCGCTGCGCATGATCAGCAGCCCACGCTGCCGGGCCTTGAGCCGCACGTTCTTCTCGAACATCTGCTTGCCCAGCCGGTGGTACGCCGAAGCGATCTCGCGGGCGGCGTTGTACTGGCCCTGCTCAATGAGCAGCTTGATGTGCTCGCTCACGGCCTTCTGCAGCCCGATCATCGCGTTCTTGACCTCGGGCGACTCGAACCGCTTCGCGGGCGTGCGCTTGTCGATGAAGCCCTGCTCGAGCGAGCCGCCGGCCGCGGCGATCATCGTGTCGATCACCGGCTGGGTAAGTTGGACGTACTCCTCGAGGTCGATCCCGCCGCCCGACAGCCGGTCCGCTTCCGAGCCGGCCTTGACCAGGGCGTCGGCGTCGGCGGGCTGGTCGTTGGTGGCGAGCTCGAAGCTCGGCAGGCCGTCGGGCAGCTTCTGCTCGGCGAGGTTCGTGTCGGTGATGTTGCCGCTGCCTTCGTCCGCGCCGCCGGGGCGGCTGTTCATGAACAGGACGAGAACGACGACCGCGAGGATCGTGCCGGAGATCGCCATGCCGATCGCCATACCGATTTTCATGGGGCGGGTCCTTGGGGTTGCGAGACTTGTCGGGTGTCATTCGTGGTCCCGGGCAATGCCTGGGCGGTTCTGGGGATGCGGGGGCGGGTGGCGGGCCGAGGTCGCCGGGCGCGGTGGTGGTGCCGAGCATGAGGCGCAGGAGGTTGGGGATGTCGGGCGTTTCGCGGTCGCCGGCGCCGTAGCCGACGTCGATGATCGTCATCGCCGGCGGGGGCCCGAAACGTTCGCACAGGCCGGCGACGAGCGCCGCGCCCGTCGGCGTGACCAGCTCGCCGGTGCGGTCCACGCCGATCGTCGGCAGCCCGGCGAGCAGGTACGCCGTCGCCGGCGCGGGCACGGGCATCATCCCGTGGTCGCAGCGCACAAAGCCCCGGCTGATCGGCAACGGCCCGCACGACAACGTATCGACTTCGAGCAACTCCAGCGCGACGACCGACCCGAGCATGTCCACGATCGAATCGACCGCGCCGACCTCGTGGAAGTGGATGTCCTCCAGCGACTTGCCGTGCACGCGGGCCTCGGCCTCCGCGAGCCTGGTCACCACGCGCCCGGCTCGCTCGCGACCGCGCGATGTCGTGTCCAGTTGCTCGACCATCGCCATGATCTCCCGGTAGCCGGTGTGGTGATGGTGATGATGATGATGGCCGTGATCGTGCGAGTGTTGGTGATCGTGGCCGTGGTTATGGCTGTGATCGTGATCGTGCCCGTGATCGTGGGAATGACTGTGATCGTGCCCGTGCTTGTGGTGGCCGACGACGTCCTTGGGCGGGCCGGTTTGATCCAGCAGCGGAACCTTGAGGTCGATCGCGCCGATACCGTGGCGGTAGACGCGCCGGGTGGTGATGTCGTAGGGGCGCTCGACGGGCAGCTTGCTCAGGGCGGCGCGCACGGCGTCTAGCTCGACGCCGAGGTCGATCATCGCCCCGAGGAACATGTCGCCGGCGATCCCGCTGAACGGATCGATGTGCAGGTGTCGGCTCATATCGACCGATCATACCCCAGTCGGCACGCGCCAACCACCGCGCCGGCCGAACACCGACCGAACCCCGCCGGCCGTGCGTAGCATTGATTGCCGGACGCACAACCCGCCCGCCAGGAGACCTTTTGATGTCCGACTCGCAACCGACCCAAGACAGCGGCTCGCCGCGCAAGCCGATCGACCCGAAGGGTACTTCCGCGCCGCCGCCGCCCCCGCCCGGTTACGTCCCCGCGGTGTACGTCCAGCAGCCCTCGGGCTCGAGCTCGGCCGTCCGCGTCGGGCTCTACCTGCTGCTGGTCGCGTTGCTCGTGTCGATCACGCTCAACGTCTACCTCTTCGGCCCGGTCAAGGCGATCGCGAAAGCGCTCGGCGGCGGGCTGGACGAACGGCCGTACAACGCCCAGATCGAGCCGACGAATGACAAGAACCGTGTGGTGGTGGTCCACATCGAAGGGATGATCGACGGGCCGACCGCCGAGTTCACCCGCCAGGCGTTCCACCGGCTCGAAGAAGACCCGCCGGGCGCGGTGGTGCTGCGCGTCGAGTCGGGCGGCGGGTACGTGACCCCGAGCGACCAGATGTGGCACGCGATCATGCGTTTCAAGAAGGAGCACCCCAAGGTCCCGGTCATCGCCAGCTTCGGCAACCTCGCGGCCAGCGGCGGGTACTACGTCGCCGCGCCGGCCGACTACATCTTCTGCGAACGCACGACGATCACCGGCAGCATCGGCGTGATGGCGAACATCCCCGCGGCCGGCGGCCTGATGGAGAAGCTCGGCCTGGAAGTCAACGTCGTCGTCGCCGACGGCTCGCCCAACAAGGACCACGGCAACAACCCGTTCATCCAGTGGTACGACGACCAGGGCAACCTCACCGAAGAAGGCAAGGAGTCGATGGACGTCGTCAAGAACATGCTCAACGAGTCGTACGACACGTTCCTGACGGTGGTCAAGGAAGGGCGCACCGCCGCGAACAAGACGATCACCGCGGCCGACATGGAAGCCGCGGCGACGGGCGAAGTCTTCCAGGGCAAAGAAGCGCTCGAAGCCAAGCTCGTGGACAAGATCGGCTACCTCGACGACGCGATCGAGTACGCCCGCGACAAGGCGGGGATCAAGGAAGACGACATGAAGGTCACCGTGCTCGAAGAGCCGAGCGAGGGCATGCTCAGCGGCCTATTCGCCCGTCGGCGGGGCGTGGACGCGACGAACCTGCAGGAAGGCGACCTGCAGCGGCTGGCCGACGACGCGATGGGGGTCCGGCTGCAGTACCGGGCGTCGCGGTACCGTTAGGCCGATACGCGTTTGTCCACGGCGAAGCCTCGCGTTAACATGACCCCACTCAATGTGCGGCATCGCCATTTCTTCACAGGCCGGCTCGCCCGGCAACGCGTCTTCAGGAGCCCGTTATGAGCCTGCGTGAAACACTCAACAACAACCCCGCGGTCGTGACCGGTGCCGCGGTCGTGCTGCTGCTTGTCGCCGTCATCATCCTCGGCAAGGTCCTGTTCTTCAGCGGCGGCGGCGGGGCGGTCGGCAACGAGCAGGTCATCTACTACGACGTCGCCAACAAGACGATCAAGCTGATCGAACGCTCGACCAAGGACCCTTATCCCGATTCGCCGCTGGACGGCTCGCCCGACACCTACCAGGCGTCCATCTTCTCCTGCGGCGAATGCGGCGAGATCACCGACGGCATGACGCTCGACGACCTCAAGGCCGCCGGGATGTTTGTCGGCTACCTCCACCAACGCGACCCGGGCACGGAGAACGATCCCGAGTTCAATCCGACTTACAAAATCAGGTTGTTCGAAGGCAAAAAATGGATTTCTGCGGGCGATGGTCGCCTTTATCAGGTCGAAGAACAGATCCACCGCAAGTGCCCGGGTGGGCAGTTCGCCAACTACTGTTTCGCGGCGTTCAAGTAAGCTTGAGGTCTCGCACCGACTCGATCGCGAAGCCGGCGTCTTCAATCCAGCGCGGCGCCATGCGGCTATCTCAAAACACCGGCGCGATCCAATTCAATGCATCGGTATGCTTCGCCGTGATGACCTTTGCGTTATGGGTGATCCCCGGATGTGTCGCGACCGACATGCCGCCCGGCCCGGAAGCAGCGACCGACCCGCAGGCCTCGACGCATCGACGAATCGCTTCGATCCAAGCGTACCCCGCCGAGCGCGTCTTCGAGTTGTTCGAGTTGGTCGCGGTGTCGCGTCACCCGCTCGCGGTACGCGCCGCGGCGGTCGATCGCATGCTCGACGCCGACGCCGAGCGATTCTGGCAGACCGCGGCCGCGCGCTCTGCGCAGGTCGACGACTGGCCGATGATCCGGCTGCTCAGCGAGCGGGCGGCGCAGCAAAGCGATGAACGGGCAACGCCGTGGCTGATACGCAGTTGGGCGGCGCCCTCAACGACAATGGTGGACCGTGACAGGCCCGAGCGCTCGGCGATCGAAGCGATCGAAACGCTCGCGCCCGATCTTTATTTGCACTACATCGCTCTGCCCAGGTTTGAGCCGGTCGATCTGCCAACGCGCATCGCGGCGTGGACGGTGCTCTGCCGAATCGGTTCGATGGATGAAGCCCTCGCCAAAGAGCAAGTGAGGCCGGATATCGCGCGTCACGGCCCCGACCCGCTGCGCGATGCGCTGTGCCTGTGCTACCGATGGCTCGGCGTGTACCCGACCGACCGCGAGGGCATCGGGCGTCTGTTCACGCTGATCGATCACACGCCGCAATCGCGGTGGGAAACGTGGTCCGACTGGTGGGGCCTGCACCGTATTGACATGCCCCGAACGCTCGCGCTCAGGCATCTGCCCGCGATCACGCGCATCTCGCCGGACCGCTACGGCTGGGCGCGGAAGAAATGGCTCGCCTACGTGCGTGCAAGAACCGAGAACGGGCGGCACGTCTATCGCGGCCAAGAGGCGGGGGATCGAATCGTTTCCGCCAGACAGGAAGGCCTGGACGCTCAAGCCGACGCCTTGGGGATCGCAGACCTGGTTGTCATTGCGGCGCTGCTCGAGACGCTGGACGAACCGGCCGTTGTCGCCGAGTTGTTTAAGCAGGCCGACGCCGACCACGCCGACACCGCCACCGAACACGGCGGGGTGATCACGTGGGACGAAAACGACAAGCCCGTTGCAAAAGCGTTTGCCCCGTTGCTCAAACGCCACGACCAGGTCTATTACGCCAGTAACGACTGTGTCCGCGCGATGCACACCGGTTTGGCGCATTACCACTTCCACGCGCAGAAGCACAACAACGCCGTGTGGGCCGGGCCGGGCAAGGGCGACCTCGGCTTCGCCGACCGCCTGCACGCGAACTGCGTCGTGTTCACGTTCATCGACGCCGACACCCTCAACGCCGACGCCTACTTCCCCGGCGGGATCATCGTCGATTTGGGTTGTCAATCGGTGATCAAGTGAATGGAGGGCGCGCCGCCGAGCCGCGAATCACTGAAGCTTCCCGGCTCGGCGGGAGCATCGCCCTCCCGTCACGATGCATTTACTTGATCCGCTTGATCAGCGCGTCGGCGAACGCGCTGGTCGACAGCGACCCGCCGAGGTCCGCGGTCTTGTCGCCCTCGGCGAGCGCGGCGTTGTAAGCCGTTTTGATCTTGTCGCCCGCCGCTTTTGCCGACGCGTCGTCACGCGTTTCGTGCAGGTGGTTGAGCAGCATGACGCCGGACATAATCAGCGCGAGCGGGTTGGCCTTGTTCTGCCCGGCGATGTCGGGCGCGCTGCCGTGCACCGCCTCGAAGATCGCCGCCTGCTCGCCGATGTTCGCGCCCGGCGTGACGCCCAGCCCGCCGACCAGCCCCGCGCACAGGTCGCTGACCACGTCGCCGTAGAAGTTTTCCATCAACAAGACGTCGAACCGGGTCGGGTCCTGCACCAGCCGCATGCAGCCGGCGTCGATGATCATCGTGTCGTAAGGCACCTCGGGGAACTCCTCGGTGTGCACCTTCTCGACGCGCTCGAGGAACAGCCCGTCGGTGATCTTCATGATGTTCGCCTTGTGGAACACCGTCACCTTCTCGCGGCCGCGTGCTTTGGCGTAGGCGAACGCGGCGCGGGCGATCCGCATCGACGCCTTCTCGGTCACGACCTTCGTCGTTGTCACCACGCCCGGCAGGATCACGTTCTCCACGCCCGCGTAAAGCCCCTCGGTGTTCTCGCGGAACACGACCAGGTCCACGCCCTCATACCGTGTCTTCACGCCGTCCAGCGACCGCACCGGCCGGATCGCGGCGTAGAGCTCGAGCTTCTGCCGCAGCTGCACGTTGACCGAGCGAAACCCCTTGCCGACCGGCGTCGAGCACGGCCCTTTGAGCGCCAGCCCGTGCTTGCGGATCGCGTCGAGGGTCGAGTCGGGCAGCACCTCGCCGCATTCATCGATCGCGGTCTGCCCGGCGTGGTGTTCTTCGGGCTCGATCGGGGCACCCGCGGCTTCTAAAACGCGCAGCGCCGCGTCGGTGACTTCCGGGCCGATGCCGTCGCCGGGGATGACGACAAGTGGATGTTTTGTATTCGACATGCCTTGAGTATACGCGGTGGCGAATGCAATCAGGTCGCTCGGGTCGTTGCCGGTGTGCCGCTGACAAGGCTTGGCTCGATCGTGCCGTGTGTTGGTGATGAATCGCACCGACAAGCTCAAGCTTGATCGTGGTAAACGACGGTGAAACAAACCGGTCAACTGCCTTAGGTTTGCGACGCCGTCGCACCCTCGCGCGGCTGGGCGGCGCGTTGGCCCGCGGCGCGTTCGCGCAGCAGGTCGAGCATGCCGCGGACCTCGTCGGCCATGCGCGTGTTGGGGAACTCGCGGATGATCTGTTCGCCCACCGCGACCGAGCGCAGCCACTCTTTGTCGTGCACCGCGATCTTGAATTGCACGCCAAGGTTCTCGCGCTTCTTGCCGATCACCCCGCGGGCCGTCTCGCGGAAGGGCTCGGCCTCCTGCTCGGTGAGGTACTTGTCCAGTTCCTTGAGCAGGTCGATCGCGCGATCGACGTTGTCCACCTTGGCCGCCTCGAGGAACTCGCGCTCGAGGTCGTGCTTGTACTGCTCGCGGGCGTGGGCGACTTTCCGCTGCACGTCGCGGGCGTGGGGCGACTCGGCGTACAGCCGCTGGATCTTGAGCGCTTCCTTGGTCGCCGCGTCGAAGTCGTGTTTGGCCAGCACCTCGTCGAGCTTGGCCAGGGCGCGTTCGACTTTTTGCTCCATCTCTTTGGTGCGCGCGGCGATGATCTGCTCGCGGTAGTCCTCGGCCTCTTCCTTATGGCCGTAGGTCGTGCCGATCTCGTTGACCAGGACCAGCGCGGCGTCGAAGTCTTTCTTGTCGATGTCGGTCTTGATGGTCGTGCGCAAGAGGTCGATGTCTTCGTGGCGGTAGGCGATGCGCTTGGCGGTCTCGCTCAGCAGCAGGCGTTCGTTGATCGAGTGCAGCAGCTTGACCTGGTTTTTGGTCCAGGGGGCGCCGACGCTGTCGCGCCCGTAGACGGCCCAGCGGACCGCGCCGATGATCATCATCACCGCGCCGCCGACGGCCAGGAGGATCGGTGGGCTGTAAGCGAAGTAGGTAATGATGACGCCGTTCGCTCCCGCGGGGGTCTCGCCGCTTTGAAACAGCGCGACGGTGAGGAAGCAACTGATCGCAAACGAGGCGACCCACAGCAACAGCCCGCCGGTGACCAGGCCGGGTGGCGTGGAGAAGAACGGTCGCGGCGGCGTGGCGGATGCGGGGGTCGGGTTGGGGTTGTTGTCGGCCATGATGTCGATCCGATCGGAGAAAGGGCTAGGAGCCGGGTGTCGGCTGGCAAACGCCGTCGCCGCAGTCGAACTGCGTTGGCACGATGCACATAAAACGGAAGGTCTGGTCGGACGTGTTGCGGAACTGGTGCGGCTCGTTGGCGGGGACGAAGATGACGTCGCCCGCCTTGACGTCGTTCGGCTCGTCGCCGCGCATCGCCACGCCTCGGCCCTCGAGCACCATGATCTGGTGTTCGTAGTTGTGTTGGTGGTGCGGGGTCTGCCCGCCGGGCTCGACGTCGAACACGCGCATCGCGAAGGTCGGCGCGCCGTCTTCCCGCCCGACCATCAGCCGCATCTGCACGCGGTCGGCCCCGGGCATCGTCATCGGCTTGGGCTGGACCTGGTCGGGCTTGCGGATGATCATCGGCGGCTCCTTCGCGCTCCCAGTATATCGGTGCCCAGCGGCAAAAGCCACGAGATTCGGCGTTTACGGGGTGTCCGCGGCTTCGATCGGCCCGTCGGGCAGCGCCGTCTCCGCCCGGCGGATCGCTTCTCGTCGGCCCAGTTGTTCGATGCGTCGGCGGATCTCGGCGGTAATCGCTTGAGCGCTCTGGCCGCGCTCGGGCACGAACGGCTCGCCGAAGGTCACCGACGATCGCGTCGGCTTGAACACGTGCATGAGCATCGACTTGCTTCGCACCGTGCCGTCCACCCAGCAGGGCACGATCGCCGCGCCCGACAAACGCGCGACGGTGGCGGCGCCTTGCTCGAAGGGCTCGAGTTCGCGGTCGTCGTACTGCAACTTGCCTTCCGGGAACATGCCGACGACGTCGCCCTTTTTGAGTTCGCCGACGATCTGCCGGACCTGTTTCATGGCGCCCTTCTGTTCGCCGGTCGAGAGGTCGTGTTCGATGCAGATCGGGTCGATCGCGTTCCATAGCGGGTTGCCGATTTTCAGCCGGTAGGACGTGAGCATCAGCCAGCGGACCATGCGGGTGCTGGCGGACTGGATGAGGAACGGGTCCATGGCGGTGGTGTGGTTGGCGGCGATGACGACCGGCCCGTCGCTGGGGACGTGGTGCTTGCCGTGGACCGTCAGTCCGTGCCAGCTGAAGCAGAACAGCCTGCCGATACGCCAGAAGACGTTGGCCATCTTATTGGGCATCGGCCCGCGGCCCAGGTGTCGGGCCATCGTGACCGCGCCGACGAGCACGAGCACCGGGCCGAGCACGGCCATGGCGGTGAGGATCAGCCGGTCGGTATTGGGCAGCCGCCAGATCGTGAAGTAGACGGCGACGGTGAAGACGGTGGTGACCATGGAGTTGAGCCCCATGATCCTGCCGCGGATGTAGTTGGGGCTGACGCCTTGCAGGACGGTGATCGAGGAGATGATGGCGATGTTGCCGAACACACCGACCGCGAACGCGCAGAGCAGGCTCAACCACAGCACCGGGACGACCGCGAACAGCAGGGTGGCCAGCCCCGCCATGGCGAGCCCGGTTGTCATCACGACGGTGGACTCACGTCGGGTGCCGATGATCACGACAACCGCGGCGCCGACGAGCATGCCGATGCCCATCGCCGCGCTGAGGATCGTGAAGCTATCCAGCAGCAGCTTGTCGGACATGCCGTGGTGGACCTTGAGCACGCCCATGACGCCCGAGGAGACCAGCGCGGCGGAGCACCACACGAGGATCGTCACGCCGAACAGATGCATCACCCGCTTGTGCGAGAGCGTGAAGCGGGCGGCCTGGCGTATCGAGCGGTGGTGTGCCTGCCGCGAACGGATCGCGTGTTGCGGTCGCATGAACGCGAAGAAGAACCCGGAGATCAGGAAGAACGCCGCGCCGTAGAGCAAGGCCTTGCGCACGGTGGCGATCGACTCGGGGTCGATGATGAACTTGCCCACCACGACCATGCCGACCATCGAGGCGATGACGTTGATGACCAGGACGACGGCGTTGGCGGACTGCAGCTGCCGGGGCGGGACGATTTGCGGGATGATCGCGTTGCGTGTGGGGTTGAACATGGCGGCGAACGAACCGATGGCGAAGAGCGCGGCGTAGACCTGCCAGTGCCGGCCGGGGTCGAGCGCCGCCTCGCCCGCGACGGACGCGAGCGCGAGCGCCGCGGCCAGGAGGATCAGCCCGCGCGACTCGTCGCAGCCCATGAGCAGCCACTTGCGCGGCAGGTGGTCCGCGAGCCAGCCGCCGACCAGGTTGAACAGGAGGTAGGAGACGAAGAAGAAAAACTGCGTCGAGGCCTGGGTGCCGGTGGAGTCCGCCGAGCTCGCCAGCCCGCCGAGCAGCGCGAGCGCTGCGAGCATGATGGTGCGATCACCGAAGCCGCTGGCCGCGGTGGAGGTCCACATCAGCGTGAAGCTGACGTTGCGCCAAAGCGGGGTCTTTTTGAGACGCGAAGCCGGGCTGTCCGCCGAGTCGGGCATGGGCGGATGATATCAGTCGGCCGGGATCACGCCCGGCTCACGCGTCGAACAGCACCCGGCGCACCGCGTCGTCGAGCATCGCGTTCACCCGCGCTTCGCCGAAGTCCTCCGACGCCAGCGCGATGCCGTCGAGCCGGCCCTGCAGCGTGTCGGTGCGGTGCATGTCCAGGGCGAGCAGCGTGTACCGCCCCTCGTCCATGTACCGACGCACGCTCTGGTCGGGGTAAAACCCTTCTTCGCCGGTGAAGCAGCGCAGGTTGCCCTGCAGCAGCACGCCGCGCCGGGCCAGGGCATCGAGGTGCGCGTCGTAATCGACCTTCGTCGGCGAGCGCTCGGGGTGCGCGAGGATCGGCGTGTAGCCTTGCTCCATCAGCCAGTCGAACGTGTCGTCGATCCACTTGTGCCAACGTTCTTCCCAAAAATCACAGAGCACGTGCTTCGAGCCGGCCAGCGTGGGCACGCCGTTCGCGCGCATCCAGTCGATCGCGCCGGGGTAGACGCGCAGCTCTCCGCCGGTCCACAGCGTGTACTCGATCCCGGCCGAGTCGATCGCCTGCTGCAACGCGTCGCGCCACGCCGCGATGTGCCCCGGGGTGATGTGCGGGTACTGCTTCGGCCAGCAATGGGGTGTGCAGACCGTGCCGGCGTAGCCGTGCCGCTTGAGCACGCGCACCGACTCGAGCGATTCGGCGACCGTCGCGCACCCGTCATCGATCCCCGGCAGGATGTGGCTGTGCATGTCGATCCGACCGGTCGCCGGGGCGGCGGGCTCTGGGTGTTGGGGGCTGGGGCTTCGCGTCAAGGCGTCAACACTTTCAAACGGTGCGGGTTCTTCCTGCTCTCATCAATCTTACTCGGCATCGAGCACGCCTATAGCAGTCCGCGGCGTTGGTGCGGCCGTGGGCGTATACGGCTTTGAAATATAGGCATGGAGCGGCGCGGGCATCCCGCCGACGGTCAGGCCGCGGGCTTGTTCGACGCATAGGTCACAGCGTCGCCGTCATGGCGGGCAAGAGACCGCGTCCCCGATTCGGCGGGCCACGACCGGTACGCGTGAACGCGCCGCCGGATGGGCATCGCCTCGTGCTGCCACTGGCCGGTTGTCGCAAGTCACGCCAGCGGTGCTAAGCCCCGCGCCGCGCCGCGGCCGCTTCGCGTGCGCGGATCGCGGCGAGCGGGCGGTCCGAGTTCATGCGAGTATTGAGCTTGCGCAGCGCCTCGATCTCGATCTGCCGGACGCGTTCGCGCGTCAGGCCGACAACCGCGCCGATTTCCTTGAGTGTCAAGGGTTCGTCGCCGCCGAGCCCGTAGCGCAGACGCAGGATCGTCGCCTCGCGCTCGTCGATCGCGTCGAGCAGGACGCCGATCGTTTCCAGGTCGTCGTCCAGCAGCACCGCCTCGTCGGGCGCGAGCACGCGCTCGTCGGCGACGACGTCGCCCAGCGAGGGCGAGTCGTCGTCCCCGCCGCCGCCTTCCTGTGACGGCCTTTGGCAGGCGCGGACCGCCTTCTTGATGATCCGCACCTTCTTCTCGGGCAGGTCCATCCGCTCGGCGAGTTCCTTGATGTTCGGTTGCCGGCCGAGCTCTTCTTCCAGATCGCGCGACGCCTTCTTCCACTTCGCGATCAGCTCGACCATGTACGCGGGGATGTGGATCGGTTGTACGGCGTTGATGAGCGCCCGTTTGATCGCCTGCTTGATCCACCACGTGCCGTAGGTCGAGAAGCGTGCGCCGAACTCGGGGTCGAAGTTCTCGACCGCCTTGAGCAGGCCGATGTTGCCCTCTTCGATGAGGTCCTGCAGCGGCAGGCCGCGGTTCATGTAACGCTTGGCGATCGAGACGACCAGGCGGAGGTTCGAGCGGATCATGTGTTCACGCGAGGCCATGCAGCCCTCATCGCGGATCCGTCGGGCCAGATCGACTTCCTCCTCCCGATTGAGCAGCGGGCTCTCGTCGATCTGCTTGAGGTAGACCTCCAGGTCGGTTTTGACGCGGCGGGTGGCCATGCGGATTCCTCTCTCGTGTCCCTGGACCGCCTGTCGGCTTGGCCCCTTGATCCGGGCGGGCGACGCCTGCCCCGCGTATTGATCGGACCTTGGCCGGGCCTGCTTAAGCTTTCGGACGTTGCCCCCTGCCGCGTCGGGTCGATAACCCGCACGACCGGCACAACCCGCGGGCGAATGAGGCGCGGGTGTTTGACTGCGTCGCGTACAACCTCGACGACCCGTTATCCTTTGGGCCATGCAAGTCGTCTTCCACGCCGGGCCGTTGAACGAGTTCATGCTGCTGCTGCCGCTCTTGCGAGCGCTGGACCGCCCGACGACGGTCGTCGCGCCCTGGCAGCGTGCGTCGCTGGCCAAGCGGTTGATCGATGCCTCGCCGATGGACATCGAGATGTTCGAGTTCACGCGCCTGCACGCCGAATCCGGGCCCAGCCGGGTCAGCCCTGCGGTCGGCGACCTTTTCGCGTCGGCCACGCGGATCGTGAGTTTCCTCAGCAGCGACGAGGACCACTGGGCACGCAACGTGCGTCAACGCGCGCCCAGCAGCGAGGTCTACCTGCTGGAACCGCGCCCGCCCTCGGCGTTTGCAGGCCACTTCGCCGACTGGCACCGCGAACAGCTCGCCGGCCGTGGGCTGTCGCTCACGCCCGCCGAGCCAGACCCGATCGACCAACCCGGCGGGCCCGTCGTCGTCCACCCCGGCGGCAGCGCGATCAAGCGTTGTTGGCCGGCCGACCGCTACGAAGCGCTGATCGAGCACCTGCGTGACGCGGGCGTCGAGGTCCTGCCCGTGTTCGGCGAGGTCGAGCGCGAGCGCTGGTCGAACGCTCGGCTGGCAAGCTGGACCGACGCCTTGGAAGCCAAGGCGACGCGGTCGGTCGACGAACTTGTCCCTTTGTTGAGCCGGGCGCGGATGCTGATCGCCAACGATGCGGGCCCGATGCACCTCGCCGCGCAGCTCGGCGTGCCGACGCTGGCGATCCTCGGCCCGACCGACCCGGCCAAGACCGGCCAGCGCGGCGCGCACGTCCGACACGTCGGCCCGCCGAATGGTCCCGGACGAATCGAGGACGTGACGCTCGACGCCGTCATCGATGCGGTCGGGCTAGGATAATGCGTATGAAAGTGATCCTCGCTAATCCACGCGGTTTTTGTGCCGGCGTCCACATGGCCATCGACACCGTGCAGCAGCTGGTCGAGCTCATCGGCCCGCCGCTGTGGGTCTTCCACGAGATCGTCCACAACAAACACGTCGTCGATCGCTTCGTCCAACAAGGCGTCACGTTCGTCGATTCGATCGACGAGGTGCCCAACGGCCAGACCGTCGTCTTCAGCGCCCACGGCGTGTCGCCCGCGGTGCGCGAACGCGCCAAGGCACGCGACCTCCGCATGATCGACGCGACCTGCCCGCTGGTCACCAAGGTCCACGTCGAGGCCCGGCGGTACGCGAAGCAGGGCTGCAAGATCCTGCTCGTCGGCCACGCCGGGCACGACGAGGTCGAGGGCACGTTCGGCGAAGCGCCCGAGGCGATTACCATCGTCGAGTCGCCCGAGGACGTCGCGGCGACGAACTTCGGACCCCAGGACAAGATCGTCTACCTCACGCAGACAACACTGAGCGTGGACGACGCGAACGTGATCATCGGCGCGATCAAGCGCAAGTACCCGCACGTCAAGGCCCCGCCGAAGGAAGACATCTGCTACGCGACGACCAACCGACAGCACGCGGTGCGCGAGATGGCGAAGGATGCCGACCTCACGCTCGTCGTCGGCAGCGTGAACAGCTCCAACTCCGTACGCCTGACCGAGATCAGCCAGACCGACGGCACGCCGGCCAAGCTGCTCGACGACGTCAGCGAACTGAAAGACGATTGGTTCGACGGCGTCCAAACCGTGCTCGTCACCGCGGGCGCATCGGCGCCCGACGACCTGGTCCAGGCGATCGTCCAGGCGCTCGCCGACCGCTTCGGCGCGGAGGTCGAGGAATCGACGCCCGTCGATGAGGGGATGCAGTTCGCCTTGCCCGTGACGCTACGTGTGATGAAAAGCGAGATGGCGCAGTAGCAAACGATTGTTGAACCTCCAAGCCCGCGCCGTTGGCCCAGCCAACGGTGCGGGATACCGGGTTCTCTGAGTTGAAAACCATCCGGCAGCACTGGCTTTGCCAGCGCAACGGGCTTGGAGACATCATCGCCTGTTGCGTCACCGATCCAGCGGTTCGACCCGGTCGATCTTCATCGCCTGGTTTAGCAGATCGAAGTCGAACATCGGGTCGCGGACCCGCCTGGGCTCGGTCGTCGCGAAGACCATCGACACGGTCAGCCGCGAGTCGTAGCCCGACACGTATACCTCGGCCTTCCTGGCGATCGTCGGCAGCCGATGGTCCGGCACGCCCTCGACCTCGACCGGGAATCGCCCCTCAAGCTTGGACGTCAGGACGCTAAAGCCCGCGGTGTCGGTCAGGTCCACGCGCGCCGGGCGGAAGGTTTGCGGGTCGATCAGCATCCGCAGGCCGTCGACTTCGACCAGGTACCGGCCTTCGTACAGGTCGACCGGTGGCGCTTCGCCTAGTACGCTGACGGGCGGCAGCGGCAGCAAGCCCAGCAGCACCGGCACCATATCCGGGCGCACCGGCATCGGGAAAGCACGCCGACCGGGCTGGCCGAGCTTCGCGAACTCGCCGACGTATGCCGTCTTGTTGTCACCGTCGACCATGTCGAACAGCCAGTAGCGCTCGCCGTTTGAGCCCGCCCACAGGTACGTCTTGCCGAGCTTCTCGACCAGCAGCGCGGTATCGCCCGGCCGGCGGTACATGAACTTGCCGTCGCCGGTCTCACGCCGGTACGCACGGTCGCCGTCGTCTTCCAACTCGTACCACTCGATGTCAACCTCGGTGCGCGACCAAAGCGACTCGAACGGCTCGACGGTCTGGTTGTACCGCGCAGCGACTTCGGCGTAAGAAATGTCGGCGGGCTTGATCGGGCTGGTATAACCGTTGGCGTTGGGGTCGAGGTCCGGCTTGTGGCAGCCGATCAGGCCGAGCAAGATAAAAAGCAGCAGCGTTGTTCTAGCCGCCTTCTCAGAGCACGAAGCGTAAACGAGTGACCGTAGCCGCCGGGCAACGCCCGTGGGGTGATTGAACCGTAACATCATCAGGCCGGGGTTAGCTTGCATACAACAACTCCCTGATGATCCGTCTAGCGTGTGTTACGCGGCGGCTACAGCCGTTCGCTCAAGCGTCGTGCGCTGATGGAACAACGCGGGTGTCAAAGGTCAAGCTCCAGGACCTGCCCCAGCTGCTCGGTGACGCCGGCGATCTCGTCGGGCGTGATGTGCGGGTCGAGCACCTCGATCGCTTGGTCTTCGTTCCACTTGCCGAAGTGGCCCTTCTCGATATCGACCTTCGGCGTGAACCGCCACCAGTCCTGCACCGGGCCGTCGTCCTGTTCCCGCCGATCGATGCCATCGTGTCGCAGCAATTTTTTCCGCAGCAGGATCAGCGCGAGCACGTAGCGGAAGGCGAGCTGCTTGTCCTCGGTCGCGTCGTCCATGGAGAGCATGAGTTCCTGGATCGCGGCGTCGCCGACGAGGAGCTTCTTCTTCTCGTTCGGCTCTGGCACTTCCGTCCGCCAGAAGCCGAAGAGGTACGGCGGGCGGAAGTTGCCGGCTTCCCACGCCTCGGCGCTCACATCGATGCGCAGCATGGGCAGCTCGCCGTCGGGCGATTTGTCCTTCGGCTTCTCGCTGTCCTGCGGCCGTTGCTCGGCGGGTGGATCGACGAGCGCGGCGTACACGGTCTCGCCGGGCGCGAGCTCGCGCCCGGTCGCGGCGCACACGCCGGTCGGTCGTTGGATGTCGTAGGTGTTTTGGAGTTGGGACATGGGGTTTAGCGTCTAGCGTTTAGGGCCTGGCGTCTAGGCTCGGGTTTGTTGCGGTTAGAGCGGCTTGGCGGGAGCGTGGGTTCAAACCGCTGGCTGCTTTTGGCTTAACCAAGCCCGAGCTGGCGTTCCGCCGCGGTGACGGTCTGTTCGATGAGCGTGGCGATGGTCATCGGCCCGACGCCGCCGGGCACGGGGGTGATCATCGACGCGCGCTCGGCGGCGGGCTCGAAGTCGACGTCGCCGACGTTGCCCTCGTTGTAGCCCGCGTCCATGACGACCGCGCCGGGCCTGATCCATTCGCCCCGCACGAACCTCGCCCTGCCCACGGCGGCGACGACGATGTCGGCCTGGGCGACGATCTCACCGAGGTTTTGCGTTTTGCTGTGGCAGATCGTGACGGTCGCATTGCGATTCAAGAGCAGCCCGGCCATGGGCTTGCCGAGGATGGCGGACCGGCCGATGACGACCGCGTGCTTGCCTTCGATCGCGACGTCGTACGCGTCGAGCAGGCGGACGATGCCCTCGGGCGTGCAGCTCGCGAAGCCGGCTTCGCCGAACCACATGTGCGCGAACGAGCCGAACGTCACGCCGTCGACGTCTTTGCTGACGGGGATCGCCTCGAACGCGGCGCGTTCATCGACGTGCGGCGGCGAGGGGTGCTGGAGCAGGATGCCGTGCACGGCCGGGTCGTTGCCCAACCCGGTCACGCAGTCCACCACGCCCCGGGTTGTCGATGATGCGGGCAGTTCGACTTTGCGCGAGGTCATGCCGATCGACTCGCAGCGCTTGCGTTTCATCTGCGTGTAGGTGACCGACGCGGGGTCGTCGCCGACGAGGATCGTGGCGAGGCAGGGCGTGGTGCCGGTCTTGTCCTTGATGGCTTGGACACGGGTCGCCGCGGCGTCGAGCAGTTGCTTGGCGACGCGCTTGCCATCCATGAGCGTGGCGGTGGTGGTCATGGAGGGATTATAGGGGCCAAGGGTGCAGGGGCCGAGGGGCTAAGGGTTATCAACATGCTGCGTCGTTTCGCTCGCCCCTATCCCCCCGGCCCCTTGGCCCCTACACTCTCGCCATGCCCGCGATCCTCCTTTCCATCGGCGACGAACTCACGCTCGGCCAAACGGTCGATACCAACGCCGCCTGGCTGGCCGGCCGGCTCTCGACGCTCGGCGTCGGCTGCGCCGAACACCGCACCGTGCCCGACGACCTTGACGCTATCGCGCAAGCCATCACCCAATGCGCCCAGCGCGCCGACGTGCTCATCGTTACCGGGGGGCTGGGGCCGACCGACGACGACCTGACCCGGCCGGCGCTGGCCAAGGCGATGGGCGTCGAATTGATCGAAGACCCGCACAGCGTCGATCAGATCGAGGCGTACTTCAAGGCCCGCGGGCGAACGATGCCCCAGCGCAACCGGATCCAGGCGACGCACCCGCAGACCAGCGCGATGCTCGAGAACACCTGCGGCACCGCCCCCGGATTACGCGCGAGCCTCGGCGGGTGCGAAGTCTTCGTGACACCCGGCGTGCCGCGCGAGATGCAAGCGATGTACGAGCGCGACATCGAGCCGGCGATCAAGTCGCACGTCGGCACCGCGCGCACGATCCTCACCGCCAAGGTCAACACCTTCGGAGCGGCGAGTCCGACGTCGCCGAGCGCCTCGGCCCGCTCATGGCCCGCGAC
>JBKAGS010000035.1:0-75200 GCA_046290505.1 Phycisphaeraceae bacterium | reverse complement strand
GCGATGCAGTCGGTGCTGGAACAGATCACACCCAGCGACGCACAAAACTGCTTCAGGCACTGCGGCTACACGCTACGGGTGGGTTGAGAATGCTCTAGCCAGGCTTAATCTCGATTGTTTTATCGATTCGGCGAAGCGGTCCAGCGCCGGCGGTAGCAATCATCAGATCAACACAGATCGCTTCTTGTTTGCTGTTCGTCCAGCTGTACTAGAGATCAATTCTGTATTGAATACTATCTTCACCCGCAATCTGATTTGAAACGGTCTTGCCAACTTGGGTAGAAATTTCTGCATAGGGCGTCTGCCGCAGCGCTGTGATTCGCTCGTTGAGCAGTCGAAATGCCGCAACCTGATCCATCGCATCTGCCTTCCTTGGCGGACTTGGCGTCTTGGCGCATTTGGCGTTAAAAAAACAGGACTGTGTTCGCTTACGAGACCTACTTCTCGCCCATCAGCCCCAGCATCGCCTCGCCAAACGCGTCGCCCATCCGGCTGAACCAGATCGCGCTGCCCAGGTAATGGTACGGGCGGTCGCTGCCGACTTTTTTCCACGCCTCGAAGTTGTCTTTCCACGTCGGGAACAGGTCCTCCGCGGCCTTGTCGACGAGTTCGTCGGTGCGGACGGCGGCGACGTTGCCCTTGAACGCGGGCTTGTTTTGCTGGGCGAGTTGGGCTTGCTGGATCACGAGCGAGGTGCCCGTCGCGGGCTTGGAGCCGTTCTGGCCGAGCACGCCGATGACGAAGGGCAGCTTCGGGGCGTTGAGGTCTTTGCGCACGTCTTTGATGAACGCTTCCATGTTCTTTTCGTACTGCTGGTCCAGGCCGCCGAACTTGTCGTTGAAGCCTTGGAACCAGACGAAGCCGCAGAGTTCGGGCTTCTTGCCCTTGAGTTGGGGGAAGTACTTGTCCTTGTTGGCGAGCACGTCTTCGACGTGGGCCATCATCTCGCGGTAGTAGTGGCCGTACTGCTGTTTGAGTTGCTCGGCGGTCGGCGCGGGCTTGGGTTTGCGCGAGTTCTTGCCTTCCGCGACCTTCTTCTCGTGGTTGGCGAGCGCTTCCTCGTACTTGGCCTTGGCTTCGATGGCCATCTGCTTGAACTGCGCATCGGTGGGCATCAGGCTCGGCGGGAGGAAGTCCTTGCCGATGCTCTTGCCGCCCCACGCGGCCTTGATGAGCAGGACCGGCTCGTCGAAGTGGTCGCCCATCGTGTTGCCGAACTCGAGCTCGACGCCGAACTTGTTCGGCGAGCCGTAGCCGGGCTGGAGCCCGCCGGGCG
This sequence comes from Phycisphaeraceae bacterium, assembly GCA_046290505.1. GTDB lineage: Bacteria > Planctomycetota > Phycisphaerae > Phycisphaerales > Phycisphaeraceae > JAHQVV01. Next base: position 73,924 of record JBKAGS010000035.1, on the reverse strand, counting down.
GGAGGTTCGTGTTGCCCTTGTAGTTGATAAAGACGTCGTCGCGGACGATGAACTGCCCGTCCTTGTGCAGGTGCTTGAACAGGCCCGCGGTCTTGGGGTCGGTCATCTGGTGGCGGAGCAGGTCGAGGTCCGCCTTGCCTTCCATGTTGGATTGGCCGGCGAGGATGAAGACCTTGACGGTGTTCTGGGCATGCGCGGTTGCCGACGACAGCATCAGCAGCAGCATGCACAGTCCGGCGACAACGGCGCGTAAGCGATCGGGTTTCATGTCGGTTCCCTCAGATTAGGACGTGGTGTGTCGGTGGGACGCCCGCGCAGCACCCGCCGTTACGACAGCGGCGTGTTGTTTTGTGTCACGCGCGGGGCGTGGCTAATTCGCCTTGGGGTTGAGGGTGGGCAACCGCGCCTCGGTTTCGGCCAGGTGTTGTTCCAGCATGGCGAGGAGTTTGTTTCTGACTTGCGGATTCGCGTCGGCGAGGTTGTTTGATTCGCCCAGGTCGTCCTTGAGGTTGTAGAGCTCGACGGCTTTGCCCGGCGTGTAGAACTTGATGAGTTTCCAGTCGCCGACGCGGATCGCGCTGCCGGGCGTGCCGCCCTGGTTGCCGTAGTGGGGGTAGTGCCAGTACAGCGCCTCGCGGTCGAGCGTCGCGGCTTGGCCGCTCAGCACGGGCACCAGCGACACGCCGTCGAGGTGCTGCTCGGGCTTCATCGGCAGGCCCGCGGCCTCGAGGATCGTCGGGTAGTAGTCGGTCGAAGTCATCGGCAAGGCGCTCGTCGAGCCCGGCCGGGTCACGCCCGGCCAGCGGATCAGCACCGGCTCGCGAATGCCGCCTTCGTAGAGCCAGCCCTTGCCCGCGCGCAGCGGCAGGTTGCTGGTCGGGCTGCCTTCGCTGGTCGATAGCCCGCCGTTGTCCGCGGTAAAGACGACCAGCGTGTGGTCGGCGAGTCCTTCTTGTTCAAGGGTGTCCAGCACGACGCCGACGGCCTGGTCCATCGCGTGGACCATCGCGGCGTAGACGGCGTGGGCCTGCGTCTCGCGGACTTGGCGCGGCGGCTCGTCGCCGAACTTGTCTTCGAGGTCCAGCCGCTCGCGCTTGTGCTTGTAGTACTCGACCAGGTCGGGCCGGCCGATCAACGGCGTGTGCACCGAGTAGAACGACAGGTACGCGAGGAAGGGCTTGTCCTTGTTCTCTTTGATAAAGGTCGCGGTCTTGCGCGCGAGCACGGCGGGCAGGTGTTCGCCTTTCTCCGCGTCGTCCATGTTGGGCATGTTGGTGAACGGTGCGAAGTACTTGCCCCCGCCGTACGGCCCCCCGGCGCGCCAGCCGCCCATGTTGATGTCGAAGCCCTGGTCGGTGGGGGAAAAGCCGTCGCTGCCGAGGTGCCACTTGCCCGCGAAGAAGGTCGCGTAGCCGTGCGCTTTGAGTGCTTCGGCGATCGTGACTTCTTCCAGCGGCAGTTGCGGGACGTAGTCGGCGGGGATGAGCGGGCGGTTCCAGCGCGACTTGCCCGCTTGGATCTGTTTCAGGACGCCGCTGCCCTGCGGCCCGCCGAAGAAGTCGGTGGTGTTCAGCCGGGCGGGGTACTTGCCGGACATGATCGCGGCGCGGGTGGGTGAGCAGACGGGGCAGGCGGCGTAGCCGTCGGTGAAGGCCATGCCGGTCTCGGCGAGTTTGTCGATGTTGGGCGTTTCGTAGAAGGTCGAGCCGTTGTACCCGACGTCCATCCAGCCGTAGTCGTCCACGAGGAAGAAGACGACGTTGAGCGGCTTGGCGGGCTTGTTGTCGGCGGGCTGGGCGCTGCAGCCCAAGGCGAGGCACAGGCTGAGTACCGCCAGCAGCGGGGCGAAGGTCCGTCGGGGCATGTCGGGCTCCTTGTCCGTAGAAGAATCCGTAGAAGGGGGCGAGCGATGCGCGGGGGTTCGGGCGACCTCGCCGGGCAACATCGCTACAATCTACTGGAGATAGGCGTCAAACGACGCTCGATTGCACGATTTCCACGGAAGGAACCGAATCGTATGAGCCAACTCGTCCCCATGGTGATCGAGAAGTCCGGCCGAGGCGAACGCGCCTACGACATCTACTCGCGCCTGCTGAAAGACCGCATCATCTTTATGAACGGCCCGGTCACCGACGACATGACCTCCGTCGCGACCGCCCAACTCCTGTTCCTCTCGAACGAGGACCCCGAAGCGGACATCCACGTCTACGTCAACTCGCCCGGCGGCAGCGTCAGCGCGGGGCTGGCGATTTATGACACGATGCAGTTCGTCCGGCCGCAAGTCGCGACCTACTGCATCGGCATGGCCGCGTCGATGGGCTCGATCCTGCTCATGGGCGGGGCCAAGGGCAAGCGCTACGTCCTGCCCAACTCCAAGGTCCTGCTGCACCAGCCGCTGCTCGGCGGGATGCGACAGGGCCAGGCCACCGACCTCGCGATCGAGGCCAAGGAGATGCTCAAGACGCGCGATCGGCTTTACAAAATCATCCAGCACCACACCGGCCAGGACTACGACCGCATCAAGCGCGACTGCGAGCGCGACTACTGGCTGGACGCGGAAGAGGCCGTTGAATACGGCTGCGCCGACCAGGTGCTCAAGCACCTGCCCGAGGGCGTCGCCGGGTCGGGCGGCGGCGATTCGGATGACGATTAAGCTGACCAATCCCGCTCCGTCAAAGCTCCCGAAAATGGGGACGGTCCCCATTTTTGTGCTGCTTTTCGTCGTTGCGTTCCTCACCGCCTGCGGCAGCCAGCGCAGCTTCAGCAACGAGAACGACAAGCTGCGCGCCGAGCGGCTGGAGCTAAAAGAAGCGATCGACGAATTGCAGAAGCAGGCCGCGATCCGCGAGGGCGAAATCCGTGCGCTGCGCGAGCAGATGGACGAGGGCACCGAGCCGATCGCCGGCGTCGAGCCGCCTCGCTTGGCGGGGATCGTGCTGGGCCTGTACTCAGGGCCGATCGATCTGGACGGCGACAAGCGTTACGACGAATTGCGCGTGTACGTGCGCCCGGTCGATCAGCACGGCCGACAGGTCACCGCCCAGGGCGCGGCGCGCGTGCGGCTGCTGGTCGTGCCGGCCGACGAGTCCGCCGAGCCGCGGGCGGTGTTGGATCAATCGTTCGACGCCGAGCAGTTTTACGCCGCGTACCGCGACGGGATCACCGGCACGCACTACACGCTCGGCGCCGCGTTGCCCGCCGACCCGCCGACCAGCGCGACGCTGCGGGTTGATTTCACCGACGCGGCGACCGGACGGCGCTACTTTGCGGAGAAGCGGGTCGCACTGGTGCGCGGCGATCAGTAAAACCACGCCCGATCAGAGCACGAAGCGTGAGCGAGTGACACGAATCTGACAAGGCCGGTCACTCGCTCACGCTTCGTGCTCCGATGATTCGGCTGCGGTACCCTATCCCCACCATGACCACCGCGACGCTCCTCATTGCCTGCGACGACAAGCCCGGGCTCGTCTCGACCTTCGCCCAGTTCATCGCGGCCAACGGCGGCAACATCCTCGACGCCGACCAGCACACCGAAGCCGACACCGGCCGGTTCTTCATGCGCCTGGTCTACGACACGCAGACCTTCGCGCTAGACGAAGCATCATCGCGCTCGGCGCTCGACGGCCTCGCGCGCAACATCCCGAACATGGACTGGCAGCTGTTCATGGGCGGCCGCCCGCCGAGGGTCGCGCTGTTCTGTTCCAAGACGGCGCACTGCGTGTACGACCTGTTGGTGCGTCACGCGATGGGCGAGCTGCCCGCCGAGGTCGCGCTGGTGGTGTCGAACCACGAGGACTTGAAGAGTGTCGCCGAGCACTTCGGCGTGCCGTTCGAGCACGTGCCCGTCGATAAGGACAACAAGCGTGCCGCGGAAGCCAAACACGAACAACTGCTCGCCGAGCACGGCGTCGACCTGGTCGTCCTCGCGCGTTACATGCAGATCGTCGGCGCCGAGTTTTGTCGGCGCTGGGCCGGGCGTTGTATCAACATCCACCACAGCTTCCTGCCGGCGTTCGTGGGGGCCAGGCCGTACCACCAGGCGTTCGAGCGTGGCGTAAAGATCATCGGCGCAACCGCGCACTACGTCACCGCCGACCTCGACCAGGGCCCGATCATCGAGCAGGACATCGCCCACGTCGGCCACCGCACGTCGGTGAAGGAGCTGACACGTTTGGGCCGGGACGTCGAACGTCAGGTGCTGGCCCGCGCGGTGCGTTGGCACCTGGAGCGACGGGTCATCATCCACGGCAACCGGACGGTGGTGTTCGCCTAAAGGCGCGGCGGCCGATCGCGTCGGGCCGGCCAGCCGGCAGGGCCACCGGGACGAAAGGCCGTAGATTGCGCTTGGTCAACCCGGTCGGGCTTGCTAGACTCACCCGCGATATTTAGCCGATTTTGGGGCCATCCTGGTCGATGGGTGCCGAGCCGGCGGCTCGAAAGGGCGAGTGCGATGCCATCCCGATGCCTGCGCGCCGCGGTATTCTTGCTCGCGCTATTGTCCGCGCTGCCCCTATTCGCCTCGGACCGGCCGAACGTGCTGTTGGTCTACGTGGATGACATGCGTGCCGACTTCCTGTCCGCCGCCGGCCACCGGTACCTCCAGACGCCCAACCTCGACCGCCTCGCCGCCGAGGGCGTGACCTACCGCAACGCGTACGTGAACGCCCCGCTCTGCGGCCCCAGCCGGGCGACGCTGATGACCGGCCTGCTGCCGACCGAGCACGGCATCCGCAACCACGACATCATCGAGACCATCATCGCGCCCCACGGCCAGCAGACGCCCGCCGGCGTGTTCCTCCCGCACCTGATCGACGCGGCGGGGACCGACCAGGCCGTCATCGGCAAGTGGCACTTCGGCGACAAAACCGACCCGAACCCCAGGCCCGAAACCAGCCGGTGGTTTACCTACCTCGGCGTCCCGCAGGTCGAGGGGCTGACCGAGTTGCAGTCCTATCTGACCCAGGCGCACACGCGGCGCTACTACCGCGACGGGCCGGACAAAGTCCTGATCGAGCAATACGACACGGACCTGATGTTCGATGTCGCCGAGGACTACATCGGGAACGCGGTCGATGGCCCCGATCCGTTTTACGCCTTCGTTTCGCTGTTCGCGCCGCACGCGCCGTTCACGCCGGCACCAAGGCACAAGAATCGCTACTGGGGCCAGGGCATCCCGGCGTCACCGAACCTGGCGCTCGATGAGGTGCCGGCAACATACGGGAACATGACCTATCACTACGAGCGACAAGCCGAGATGATGCTCGCCATCGACGAGGGGGTCGGCCGGCTCTACGACACGCTCGAGCAGGCCGGCGAACTGGACAACACCGTTATCATCTTTACCAGCGACAACGGCTTTCTCTTCGGCGAGCACGGACAGTTCGCCAAGGGCGTGCCGTGGGAAGAATCCCTGCGCGTCCCGCTGCTCGTGCGCTGGGGCGATCGATTGCAGCCCGGCCGGGTCGATGACTCGCTGATCGCCCAGGCCGACCTCGGCGTCACGATCGCCGACTTGCTCGGCGCCCAGTTGCCCGACGGCTTGTACGGGCAATCGCTGGCGGAAGGCTGGCGTCACGATCGCCCGGCCTCGGATCGCAGGGACGCGGTCTCGATCCACTACCCCGAAGACGGCTACGACGTGCCCGTCCCGGCCTGGGCGAGCATCGTCACGGACGACGGCTGGAAATACGTCGCGGTCCCCGACGCCCGGTCCCTCGACCCGGCCACACTCACGGGGTTTCTTCCAGAACTCGAGCCGATGCTCATCAATCTGACCGAAGACCCCTACGAGCAGGTCAATCTGATCGATGACCCGCAGTACGCGCATGTGCTGAAGTACCTCAAGCAGCGACTGATCTCGGAACTCGCGGCCAACGCCGGCGAGACCCGCTGGCTCACCGGCGTGGGCGTGCCCGGCGACACCGACGGCGACGACGACGTGGACGACACCGACCTCGCCAACGCGTTTGTCCACCACACCGGCCCCGAAGGCCTGGGCCTCGCCGTCTCGCAAGGCGACACCGACGGCGACGGCGACATCGACGACGCGGACTTCGCCACGCTCTTTTCCGCCTACACCGGCCCGCGCAGACCGCCGATCCCCGGCGACGCAGACGGCGACGGCGATATCGACGACTCGGACCTCAGCGCCGTCTTCAGCCACTACAACGGGCCCGAGGGCCTGGGCAAGACCCGCGCAAACGGCGACACCGACGGTGACGGCGACGTCGATGACTTGGACCTGGGCACGGTGTTCAGCGCCTATTCCGGGCCTTCACCGACCAACCCGGTACCCGAGCCCGGCGCCTGGCTCGTGCTCCTGACGGGTTTCGCCGTGCATCGCCGCGGGGCGCGTCCACGCACGTTCAAGAGGCGTTGCCGCTTCTGACCAGATTCCTTTTGACCATCGATCACTACAGCTTATGATTGACCTGTCATGCTGTTGCGACATCCATCGCATTTTTTTCGGGCGTTAGAGAGAAACAAAGATGCTGTACCGTGCCCTGCTCGCCGCCTTGACTGCCGCCCTCGTGCACACCGCGGCGGCGACCGAGGTCACGCCGAACGTCGTGCTGGTCTACGTCGATGACATGCGACTGGACCTGATGGGCAACGCGGGCCACCCCTACCTCCAGACGCCCAACCTCGACCGCATCGCTTCCGAGGGCGTGAAGTACACCAACGCCTACGTGGCCTCGCCGCTCTGCGGGCCCAGCCGAGGCACCTTGATGACCGGCCTGCTGCCGACCGAGCACGACATCCGCAACCACTCCAACGTGTGGACCAGCCAGCTGTCGGGTGCCGCGTTCCTGCCCGGCCTGATCAAAGACGCGGGGGCGAGCAACGCGATCATCGGCAAGTGGCACAGCGGAAATCCTTCCACCTTCCTGCCCGAATACGACCACTACTTCCTGAACCGCAACTCCGTCGATCCAGACAACCCCTACTTCGCACGCGAGTACAACGACAACGGGACGTTTTTTACGCTCACCGACTACAACACCGACGTGATGTTCGATGAGTTGAGCGACTACATCAACGAGCAGGGCTCGACGAACAACCCGTACTTCGTCTACACGTCTGTCTTCTCACCGCACGGGCCGTTCGCCGCGGCCCCACGCCACGCGGGCACCTACGCGGGCAACGGCGTGCCCGCGGTGCCGAGCCAGGACTTCGCGAAACTCCCCAGCCATTTGAGCGACATCCACGAGCGCTACGCAACGCAGGCGGAGATGATCCTCGCGATCGACGAGGGCCTGGGCCGCATGTTCACCGCGTTGGAACAGGCCGGCACGCTCGACGACACGGTCATCATCTTTTCGTCAGACAACGGCTACTTGTTCGGCGAGCACGGCCTGTACGACAAGGCGCTTCCCTATCAGGAATCGGTCAAGGTCCCGCTCCTGGTGCGATGGGGCAGCAACATCCCGGCGAACCAAGTCAGCGAGACGCTTGTCTCGCAAGCGGACATCGCCGTGACCATCGCCGACCTGATGGGGGCCCAGCTGCCTCAGGGCTTGTACGGCCAATCCCTGGCCAACCAATGGCGGGCCGGCACCGTTGACGCGAGCCGGCAAGACGTCGTTTCAATCCAGTACCCGATCAGTGGCGCGGACCCGCAAATCCCGATGTGGGCCACCGTGGTGACCGCGGACGGCTGGAAGCTCGTCGCGGTCCCCGAGCCGGACGTGCTGGATGTCGATTCGTTTGGGTGGAAGTATGTCGGGCTCGAATCGATGCTGTTCGACCTCAACGCCGACCCCTACGAGATGAACAGCCTCGCGGGTGGTCTGGAGACCGCCCACATCGAGGCGGCCCTCACCCAGCGTTTGATCCAACGGCTTGTAGAGAACGCCGGCGACACCGCGTGGGTCCCGGTGAGGTTCTTGGCCGGCGATACCGACGGCGACCTCGATATCGACGATACCGACTTGGGCACGCTTTTTGGCAACTACACCGGGCCCGGCGGCGGTACCGCGCTTGGGTTCTACGACGGCGATACCGACGGCGATGGGGACGTGGACGACCTGGACCTCGGGACAGCGTTTGTCAATCACACCGGGCCATTGGCCCCGGCCAGCGTGCCCGAGCCGGGCGGCTTGGTCGCGATGCTCGTGGGGCTGTCCGCCTGCGGCCTGCGCCGCCGCAATCGCCGATGACACCCTTTTCGTCTGATTGCCGTCGTCGCTTCTGCGCGTCTACGCCCGCGCCCGCAGCGAGGCGACAACCGATTCGTACGCCGACGTCTCCTCGCGCACCTGCTTGACGAAGCCGTTGTCCTGGATCGTCCCCGCCACCGCGTCGCGCTCTTCGTCGCTGTCGAAAGTCGATTGGCGGTAGGGGTTGGCGTAGTCCTTGGCGCGCGTCGCGTAGACCTGCTCGCAGACGTGGCGCTGGAGGTGGACCGACTCGTCCAGCGCCCGCGCCCAGGTGTCGGCGGTGATGTCGTTGCCCAACAGGAACCGCAGCGTCGCGAGCGCGTGCTGTTGTTTCTGCCTCGGGTACAGCGACCACAGCCGGTCGTACTCGGCGTGGATCGCGTCCCACGTGTTCAACTCGCCGCGGTTGATCTTAGCGCGCAGCGCGTCGAGGTCGCGCGTGATGACGAGCTGCCCGCCGAGGTTGGTCCAGCGCGTTTCGCGTTCGCCCTGGCCGAGGTCGTCGAGCATCGACGCGAGCGTCGCGCCTTCGCGTTGTTGCAGGTAGTGCACGAGGGTGTGCACGGCGTAGTGCAGCAGCATCTGGCGGTAGCCGGCGTAGGCCCGCGCGGGGTTGCGGATGATCGTCGAGCGTGGGCCGTGCTCCATGTCGTCGGCGGTGACGACGGTGTCGGAGAGGCGCGCATCGTTGTTTTTCAAGGCGTTGTGGCCGGTGGAAAGTTCCAACTCGCGCGACCCGGCCCGCTGGAGCAGCGCCTTGCCGGTGTACTGCGCGAGCAGGTCGAGCCCGGCGATGAGTTCTTCCACGGTGTCGGGCGCGAGCGCGTCGAACTCGACGTGCTGGGTCTTGCGTTTGCGCTTGTCGCGCTTGGCGTACTTGCCGGCGTTGCGCGCGAGCGCGTACATGTTGTGCGTCCACCAGTAGCCGGGCACGAGCACCAGCCGGTCGTTCGCCGTGTCGTTGCTGGCCAGCGTGAACGGGAGCCTGATGTTCATCTCGTGCGGGTAGTCCCCCTTGGCGAGCAGGCAGTAGCTGGCGAAACGCGAGGTGTGCTTGACCGTCGTGCACAGGCCCGGCCAGAAGCCCCGGCCCGCGACGACCTCGCCGTCGTTCGCCCGGCTGTTGTGGTTGCTGCCGATGGTCGCGCCCGCGGCGAGGTTGGACTGGCCCATCACCAGCGCGGCGACGAGGAACGAGTTGTTGTGGTGCTGCTCGTGCGCCGGGAAGATCAGGTTGTTCAAGAGCTCGCAGCACGACACCGTTGAGTTGTCGCCGAGCACGGAGTGGATGAGCCGGGCGCCGTACTTGAGCGTGCTGTTGTCGCCCATGACGAAGCGCACGGCCTTGCAGCCGTAGAAGATCCTGCAGCCGTAGCCGATGATCCCGTTGACCAGCTCGACGCCCTCGCCGATCTGCGAGCGCTCGTCGAACGCCGAGTGGATGGTGAGGTTCTTGAGCTTGTTCGCGCCCTTGATGTACGCGGCCTCTCCGATCTTGCAGTCCTTGATGATCCGGCAGGACTTGATGACGGATTGCGCGCCGACGGTGCCGTAGTACCCGCGCTTGGCGTCGAACTGGCTCTGGGTGATGTGCTTGAGCCGGTCCATGAGTTGCTTGTCGCCGCGGTGCTTGGCCCAGAGGTAGGCGTCGGCGGGGATGAGCCCGTCGAAGGGCAGGACGGTGCGCCCGCCCGCCTCGTTCATGAGGTCCAGCCAGATGCGGACGTCTTCGGGCTCGCGGTCCTTGACGATGCCGTTGCCGAACTTGGCGTAGTTGGAGGTGTGCATCTCGTCGATCGACTGGAGGATGCACTGGTCGCCGACGATGTAGTGGCTGAGGTAGGGCACCGAGTGGATCGCGGTGTTGTCGCCGACGTCGCAGTGGATCAGCCGCGAGTTGGTGATGCCCGCGGGCACGTGCAGGTCGTGGTGGGTCAGGACGACCTTCTCGAGCTTGCCGATACGCACCAGCCCGGCGAACTCGCAGTTGAGGATCGACTTGGCGCGGAACGGGTCGGCGACGAGCACGCGGTCCCAGTCCTCGGCGTTGTTGCCGTTCTTGACCAGCACTTCCAACTCGTCCGCGCGCAGCCGACGGTAACGCTCGGGGTTGTGGCCCAGCTGCTGGTTGCGCAGGTAAAACTCGTCGCAGCCCGCGGGCAAATCCTCTGGCTGCAAAAAGCGGTGCGAGAAGTCGTCGGCGGGGGTGAGTTTGATCGGGCCCATGGCGTTATTGTCGGCGATCGGTCACGTCTCGAGTCATTTTACGCTGCGCCTGCGCAGCCAACGCAATTCCTCCGTGTTGCTCAAGACGCCGACGCCCAGCACGACCACGCCGCCGAGCACGACCATGCCGATCAGCAGCCCCGTCGAGGCCCACCACGACAGCCCGGCCGGGTCGGTCAGCCAGGTGATCGGCCAGAGCACGCCGGCCATGACGACGCTGGCCAGCGCGGTGCGCGCCCAGCTGGCCGTGACCGACCGGTCGATCGGCCTGTCCACCCGGCGACGCAGCAGCCAGAGGAGCAGGGCGACCTGGCCCGCGGCGCTGGTGGCGGTGGACCACGCGAGCCCGGCGGCGCCCAGCGGCCAGATCAGCGTGAGGTTGAGCGCGAGGTTGAGCGCGACCATGCACGCGCTGATCTTCAAGGGCGTCGTCGCGTCCTTGAGCGCGTAGAACGCGCGCGTCAGCGTGTGCGTCATCGAGTAGGCCCAGACGCTCGAGGCGTAGCCGGCGAGGATGACCGAGACGCGCAGCGCGTCGTCGGTCGTGAACCCGCCGTGCTCGAAGACCGCCCGGGCAAGCGGCACGCGCACGAGGATCAGCCCAACGCTCGCGGGCAGCCCGATGAACAGCGTCAGGCGTAGCCCGTGGCGAACGATCCGGGCGAATTCTTCAGAAGCCGCTCGCGGCTTCGCACGCGTGCCACCTTGTGAACCGTCCTCGCCGTTGAACCGCGCCGCCGCCGCGGACAGCGCCGGGAAGATCGCGGTGGCGATGGCGATGCCGAACACGCCCAAGGGGAACTGGTACAGGCGTTGGGACCAGTTCAACGCCGCGACGTCCCCGTTGCGCAGCGGGGCGTCGAAGGTCTGGCCGAAGGCTGTTAATTGATCGTTCGCGCCCGCGCCACTTCCGGGGGCGAAGAAGAACGCGATCAGCGCGTCGAGCAGCGCGTTGATCTGGAACACCGCGAGCCCGACCACCATCGGCCCCATCATCAGCAGCATCGCGCGCATCGTCGGCCAGCACCCCGCGAACGAACGCGCCAGCCCCGTCACGCGCAGCATCGCCGCGACCTGCCAGGCCAGCTGCAGCACGCCCGCGACGACGACGCCGACGGCGACCCAGGTCGCGACGCTGCGCGCCGAGGTATCACGTGAAAAGAACCCCGTCGCCAGCAGCACGGCCGCGACGATCACGCCGTTGAGCACCAGCGGCGCCGCGGCGGGCGGGCCGAAGCGCTTGTGCACCTGCAGCACCCCGCCGACCAGCGCGACCGCGCAGATCAACGGCATGTAAGGCAGCATCAGCCGGGTGTAATACACCGCCAGCGACGCCTTGTGCGACGCGTCCAGCCGGGCGACGATCAGCCACAGCGCGAGTTCGGCGATAAGCGTGATGCCGACCAACAGCACGGACAAGAGCGTCAGCGTCAGCGTCGCGAAACGCTTGGCGAGCGCGGGATCGCGCTCGAGCAAGTCGGTGTAGTGCGGGATGAACGCCGCGGTCAGCGCGCCCTCGCCGAACAACCGGCGGAACAGGTTCGGCACGAGAAAGCCGATGAAAAACGCGTCCGCCGCGACGCTCAACCCCAGCGCCGCGGCCAGCACCGCGTCGCGCCCCAGCCCGGCGAACCGCGACACCAGCGTCAACGCGCTCACCACCACCGCGTGCCCGACAAACCGCGGCGGCGGCTCTTGCCCCCTCTCCCTCTCAGGGAGAGGGCGGGGGGTGAGGGTGGGGCGTGATGCGGCCTGCGGCTTGTTCGTGTCGTTCATCGGTCTGACCACGCTGAACCCTCACCCCAACCCTCTCCCTGAGAGGGAGAGGGGGCACACAACGAGCCGTCGAGATTGGTTTGCGTCGTCTCGCTCATCCCGACGGGCCGATCCCGGGCGCGGCCGCGCCCCGGCCCGCCGGCCCGGCCGAGGCGCGCAGGCTCGGCGAACACGACAGCCGCGCCGCCCACCACATCATCGCCAACAGCACCCCGATCGCATGAGCCAACGCGTCCTGCCACTGCACCGACCGGCCGGTGTAGTGCTGCACCACCTCCAACGCCGGCCCCGCGAGGATCAACACCGCCAGCGCCCACGCCGCCGAACGCCTCGGCCGACGCGACGACATCGGCCAGACCACGATCACCACCACCGACAGCGCCACCGCCAGCACGCCGTGCATGACGTGGTCGAACGGGTGGACGCTGCTGCGCGCCCCGTCGCTTAGCGCCCGCGCCCACGCGCGGGCCTGGTGCATCACCGCCGGCGACAACGCCAACGCCCCGAGCGCCGGCAGCGACAGGCCCAACAGCCACAGCAGCGTCCGCGGCGGTTTCCGCGGCTCGGCCCGCTCGGCCGGGAGCACCGCGAGCAGGTACACGCCCACCACCGCCAGGAGGTTGCTGACCACGTCCGCCAGGTTGACCTCGCGCCCGGGGACCAGGCCCTGCGTGAGCTCGTCGAGCACCGCGTACACCACGCCGACGACCAGCGCCGCGCCGCACCGCCGCGCCCACGGCCGGCCGCGCCCGCCGACCTCCGCGAGGATCAGCAGCGCCATCAGCCCGCCGAAGCCCATCGCGTGGAAGAGCTTGTCCGTCTTCAGCACGTCCTCAAAGACCCACGGCTCGTCCTGCTCGGGCATCAGCGACAGGTTCGGCCAGTGCGTGCCCACCGCCAACGCCAGCCAGTACCCCGCCAGCAACCACCGCCCGTGGCGCTCCAGCCAGCGCCGGGCCGACGCGAGCCGCGGGGACGGTCCGTCGCCCGCCTCGGGCCGGTCGTCTTCGCCTCCGTGCTCGCCGTTCATCGCCAATCAAACGCTCCCGCCCCGGCTTGGGGTCGCCCCTGTCCTATCGGCCAGCCCGCGCGTCTCGACCCAGCCGGCGGGGTCTCACCGCCGCCCGGGTCTGTATAACTCGCTCAACCCCCGGTTTGGCAAACGCTTACGTTGAACGGCGTTCCCCGGCGCGGCGTTCGGCATAAACGGTTTGTATTATTTTTTCGCGTATTACAGGCATTCACGCGATTTTTTCCTTGTATCCGGAACACTACTCCGTGTATGCTATGTCAGTGCCGAGTTAATCTCGGTAAGTTCCGGGACAACCCGCGGGCGCCTGGCCGGGCCTTGGGACCCTCTCCCTGCCGTTCCCGACCGCCTGCGGTGCCGCCCCCAGCGGCCAACCCGGAGCGAATGCGTGGCCTCGATCATCACCCAAACTTAATACACCCGCACCCTCGTGCGGCACCCCGCGGGCGAACCCGTCTTCCCCCGCTCGGCGGCCCCGTGCCCGCACCCCCGTATACCGTTTGTTCTTATCGTTCCTTTTTCCCCCACAACGGAGACCCCTCCATGACACGTTCCCCCTCACGAACCCGGATCAAAGGCTTCACGCTCATCGAGCTGCTCGTGGTCATCTCGATCATCGCGCTGCTCATCGCCATCCTCCTGCCCGCGCTGGGCGCCGCCCGACGCACCGCCCGCCGGATGCAGAACTCCACCCAGCTCCGCGGCATCCACCAGGGCCTGGTCACCTTCGCCAACTCCAACAAAAACAACTACGCCGGCTTGAACTCCAAGGGCCAGATCCTCGGCAACGACAACCGCACCACCGGCAACTCCGGCGAAGGCGACACCGTCCAGGCTCGCTACTGGATCATGCTCAAGGGCGAGTTCTTCACCCCCGACTACGCCATCAGCCCCTCCGAAACCAACACCATGACGCCCTACGAGCCCGCGACCGGCACCGGCGTCAATCGGGTCGAGTGGAGCACCGCCAACACCGGTGAAAAGCACTACTCCTACGCCTTCCTCGGCTTTGTCCGCGGCAACGCGGTGACCACCGGCGGTACGCCCCGACCGTTCAACGTCCAGGCGAACTCGGCCCAGCGCGCTGCCGAGTGGAAACAGACCCTCAACTCGCAGGCCGTCATCGTCTCGGACCGCGCGACCGACGGCCCCGCCGACAACGCCATCCGCAGCATCCACACCGACGAAGATGGCGAGTGGCGCGGCTCGGTCCTCTGGGGCGACAACCACGTCGCCTTCGAGAACGAGCAGTTCTTCGAGACCAAGTACGGCAGCGGCTCGCTGAACCGCCCGAACGGCAACCAGGACGCCGACAACCTGTTCGAAGATGAAGCGAGTGTCGGCAACAACCGCACCCGTGGCGCAAACGCCCTGATGGTGATCGAGGGCAACAATACGATTCAAGCGAACGAGAATAACTAAGCCTCTGCTTTCTCTTTGCACAGATAAACAACCCCGGACACGCGTCCGGGGTTGTTTTTTATGCTCCGCTTGGGGGCGGGTGGCAGGGGCAGAGCCTGCGATGCCCCTGAACGAATGAGGTTACATGTGTTGATGGCGGTTCGTCCGGGTCTTCGCAAGCTCAGTCGCCGGCCACTCCTTTTCTTTCAGTCGCACGGGCCGAACGTGTACCGCTCCAGCAGTGAGCGCAAGCGTTGCTCCGTCTGGTCGCGGTGGAAGTAGCACTTGAAGCGTTGGTGGGGGCGCATCGGCAGGGCGGGGCCGTGGGGCGCGAAGTCCCAGGGGTGCAGGTAGGCCACGGCGGGCCGGCCCTCGGCGTCGTGCTGCGCGAAGCCGCGTTGGACCAGCCGCCAGGGCCAGACGCGGAAGTACCCCCCGCCGGAGAACGCGAGCGGCCGGCCGAGGAAACGCATCACACTCATCGGCAGCACGCGGATCGATCGGCCCGACGGCGTGGGGAGGGACAAAAACGGGGACTGTCCCTGTTTTTCAGCCTTTATCTCGATGCCGCGGCCGCAGGGGTACCCGCCGTGGGCGCGGGCGGTGGGGAAGACGCTGGCGTCGTAGGCCAGGCCCAGGTCGAGCATGACGTCCCACGCCCACTCGCAGCCGGGCGTGAGCGAGAACGACGGCGCTCGGAACCCGCGGACCTTGACGCCCGCCGCGTCTTCGATCGCGCGGACGGACCTTGCGAGGTCGGCTCGAAACGTCGCCGGGGTGTGCTTGTACACCTCGTGGTGCCAGTACGAGTGCGACGCGAGTTCGTGGCCCTCATCGGCGATGCGGCGGACGAGATCGGGGTACCGCTCCGCGACCCAGCCGAGCACGAAGAACGTCGCCTTGGTGTCCGTGTCCGCCAAGAGCGTGAGGATCGCGTCGGTCAGCGGCTCGACGGTGGGCTCGAACGAGTCCCACCGCGACCGATCGTCCATCGCGCGGACGCCGACGAGGTGGAACCACTCCTCGATGTCGAAGGTGAGGATGTGACGGGTCGTCGTCATGATTCGTTTTCAGCCACAGATTTCACGGATGGCACAGATGCAAAGCGTCAATGAGTCAGGCCAACGCTGCGCTTCATCGCAGGGGCGCAGCGCACGGGGTTCACAGAGAAACAGCTGAAATGCGATACAACACGATTGTCATGCTCCGCGTCCTTTGCGATCTCTGCGGTAACGCGCATCGCTGTCTTGATGCCTTCATCCGTGCCTATCCGTGTTCACCCGTGGCAGCAACTACGAGCCATAGACAACTTCACGGACCGAGTCCTGCTGTTCGAACCAGTCGATCGTCCGTCGCAGGCCCTCTTCGAGGCCGACCTGCGCCTCCCAGCCGAGCAGTTGTTTGGCGCGCGAGGTGTCCAGGCATCGGCGGGGCTGGCCGTCGGGCTTGGTCGGGTCCCAGCGGATCTCCCCCCGGAATCGGCACAAGTCTGCTATGAGTTGCACCAGCGCCTTGATGGTCGTCTCGCTGCCGGTGCCGAGGTTGATCGGCGTGGGCTCGTCCATCTTTTCCGCGGCGGCAAGGATGCCGCGGGCCGCGTCTTCGACGTATAAAAACTCGCGCGACGCGCTGCCCGTGCCCCAGCAATCGATATGGTCGGCGTTGTGATCTCTTGCGTCGATACATTTTCGTATCAGCGCGGGGATCACGTGGCTGGTGTGCAGGTCGAAATTGTCTTTCGGGCCGAACAAATTGACGGGCACGACGACGGATGAATTGAGGCCGTACTCGCGCTTATATCCATCCAGCAGCACAAACAGGGCTTTTTTCGCGACGCCGTAGGGCGCGTTGGTTTCTTCGGGGTAGCCGTCCCAGAGGGTTTCTTCTTTGAACGGGACGTGCGCGAACTTCGGGTAGGCGCAGACGGTGCCGGTCTGCACGAACTTTTTGAGGTTGCGCTGCCGGGCGTGTTCGATCAGGTGCATGCCCATGGCGAGGTTGGCGAAGCAGAAGCGGCCGGGGTGGTCGCGGTTGGCCCCGATCCCGCCGACCTCGGCGGCGAGGTGGATGACCACGTCGGGCTTGGCATCGTTGTACAGCCGGACGACATCGGCTTCTTTGGTGAGGTCGTAGTCTTTTCTGCGCGGGATAAACAGGCGGTCGTCGGTGACGCCACGGTCGCGCAGGAGTTTGCAGACGAAGGTGCCGAGGAACCCGGCCCCGCCGGTGACGCAGACGCGATGTTGTTGCCAGTCGATCATGATCACTTTTTAGCCAAGTTTCAGGTCTTTATAGAGATGGTGTTCAGGGCGGATCTCCCCCGGATGCTTCTGCACTATTTTGGCAATGATATCGATCAAGTGGCGCATCACCGCTTCGGACTTCATTTCATCGGAGGGCAAAAACACTGTCCCACATTCCGGACACTTGTTGCATGTAAGTCCTCGCAGGTTGTACTCGCATACGTGGCATCGGAAGATTCTCGGGTCAACGCCATCGGTTTCGAGTCGGTTCATCACCGCATCGTGTAGGTCCTGCACCGTCGCGCATCGCTGGGCTTGTTTATCGCTGATCCGGATACCGAATGTATCCTCGATTTTCATGATGATCTCAACGATATCGAGCCCCATGGCAATCACCTGCTCTGATCAGTGCCGTACCCCTTCCCGCGCGCTAACATCGTGCCCCGCGTCGCGCAGGGTTTTCTCCTGCGCCGCGAGTTCCATGTCGTAGTCGATCATCATGCCGACCAGCTCGTCGAAAGTGACTTTTGGCGTCCAGCCGAGTTTGTCTTTCGCCTTCGCCGGGTCGCCGAGCAGGATGTCGACCTCGGCGGGGCGGAAGTAGCGCGGGTCGACTTCGACGAAGTCGTTGTAGTCCAGGCCGACGCGCCCGAAGGACTTTTCGCAGAACTGCCGGACCGAGTACATCTCGCCGGTCGCGACGACGTAGTCGTCGGGCGTGTCCTGCTGGAGCATCTGCCACATCATCTGGACGTAGTCGCCGGCGAAGCCCCAGTCGCGCTGGGCGTCGAGGTTGCCCAGGTAGAGCTTGTCCTGCAGGCCGTGCTTGATGCGTCCGACAGCGCGGGTGATCTTGCGGGTGACGAAGGTCTCGCCTCGGCGGGGCGACTCGTGGTTGAAGAGGATGCCGCAGGACGCGTGCATGTCGTAGGACTCGCGGTAGTTGACGGTGATCCAGTGCGCGTAGACCTTGGCCACGCCGTAGGGCGAGCGCGGGTGGAAGGGCGTGGTCTCGCGTTGGGGCGTCTCGGCGACCTTGCCGTACATCTCCGACGACGACGCCTGGTAGAAGCGGATCGGGTTGCCGGTGGTGTCCTGCGTGTCGCGGATCGCTTCGAGCAGTTTGAGCGTGCCGGTCGCGGTGGCGTCGGCGGTGTAGACGGGCTGGTCGAAGCTGACGCGGACGTGCGACTGGGCCCCGAGGTTGTAGACCTCGTGGGGTTTCACCGCGTTGACGAGCTTTGAGAGCGCGTTGCCGTCGGTCAGGTCGCCGTAGTGCAGGTTGAGTTGCCTGCCGCGTTCGTGCGGGTCCTGGTAGAGGTGGTCGATGCGGTCGGTATTGAAGGTCGAGGCGCGTCGGATCAGGCCGTGCACCTCGTACCCCTTATCGAGCAGCAGTTCGGCGAGGTACGAGCCGTCTTGTCCGGTGATGCCGGTGATCAGGGCGCGGCGGGTTTCGGTCTTCATCGAAGCAGTTTAACGCGGCGGGCGCATCTAGGCGTGCGTGTGTCGGCCTTGCGTTGCGGCGTTCGAATCGGGCTATTCGTGTGGCGGTTGGATCTCGATGCCGTACTTGGGTGCGGCGGCGATGGTGCGTGCTTTTTCTTCGTCGCTCAGCGGCGGGATGTCGGCGGAGGGATCGTTCGCGGGCGTGCCCGTTTCTTTGAACATGGCTTCCATCCCGCCGGGCGCGACGAGGACGAGCATCTTCGCGGGCCGGGTCGATTGGTTTTTGAACCAGTGCTTGCTGCCGCGGGGCATGTGGACGAACGAGCCGGCGGTGGCGCGGATCTCGTTGTCGCCGGCGTAGACGGTGACCTCGCCGGAGACGACGTAGAACCCTTCTTCCTCGTTTCGGTGCAAGTGGGGCATGGGCCCGCCGCCGGGCGGCACGACGGCTTCCCAAAGCCCGTAGCTGCCGCCGGTCTCGGACTTGACCGCGAGGAAGCGGTACAGGTCGCCGCCGGCATAGATTCGGTCGCCGTCTTCGGGTCCGCGCACGATCGGGTCGGCCTGTTGGGGCATCGGTCTTGTCTCTGTTCACGTGGTGTCGAAACGCCGACGCGTCGTGGCGGATGCGGTCGAACTACGACCTACAGGATATCGCGTGTTGTAGAGTCGAGCGTTATCGCCGGCGTCTGGAGAAGCAGGCGAATGACCCGATGAGGATCAAGGCGCTGGCGGGCTCGGGCACCGCGGGCGTCACCTGGCCGAGCGCGGGCGCGGCACCGATCGCGCCGGTGTCGCCGTCGCCCCACCGGCTGAGGACGAAGTCCAGGTCGTTGACGCCAACGATCCCGTCGCCGTCCGCGTCGCCTTGCAGGAAATCGCCGGCCTGGACGGACTGACCGTAGTGGTCGAGGACCAGTCCGAGGTCGGCTTCGCTGACCCCGCCGTCGCCGTCGAGGTCGCCGAGGGTGATGACGAACTGGTCTTGGTAAAGCGAGAGATCGGAGAAGAAGGTCTTGTCGTTGTTCAGCGACTTGTCGAGCTGTGAGACGGAGTGTGTCAGCCCGACGAGCACGACGTCCGTGCCGTTGTCGTAGTAGAGCGGCGCGCCCGAGTCGTTGCGCGAGGCGGCGCCGTCTTCGTTGGGCCCGATGGCCTTGAAGATCGAGCTGAACCCGTCGATGCTACGGCTGATGTTGCCGTCGGGGATGGAGACGCTGTCGGACGATCCGACCTCGAGCTCGGCCCAGCGGGTGTCGCGGGTGTCGTTCCAGTTAAAGCCCTGCTTGAAGTTGATGGTGACCGGTTGCAGTTCGACCTGGCCCACGCCGGTGCCGATGAGGATGCCCAGCGGGTCGTTGCTGCCGGGCGTGATCAGTGAGGTGGTGACGATCGGCAGGGGGTCGAGGCCGAAGAGCCCGGTGCCCTGCGGCACGGCGACGCGGATCAGCCGCAGGTCGCTGTCGGAGTTGTCGTCGTTTTTGAGGATCGTGCCGGCGGTGTCGATGATGGGGTAGTTGAAGTCATTTTCGACGGCGAACGCGCTGCCGTTGTTGACGTGGGCGGCGGTGAGGACAAAGCCGTTGCCCAGGTACACGCCCGTGCCGTTGCCGTTACGCCCGACGCGGGCCCATGCGTCCTCGAAGCCGGCGGGCGCGGTGTCATTGGCCGGGGCGTCGGACCCGCCGCCGTAGACGACGACGGCGTTTGCTTGGCCCGCGGTCAAAACGATCGCCGTGCCAAGACACGCCAGCGTGCGTCGAGGGGTCATGCCGTGCATGCGATTCATGGGGGGCGACTTCACGTGGGGCGGGCCTTCCTCTCTGCCATAGTTTATGCCGGCCGACGTGGCACGTATACCTTTTGACCGCCGATTTCTTTCGCGACACCTGTCAGAAGACGGGCGACCGGAACGGAATACCCAGCTTCACAGCCCGGCCGTAGGCGAGGCGAGCGCGTGCTGAAAACGATTGTGTCGGGTCTCTCGCAACTGGCGGACGCCGGACGCGAGAACCACGAGCCCGACGCCGGGTCGGTTCGAAAGATGCTCTCGCAGCCTGCCAAGAAGCAGCCGGCTTGGGTAGGCGGGGTGGAGCCCGCGGGCGCCCGGCGACCGCATCCGACATCGTTCACGTGCGGTTGACCCACTTAAAGCCCCGCACTGCTGGGCAGGCTGATGATGCGGGCCGCGAGGTCCTCGGTTTCCGACAGCGGCATCCGCGGGCAGTCGGCGTACATCGGCAGTTCGTGCATCGGCTTCCAGATCGGCCGAACCAGCAGGCCCTCGGCGTGCAGCGCCTGGATCGTCGGCCGGGTCGCTCCGGCCAACTCGGCGTCCAGCACGAGCGACGTGAACCAGTAGTTGCTCCGCGTGCCCGCCGGCTCGTGCAGGACCGCCACGCCGTCCATTGTTTCGAACGCCTGGGCGTACCGCGCGGCCAGCGCCCGCTTGCGTTGGATCATCGCGTCGAGGTGTTCCAGCTGCGCGCAGCCCAGCGCCGCGTTGAGGTTCGGCAGGCGGTAGTTGTACGCGACGATGTCGTGGACGTACTCGAACGGGTGTGGGACCTTGCCCGTCGTCGTCAGGTGCTTGGCACGGGCGGCTAGCTCGTCGTCGTCGGTGAGGATCGCCCCGCCGCCGCCGGTCGTGACGATCTTGTTGCCGTTGAAGCTGAGAACGCCCAGTGCGCCGAACGTCCCGGTGTGCTTGTTGTTGTAGAGCGAGCCGAGCGATTCCGCGGCGTCTTCGACCAGCGGGACGCCGAGGTCCCGGCACAGCGCGACGAGGGCGTCGAGGTCGGCGGGGTGGCCGAAGGCGTGCATGGCGACCAAGGCGGCGACGCGTCGGCCGGTCCGCGGGTTGTAGAGCCCGCCCTCACGCTTGTCGAAGCGCGTACCGGCGTAGGCGCGGACCGCCGCGGCGTCGACGCCCAGCGTGCTCGGCTCGACATCGACGAAGTGTGGGACCGCGCCGCAGTAGCTGACGGCGTTGGCGGTGGCGACAAACGTCAACGCCGGGCACAGCACCTCGTCGCCCGGCTCGACGCCCGCCATGAGCAGCGCGACGTGCAGCGCCGCCGTGCCGGTCGAGACCGCGATCGCGTGCCCCGCGCCGGTGTACCGGGCCAGGTCTTCCTCGAAACGGTTGACGTACCCGCCGACGGAAGACACCCAGCCGGTGTCGATGCATTCTTTCACGTAGTCCCACTCCCGGCCGTCAAAGGTCGGCACGTGCAACGGGATCGGGCGCGACGCGTCGCCGACGACCCGGCCGACGGCGTCAACGATCTGAGCGGGCAATTCGCGGGGGTCGGGCATCACGCGTCGGTCGGCTTGGGCGGGCGCGAGCGGGCCGTCCTGCCCGTCGCCGGTACAAACAATGAGTATACTCACCGCTTGCCCGGCGGGTGCTTTGGCTGGCTTGGATCGCCCGTCCCCGATGGGCTCAACGCTCCATGAAACAGTTTTTCGACATCCTGCCCGGCTCGATCTCGCGCAGCGCCCACCGCGCCGCGCGCCGGCGGGTGCTCGAACCGGTTCAACACCTGCTCCGCTCACTACCGCCCAAGCCCATGCGTGTCGCGGCCGTCGGCGGCGAACTCACGGCCCGCTTCAGCGACGCCGCTCAGACCCCCGCCGAAAACGCGACCAAGCCCGCGCCGACCAAGACCGGTTCGCAGCCCCAGCGCATCCTCGTCATCGGCGGCAGCACCGACAACCTCTTCAAGTTCCGCGGGCAGATGCTGCTCGACTTCCAGGCCGCCGGCCACACCGTCATGACCTGCGCCGGCGAGAAGGACGACCCCACCGTCCAGTGGCTGGAAGACAACGGCATCAGCTTCGACCTCATCGAGCAGATCGAACGACGCGGCGTCAACCCCATCAAAGACCTGCAGTACTACAAGGAACTGCAACGCGTCATCGCCCGGCTCAAGCCGACGATGGTCCTGTCCTACACGATCAAGCCCGTCATCTACGGCACGCTCGCGGCCAAGAAAATGAACGTCCCGCACATCGGCGCGATGATCACCGGCGCGGGCATGACCTTCATGGACGGCGGGCTGGCCAAGCGGCTGCTGCGCTGGCTGACCAGCGCGATGCTCCGCTTCTCGCTCAAGCACGCCCACGTCCTCATCTTCCAGAACCAGGACGACGTGGCCCTGTTCAAACAGATCGGCGTCATCAAAAATCAGAAAGTCCTTCAGACCTGCGGGTCGGGCGTGGACCTCGAGTACTTCCCGCCCTCGCCGATCCCCCAGGGCCCGCCGGTGTTCCTGCTGATCGCGCGGATGATCCCGGAAAAGGGCGTGCGCGACTTCGCCGAGGCCTCCGCGATCGTCAAGGAAAAACACCCCGAGGCGCACTTCCAGATCATCGGCCCGTACGAACAGCTGCGCGCCCGCATCACCCCCGAAGAAGTCGAGCACTGGCAGGACGACTACGGCGTGGAGTACCTCGGCTTCCAGCGCGACGTTCGGCCGTACATCAAGGGCGCGAGCGTCTACGTGCTGCCTTCCTACTACCGCGAGGGACAGCCACGCTCGATCCTCGAAGCGATGGCGATGGGCCGGCCGATCCTCACCAGCGACTCGGTCGGCTGCCGGGAAACCGTCGAACAAGGCGTCAACGGCCTGCTCGTCCCGCCACGCTCGCCCAAACAACTCGCCGACGCGATGCTCAAACTCATCGAGACGCCCGGCCTGATCGAGCAGATGGGCCGGGCCAGCCTGCAAAAAGCACGCGACCAATACGACGTGCACAAGGTCAACCGCAACATCATCCGGACCCTCGGGCTCTGATCAACCGATCACTTGCGGATCGACCGCCCCAGCCGGTCCTCCAACCACGCGATGTCCTGGGCGTACAACGCGTTCAAGCGCTCACGCACCGCGTCGGGCATCGGCTCCTCGCCCATCGATTTGCCGATCAATAGCGACCGCAGCCCGAGCCTTTTCGCGAACTCGATCGGCCGGTGGACCCCCATCGAACGCAAGCGCGTCGAGAGGCCCGCACAGACTTTGGTGACAAAAGGCCAACGCGCTTGGGTCGCCTGGCCGAAGCGCTGCGTCGCCTCCTCGGATAGCGCTATCTGCTCGACGCCGAGGAACCCGCACAGCCGGTCGAACACCGCCTGGGGATCGGTTTGGATCTCGTCCTGCACGAGGTAGAGCACGTTCGCCTCGCCGAAGGCCGACTCCCACATCCCGCACCACTTCGCGTAGTGGCCGGACGACTCGATGCGCGGCATCTGCTCCGCGGCGGCCATGTAATCGTCGGGCACGCGTCCCTTGCTGCGGTGGTGGCGGAACAGCGAGTACGTGCGTTCGACCGGGTCGCGCACGAGCACGATCACCTTCAATCCCTGGTACGGCCGCAAGCGTTCGAGCGCGACTTCGGAGTCGAAGTACGTCGGCGCGATCTCGCCGCGCAGCGCGTTGTCGCCGACCTCGCCGAAGTGGTCCCAGTACCACGCCAAACCCTTGTCGTACCGCTCGTCGAAGAACATGGTCTCCTTGACGTGCAGCGGGAAGGCGAGGCGCGGGTGGGCGACCAGGTGCTTGTGCAGCCAGGAGCTCGCCGTCCGCTGCGGGCCGACGCACAGAAAATCAAGCCGGGGCTCGGTCATGACACGCCGGCTCCTTTGCCCAGCAGCTGGTCGAAGATCGTCTCGTACCGCTGATACCACTGCGCGGTCGTGATCGTGTCGCAGGCTTTCTGATACGCCGCCTCGGCGTAGCGCTCGAGCTTCTCCGGGTGGGCCAGGCAATCCGCCAGCGCGTCGATGTAAGTCGCTTCGTCGTCGATCGCGATCAGCCGGCCGGTCACGCCGTCCTCGACGACGTCGGGCACGCCGCCCGCCGCGGTCGCGACGACCGGCACGCGCGCGTACATCGCCTCGAGGATCGACTGGGGGATGCCCTCGACCCGCGACGTCAGCGTGAACAGGTCCGAGCCGTGCAATAGCTCGGGGATGTCCGACCGCCAGCCGAGCAGCTTGACGTGCCCGCCCAGCCCGTGCTCGGCGATGTACGCCTTGAGGTCTTGTTCGTACCTTTCATCCGTCGCCGGGCCGGCGATCCGCACGTGCACCCGCGGGTACCGGTCCTTGAGCTGCGCGACCGCGCGCACCAGCATCATCTGGTTCTTGCGGTCGTTCACCGTCGCGACGCTGAGCACGCGGAACCGCCCGTCCTGGTCGGCCGGCGTCATGTGGCCCCGGCGAACGACCTCGACCCGGTCGGGCGCCAGCGCCGGCGTGTTGACCACGATCTTCCCACCGAAGCGCGCGAGCTGATCCTCATCAAAGATGGACGGCGCGACAAAGCTGCCCTCGGTCACGACCTTCGCCGAGGTCTTGAACGCGAGGTTGTGCAGCCGCCGCATCATCCCGCGTGAGGGTTTTTCCATGCCGATGTCCCAGATCAGCGGGATCTTCAGCTTCCGCGCCGCCAAGCCGGTGAGCAGCACGCCCTTGACGTTGCGCACCCAGAGCAGCTCCGCGCCTTCGGCCTCGAGCACGCGCGCCGCCTTGCGGTTGAACGTGTACAGGTCCAGCGCCGCGAGCAGCTGGCCGAGCCGGCCGCCCTTTAGCGTCCCGCCGTCGTCTTCGCCGATGCGCTTGGGCTGGGCGATGATGTGGACCGTGACGCCCGCGTCGCGCAGCCACTGCGCGAGCTCGCCCTCGGTGTTCGTGATCGCGACCGGCCGGTAGCGCCCGCGATCCAGCGCCTTCATCAGGTTGTACGCCACGCGCGGCCCGCCCGTGATCGAACTGCCCGTCTCGATGTAAAACCCAATCACGGTCGGCGGCATGGTCGGCTCGCTTTATCCTGCGCGTTCATTGTTCGTTCAACATAGTCAATCGGCGGTCGCGGCTCGCTTGTCCAGGTGTTCGCGGACCGTTTGCGCGAACGCCTCGGTCAACGCCGGCATGTGGTCCGATCGCACGTGGTACGGGTCGCGGAAATAGATCGTCGTCGACGGGAACATCCCGGTGAAATCGACCAACCCGAACCCGACGCGCTCGCCGCGTTCGCGCAGCTGCGAAATCAGCTTGTCGTAAGGCAAATCCGGCTTGTACCTCGCCTGCCAGTTGATCGCGGCCTCGGCGGTCGGCGTGACGACGACATACAGATCGACGCCGCGCTCGTTGCACGCCTGGGCCAACGCGTCGAGCTTACCGAGGTCCACCTCGAAGTCTGCGCCCGAGTCCATCAGCGTCGTCATATTCGGCCGATCCATCGGCTTGTCCTCGACGTCCTTCGCTTCCGCGTCGCGCAGCCGGCCGGGCGCGATCACCTTCGCAACCGCGATGCGGAAGTTGAACTTGATGCTGTGGCGGTAGTTGTAGACCGGTGCCACCGAAGTCACGCGCTCGGCGAAGGTCGGCTCGTTCAGGCTCGCGACGTACCGCCGATCGTTGTCGATCGTCGGGCGGTTGACGTTGAGCGCGTCCTTGAAGACGAACAGGTAGACCGCCTCGGGCGGGTCGGGGTTGTCGTCCAAAGCCTTGAGCGCCATCTCGGTCAGGCTCACCGGCCCCGCCGAGCCGAGCGTCAACACCGCCGCGTCCGCTCCCGAGGCATCTTCGAACTGCTCGGGGTCGATCCCCTGCGCGAGCGTGCTCGATCCGAGCAGCCAGACGCCGTCGCCCGCCCGCAGTTCGTCCACCTGTTTGGTCACCAGGGCCCGCGGCTCGCTTGGCAGCCAGTCGGTCTGTGCGATCAGCCGGCCGGCGACGAGGTTGATGACCACGACCACCAACGTCGCGCCCAGCGCCGCCTTGGGCAGCGCGTGTTTCGTCGGGGGCTGTTCGCTTGGCCCGGCGGCTTGGTCGGGGTTGACCGGCTCAGAATTGGAAGTAGATGAACGCGACATCGCTCCCTCCGCCGTAAAGCATAAGTAAGAGGACGAGCCCGGTGTACAGCGCGGTCTTGACCGGCCAGGGCCAGCGCAGGATCGCGAGTTGATCGTCGCGCCGGTAGGCCGGCACATCGAGCAGGAAGATCGCCGCCGTCACTGCGACGAACATGGCCAGCGGCTCGGCGACCAGGCGCATCTGCCCCAGCCGCAGTTGGTCGCCGCGCCAGTCGAGCGTGCCCAGGACGTACTGCATCGCGGTCGAGAAGTCGGGCGCGCGGAAGAAGACCCAGGTCAGGCAGACGAGTTGGAAAGTGAGGAACGCGAAGCAGAGCGCGCGCAGGTTCCAGTTGGTTTGCAGCGCGGGCTTGCGGTCGCCCATCGCGATCTTGTGGACCATGAGGTACAGGCCGTGGAGCCCGCCCCAGACGACGAAGGTCCAGGCCGCCCCGTGCCACAGCCCGCCGAGCAGCATGGTGAGCATGAGGTTGCGGTAGGTGAACAGCTTGGACCCACGGTTGCCGCCGAGCGGGATGTACAGGTAGTCGCGCAGCCAGGACGACAGCGAGATGTGCCAGCGGCGCCAGAAGTCGGTGATGTTGGTGGCGAAGTAGGGCTGGCGGAAGTTGACCATGAGGTCGAAGCCCAGCAGCTTGGCGGTGCCGCGAGCGATGTCGGTGTATCCGGAGAAGTCGCAGTAGATCTGCACGGCGAAGAGCCAGACGCCCAGCATCAAACCCGCCGCGGGGTACAGCTCGGGGTTATCGAAGCAGCGTTCGACGAACGGGGCGCAATTGTCCGCGATGACGACCTTCTTGAACAGGCCCACGAGGATGAGGTACCCCCCGCCGTTGAGCTTGTCCGGAGTGAGCTTGCGCTGGGTCTGGATCTGCGGGATCAGGGTCTGGGCGCGTTCGATCGGCCCGGCGACGAGTTGTGGGAAGAAACTGACGTACAGGGCAAAATCGATGAAGTTACGGACCGGCGCCATCTTGCCGCGGTACACGTCGATCGTGTACGCCATCGTTTGAAACGTATAAAAAGAGATACCCACCGGTAGGATGATCTGCAATACGACCGGATTGACCTCGAAGCCGACGCTGTGGCTGAGCTCGGTGAACGAGTCGGCGAAGAAGTTGAAGTACTTGAAAAAACCGAGGATGCCCAGGTTGGTCACCAGGCTGACCCACAACGCCGTGCGCCGCACGCCGAGGCGCGCTTGCCCTTCGAGCACCCGTCCCATCGAATAATCGACGACGGTCGAGATCGCCAGCAGCGACAGGAAGCGGTAGTCCCACCAGCCGTAGAAGACGTAGCTCGCGGCGAGCAGGAGGATGTTCTGCAGGCGCAGCTTGAGCAGGTAATACGCCGCCAGCACGATGCCAAGGAAGACGAAGTAGGTGACGCTATTGAAGGTCATGCTGGGTCAGCGTGGGCTCGGCGGTCGTCCTCAAGATCGGGTCAAAGCTGTTGTCATCGGCACGCGGAGCGATGACTCGGTCGGGTCCGATAGAAGCGGGAATCTACCCGATCGCGAGGAGACCCGCCGTTATGGTCCATCGACCCAATCGCGGTAGAAATCCATCAGCCGCGCGGCGCTGGTGTTGCTGTCGAACGTCCCGCCGCGCAGAGCACTAAGGGCCTGGCGTTGGGTCATCGGCGCGCCTTGGGCCTTGCAGCGCATGACCGACTCGGCCCACGCCTCGGCCGGCTCGTCCAAGCGGTGGCGCGTGCCGAAGCCTTCGAGGATGTCCGCCTCGCGCGGGACGACGTCGGACGCGACGTAGGGCAGCCCGGCCGCCTGCGCCTCGATCAGCACGATGCCCAGGCCTTCCCAGCGCGAGGGGAAGAGGAACATGTCCATCGCCGCGCACATGACGGTAGGAACGTCGTCGCGGATGCCCAGGAAGCGGATGCGTTCGCCGCCGGGCATGGCCCGGGCCTGCTGCTCGACCTGCGGACGCAGGTCGCCGTCGCCGATGAGCACGAAGTAGACGCCCGGGTCCTGCGCGAGCACGCGTTCGGCCGTCGCCATGAGCAGGTCGTGGTTTTTCTGCGGGTGGAACCGGCCGACGTGCCCGACGACGAAGGCGTCATCGGGGATGCCCAGCGATGCGCGCACGGCGGACCGGTCGGCGCCGACGTCGAAGCGGTCCAGGTCGATGCCGTAATAGAGCGCGTGCCAGCGCGGGTCGTGGCCCCAGGCCTTGCCGTAGAGCGCGAGCCCCGCGGCCTCGCTGGCGGCGAATCCGTGGGTGGCGTGGCGGGCGACCCAGCGGTGCGAGCGGTCGATGTAGCGTTTGCGCAGGAAGCTCGACGCGCGGTAGCCGGGCCGGGTGTCGTTGTGGGCGTGCGTGATGCGCACGGGTACGCCCAGCCGCTCGGCCAGCCGGACGACGGGCCCGCCGACGTAGTCGTTATGAGCGTGGACGACATCGAACGGGCCGTGCTGTCGGCAGACCCCGGCGAACTCGGCGTGGAAGCCGCGGTTGCGGGCGAAGTGTTCGCAGTCCAGGTGCCTGACGCCGTACTGCTTAAAGAGCGCGTCGTGCGTCGTGCTCTGGTAGCGCGACTTGGGGATGAGCAGGTGGTGGGCGACCTGGGCCGGGTCGCTGAGCCTGTAGATGTTCATCAGCCACGAC
This sequence comes from Phycisphaeraceae bacterium, assembly GCA_046290505.1. Classification (GTDB taxonomy): domain Bacteria; phylum Planctomycetota; class Phycisphaerae; order Phycisphaerales; family Phycisphaeraceae; genus JAHQVV01. The sequence continues at coordinate 45,138 of JBKAGS010000035.1, read as the reverse complement.
TCGATGCCGCCCTGGTTGGACCACTGGTTGACGTAGTGCAAAACGCGGATGGGCGTGTCGGTGTTCGGCATGGTTCGTCGCGTGGGAGTCGCGGGGCGCGCGTCGTGTCAGTCCAACCAGTGGGTCAGGTCCCGGCCGAGCATGGCGGACAGCGCTTCGACGTCGCCGCGGTAATACGACTTGAGCTTGTGCCTGGTCTCGTCGGGCATCGGCGGCGCGTGTTGGGCGCGGGCAAAGAGCATACGCGCCAGCGAGCGGATCGGCGAACGGCGGAGCAGGCTCACGACCGGCGCGCCCCACCGGGTCCGCGATACGCTGCGACGCAGGCCCGGGAACACCGCCGTCTGATCCCGCGTGTTGATCGCCTCGAGGTCGGCAAGCGGCACCGTGTCGTCCACGCCCAAAAACCGGCAGGCCTTGTGGAACTCGCCCTCCGCGTCGTTCTTCAAATCGTCGGCGATCAGCACCAGCACCCGCTCACGCCCGAAACGCTCGAGGTAAGGCCCGAGTTGGTGCGCGTACAGGCCCTTGCGCAGGAACTCGAAGTCCGGCACGTGGTCCGGGTCGAGGTACGCCGTCGCGTCGTGGATGCGCAGGCCCTGGCGGATGCGCATCTCCCAGTCCGAGTAGGCCCGGGCGATGGGGTTGCGCAGCGAGACGATGAGCTTGGCGTCCGGCAGCGTGTCGTGGATGCGCTGGGCGCAGCGGGGGTGGGGCAGGTAGCTGTTGGAGTTTTCCCCGACACGCTGACCGGGCTTGGCCTCGGCGAAATGCGTGAGGTACTGGGCGGGCAGCGGCGATGCGGGGTCGTAGCCAAAGGAGAAGTGGTGCAGCTCGATGAGCGGGATGAACAGCTGGGGGTGCGCGGCGAGGGTGTGCTGCCACCAGGTGGTCGCGCTCTTGGCGGCGCCGAGGATGATGAACGCGGGCTGGCGGTCGGGCATCGCGGGGTCCGTGGGTGTGCGGCGTGGCTTAGCCGGCCCGCGGCTGGGTGTACAGGGGGAAGCGCCCGATCATCGCGCTGCCCGCCCAGACGATCATGATCGGCAGCGCGAAGTAGCGCAGGAAGTACATCGTGAAGACCTGCGGGTCCATGACCAAGAGGATCATCGCGATGAGCGTGAGCAGCGGCGCGAGGAAGATGCGCACGTCGCCGGTCGCCTGCCATCTGCGGGTCACGCGTTGGGCCCAGCCGACGTACAGGCCCAGCAGCGCGTAGCCGAGAGGCGCGCTGTACAGCCCGAAGTTGAGCATCATGTTGCCGGCGACGCCCCACATGCGGGGCTCACGGCCCATCATCGACGTGGGGTCGAAGCTGTCGGGCCCGCGGATCATGTCGGTGCCCGCGACGTGCTTGCCCGAGTACCCGCCGATGTTGTATTCGTTGGGGAAGACCCAACGCGGGATGATCATCATCACGTCGGCGGGGACGGTCTTGCCCCACCACAGCTTGTACGGGTAGGGTTTGTCGATCAACACCATCGCGGCGTAGGCGTGCAGGTGCGAGCGCGAGAGGTCGCCGACCAACATGCCGCCGAAGTTGCGATCGACGCGTTCCCTGCCGGTATCCACCGCGGCCTGTGCGCCTTCGTTGAGGAAGATTTTCAGGCCACGCGTGCCGTACTGCTTGTAGAACATGTAAACGAACATGAACATGACGAACAGGACCGCGAGCACGACGACCTCGCGCCGCTTGAACGGCCGCCAGCAGTAGTGGATGATCCCCGCGACCCAGAAGCCGATCATCGCCGTGCTGCCGCGGTTGCCCGTCAGGCCGTTGAGGAACAGCGACAGCCCGGTGAGCAGCACCATGACGATCACCACGGCCATCACCGATCGTTTGCGCTGCGGCGCCATCAGGTGGATGCACGTCACCGCGAACATCAGCGTCACCGGCAGGCTGCTGCGCAGGATGACCAGCACGCCCTGGCCTTCCATGAATTGCCGGTCTTCGCCCCACGCGGTCTTGACGTGCAGGCCGTAGCGTAGCAGGAGGTACGTCTGCGCCGCGACGCCCGTGACGATCGCGACCGCGCAGAGCATGCCCATACGCCCGCCCACCCCCCGGCGGACCGCGACGGGCTTGTTGTACGGCTTGGACGCCAGCCAGCCCGCGATCCACTGGTACAGCAGGATGCCGACGACGTTGAGGATGCCCATGACCCCCAGCCACGGGCGGAAGTCGAGTTTCTGCACGCCGGCGAAGGGGTAGGGCGCCATGTCGATCACGGGGATGAGCAGCGCGCTGAACCAGAAAAAGTGCAGGCCGACGATCCCCATCAGCCCGCGCATGTCCAGAACCTCGAACCCGCCGCGGAACCAGCGCACCGCGTCGCGGCCGATGAGGATGCCCGCCAGGCTCACCGGGACGACGAACCAGTGCATGAGCACGCTGTGCAACGCCATCATCACCAGTGTGACCGCCGCGACGAGCAGCCCGGCGATCATTGTGGAAGCGCCGTCGCCCTTGGGCGCGACGTGCGTCCAGACGCCGGGGCCGGCGGCGATGTCCTGCGTATGCGTACTCATGTCTGCGGCTCGTTGGCGGTCTTCGAGGCGGGCCGGCGTTTGTAGGCGAAAACGATAATCCCTAGGGCTATCGGCATTTGGATTATACGCCCTGAAGTCATCGCCATCGCGGCGCCCACCAAACCGTATCGCGGCACCCACAGCCAGCACAGACCCACGACCACGGCGATCACCACGAGGAACATGGCCGGCTGGGCCCAGAACCAGCGCGTCGCGTGCAGGGAATAGCCGATGCACGCGGCCATATAAGAGACCGCCCCATAAATCATCAGCCAGAGGAACAGCCGCTGGTACTCGGCGTATTCGGACGTGAAGACCAGCGTGATCAGCGGCTTGCCTCCGACTACCGCGATGAGCACCGCCAGCACGCCGACGCCCAACCCCACCGCCGCGAGTTTGGCCGAGAGGATGAAAAAGCCACGGCGTCGGTCGAGGAACAACCGGCTGAGCCTCGGCAGCGCCGCCGACCCCGCCGCCATCACCGCCATCTGCCCGAAGAGGGGCAGGGCGGCGAGCGCGGCGTAGAAGCCCAGTTGCCGCGTGCCGAGCACGCCCTCGATGAAGTACTGGGGGATGACGGTGACGAAGCGGGTCATGACGCTCATCAGCGCCGCGGGCAGCGCGAGCCACGCCAGGGCCGTGAGCATCGCCCACGACCAGTTCAGCCGGATCAGCGGGCCGTCGCCCGGCTGCCTGACCGCGTTGTAGATCGACCGGACGCTGTAGTTTTCCCAGACGATGAAGGTAAAGATGCGCGCCGCGAGCATCGCCGTGACCCCGTAGATCAGCCGGCGGGTCAGGTACACCGTGACCCCGAGCGCGGCCAGCGCGAGGACGCCGGAGATGAACTGGGAGACGGCGACGTGGTCCAGCCGCTCGTGCTTCTGCATGTAGGACTGGAAGACCTCGCGCGTGATCGCGACGCTGTAGTTGACGCCGAGGATCAGGATGATGAGCGTCGTCTCCGGCGGGTACCCGGCGAACATCGCGATCCCGAAGATGACCAGCATCCCCACCACGACCGTCACGATGCGCAGCGAGATGAAGTCTCCGAACGTGTTGTGGTTCTTCACGTCGGTGACCTGCACGGCCCGTAGGTTGAGCGCGGCGAAGGTCATGACCGGGATGCAGATCGCCTGGCCCAGCGCGAACCGGCCCACCTCCTCGGGCGTGGTCAGCTTCGCAAGGATCACCAACATGCCCCACATGCACGCCTGGTACACGGCGTTGCCGGCGAAGGCGATGCCGATGTTCTTCTTCAGGCTCCGGCGGGGAAGGCTCATAAATCGGTCGTTCACACGGGGCTTTGCGTAGCCCGTCAATCTACTCGAATCGCGGCGAACTGGCCCGCGAAACGTATGCGAGTATCGAACCAAGTGGTGCCCGCGGCCCATCGGTGGGAAAGATGCCCGCCCCATCGAAAGCCTGTACGTCAAATACACACACGACCGAACCACGCATCACCCGCGATTTACTTGACGCCCTACCGGTTATCCGCCACACTTCGGCACCGCCCAACACCGGGCAGGGAGCCGACATGAGCCTGCCGAGCGACACCGAGCCGCCGCTGCGTTTCGAAGACTTCGAAGACCGCTACAACTACGGCGTCGAGTTCCGCTACAACGCGCCGTTCTTCCGCATCGTCCGCACGCTCATCGAAGAAAAGGGTGCGTCGGCGACCGTGCTCGATATCGGCTGCGGCGAGGGGATCGGTCGCAACCGGCAGATGCAGCGCGAACTACGCAAGGTCGCCGGGACATACTGGGGCGTCGAGCCGGACACCGAAGTCGAGCTCGAGCCGGGCCTGTTCGACCGCGTCGAGCACGCGCTCTTGGAAGACGCCGGGCTGCCCGACAACTCGGTGGACGTCGCCTACTCGTTTATGGTGATGGAGCACGTGCAGGACCCCGACGGGTTCCTCAAGGAACTGGGGCGTATCCTCAAGCCCGGCGGGGTGTTCGTCTTCGCCACGCCGAACAAGCACCACCTGTTCGGCTTCCTCGCGTACTGGACGGACAAGCTGGGGATCGCGGACTTCATCCTCGGCTTGATCCATAAGAAAGACACGCTCGAGCACCACTACCCGCTGGCGTACAAGATCAACACGGCGGGCCAGATCCGCGCGCGCGCCAAGGCCGCCGGGCTCGAGGCGCGCGTCGGGTACTGCGAGACGCCCGCGAGTTTGCAGAACTACCTGCGGGGTCCGCTCAAGCTGATCCGCGGCTGCCTGATCGTCAAGCGTCGGATCTGGAAGCAGCGCTCCGCGTTGTGTCACATCTACGGCTGGCTCCGCAAGCCCGATGCCGGCGCGTCCTGATCCCGGCGCGCCGGGTATAGTGCCCGCTATGAACACGAACGTTTACGCCGACCAGCCCGGCCGATCCACCGTCGCGGTGCTCGGGCTCGGTTACGTCGGCCTGCCGCTGCTGCGTGCGTTCTGGGACGCGGGCTTCAGCGTGCTGGGCTTCGACGTCGATCAGGCCAAGATCGACATGCTCCGAAACGGCGAGAGTTACCTCAAGCACCTGGGCGAGGCGCTGGTCCGCGACATGGCCGACGGCCCGCCCGAGCGGTTCGACGTGACCTGCGAAGGCGGCGAACTGGCCAAGGCCGACGCGCTGCTCATCTGTGTTCCCACGCCGTTGGGCGAGCACCTGGACCCCGACCTCAGCTACGTGAAGCACAACGCCGAGCTGATCGCCCAAACGCTGCGGCCCGGCCAGCTGGTCGTGCTCGAATCCACCACCTACCCCGGCACGACGCGCGACGTCGTCCTGCCCCCGCTCGAGGCGACCGGGCTGACGTGCGGCACCGATTTCTTCCTCGCCTACTCGCCCGAGCGCGAGGACCCGGGCCGCAAGACCCACAACACCCAGTCGATCCCCAAGCTGGTCGGCGGGATCGATGAGGCCAGCGGCGACCGCGCGACCGCGCTGTACCGCCACGCGATCCAAGAGGTCATCCCGGTCAAGTCCGCCGAGGTCGCCGAAGCCGCCAAGCTCTTGGAAAACATCTACCGCGCGGTCAACATCGCGCTGGTCAACGAGATGAAGACGCTCCTGACCAAGATGGACATCGACGTGTGGGAAGTGATCGACGCCGCGGCGACCAAGCCCTTCGGCTTCCAGGCGTTCTACCCCGGCCCCGGGCTCGGCGGGCACTGCATCCCCATCGACCCGTTCTACCTGACCTGGAAAGCCAAAGAGATCGGCACCCCCACGCGCTTCATCGAGTTGGCCGGGCAGATCAACCACACGATGCCCGGCTACGTCGTCGAGCGCGCAATGCTCGCGCTCAACGACGAGGGCAAGGCGGCCAAGGGCGCGAGGGTGCTCGTGCTCGGCCTGGCGTACAAACCGGACGTCGACGACGTGCGCGAGAGCCCGAGCTTCGAGATCATCGAACGCCTGCAAGAACTGGGCGCGGCGGTGGACTATCACGACCCGCACGTGCCCGCGACCCACAGGATGCGTAAGCACGACCTGCAGATGCGGTCGATCGACTGGTCGCCCGACGCGCTCGCCGGCTACGACTGCGTCGTCGTCGCCACCCACCACGCCGCCTACGACTGGGCCCAGGTCGGCCAGCACGCGAAACTGATCATCGATACCCGCGGGGTGATGCGCGGCGTCGAGCCGGTCGCGGCGCGGGTCGTGCAGGCGTGAGCGGTGGGTGCTTGGAAATCGCCCGGCCCGGCCTATAATTGTCGCCATGCACAACGATTTACGAATGAGCGGGGCGGTGTGGCGTCGGTCGGCCCTGGCGGCGCTGTTAGCAACTGCCTCGGCGCTGGGCGTCGGGGCGTTCGCCCAGGGCGCAGCGGCAGAGGACAAAGAGGCCAAGGCCTTCGTCGATTCGCTCTACGCCAAGCGCATCGAGACGGTGCAGCGGACGCGCGACAGCGACGACGACGTCGCGCTGATGAGGGAGATGCTCGACATCGCGCCGACGCTGCCCAAGCAGCCGGACGCACGCTCGGTGCTGTACGCGCGGGTCGGCGAGATGGCGAAGCAGGCACGGGCGGGGTTCGGCGTCGCGTTCGAGGCGCTCGAGGCGCTGGAGAAGCACAACCCACGCCACCCCGCGTGTGGGGACGAGGCGAAGCTCGACCTCTACCAGGCGTGGTACCGCGGGGTGGACCGCGACGAACGCGAACCCGTCGCGGCGCAGTACTTCGAGAAGCTGGTCGCCGCCGCCGACGCCGCGCTCGAGCGTGGCGACCACGCCCAGGCCAAGCGCTGGTACTCCGAGGCCGGCTCGGTGCACCGCGTCGCGCGTCTGGACGGCGAGTTTGACCTGCGCGCGAAACTGGTCGAGACCCGCGCGGTCGAACGCCTGCAGCAGGAGATCGATCAATTGCAGTCCGCCGTACGCGATGGGTTGTCGCCCGAGCAGGCGCGCCGGCTGGTCGTGCTGCTGGCGCTGGAGATGAACCAGTACGAGCGCGCCGCGTCCTACGCCCCGCTGGTCAAGGACGACGGCTTCATGAAGGGCCTGCAGTCGGCGACGGCGCTGGGCGGCAGGGCGATGGCCCAGCAGGAGGATGGCGAGCACCCGCCGAGCTACTGGTACATGGCCGGGCACTGGTACGCGCAGATGGCCGACGAGCCGAACCTGACCGAGAAGGCGTCAGAGCGGGCGCTGTCGCTCGCCCGGCTGGCGCTGCACCGCTACGTCGATTCGACCGCGCAGGACAACATTGAAAAGGCCCGCGCCGCGATCCTCGTCCGCCAACTCGACGAGCGCTACGCCGAGAAGTACGGCGAAAAGCAAGCGGACCCGCGCGACATCATGCGGTTGCTCGACCCGGGCAAGCACATGATCAGCGGCAAGCCGTTCACGGTCGAGGCCGGCAAGATCGTCCTGCCGGCGATGTCGATCCTCTCCGTGCCGGTCGAGGGCGGCGACCAGTACGCCTTCACGATCAAGGCCGAGGCCGACGGGGCGAAAGAGATCGCGATGTGGGTCTGGCTGCCCATCGGCGACCGCAACACGCTGCTGTGGATCGACGGCGGAGACACGCGCTACTCACGCGTCGAGGGGCTCGCCGGCATCAAGGACTCGGAGAAAACGATGACGATGAACCTCGGCAAACCCGTGGAATATCGCATCGAAGTCAAGCAGGTCAAGGGCGACAAGACCCAGATGCGCATCCAGGTCGACGGCAAGGAAGTCTGGGCTTGGCGCGACGCGACCAGCCGGCTGGGCGACGCGACGTTTGGCGACCTGCCGAACAAGAAACACTTCGCCGTCCGAGGCGGCGCGGGGCTGGTCATCGAGAAGATCCAGCTGCAGCGCTACGACAGCAAAGACGACTGACCGTAACAAGCCGGGGGCAGGGTGTTGCTTTCAGGGGGACAGGCATTGCTGCCTCTCGATCGGCGAAGCCGGACGGGAGGACGATCGATTTAAGTCGCTGTGGCGCGTTGAAAGGCATGAATCGCCCTGGAAACACGGGGGAACTCACACCGCCGACGGCCCGCCGCCCTTGAAGACGTGCTCGTCGTACCACGCCAGCGTCTTCGCCACGCCCTCGCTCAGCGAGACCTTCGACGCGTAGCCGCACGCTGCGGTGGTCTTGCTCATGTCCGGGCATCGGCGGGTCGGCGAGCCGGTCATCACCGGGCCGTCCACCACCTTCACCGGCTTGCCGATCGTATCGACGACGGCCTGAGCGACCTCGCGGATCGTCACCTCCGGGTCCTGCGTGCCGAGGTTGAAAACGCCCCGGCAATCTTCGCCGCCGAGCATCAGCCGGGCCATGATCTCGACCGCGTCCTCGACGTAGCAGAACGTGCGCTGGTGGTCGGCGGAGAAGACCTCTAACTCGCCGCCCTCGTCGAGCGCGAGCACCTTCTTCGCCAACTCGGGCACGACGTGGACCAGCCCCATGCGCGGGCCGTAGACGTTGTGCGGGCGGACGCAGGTGAACGGCAGGCCGCTGTGGTGGCACAGCGCCTCGCCGTAGAGCTTGGAGAGCAGGTACGTGTGGCGGACGTCGGACGGGTCGGGCACGCAGATGGGCGTCGTCTCGGGCGTCGGGATCTCGACGCCATAGGCCAACAGCGTGCCGGCGACGATCTCGCTGGTGGACGCGAAGACGAACCGTTCGAGGCGTTGTTGCCGGTGCGCGAGGTCGAGCGCGGCGAACATCATGCCCTCGTTCTTGCGCAACACTTCGTAAGGCTTGTTGAGCACGTGGACGACGCCGACGATCGCAGCGAGGTGGACGATGTGGGTGTAGTCGTCGTCGAGGTCGTCGAGCGCGCGGTGTTGCAGCAGGTCGCGCTTGATGATGCCGACGTTCGGGTGGGCGGCGAGCGCGTCGAGGAACGGGTCGTGGACGGCGCGCGAGAAGTTGTCGAGCAGGTCGACGCGGGCGTCGTTGGATCGGAGCAGGCGGTTGGCGAAGTGCCCGCCGATGAACCCGGCCCCGCCGGTGATCAGGACTTTCATGTCGTGGCCCCCACGGCCGACGCGCGCTCGCCCCGGCCGATGCTGCGGACGTCGCAGCCCGCGTCGCGCGCCGCCCGGCGTTGCTCGGCGCTCAGGACGCAGTTGCCGTCGAAAATCAGCGGCGTCGCGCCGTTGAGCCAGGCCTGCACGTCCAGTTGCGCATACTCGGCGTGGCCGACAGCGAAGACCACCGCGTCGTAGCCCCTGGGCGCGGGGATCTCGCCGGGCAGGGCCATGTCCAGTTCACGCCAGTGATCGATCAGCGAGTCGTGGCAATCGACCTCCGCGCCGCGCTGCACCGCTTCGCGTACAAAGAGTTCCGAAGGCGAGTAGCGCGTGTCTCCCACGCCCGGCCGGTAGCTCACGCCCATCAGCAGGATGCGTTTGCCCGACAGCCCGCCGAGCGCGCCATCGACGTAGTCCAGCGAGACGATCGGCATGGCGTTGTTCGTCTTCACCGCCATCGTGCAGAACGGGAAGTCCAGCCCCAGGCCGAACAGTTCCTGCCCCGCGAGCTTGGCCATGAGCGGGTCCTTGGTCAGGCAGTAGCCCCCGACGCCGAAGCCGGGCTGGCGCAGGTTGTTGTGCGTCGGCCGGACGCGGATCGCGTTGATGATCTCGAACAGGTCGATGCCCACCGATTCGGCGAACCGGCCCCACTCTTCGACGAAGGCGATGTTGGTCGCGCGGTAGCTGTTTTCCAGCACCTTGGCCGTCTCCGACGCGGTCGTGCTCTGCAGGCGCGTCATCGGATAGCGTTCGGTGTCGATGACACGCTCGAGGAACGCCTGTGCCGCGTCGCCCGCCCGTTGGGTATGCCCAGCGAAGACGCGCCAGAAGTTGACGATCGATTCGTAGTACTGCGGCCCGGGCATCACGCGCTCGTACGAGTGCGCGAGCAGGAAGCCGTCTTCCGCCAGCCCACGCCCGCGGAAGCATTCGGCCAAGAGCGGGGCGGCGACCTTCTCGCACGCGCCCGGTGGGACGGTGGTCTCGACCAGGACGAGCGTGCCGGGATTGATGTGCTGGCCGATCGTGCGGAGGGCGGACTTGAAATGGTCCCAGGGCAGGTGCGGCCTGCCGTTGATGTCCGCGACGTCGAAGGGCACATCCACGAGCACGACCGACGCGAGCGCGTAGGCGCGCTGATCGGTCGTCGCCAGCAGGTTTCCTGTGTTGTGGCCGAACGCGAGCGCGGCGGACAGCTTGTCGTCGGTGAAGGCGAAGGGCATCCGACCGGCGTTGAGGTCGGCGACCTTGGAGCGTCCCAACTCGCTATCCAGTTCGACGCCGACGACGTTGAACGCGGGCGTGCCGTCGCTATTTCTCGCGTTGGCGACGGCGACGGCCATGGCCGATCCCACGTGGCCCAGGCCCTGCACACAGACCACCGGCCGCTCGGCGGGCGTCACGCCGGGGCGCGTCGCGGCCAGCAGCGTGGCGAAGGACAGGTCGGCGTGGGTCGGGTCGTGGGGGTCGGGCATCGGGCGATCGCGGGGGTTGGGCGTCTGTTTATCGGGCGAGTTATCGGGCGAGGCGGGTTCGGCGTGTATATCAGAGCGGCCGATGAGATGCCGCTGCAAACGTGTCATCGGCCGGGTCCGACCGAGACTGCAGGTTTATTAGTCTAGCACGTGATCATGACGCATCGAGGACGCCGCGGGTTCGCGCCCGCCCCCCGCGCGTGGGCCTAACGACGAACCATTATGATATGACCGAGCACACGGGCCGACCCGACGCCGGGCCGACGCCCAGCCGACCGCGACCGGCCCGGGCAACGACCGACCACGACATGAAGCGACTGTTCGACATCTGTGTGGGCCTGCTGCTGCTGCTGATCTTCGCGCTGCCGATGCTCGCCTGCATCGTCGTCCTGCGCTTCACAGGCGAGGGCAACGTCTTTTTCCTGCAGGACCGCGTGGGCAAGCACGGCGACTACTTCAAGGTCTTCAAGTTCGTCACCATGGCCGTCGGCAGCGAGACCCGCGGCACCATCGACATCACCATCCGTAACGACCCACGCGTCCTGCCCGTCGGCAAGTTCCTGCGGATGGCCAAGCTCAACGAACTGCCCCAGATCCTCAACGTCCTCAAGGGCGACATGTCCGTCGTCGGCTGGCGACCGCTCATGCCCCGCGGCTTCGGCGACTACCCCGAGGACGTCAAACAAAAAATCGTCGAGGCCAAGCCCGGGCTCACCGGCATCGGCTCGATCGTCTTCCGCGACGAGGAAGCCATCGTCACCGAGGCGATGGACAACGGCAAAGACCTCATCGCCGCCTACCGCGACGACATCCTGCCGTACAAGGGCGCCGTCGAGCTGTGGTACAACGAGCACCGCTCGATTTTCAGCGACCTCAAGATCATCTTCCTCACCGCCTACGCGATCGTCGCGCCCGGCAACCGGCTGGTCTTCAAGTGGTTCAAGGGCCTGCCCGAACCGCAGAGCCCGTTGGTCCGCAAGCACACCGGGTTCGACGCGGCGAGCAAATAAACCGAAAGGGCGTGGCTCAGGCCGAGTTGCGTGGCACGCATGGCTAACCGCGACAAGCCCGTGATCGTCTTCGGTGCCGGCGCGCACGGCAGGGTGCTCATCGAAGCGCTCGAGCTCGCCGGCCGACGCGTCGAAGCGTTTATCCTCGACGACGATTCCGGACTGCAAGGCAAGCCGATCGCCGGGCGTGAAGTCTGCACGCCCGATCGGTTGGACCGGCTCGACCCCGCGTCGGTCGAGTTGGTCAACGCCGTCGGCTCGATCGGTCTACCCGCCGCGCGTCGACGGGTCTACGAACGCTTCGCGCAGCGTGGCTTCCGCTTCGCGGCCGTCGCGCACCTCTCGGCCACTGTTTCCTCGAGCGCGACCCTCGCAGAGGGCGTGCAAATCATGGCCGGCTGCGTCGTCCAGGCCGGTGCATCGATCGGCGTCAACACGCTGCTCAACACCCGCGTCGGCGTCGACCACGACTGCGTCATCGGCGGCCACTGCCACCTCGCGCCCGGCGTCACGCTCTCGGGAAACGTGGCGGTCGGCGACGGCTGCCACCTCGGCACCGGCGCGGTCGTCATCCAGGGCGTCCACATCGGGCCGGGCTCGTTCGTCGCCGCCGGCGCGGTTGTCACCCGTGACCTGCCGCCCGGCTCAAACGCACGCGGCGTGCCGGCGAAGCCCCGCGATTAGCGTTCGATCCCCAGGCAGTCCAGCACCGGGCCGATCGGCTCGAACGAATCGAACACGATCTGCCCGCCCGCGCCGCGCAGTTGCTCGGCCGAGTAACGACCGGTCGCCACGCTGATCGACACGCAGCCGTTGGCCTGGGCGCACTGGATATCGCGCGGCGTGTCGCCGAGGATGTACGTCTGCTCGGGCAGGACCGCTTGCCCGGCGTGCTGCTCGGCCAAGCGCAGCGCGGCCTTGGGCAAGTCGTCACGCGTCGCGCCTTCCTCGGCGCAGACGACGACGTGGAACCGGTCCAGCCCCAGGCCCGAGAGCGCGAGCTTGAGCTCGGTCGCCCGGCGGAAGTTGCCGGTCAACACGCCGAGCAGGACGTCGCCGTGCTCAAGCGCCCGTTCGTGCAGGCGTTCGACGAGTTGTTCGATGCCGGGCATGACGGTGATATCTTCGAGGTGGGCGTAGAGCTCGCGTTCGAGCTCGTCGAGGTAGATTTCTTCGTACCTCAAGCGTTGCGCGGGCGTGGGCGTGATGCCGTTGGCCCGGGCGAGTTGGTCGAAGATCTGCGGGTCGAGCGTGCCGACGGTGATCGGGTGCCATTTGAAGGTTGGGCCGAGCACGATCTCGCCGGCGCGTTTCATGCACCGGCTGGACGCGCCCTTGGTGATCATGAGCGTGCCGTCGATGTCAAACAGCACGAGGCGCGGGCCGGTTGTCGTTGGGTTTGTGTCACTCATGGTTGATCGAGTCCCGACCGATCGACGTAGACGGCCTCGTCGTAGCGCAGCATGGCCAGCCCGTCGCGCCAGGCGTCGGGATTGATGGAGAGTGATCGGCCGAGCACGTCTTCGACCAGCGAGCGCGTGTAGTTCGCGCCGGCCTCCTGCGTCAGCGGGTAGCCCCCGCCGAAGCGTGGGTTGATCTCGATCACCGCCATCTTGTCGGTCGACGGGTCGAGGAAGATTTGCACGTTGATCACGCCGAACGCGCCGGGCAACGCGGCGGCGATCTTCATCGCGAGCGCCTGCAGCGCCGCGTTCCGCACGGTGAGCCCCTTGCTTACCTCGCCCGATCGCGTCTCTAATCGCTGACGCGGCACGGCGCAGCGCGGTCTGCCCGACCGATCGATGTACACGTCGATCGTGTACTCCTGGCCCGGCGCGATCGACTCGACGACCATCTCACCGGCACGGTCGATGACCGCGAGCTGCTCGTGCCGGGCGATGCGCTGCAGGCCGATCGACGAGCTGCCGCGCGCGGGCTTGACGATCAACGGTGTCGGCCAGTCGCTTGGGTTGGCGAGCACCTCGGCGATCGACGCCTGCCCGGGCACCGGCACGCCGAGTTCGCTCAGCCAGCGGTGCGTCTCGCGTTTGTCGGCGCCGATGGCGACCGCCTCGGGCGAACCGATGGCGAGCGTCGTGCCGATCTCCGCGAACCTTTCGTAGGCCTGGGCGTACAAAGGGAGTTCGGGGTCGATGGTGGGGACGACGAGCCTGATCCGCTCGCGCTCGCAGAGCGCAAGCATGTCGTCGATGAACGTGCCGGCTTTGAACAGAGGCGCGGTGAAGCGGCGGTCGGCGACGTGGCACGCCGGGCCGGTGAAGTCCAGGTCCGCGGCGCAGACGCTGCCCTTGAGGTCGAGGTCGCGCAGGGCCCGCTGGAAGTAGCGGACCAGCGCGACGCGTCGGCCGGCACAGGAAACAAGGATGTTGAAGTCGTCGGCCATCGCGGGTTGAGCGGTATCGGTGCCGCGGGTTATCGAATCGCGAACCCGCGGCCCGGTCGGGTCGATAAGGTAACAAGTAGCATACCCGCCTTCGTCTTCGGCCTCGCAGGCCCGCGGATCAACCGATGCCCAGCCACAACCCCGCCCAACGCCTGGACGAGCCGACGCGCTCGGCCGCGTGGTTATCGGCCCGCTGGCTGGGCGTCTTCGTCGGCGCGCTGGTGCTCTTTGGCCTGACCGCGGCACGCACGATCCAGTGGCAGGACTACGGGCAGTACACCCTGCGCATCGTCGAGGGCGAGCTGTTCAACGAGCTCGGCCTGGCGCTCGCGCACCCGCTGCACTTCTGGCTCGGCGAGTTGGCGATCGGTGTGCTTCCCTTCGAGCCGGCCCACGCCGTCGCGCTCGTCAGCGCGCTGGGCGGGGCGGTCACGGTCGCCAACGTGTTCGGCTGCGTGTGGTCGGTCTCGCGCCGGCTCGACGCGGCCTGCCTCGCGGCGGTCGGCCTGGCGCTGGCCAACACGTTCTGGCGCATGAGCACGATGCCCGAGTGCTACACCGTCACGACCGCGCTGCTCAGCGCCGAGCTGTGGTGCCTGGCGCTCTTTATGCGCGGCGGTCATGCGTGCGGACCCCGGCCCCTTTGGCTCGTCGCCGCCTTCTTCTTCAACGGCCTGGGCCTGGCCAACCACAACCTCGCGCTGCTGACCGGGCCGATCCTCGGCGTCGTGCTCGTCCACGCGCTCTTGCACAAACGCGTCTGCCTCTGGCGTGTCGCACTATGTATGTTCGCTTGGTGTGTCGGCGCCATGCCGTATTTACTGCTCGTTATCGTCGAAGCGTCAATCAACGGCGACGTCGGCGGGGCGGTCCGCTCGGCGCTCGTCGGCAACCACTACGGCGACAAGGTCATGAACGCCAGCCCATCGATCAGGCTCGCGGGCATCAGCGCGGCGTTCACCGTGCTCAGCTTCTTCAACCTCACGCTGGTGTTTGCGGCCGTCGGGCTTTGGCGGTCGCTGTGCGCGGCGGGCCAACGCGCGATCGGGTTCGCGTGGGCGGGGGCCCTGGCGATCCACCTGCTGTTCGTGCTGCGCTACAACGTCGTCGATCAGCACACCTTCCTGCTGCCGGCGTACACGCTGATCGCGCTGTTCGCGGGCGTCGGCTTCGCGTCGATCGCCGAGCGCCGGCCGGCGGGTTTCAACCGCAAGCTCTTCGTGGCCGCGCTCGCGCTCGTCTTGCTCGCCCCGGCGGTCTATGTCGGTGCCGCGACGCTCGCGCGCTCGGCGAACGCGCTAGGCGGCTACGCGCGCGACAAGCCCTACCGCGACGACTACCGGTACCTGTTCGTGCCCTGGGGCGTCGGCGAGACGAGCGCCCAGCGGATGGCCCGGCACGCGACCGCGTTGGCGGGCGACGACGGCGTGGTCCTCGTCGGCGACAGCATGGCACGGTTCGCCGTACGCTACACCGCGCTGCAGCAGGGCCGTGACAAGCTCGACGTCGTCAGCCTGACGCGCGACGAGTTGCATTGGGACGCGTTCGCCGGCCGACGCGTCGTGCTGGTCCCCGCGAGCGCGGGCGACGAACCGATCGACCCGCCGGCAGGCATGGCCTGGCGTGCAGACGAGCCGATGTACGTGTTAGTGCCCGCCGAGGCTACAACGGGCATGGATGAACCCGCGGGAGACCGGTCGCGATGAAGCCGACGCGCGAAACCCTATCGGGCTGGGGAAACCACCCGCGCGTGGGCTGCGACGTTTTCCACCCGGACCGCGCCGCCCGGTTGCGTTCGCTTGTGTCGCAAGGCGATTCGCAGCAACTCGTCGCACGCGGGCTTGGCCGAAGCTACGGCGATTCGGCGACGAACAAGGGCCGGGGCGTCGTCGATACGAACGGGCTCGATCGGTTTGTTTGGTTCGATGAGCAAACGGGCCTGCTCACCGCCGAGGCGGGCGTGAGCTACGCCGACTTGATCGATGTGCTGCTGCCGCGCGGGTGGTTCCCGATGGTCACGCCGGGTACGAAGTTCGTCACGCTCGGCGGGGCGATCGCCGCGGACGTGCACGGCAAGAACCACCACCGCGACGGCTCGTTCAATGCCTGCGTCCGGTCCTTCACGCTGCTCACCCCGACGGGCGACGTATTGACGTGCTCGCGCCAAGACAACGCCGAGGTCTTCTGGGCGACGCTCGGCGGGATGGGCCTGACCGGCTTCATCCTGACCGCGACGATTCAATTGCGTAAGGTCGCCTCACCTTTCATGGACGTCACGACGACGCGCGTCGGCAACCTCGACGCGATGCTCGAACACTTCACGAAGACCGACGACGACTTCACGTATTCGGTCGCGTGGATCGATTGCCTGGCGAAGGGCGACAAACTCGGCCGGGGCGTCGTGCTGCAGGGCGAGCACGCCACCGGACGCCTTGGGCCCGCGCCGAAAAAGCGAAGCAAGTCCGTGCCGTTCGACTTCCCGGGCTTCGCGCTCAACCCCTTGAGCGTACGCACGTTCAACGGCGTGTACTACGCGACGCACCCGACCGGCAACAAGCGTGAAGATGTAAACACGTATTTTTACCCGCTCGACGCGGTCCAACATTGGAACCGGATCTACGGCCGGCGCGGCTTCGTGCAGTACCAGCCGGTCTTCCCCCAGGCCGACGGCGACAAGGGCGTGCGGGCGCTGATTGGTCGGCTGGCGAAGGAAAAACGCTCGAGCTTCCTCGCGGTGCTCAAGCAGATGGGCGCACACGAGGTCGGTCCGCTGGGCTTCCCGTTGAAGGGTTTGACGCTTGCAGTCGATCTGCCGCGCGCCCCCGGGATAGATGCCTTCCTCGGTGAACTGGATCAACTCGTGCTCGACCACGGCGGGCGCGTCTACCTCGCGAAGGACGCTAGCATGTCCGCGGAGACGTTTGAGCAGATGTACCCCAAGTTGGATGAGTTCAAACAAGTGAAACAGCTGCTGGACCCCGAGGGCGTGTTGTCGTCGGACCAGTCACGCCGGCTGGGGATCACGGGGCCGCGATGAGCGAGCAAGATAAACCCGGTGTGTTGATCGTCGGCGCGACCTCGGGCATCGCCCGCGCGGTGGCGGCGGCTTACGCAGCGCGTGGCGGCCGATTGGTATTGGCGGCTCGCGATCTGCAATCGCTTGAGGAGGATGCGAGCGACTTACGGGTGCGCTTCGGTACCGACGTGCAGACGCGTGCATTCGACGCGACGGACGCAGCCGCGGCGGACAAGCTGCTGGACGGGTTGCGGACCGAGGTCGCGGTGCTCTGCCACGGCACGATGCTCAGCAACGAACAAGCGCGTGCCGACCCGGACGGGCACCGGCGGATGATCGAGATCAACTACGCGTCTTACGCTCTGTTGCTTGAGAAACTCGCCGATCAGATGCAGGACAAGGGCGGGGTGATCGCGGTGCTGTCGTCCGTCGCTGGCGACCGAGGGCGTGGCAGCAATTACTGTTACGGCGCGACCAAGGCGGCGCTCACCGCGTATGCCGACGGCTTGCGTGGCCGGCTGAACGGCACGGGCGTGCACGTCGTGACCGTCAAGCCCGGGCCGGTGCAGACGGCGATGACCGCGGGGCTGCCCGGCTACGAGAAGATGGCCGAGCCGGCGCGGGTCGCAAAGCAAATCGTCCGCGCGATCGACAAACGGAAGAACGTCGTCTACACGCCGGGCAAGTGGCGGCTGATCATGGCGGTGATCCGCGCGATCCCCGAGTACAAATTCAAGAAGCTGTCGATCTGAATTGAGCGTGTTTACGCCGCGATCATCGCCGCGAGGATGACCAGCAGCGCGATGATGTACGACGCCTTGTCGGTCAGGGCGAACAGCAGCGGGTCGTCGCGCATCATGCGCCGGTGGGCGCGCATCCACAGCCGGCCGACCCAGTACAGCATCAGCGGGCAGACGATCCACAGCGCCTCGGGGTGTTCGTACATCGCGCTGACCTTGCGAGAATTGATGTAGAGCGCGAGCACGAGCACGCCGAGCATCCCCGCGCCAACGCCCATGACGCTGAGCAGCTGCTGGTCGTCCACCGCGTAATTGCGTCCGGCCGCGCCCTTGCGCCCCTCGGCGCCAAGCAGCCGCAGCTCGGCGTAGCGCTTGGCCAACGCGATGGACAGGAACAGGAACAGCGCGAGCGCGAGCAGCCACTCGGACACCGGCGTCGAGGTCGCCAGGCCGCCGGCGATCACGCGCAGCGTGTACAGGCAGCCCAGCCAGACGACGTCGAGGATCGCCTTGTTTTTCACGGCGAACGAGTACAGCCACGCCGACGCGGTATATACCAACAGCGCCCACACGAATCCGATCGGCAATAGCACGGCCGAGCCGACCACCGCAAACAAAACGAGCAGTGGGGCGGCGAGCGCCGCGGTCCTGACCGGCAGCTTGCCCGCGGCCATCGGGCGTCGCCGCTTGGTCGGGTGCAGGCGGTCGGAGCGCAGGTCCAACAGGTCGTTGACCAGGTACACCGCCGAGGCGCACAGGCCGAAGGCGAGGAACGCGGCGAGGAACTCGAACCAATGGATCAACAGCCCGGCTTCCTGCGCGGACAAGAACGGCACGGCGAGCAGCAGGTTCTTGCACCACTGGTGCGGCCGGCCGGCACGGACGAGTTGTGCAAACTGGCCGGCGCGTCGGCCGACGAGCACGACCGTGTCGCCCTTCGGCTTGACCCGCCGCGCGGTGCTGACGTCGGCATCCACGAGGTAGGCGGTCTGCGCCTCGGCCCAGATCGGCAGGTCCGCGCGGTGGTCGCCGACGTAATCGAACATCCCGCCCCAGTTTCGCTCGGTCAAGAGGTCGCGGATCGCCTCGAGCTTGCCCGCGCCCTTGCGGTTGGTCAGGTCGATCGTGGCGATCGTCGCGTCGAACAGGCCCAGGTGGTCGGCGACGGCGTCGACGACCGAGCCGTGGCTCGCGCTGGCCAGCACGACCGGCCGGCCTTGCGACTTTGCCTCGCGGATCAGCCCGAGCACGCGCTCGCGGTAGGGCAGCGCCGCGGCGTCGAGCTCGGCGAGGTCGCCGACTTTCGCTTTGAAGCGCGCCTTGCCTTGCGTGAGCGCCCCGGCAACCTGGAGCAGCGCGGTCAGGCGTCGGCCGGCGATCTCCAGCAGCGACTCGTGCAGCGTGTCCGTGGCGACCAGCGTACCGTCGAGGTCGACGATCAGCGGGCCCGCGGGCTCGGCCGGGTTGTCGGGGTTCTTGTCCTTCATGGTCGGTCAGCGCGCAGCATACACCAGCACCATCGGCACGTCGGCGGGCGGACTGAGGTTCGCGCGTTATCGGCGGTTCTGTGAGTCGTGAGTAGGCAGTCGGGAGTAGGCTAAAAAACCGATGTCTCGGCCCGACTCCCGACTTCCGACTCACTGAAAAAAAGCGGCCGACCGCCACGAAACGCGACGGCCGGCCTGGGGTGGTAGCGCTGTGCCGGCGTTGGCCGGCACGTTGGCTTGCTTGGGTTGGGCGTTTGCCCAACGCTGACGGGCTTACAGCGCGTCGTTGTCTTTTTCGCCCGTGCGGACGCGGACGACGCTCTGCAGGCCGTAGACAAAGACCTTGCCGTCGCCGACGTTGCCCGTGTTGGCCGCGCTGGTGATGGCGCTGACGGCCTTGTCGACGTCTTCGCTCTTGACCGCGACCTTGAGGAGGATTTTGGGCACAAAGCCCACGTCCATCCGCCCGCCTCGGTAGCGTTCGGTGTGTCCTTTCTGTCGGCCGAAGCCCTTGACCTCGACGGCCGTGCATCCGACGACGCCGACCTCCGAGAGCTTCGCCTTGACCGCGTCGATCGCGGAGGGCTTGATGACTGCTTCGATCATATGCATGGGTGGGATTCCCTTTGTTTTTGGTTTCTCAAGTGAGTGTGGGTTCGGGCCCGTGTTGGTGCTAGGCCCGCACATCCGGCGCCGAAGCGCCGGGTCATCGTTATCACCGAAGCAAGACTTAGATCTCGCGTGCGTGATAGCTCTTGATCATGGTCATCTGGAAGTCGGGGTAAGCCGACATGTCGTGCTCGCCCAGGTCCAGGCCTTCGATTTCTTCGGCCTCGCTGACGCGGATGCCCATGACCATCTTTAGAACAAAGAAGATGGCGAAGGCTGCCGCAAACGCGAACACGAAGCCGGACACTGCGCCGATCAACTGAACGCCGAAGTTACCGAAGTTGCCTTCGAACGCGCCGGAGAACGCGACCGCGACCGTGCCATAGATACCACATGTGCCGTGGACCGAGATCGCACCGACGGGGTCGTCGATCTTGAGCTTGTCCAGGAACAGCACGGAGAAGTACACGATGACACCGGGAACGATGCCGCAGATGATGAAGGCACCGACCCATGATGGCATGTCCGGGCCGGCGGTGACACCGACCAGGCCGGCGAGGATACCGTTGAGGGTCATCGAGAGGTCCGGCTTGCCGCCGAGGATCCAGCTGATGGCCGCGGCCGCGATCCCGCCGCCGCACGCGGCGAAGGTGGTGGTTACAAGTACGGCCGAGACGCCTTGGGGATCGGCGGACAGTTCCGAACCGCCGTTGAAGCCGAACCAACCGAACCACAGCAGGAACACACCGATGGTCGCCAGCGGCATCGAGTGGCCGGGGATGGGCTGAACGGTGCCGTCCTTGGCGTACTTGCCAAGGCGTGGGCCGAGCAGGATCGCGCCGGCCAGGGCGCCGGCGCCGCCGACGCCGTGGACGAGGGTGGAGCCGGCGAAGTCGGCGAAGTCCATGCGGTCAAGCCAACCCGCGCCCCACTCCCACGAGCCGACGATCGGGTAGACCACGCCGGAGAACAGGACGCTGAAGATCAGGATCGGCAGCAGCTTGATGCGACCGGCAACCGCACCGGACACAATCGTGCAGCAGGTGGCTGCAAACATCGCCTGGAAGAAGAAGTCGGTCCAGACGGTGTAGCCCACATTGTACGCGGGGCTGACGTTGCCCGGCGTGCCGTTTCCATACGTTTCGCCACCGATGCCGAAGCCGAACGCGAACACGCCATCAACGATCCAGCTATCGCCGGGATACATGATCAGCCAGCCGCACACGCCGTACATGACGATACCGATCATCACGATCATGACGTTCTTGAACAGGATGTTGACCGTGTTCTTCGCGCGGGTCAGGCCGGACTCGACGCAGGCGAACCCTAGGTGCATGATGAACACCAACATGCCGGCGATCATGATCCACAGGTTGTTGGACTGGAAGTCGTCGAGGTTCTGCCTGACGACGCCGTACGCGTTGTCGCCTTCCGCCGCTTCGTAGTACACCTCTTCGGAGGCGTAGTGGGGGATGCCCGAGTTGATGATGTCGGCGAGGTAGGTCGCCTGCTCCTCGGTCATCGCATCGTCGAGGACCCCGGCGAGCGTCAACGCTTGTTCGTCGCTCAGTTCCGGGTCGCCATCGACGAGCAATGACGCAATGGCCTCGCCGCCGTCTTCTTCGCCAAGTGCTTTGGCTTGTTCTTCGTCAAGCTCAAACTTGACGGGCTTCGCCTCCGCCTCTTCTTCGGCCGCCCATGCCGGCGCGGGGGCCATGATCGACGCGACGAGCGTCAGCCCCAGCATCAGCATGAGCAGGGATCGAAAGACCCCAAAACGTGTTCCTGGCATTCGAGTGCTCCTGACTGGCGAGCGGTTTCAGAAACAGGCCGTCCGGCTCGCCACCCCACGGCCGGCCCGTCGTACACCCGGTCGATCACAGCTACGCGGGCACGCGCCCGCCGATCGACCGGTCTGAGATCAACAGTGTTTAAGCGTCGTGCATCGGTCTCGGGGAGAAAGTTGAACCGCCGGGCCACCCTGCCCGTGTGTCCTGCCGGTCGGCCTCCATGGCCGGCCCTGTGCCCCGGTCGCCCGCGTAACAGATGCGAGTGAGAAGAAAAAAGATGGGCGTCCCGCAGGACGCCCACCTATCGCCCCCACGACCGCCGTGGGGGTGGCCTGCTTCGAGTCTTGAGAGCAAGACGGCGTCGTGGAGAGGCCGGCTTGCTCACGAGACACCTCACGGAGTTCAATCTCCATGCCACAAACCACCAAACCAGTGCCGTCCCGGACACGCATGGACCTTGTTCACGCCTATAAAAATCGCAAACCATGGCTGATAAAGGCTTTATGATATATCATTTTATAGGCGTAAATTTTTCGCTTCGTATAATTTGTCGCCATCAGATTTTGAATTGACTGAAAATTAAGCACTCATCTGAGTATTGCAACGATTTTGAGCGTTTTATCTTTGGCGGCTTAGGCCTCGCGGATCGGCGTGGAGTCGGTAGAATGCGGCTCTATCCTTGGATACGAAGGGCTCGCAATGCGTTTGATTGCTTTACCGTGGCACCGGTCGGTCTGGGTGCCTTGTTGTTTATTGCTGTCCGGTTTGATGCTGGCGGTGCAGGGGCACGCCCAGGACACGACACCAGCGCAACCGGCCCAGCCGCTGACGGTCGACCTTCAGCGGCTGCTGTTTGAGCCCGATGACCGCGGCCTGCAGGACCCGGTCTGGCGGCTCGAGCCCTCGGCCGGCCGGCGGGTCGTCATGCTGCCCTTGCTCGTGTCGCCCGTTGACAGGCAAACCGAGCTGTCCCGCTCGCCGGTCGAGCTGCGCGGCGGCCGCTTTGTCGGCTTCTACGTGCCCGAGGCCGATGCCCAAGACCCGGCGAGCCCCGAGCGCATCGACTTCGCCCGATTCACCGACCCGAGCCCCGAAACGCTGGGTCGCCTGCTGTTTGGCGAAGCCGACGACGAGGATCAGCGCGCGGGCGATGACGAGCCGGCCGAGCCTTGGCAGGGCGGCCCGGCCGATGACGCCGGCGGGTCCGACCCCGCGCCCCCGAGCGCTAAGCCGCCACGCCTGACGCGCGAGATCACGCTCCTGCCCGGCGGGAAGGTGAAGTGGGGGCTGGACCGCGGGCTGCCCTTGGCCGAGCTCCAAGCGCCCGGCGAGCAGAACCTGTACCCCTACAAGCTCGACCCGCAGCTGATGCGCGACAAGGAGCCGGGCCGACCCGAGCGAGTCGAGCGGCAGGACGGCGAGTCGTCGCGCGATTATGCCGAGCGTCGGCGTGTCGCGCAGACGGCCTACCGAGAAGAGTTGGACGCGTTCCGCGGGCTGCGCGACGCGGTGCGTGACCTGCCCGACGTGTTCGAGCAGCAGGCGCCGGCGGTGGTGTACGCGCTCTTCGAGGTGAGAGAGGGTGAAGGCCTGGTGTTGCAAGGCCCCTCGCCGATGCCCTGGGCGTTGTCGGACCGCGATCACGAAGCGCTGCGACAACTCGCGCAAGGCGGCGGCGGGCAGCTGGGCGAGGCGCAGCGGCAGGCGGCGCGTGACCTGGCACGGCTGATCGAACAGGGCCACCCGCTGGACGCGCGGGCGATCGCGCTCGCCGTCTTGCGCGGTCGAGTCGCGGGCGCGGTACAGGACGCCGGCCCGGGCTTCGACCTGATCGCAGGGCTGATGGGTTCGCGGGACGCCATCGCGCGTCGGATCGCGCTGGTCGCGGTGGTCGAAGCCGAGCCGCAGACCCGCACGACCGCCCGGCTGATCGATACGGCCGGCAAACAGGCGCAGGGGCGTGAGCGCGAGGTGCTGCAACGCGCCGCGCTGCGCACGCTTTTCACCTTGGAGATCGACGACCCGGACCGGGCCGCGTCGCTGATCGCGGCGGTCAATCAGGCCCTCGCCGACGCCGAGGGCACCCCCGCCGAGGGCGTGCTCAACGAGTTGCTCACCGCGTATGGCAAGGCCGCCGACCGCGACCTCGGCGGCGAGGCGCTCGGCCGGGTCGCGGTCGCGCTGATCGACCGAGTGAACGTCGCGCTCATCCCCGCCGACCAACGCGGGCCCGCCATCGCCCAGATCATCCGCCATGCCCCGTCTAACGCGGTCGCGGCGGGCTGGCTCGACGTCAAGCTGCTGCGCAATAGCGATCAGGCGATGGTCGGCCAGACCCTGACGCTGCTGAACGAGGCGCAGGTCTCAGCGCCGACCAAGCCCGCGAACGATTCGGCAACCGAGCGGCGCGATACCGACTCGGGCGCTCCGGCGGTACAGGCCCGGCCGCAACCGACGCCCGACTCAAGCCAAGCCGACCCCCCGGACGACCCCGTTCAGCCAGGCGACACCGAGCCGGGCGACGTCAAGCCCCGCATCGTGCTGTCCGGGCCGATCCCGATCGGCACCGCGAACCACGGCCTGATCGCCGCCTTCGCCAGCGACGACCCATCGCATCGGGCGCTGGCGTGGTCCGCGCTCGACCGGTTCCGTGTCGAGGCCCAGCGGCACGACGCCGGCCCCGCCTTCACCCCCGACGCGGGCCCGCAGGTGCTGGGTAAGGTCGTCGCGAGCGCGTTGGGGTTGACGCAGACGCCCGCCTCGCTCGTCGGGTTCCTGGATCGCCACGCCGGAACCGAGTTGCAGGGCGTGGCCGACGCGGCGTTGCTGCGCTTGATGGTCGAGCCGGGCGTCGATCCGGCGGTCGCCAAACAGGCCGCGCATCGCCTGGTTGAATCGGGGCGTGACCTTGGCCAGTTGCTCGGCGACGCCACGCCGGGCGATCGGTTCAAGCTGATCGCGGCGTTTTACACGCACCTGCAAAGCAAGATCCCGACGGTCGTCAGCCTCGTACACGAGCCCGGCGGGTCCATGGCCGGCTGGTTCATGCAACAACTCACCGACGCCCGATCGTTGCCCACCGCCCGGCAATGGGCGGCGCACGCGGGCGGCGAACAGGCCGGCGGCGAAGCGCAGTTGATCCGCCTCGCGGGCACGGAAGACGCGCGGCTCGCGGCGGGCGCCGCGGCGGCGCTGGTCATCAACGCGGGCGGCGACGAAACCCGGCAGCAGCAGTTCGCCCAGGCCGTTGCCGTCATGAGCAACCGCGACGAACAGGCCGTGCGCGAGGCATGGACCAAGATCAAGACCGAGCTCTACGCCGAAGCGCTCGCCTCGGCCCAGGGCACCTACACGATGCTCATCCGCCTGCACACGACTCAGAAGCGGTACGACCCGATCACCGGCGAAGCGCTCGACCCGCCGGCGCCCGCACGCATCGTGCTCGGCGTCGTCCAGCTTAAAGCCGACGGCGCGAGCGTGTCGCTCAGCACCGACGCCGTCCCCGTCGCGGTCGCCGACGACCGCCTGGCGGTGCGTATCCAATCGCTGGCGTCGCTACGCAGCTTCGCCAAGCCCGAGCTCGCCGGCCTGCCGTTGAGCCAGCTCGACCAGCCGCTGGACCTCGTGCCGCAAGACGGCGGGGCGTGGGCCGGCCGCACCACGCTGCCCGACGGCCGGGAGCTGGAGGTCACGCTCGAGCCGGCGGAATAGCCCCGGCCCCTTGAAGGCGCGCCGGGCGGCCGCTAGGCGCACGCCAACACGCCGATAAATATGTTGACACAAATAATGTTTCAACCTATGATCGCGGTATGACCGCCAACCTCCAGCGCGACCTCAAGAAGAAGCACGGCTTCGATTCGCCCGAGCAGGAGGCGTACCTCAACCTCGCGCGGACCCACGCGACGCTCGCCGGGCCTTTCGCGCGGTTGTTCAAGGAGCACGGCCTGAGCGAGCCGGCGTACAACATCCTCCGCGTGTTGCGCGGCGTCCGCCGACACCCCGAGCAGGGCCGCGACGCGCTGCCCTGCGGCGAGGTCGGCGAGCGGCTGGTCACCCGCGTGCCCGACGTCACACGCCTGATCGACCGGCTGGTCAACGCCGGCCTGGTCGAGCGCACGCGCGGCGAGGAGGACCGGCGGGTCGTGCTTGCGCGGATCACGACCGAGGGCTTGGCGCTGCTGCGACGCATGGACAGGCCGGTGATGGACCTGCACGCTCGATGCTTAAGCCGCCTTTCGCGGGCCGAGATCAAGCAGCTCAACGCGCTCCTGGAGAAGGCCAGGCCCGGCCCCGCGGACTGATTTTTATTTCGCTATAAATATGTTGAAACAAATATAGAGTCAACAGCGTTAACTCCGTGTCCAGCGATGGGCGATTCACTCCCTAACCGAAAGGAACGCACGATGTCCGATCAAAACGTCCGCATCCACCAGCTGATCGAGTACGTCCGCAACGGCAGGATCATGGAGGCGATGAACGAGTTCTACGCCGACGATGTGGTCATGGAGGAGCCGGCGTACGGCAAGACCGTTGGCCTGGCCGCGAACCTCGACCGCGAGCAGCAGTTCGTGGACTCGGTCAAGCAGTTCAAGTCCTTCGAGGCCCCGGCCGTCGCGGTCGGCGACGGCGTGTCGGTCTACGAGAACGTGATGGACTGGACCGACATCGAGGGCAACGACGTCCACGTCGAACAGGTCGCCGTGCAAACCTGGAAAGACGGCAAGATCGTCCACGAACGCTTTTACTACAGCACGGGCTGACCACGACTTCTTCTAAGCGGCGGACAGCACGGCACACAACACGAAAGGAGCACCGCTATGACGGCCACGACCCCCAACATCGAGATCCGCAGGGCAAGCGACCGCGGCCGGACACAGATCGGCTGGCTCGACAGCGCGCACTCGTTTTCGTTCGGCCGATACCACGACCCTCGTCGGATGGGCTACCGGTCGCTGCGCGTGATCAACGACGACGTCATCCAGCCGGGCACGGGGTTCGGCGAGCACGGGCACGACAACATGGAGATCGTGACGTGGGTGCTCGAAGGCGCGCTGCGTCACGGCGACTCGCTGGCGAACAGCCGGGAACTGACACCCGGCGAGGTGCAGGTCATGTCCGCCGGCTCGGGCATCCGCCACAGCGAGTTCAACGCGAGCGACACCGAGCCGGGCCACTTCATCCAGGTCTGGATCGAGCCGAAGGGCGCGGGGATCGCCCCGCGTTACGACCAGGCGACGATCGACGCCGAGGCGCGGCGCAACGCGTTCGCGCCGATCGCCTCGGGCCGAGACAAGGACGTCGAGCGCGGCGCGCCGCCGATCCACCAGGACGCGGCCGTGCTGGTCGCCGACCTCGACCCCGGCGGCAAGGCGTCGTACTCGCTCGCCGAGGGCCGGGGCGCGTACATCCACCTCGCGACGGGCAAGGCAACCGTCGCCGGCCACCGCCTCGAAGCGGGCGACGCGGCGATCGTTGAAACGCCCGGTGAGATCGTCGTCGAAGGCATCGACGCGTCGCAGGCCATGCTGTTCGACCTCGCCTGAAGATCTCGGCAAGGGGCCGGCCAGGCGTTCTGGCGATGTCGAGCCCCCAACACCCAACAGCCCGGTACAAAACGGCGGGCCCGGCCGTGTCGCTTTCGCGGCGTGGCCGGGCCCGTCTCGTTGTTCCGCCGGGGCATCACTGCCCCCCGCGGGTTCCGCTTGATGGGATGTGGTTTGATGCGCGATGCGGCGTCGGTCAGGCCGACTCTTTTGCCTCGCGCGCTTTGGCGATCAGTTCATCGCTTACTTCGGGCATCGGGTAGTGCTGCTTGAGGAACGCCTGAATCTGGTCGGACTCGGCGATGCGGAAGTACACGACCTTGTCCAGCCGGTTGGTCGCAAACGTCACGGCCCGCGCCAGTCGTCGGCGGGACGCGGCCATGAGCAGCTCGCCCGTGGGTTCGAACCCGACGGGCAGGATCTCGAACTGCCATGCCTGCCTCCGGTTGATCATGCGCAGGGCGCGTTCGTCGAAGGATTGCTGGTCGAGGTTGATCGTGCCGGTGAACCGGTGGTACTGCTCGATCCAGGCGTTCTCGATCGATTCGAGGGTGACGTCGAACATGCGTTCGGCCAGGACGCCGAACGGCAGATGCAGGCGTTTTTGGGCCTGCACGATCTCGAAGACCTGCTGCTCGCTGAGGACGCCTTGCTCGACCAGGATTTCGCCGATGCGGATCGGCCTGGGCTCGTTGGAATTGGGCACGTGTGAGTCTCCGTCAGGCCGGGGCGGGCTGGGGTGGCCTAAAGGAGAGATCGGCAAGATCGCGCGGCGGGTTTATGGCGCGGGGTGGATGATAAATCGTGGACGTGGGAGCATGTATCGAAACGAGCTATGTATGATTGCTTGAGGCGTATGTGATAACCCGCAGCGTGGCCTGTCGGACACGCTGCGGGCTTGAGTTTCTTGCTGGTACTGAGGCTTATTCGCCTTCGATGTCTTCCGCGGGCTCGTCCGTTTCCGGTTCGAGCAGCACGGCGCGTTCGATCTCGATGATGTTGAGCTTGAGCGCGCGGTCGTAGGATGTTTCGCCGACGACGCCGACGAGCTTGTTGAGCATCGCGCCGATGTTCAGTTCGTCGCTGGGCGCGACGTAGGCGAGCGTCCGGCCCGACGGCGAGGCGTCGACGACGCGGTACAAGAGCGGGAGTGATGTGCCGTCGTAGACCGCCGAGGGCTGGAGCAGGCCGACGGCGGTGTACTGGGTCGGCACCGGGCGTGTGTCTTCCTCGGCGGGCACGACGGTGCGGGCGAGGTCGGTGTTTTCGGCCTTCGCGGCGCGCTCGATCGTGTCGAGGATCTGCTGTCGGCGTTCGACCGTCCGCAGGCGGACCTCGATGATCTGTTTGTCGATGCTGGGCAGGCCCTCAACCTTGTACAGGTCCTGATAAGCCTTGGCGATCCGGTCCAGCGGCTGCTCGGAGACGGGCAGGCTGAAGTAGGGCAGCACCTGCATCTCCAGCGCCTTGAGCGCGTCCGAGCGGGCAGGCGTGTCCACTTCGACATCGGGCGCGGCGGGCCAGCCGGCGTCGGCGTCGGGCGTATCGGGCGTGGCCACGTCGGGCGTGTCGGGCTGGTCCGGCGTATCGGGCGTCGTGACGTCCGGCTTGTCCGGCTGGTCGGGCGTGGCCACGTCGGGCGTGTCAGGCTTGTCTGGCGTCGTGACGTCCGGGGTATCGGGCGTATCCGGGGTGTCCGGCGTGTCCGGCGTGTCGGGCTTGTCCGGCTTGTCGGTGCTGTCGATCGGCGGGACGGGCTTCACCGGCTCGGTGGTCTTGTCGTCGGCGGGGTCCTTGGGCGTGTCCGGTTTGTCGGGCTCGTCTTCGCCTTCGCCGGCGGCTTTCAGGTCGTCGGCGGTGGCTTTTCGCAGCGTGCCGGCGGGGATGAAGACCGAGGCGTCTTGCGGCGAGGCGATCTTGTAGAAGTTGCCTTCCTCGCCGATGATCTCGACGGTATCGCCCTTGCTGAGCGTGCCCTGGACGCGATAGCTCTCGCCGGGCCCGCGGAGGGAGGCGGCCTTGAACTCGGTGCGGTCGGTGTTGATCGTGCCGGTCTCCCCGTCGCCCTGCGCGTTGACGAAGACTTTGGACACGTAGCTGTGCACTTGCTTGGGCACGCGGACCTGGTACCACGTCTTGTTGAACAGGACCTTCTGAACGTGGACCATGTCGCCCTTCTTCAGTTCACCGACGACGTAGTACGCCCGCCCGGCCCCCGAGCGCACCTCGACGCTGTTCTCGGTCACCACGCCGACGTACGGCGCGTCCTGCGCAACGCAAGCGAACGAAACCAAGGCCGCGACCAGGGCGGCACAGGCGGCAACGGAGCGGTAACGTGTCATGATCGGTCTCCCAGGATCGTCTTTCATCGGCTGTGACTGCGCGATGCGTACCTATCTTACAGGACGTTGGGACGCGCGTGGGTTCAAACTTGCCCGGATCGGCGTCTTTCACGACCTTGGACGGCCGGTCGCGGGTATGGTTCCGAGTACCGGCGGGTAACGCCGTTCACCGATCCGCCGATACAAGGAGTGTGACGATGCCGAGAGTCTGGACATGGTTGGGGATCCTGGCGCTGAGCGCCGGGGCGGTCGGCGTGATCGACTTCGTGAGCGCGCCGTCCCCCGCGGCGGCGCAATCGGGGCGGATGCTCAGCGACCCGATCCCACCGGCGAGTGACGACGAGCGCGTCGGCACCATCAAAAACAAGATCGGCTGGACCCACGCCAAAGAACGTCTGGGCTGGGACATGCCCAACGGCAACGGCGTCCCCGTCGGCCAGGTCGAAGCGCCCTTCCGTGGCGGGTACCTCGCCAACACCGACCACAAACAGCTCAAGGGCACCGGCTTCATCCCCGAGTCCGGCCCGTCGCAGCAGGCCTCGGGCCACGCGACCACCGTCGCCCGCCACATCGTCGGGCCCGACGCCGCCGGACAGGGCGTCAAGGCCATCCACGGCTACGAGGCGGGCGATTGGATGGGCGAGGGCTTGCTGAAACTCGCCACCACCGACGGCCCGACCGCCGACCAGCCCGCGCGCGTGTTCAACCACTCGTGGATCATGCCCGGCCACATTTCCGCACCGCTGATCCTCCGACGTGTCGACTTCCTCATCGACGAGCACGACGTCCTCGTCGTCTGCGGCCTGGACAACAAGCCCGGCCGCGTGCCCGCGCTGCTCGCCAGCGCGTACAACGTCATCAGCGTCGGCGTGGACTCGGGCATGAACACCGACGGCCTGACGCACATCGAGGGCGAGGGCCGGTGCAAGCCCGAGATCGTCGCGCCCGGCGGCAAGACCAGCTGGTCCGCGGGCGTGGTGACCGGCTGCGTCGCGGCGCTCATCGAGTACGCCGACCGCATGATCGATGAGGACGACGCCAAGGGTCAGAACCAAGACGCGAACAAGAGCGAGGTGGTCAAGGCCGTGCTGCTCGCCGGGGCGCACAAGCCCGCCGGCTGGGCCCCGCCCGAAGGCGAGCCCTTGGACCGCAAACTCGGCGCGGGCGTCGTGGACATCGACCGCTCGCTGGTCATGCTCGGTGCCGGCCACGCCGAGCCGGACAAGCCGACCGACCAGCGCTACGGCTGGTCGTTCGCGCAGGTCGAATCGAATCAGTGCCGCGCGTACAAGTTCACCATCGATAAGCCGCAGGGCGACACGACGATTACGCTCGTCTGGAACCGCAAAGTGCTCGGCGGAACCACCGAGATGAAAGACCCGCGCACCAACGAATTGCGCACCGTCTGGAACACCGGCGCGTTCTGCCCAAACCTCGAACTCGAACTGATGAAGCTCGACCGCGAGGGCAACGCGAAACCGGTCGCGGCGAGCAAGAGCAAGGTGGATAACGTCGAGCTGATCCACCTCGAAACGCTCGAGCCCGGCCGGTACGAGGTCCGCGTGTCGCGGGTGCAGGACGGCGTCAAAGAAGCGTGGGACTACGCGCTGGCATGGCGAATCGAGGCGGGGGAGTAGTTCGCATCATTCTGATTTGACTTTCAAACTGCATGCTCGACCCCCGGGCGTGGCCCGGCGGCTACGACACGCATCTGTACACGATCGGCAGCGCGACGTAGCCGCCGCGTCACCACGCGGGGGCGAGCCGCGCTACATTCTTTCAAGAACTTGCACCATTTCACTTCCATGTTATCTTTCGCCGATCGACAGGCAGGAATGCCTGTCCCCTTGCTGCGGTGTTGCAGTTTTTTAATCCCCCTCCACCATCGCCGGCACGTCTTCCGCGTGTTCGACGACTTGCTTAGGCAGCCGCATCGCCAGCGCTAAACCGATCACCGCGAGCAGCGTCGTCGCGGCGCTGATATTGAACAGTATCGGCAGCGAGACGTCGGCCAGCTCGCCGCCCAGGACGTTTCCGAGGATGCGCCCGGGGCCGAAGACGACCATCGCGTACAGGCCGTGGATCGAGCTGCGGAAGTGGTCGCTGGCGAGGGTGTTCAGGTAGATCGGCGGGACGACGTAGATGCCCACGACCGTGATGCCGTGAAGGATTTGCGTCCACACCGCGACGTGTTGTACGGGCCAGAGCCCGAGCAGCGCGAAGCGCACGACCATCACGCCCAGCCCGACGAGCAGCAGGCGCTTGAGCCCGAGTCGGCGCAGCATCAGGCCGACGCTGGTCATGACCGCGAGTTCGAGCACGACGCCGAGCATGGTGATCGGCCCGACCCAGGCGTTGTCGAAGCCGACCTGGCGGGTGAGGTAGATCGGGTAGAACGCGTAGTAGGCGCTGTTGCCAAGGTGCGCGACGAGCAGGCAGGCGCAGAAGATCAGCGGGGTTCCGCGGAAGAGCACGCGCGCCGCGGCGCGCGTGGGGAAGCGGTCGGCCGGCGCAAGGTCGTCGTGCTCGGCGGCCTGGTAGCGGGCCCGCCTGGCCTGTCCCAGCGCGGTGCGCGGCAGCGTCAGCGCGTTGACCGCGCCCAGCGCGCAGACGCCTCCGCCGACGTATAGCGCGCTGCTGACGTCCAGCCCCGCGTTGATCAGGAAGTACAGCGCCGCCAAGGGCAGCGCGAACCCGACCGTGCCGAACACCCGCACGCGGTGGTAGGGCGTCTCGCGTCGGCCCTCGGTCCGCGCCTGCTGGTTGTCCGCGAAGACCAGCCCGTCCTGCAACGCCGCCAACGGCCAGAAGCAGAACGCGAACGCCGTGTGCGACACCAGCAGCCCGACGAAGCCTTCGCTCACCGCCTGCCAGAAGCACGTCAGCGACGACACGCAGAACAGGGCCGCGATGATCGACCGGCTCTGAAGCTTCGTGTCCGCCAACGCCGTCATCACCACCGGCGTCAGGATGATCGCCAGCCCGGTCGTGCTCATCACCCAGCCGACCTGGGCCTTGCTCGCCAGCCGCTCTTCGAGGAACACCGGCAGGTACGCCAGCACCGCGCCCATCGACGCGAAGGTGATCAAAAACTGCCGTTGGATCGCCTGAAGCATTCGGGGTCTGGCCGTTCGTAATGCGGTTGAATTACAACCGGACGTGTTCGTACTTCTCTAAATTAACAAAGCGCGATTCTTTTGCTTTTGCGGGCAGATTCGTCTTGTGTCGGGGCCGGGCCACGATAACATTGATCCGATTCACGCATCGCGTGTCTGTGCGTCAGTCGAGGTGGATGAACAGCGAGAGGACAGGGAAGCGGATGAAACGCGGGAGCGTTGTGGTGGCGGTCGGCTGTTGCGTGCTGGCGTTTTTCAGTGCCGGCGCGGGATTGTGGGTCAATCAACTCGATGCGAGTCAGCGACCGGATCGAGACGGCGCGTCCGCGTCGCGACGGCCCGTTACGGCCGAGGCGTTCACGGGCCAGTCTTTCTCGCCCGTCGAACCCGCCGTCACACAGCAGGTGATCATCGAAGCCGATCGGTCCTCCGACCAGGGCAAACCGCTGTTCGAGCCGATCGCCATCCCCACGCCCACCGCGGGCTTCGCCGGCCTGGCGCTCTTGGGCATCCTGCTCACCCGCCGCCGCGCCGCAGACGTTGACACGCGGGCGCTGTAGTCGATCGCGATCGGGTATCCGTCTGATATCACCCACGCAGTTGCATATAGCCGGCGGCCTACGGACGCCGGACGAGATAACATCGATTTCGTTTGCAGGCAGCCGATCTCAGCGCGTCCGGCGTCCGTGGGCCGCCGGCTATTGTTCTTGCATCACACGACTCAGCGCGACCTCAGCTTCGCGAGCAGGCGCAGGATTTCGAGGTACAGCCACACGAGCGTCACCAGCAACGCGAAGCCCGCGTACCACTCCATGTATTTGGGGGCGCCCTGCTGGGCACCGCGCTCGATCAGGTCGAAGTCCAGCAGCAGGTTGAACGCCGCGATGCCGACGATCACGACGCTGATGCCGATGCCGATCGGGCCGGAGCTGTGCAGGTACGGCATCGCGATGCCAAAAAACGAGAGCACGAAGCTGGCGATGTAGAACAGGAGGACCGCGCCGGTGGCGGCGATGATGCCCGCGGCGAGTTTGGGCGTGACGCGGATGATGCGCGTGACGTAGAGCGTGAGCATCAACGCGAGCACGCTGAGCGTCAGGCCGACGGCCTGGACGACCAACCCCGAGAACGCGGTCGGCTGGCCGTTCGCGCTGCCGTACGACGCTTCGTAAAACGCCGACACCGCGCCGAGGAACAGGCCCTCGGCCAGGGCGTAAAGCGGCGCGGTGAAGGGCGCGGCCTTGGGTTTGAAGATGGTGATGAGCGCGAGGATCAGCCCGACGACCAGCCCGCCGAGCATCCACGGCATCGCCGCGGCCCCGTTGAACGTACCCCCGGCGGTGGACACGCTCCAACTGAACACCGCCGCGACCACGGTCAGGCCGACGAGCCCGGCCGCTTTGATCGCGGTGCTCTGGACCGTCATCACCGACCCGCGGTCGGGCGCGTCGTAGTCGTAGGGCTGGTCGAACGTGTTCTCGTTCAGGGCGGGGTTGCCACCGATCATCGTCAAGCTCCGGAGGTTGTTCTATGTTTCGCGTTGGCTGATGCAGGTACGCGGATCCTACCCGTTCAGTTCGCCACGGGCGCAAGGCGCCCGCGGCTCAAATCCCGACCATCACCCGCGCTGGGCCTCGGCGAGGAAGCCCTTGAACAGCCGGCGGTGCTCCTCTTCGTCGCCCTTGAGCGCGATCGCGAGGTCCTCGGTCACCGGGTCCACGCCGCCGGTCGCGTCGATGATCGCCTGGTAGTGTTCGATCGCGCCTTGCTCGGCGTCGATGACGCCTTGGATCACCGCGACGACGTCGAGCGCGTCGCCGTTGGGCTGAAGCGACGCTTGTTCCATGCTCAGCTCCTGCGAGCCGGGGACGACGCCGTCGAGCACCTTGATCCGCTTGGCGAGCATCTGGGCGTGGCCGAGTTCCTCGACGATGTCCGCGGCGAGCGCGTCCTTGACGTGCTTGGCCTTGAACCCGTCGAGGTTGATCGACTGGGCGGTGTAGTTGCAGACGGTCTCGAGTTCCATGTTGAACGCCTTGCGCAGCAGGGCGACGATGTTCGTGCGTTGTTCGTCGGTCATGGCGTGTTCTCCTGGAGGAGTTGAATCGGTTGAAATCATAGCGCGATGCAAGCAGAGCGTCTAGCGTTTAGGGCCTAGCGTCTAGACTCGATTGACGCGAGCGATGTGTGTCTGTGTTTGCGACACGCTCTGAATCAGCCGATGATCTCATTTACAGACAAGCCACCGTGGCTTGCGACGGCTGACCTAGACGCTAAGCCCTACACGCTAGACTCTATGCGATACGCCCTCATCATCGCCGGCGGCTCGGGCACCCGGCTCTGGCCGATGTCCACCAAGGCCCTGCCCAAGCAGCTGATCCCGTTCATCGAGTCCGAAGACGGCGGGTCGCCGCGCTCGCTGTTGCAGATCGCGATGGAACGACTCGAAGGCCTGGTCCCCGCGGAGAACATCTACGTCTGTGCCGGCGAATCGATGCGCGAGATCATGCTGAGCAACCTGCCGGGCCTGACCGAGGATCGTTTCATCGGCGAGCCGATGGGCCGGGACACGCTCAACGCCGTGGGACTGGGCTGCGGCGTGCTCGCGCACAAGGACCCGGACGCCACCGTGGCGATCTTCACCGCCGACCACATCATTGAGCCCGTCGATGAGATGCTCAAGATCGTCGAGCAGGGCTACGAGCTGGCCGAGTCGAACGAGCCCACGCTGGTCACCTTCGGCATCGCCCCGACCCATGCCGCGACGGGCTACGGGTACCTGCAGCTGGGCGAAGCGATCGGTGACAGCGCGTTTGTCGTCGACCAGTTCAAAGAAAAACCCGAGGTGCCGATCGCCAACGAGTACTTCGCCGCCGGCCCGACCAGGTACCTCTGGAACTCGGGCATGTTCGTCTGGAAGGCGCGCAACGTCATGGGCTGCATCAAGAACTACGCCCCGGAAAACTTCGGCGACCTGGACCGCCTCGGCAAGACCTGGGGCACCGACGCGTGCAACGCCGAGCTGCACGACACGTTCGGCAGTCTGAAAAAAGTCAGCGTCGATTACGCCATCATGGAGCCCGCGAGCAAGGACGAGAACGTCCGCGTCGCCGCGGTGCCGATGCCGCTGAGCTGGCTGGACGTCGGCAGCTGGCCAAGCTTCGGCGAGACGCGAGAAAAAGACACGGACGGCAACGCGGCCGGCGGCTGCAAGACCGTCTTCATGGACAGCAAGAACACGCTTGCGGTGAGCGACGACCCGGACGAACTCATCACGACCATCGGCGTCGAAGGCCTGATCGTGATCCGAGCGGGTAAGAACACGCTGGTTTGCAAGGCGGAAGACGCCGAGCGCATCAAGCAGCTGCACGAACAAGTCGGCCAGCAGCACGGCGAAGACTACCTCTAAATTGTTCTGATTCGATAGCATTTCAGCATCGGTCGTGCGAATAGGTTCAGACCAATCCAACGGATGGCATCCCGTTCATCCCGGAAATTGCCGGCATCCGGTCCAAAAACGAATCATCTAAAATCGCTCCATGCGTTACCTCGCGATCGACCTCGGCGACAAGCGGACCGGCGTGGCATTCGGCGACACGTTCACCGGCATCGTCACGCCGTTGGAAGTGATCGGGACCGCCAGCGAGAACGAGCGGTTTGCCCGGCTGCGCGACCTGATCGAGCGTGAAGGCCCGGGCGCGCTGGTCGTGGGTTGGCCGTTGAACATGGATGGCAGTGCCGGGCCGAGCGCGCAAAAGTGCAAGGCGTTTGCGGACCAGCTCGGCGAGGCGACGGGCCTGCCGGTGCATCTGCACGACGAGCGGCTGACCAGCGCGATCGCCGACGAGCAGATGGCGATGAGCGGGCTGACGCACAAGCAGAAGAAGGCCCGGCGGGACGCGTTGGCGGCGGCGGCGATTTTGCGGGGGTTTTTCGAGGCGATGGGCTCAGCGCAGGATCAGGTAGATCCACAGCGCGACGCCGAAGAAGAGGTTGAGTAGGGCGACGTAGCCGAGGTTCGCGCGCCACTCGTGCGTAAGGAACCGTCGGGCCGGCCAGTTGAGCAGGAAACACAGCCCCAGCGCTACCGCTTTGGCCCGCGCGAGCGTGCCCGGCCAGTCGCGCGGCGATGTGGCCGGGTCGGGTACCCGCTCCGCGGGCCCGCGCTGATTCGCGGCGATCGCGTCGAGGTCGATCTCGTCGGTCGGCGCAGGCTCGGACGCGCGCGCCTCGGGCTGGCTGTCCAGTTCGTCGGCGACGTCGCGCGCGGTCGCGGCGTGGTCGTCGTCCATCGCCGGTGCAGGGTCCTGGCCCGTGTCGATCCCGGCGGTGATGTCCTGGACCGACTGGAAGTCGCCGGCCAACTCGTCGTCGTCGTCGATTTCCTCGGCGAGCAACTGGTCCAGCTCGTCGATCGACGGGTTGGACGCGTCGGGCGCGGGGGGGGCGGTTTCGAGCCGGTCGTCCTCTGTCGCGTCGGGGCCGACCGGCGCATGGGCATCGGCGTCGAGCAGGCTCTCGATCTCCGCGGCGATCTGGTCCTCGGTCGATACCGCGGCCTCCGCGGTCTGGGCGGGATCCAGCCCGTCGGTGGGCGACGCGTCTGCCTCCGCCTCGGGCGGGGCGTTGAGCAGCGCACTGATCTCGTCTTGCAAAGACGATTCGTCGAAGGGCTTGCTCCCCTCGGCTTCAGACGGGGCCTCGGGCGCGTCGGCCGAGGCTTGCGAACCGGCGTCGGTGCTCGCGCCGGGGTGGAGGTCTTCCAACGCGGCATTGAGCGCGGCGAGCATGTCTGTTTCTGTCTCGTTCTCCGCGTGTGCAAGCGGCTGCTCGGGGTCCGACGCCTCGCCCGAGCCAGCGTCGTTCATGGTGCCCGCATCCACGCCCTGCAACTCGCTATTGAGCGCGGCGAGCATCTGGGCTTCGGCCGCCTGTTCCGCGGGCATCGACCCCGGTTTCGATGCGGCCGCGTCTTCCGATGCGCCGGCGTCCAGCGCCTGCTCGAAGCTCGCCATCGCTTCGGCGAGATCGTCGTCCGTGGCCGGCTCCGTGGGGCTCGGTGCGCCGGCCGTGGCACCGGCGTCACCAGCCTTGGGCGACTTGAAACCCGCGGGCAGCGCCTCGGCGTCCACCGTACCCGGCTCTTCGGTTTCGATCTGCGCGAGCAGCCGGTCCAACTGGGCCTGCACCGACCGCGCGGCGTCGTCGGCCGAGTCGGCTCCGGGTTTCGTCGGGGGGCTTTCGGTCATGGCGAAGCAGGCAGCAAACCGCGCGGCCGTTTGCCCAGCCGCTACACACCGACTTATCGTCACGGCCATCGCCCGACTAAAAGACTGGCCGGGGATAACCTCCGCGGACCTACCTTAGCAGGAGACGAACCGATTTCAGCGCCTCAGTCAAACCCATCCCATGCCCCGCGATTCGCCTGCCCGCCCCTGCCCGATCAGCCCGGCATCGGCGCGGTTCAGATCGCCCTCGACGCCGACCAGGCCCGCCACGCCCGCAAGGCCCTGCGCCTCAAGGCCGGCGACGCGGTCACGCTGCTCGACGGGCTCGGACGCGTCGCACACGCCACGCTCGCTGACGACAACCCGCGCTCAGCCCTTTGCATGATCGATTCGATCGAGGTCGTCCCGCCGACGCCGCCGACGATCGAGCTCGCGACCGCGATCCCCAAGGGCCCGCGTGGCGACGCGATGGTCAACGACCTCGCGCAGCTCGGCGTCGACGCGCTGATCCCGCTGACCAGTGCGCGCAGCGTCGTCGACCCGCGCCCCGCCAAGCTCGAACGCTACGCCAAAGCCGCGGCCGAGGCGGCCAAGCAGTCCGGCCGGGCGTGGTTCATGCGGGTCCAGCCGACGCTTGCGTTCGCCCAGGCGATCACCTGCGACGCCGAGCTCAAACTCGTCGCCGACCCGTACGCCGAGCCGGTCGCCGACCTCCCCGAGCGTTTGAAATCGGTGAGCGCGGTGCGCGTGATCGTCGGGCCCGAGGGCGGGCTGGCCGAAGAAGAACGGTCTGCCGCGAACGCCGCGGGGTTCGTGCCCTGGCGCTACAGCCCAAACGTCCTGCGGATCGAGACGGCGGCGGCCGCGGCGGTGGCGATCCTCCGCGCGCAAGCGTAAGGTGATGGCATGGAACGACCGCAAGTCAAAGCACCCGACGTCAGCGAAAAAGGCGCGAACGGCCAATCGTCCGACCGCCGACTGTTCATGCAGCTGCTCGCGTTCGGCAACTGCCCGGCCCCGGCGCCGCTGATCGACGCGGCGAAGCAGGCCGGCCTGGGCGCGACGGTCTACGCGGACGTCAACGACCCCAACGGCAGCGCGCTGTTGACCTGGGCCGAGGACCCCGCCCAGTTCGTGACCAAGCTCCGCCCCGCGCTGCAAGCGCTCGCCGGCCCGACGCTCAAGCCGACCTGCACGATGATCGGCCGGTCGTACTCGCTCGGCTACGAACCGGACCTCGACGACACGCTGATCGAGCGCCCGATCCGCACCGCGACGAATCCTAATTGGCCGTGGGTCGTGTGGTACCCGCTGCGACGCAAGGGCGAGTTCAGCCGGCTGGAACGCGAGACGCAGATGGGCATCCTGAAAGAGCACGGCATCATCGGCATGGGCTTCGGCCAGGCCGACCTGGGCCACGACATCCGCCTGGCGTCGCACGGCCTGGACGCCAACGACAACGACTTCACCATCGCGCTGGTCGGCAAACAGCTCGCGCCCCTGTCCAAGCTCGTCGAAACCATGCGCAAGACCCAGCAGACCGCGCTCTACATCGAAAAGCTCGGCCCGTTCTTTGTGGGGCACGCGGTGTGGCGCAGCACGGACTGATTTTGAACCGCCAAGGCGCCAAGTTCGCCGAGGGATACAACTTGTGAAACATTGATGTACACGGATAAACAAAAATGACCCATCCATCCGTGTACATCTGTGTGAATCCGTGGCAATAACCCGAACTCCAGAGATTTAATCAAAGTAATCAAAGCCATGACCACCACCATCACCGACCGTTACGCCGCCGCGAAAGACACCCTCGACAAGATCGATCAGGGCCACGTCCTCAAGTTCTACGACGAGCTCGACGAGGCGGCGCGTGACCGACTGCTCGCCGAGATCGAGGGCGTCGACTGGCCCGAGGTCGATGCGCTGATCCAGACGCACGTGAAGCAGAAGCCGCAGTTCAAGATGCCCGAGTCGATCGACCCCGTGCCGTGGTACCCGCACGAGGTCAACGACCGGGTACGCGCGAAGTACATCGAGGCGCGGCGCGTCGGCGATCAGCTCATCAAGGACGGCAAGGTCGCCGCGTTCACCGTCGCCGGCGGGCAGGGCTCGCGCCTCGGCTGGGACGCGCCCAAGGGCACCTTCCCCGCCACGCCGATCCGCAAGCTGCCGCTGTTCGCCTGCTTCGCCGAGTACCTGCACAACATCCAGAAGCGTTACGGCGTCACCATCCCGTGGTACGTCATGACCAGCCCGCTCAACCACAAGGACACCGTCGACTTCTTCATCAAGAACGCCTTCTTCGGCCTGGAAAAAACCGACGTCAAGTTCTTCCCCCAGGCCATGTTCCCCGCCATCGATATGAAGACCTACAAGGTGCTCATGGCGGCCAAGGACGCGATCGCGCTGTCGCCCAACGGCCACGGTGGATCGCTCAAGGCGCTCTACACCTCCGGCGCGATCGCCGACATGCACCAGCGCGGTATCGAGCAGCTCTCCTACACGCAGGTCGACAACCCGATCGTCCGCATGATCGACCCGCTGTTCCTCGGCCTGCACGCGCTCGATCAGGCCGACATGTCC
The DNA here is from genome assembly GCA_046290505.1 of Phycisphaeraceae bacterium. Lineage (GTDB taxonomy): Bacteria > Planctomycetota > Phycisphaerae > Phycisphaerales > Phycisphaeraceae > JAHQVV01. Next base: position 4,801 of record JBKAGS010000035.1, on the reverse strand, counting down.
TCGAAGATGCTGCCCAAGGCCTACCCCAAGGAAAAGATGGGCGTCCTGTGCAAGGTCGACGGCAAGGTCAGCGTGATCGAGTACACGAACCTGCCCGACGAACTGGCCGAGGCGCGCGACGACGATGGCGAACTGGTTTACAAGTGCGGCAACTGCGCGCTGCACGCGATCCGCGTCGACTTCATCGAGAAGCTCAACACCCGGCCGACCGAGACCGGCTCCGGCGGGTTCGCGCTGCCGTGGAATCGGGCCGAAAAGAAGGTCGCGCACATCGACCTGGACACCGCGGAAGAGGTCAGGCCCGAAACGCCCAACGCGATCAAGCTCGAGACCTTCGTGTTCGACGCGCTGCCGCTGGGCGACACGTCGATCGTGTACGAGACCGACCGCGTGGACGAGTTCGCGCCGATCAAGAACGCCGACACCCCCGAGGGCGAAGACCCCGCGAACGACAGCCCCGAGTCGAGCAAGCGCCTGCAGACCGAGCGCGCCGCGCGCTGGCTGGAGGCGAACAAGGTCAAGGTCCCGCGCAAGGCCGACGGCAGCGTCGACGCGGTGATCGAGATCCCCCAGGTCACCGCGATCTACCCGGACGATTTGAAGGGTAAGAACCTGCCCAGCAAGATCGAGCCGGGGGCGGAGGTATTGATCTGAGTTCGTTTAACCGCAGAGTTCGCTGAGATCGCAGAGCAAAGCAATTGTATTTTGACCTCTGCGTTCTCTGCGAACTCTGCGGTAAATCATCAGTCCCAGTTCTTGACTTCATCGGCCGGGTATTTGCTGGCGTTCTTTTTCATCTTCTCGGCGTAGGCCGAGCTGACGTCGATCTCCAGCGCGTTGGCCAGCGATAGCGTGTAGGCCAGGACGTCGCTCAGTTCCTCGCGCACCTGCTGCATGCGCTCGGCGTCGGCCTTGACGTCTTCGACCGATTCCACGCCGACCCATTGGAAATGTTCCATCAGCTCCGCCGCCTCGATCATGATCGACATGACCAGGTGCTTGGGCACGTGGTACCGCTGCCAGTCGCGCTCGGCGACGAAGTCCGCGACGAGTTGTTTGAGCTGGGCGAGCGAGGTGTCGGCGTCGTTCATGGCTCGGAGTTTAGCCACAGATTCCGCAGATGGCGCAGATTAAATCCGAACGCCAAGACGCCAAGACGCCAAGACGCCAAGACGCCAAGACGCCAAGACGCCAAGACGCCAAGACGCCAAGACGCCAAGACGCCAAGACGCCAAGAAGGGCATTTAAAGCGGCGCTTCGCTTTATCACCGAGGACACGGAGGCACGGAGGTCACGGAGTAAGGCAGAAGGATGGTTTGCGAAGACATGCTCGGTGTCCTCCGTGCCTCCGTGAGCTCGGTGAAGTGTTGAGTCTAGCCTAACTCACCTTGCGAAAAAACCGCAGCCAAAAGGGCGAAAACTATGACGATCGCGATGACAGTGGCGACGGCCGCGACACCGAGCTTTTCGGCGATAGATTTGTTCTCCGATGAGAACACAATGCCGAGACTCACTAAGTATCCAAAGCCCACCGCGACCACTGCGATTTGCAAGAGCATGTCAGGCATCGCGTGTCACCCAAACGCCACCCGGTACCCCACGTAAAACAGGGCGATGTCCGCGAAGACGTGGCTGATGTAGCCGGCGTAGATGTTCTTGTATTTGATGTAGAGGATCGACCACGTCGCGCTGCCCATGAAGATGCCCAGCGAGGCGAGGGCGTTGACGCGCCAGTCGAAGTAGACGCTCATCGCGACGCTGTGGTGCAGGACGAAGAACAGGCCGGCCAAGACGATCGCCCCCGGGATGGCCCCCGGAACGGCCCCCGGAACGGCCATCGCCTTGACCGACCCGCCGAACCAAATGGCGAGCGTGTCGCGGGCTTTTTCGTAGACGAACCACCGCCAGACGTATTCTTCGAGCAGGGCGTTGATGACGGTGACCGCGGCGGCGAAGCCGAGGAAGCGCGCGGGCGTGCCCAGGCCGATCTCGTGCATCTTCTCGCGGAACATGGCGACGTCGACCATGCGGTGGGCGAAGAGTTCCCACGCGCCGATGATGACGGCGAGCGTGAGCACGCCGGTGACGACGCCGGCGGTCATGCCGCGCCACGACCACTTCGGCAGCGTCAGCCTGCCGCGCTGCGCCCACACGACCCACGCGAGCGGGAAGAGCAACAGCCAGCCCTTCGCGGCGAGGTGGACGGTTTGGCCGTACCAGGTGTCGGGGAACCAGTGCATGGCGAACAGCACGCCGATCGTCGGCGCGGGCACGAGCAGCAGCAGCGCGAGCCAGGGCGGGCGGCTCGGCGACGGCGCGTGGTTCGCTGCGGGTTGTGAGATGTCGTTGGCCATGAAGTTAGTAATAACTTACAAAATAGGATCGGCATGTCAAGCGGTGCGCATGAAAAAAGCACAACCCGACACCAAGGCGTCGGGCTGCACTCGATCAGGGGCTGGGTTGTCGATTCGGGAGGCGGTTGCCCGCCGGGGAACTCCCCCTCCGAGGGTTCCGCGGCCGGCGTGTTGTCGGGGTGATCGATGTTCTTCGTTAGGATGCCACGTGAATCGTGTCGTGCAAGGGGGGAGCAGGGAAAAATCACAAGTTTATTGCTTAAAACGGGTTACATGGGATTGCCTAGTTTCTCTGCTCCGCGTAGTGTGACGCGGGGGGGGTGCCATCCTGCGTGTCAAAAAGTTTTGTAAGTCTTTATGAACGAATCGCGTAAGATGGCGTCTTTATGTTTGCGGGCCCGTTGCGATCGGCGGGCCCGGGGCGTCTGATTGGGAAGACTCGAACAGGAGAACGACGATGGACAAGACGTGGATGAGTCGGATCGTCAGCCCGCTGATGGCGTTGGCGGTGGTGCTCGGGCCGTTGGCGTTGGTGGGCTGTCAGAAAACCAGCCCGCCGCGGCGCGTCCCGCCGGGCGAGACGACCGACGCGGAGCTGAACGACCGCCGGCAACTCCCGGTGTCGCTGACCGAGTTCCAGGAGGCGGCGGCGAACGACCTGCTGCAGCAGCTGCCCGACGTGCGCGGCATCGCCGATGCGCCTGATCGCGTGACGATCCTGCTGGGCGACATCAACAACAAGACGAGCCTGGTGAGCACGGCGGACTACGAGTTTGTCGTCTCGGGCATACGCAGCCGGCTGATCCGAGCCAAGGCGACGCGCGACAAGCTTAAGTTCGTCGAGAAACGCCGCCGGGTTGAGGACCTCGCCGCGAAGGAACGCGTCGCCACCGCGCCCGCGCCGCCCGCGGCGGGCAGCGAAGAGATCCAGTGGGGCGGCGGGTCGTACTACGTGCCGGACTACGACGCGGACACGACCTACGGCCTGCTGATGGACGTCTACCGTATCGGCCGGGGCAACACGAACCTGTACCGTATCGAGATCATGCTCGTGTCGTTCGCGACCAACGAGATCGTGTACAGCTACGAGCAGCAGATGAAGCAGGTCGGGCGGTGATGAGAAGGTCGGCGAGCGCTGCGCTTGTGTTGTTGATCGTGCTGTCGGCGGGCTGCAAGCCGACGCCGCACAGCTCGCGCATCGCGATCGCCGACTACGAGGAGATGGCCGCGGTGATGGCGCAGAGCCTGCGGCAGTCCGACGCGTTCGCCGAGCGTTCACCGACGAGCGAGCCGTGGGTCGTGTCGTTCGACAAGGTGCTGAACCTGTCGAGCGAGATCATGCCGCGTGGCGAGCAGTGGGGCGTGGTCGCGATGGTGCGCGGGGCCCAGCCGATCGATTCGCTGTGGGACGACAAGCGTGTGGCGTTCGTGATCCCGGCGCAGCACGCGATCGACCAGCGTGGGACCCTCGACGCCGAGCGCGCGGACAAGGGCTTTGGCAGCGAGCGTGGCGTGACGCACACGATCACCGCGACGTTCCGCTCGATCACGCGTGCGGCACCCGATGGCGAGAGCCGAAGTGATGTCTACGCGTGCGAGTTCCAGATGATCGACCTGAACACCAACGAGCCGGTCTGGCTGGACACGTTTGAGTTCAAACGCCGGGCGCAGGGCAGCATCCGGGATTGATGGCCATGTTCGATTTGCGAAGTGCAACGCGTGCGCAGGAAAAAGGGGACAGTCCCCTTTTTGTGTTCGTGTTGCTGTTGGCGTCGCTGATCGGCTGCCAGCAGGACGTGCGGATGTCGCCGCACGCGAAGATGCGGGCGGGCATGTTCGGGCAGGCGCGGGACCTGGTGGAGTCGCAGGTCGTCGACGACCGCAGCGATCGGCGGTACATGCTCGACCGGATGCGGGCGGGGGTGTTGAACCTTGACGCGGGCGACCCGGCCCGGGCCGAGCGCTGGTTCGCCGAGGTGTACGACGTGCTGCGGACGCAGGGCCTGAACGAGGACAAGACGGTGTCGTCGGTCGTGCTGACCGAGGGCGTGAAGGTGTGGAAGGGCGAGCCGTTCGAGCAGGCGATGGCGCTGGTGTACTACGGGTTCGTGCAGGCGTCGCTGGGCAGCTGGGACAACGCGCGTGCGGCGGCGGGCAACGCGCTGTTTTACCTGCGCGACTTCGGTGAAGAGGAGGGCGAAGGCTCGGCCGGGGGCGGGCGGATCGACACCGAGGCGATCGCGCGCCGCGCCGCGGAGTACGAGGCGAAGCAGCGCGGCGACGAGGCCGACGCCGAGTACGCCTCCGGCGACGACTACCTCGACCACGGCTACGTCGCCGAGCGCAACAACTTCACGATGGCGTACCTGCTGCACGCGATCGCCAGCCAGCAACTCGGCCGGTCCGACGAAGCGAGCGATTATTTCAACCGCGTTGTGACGCTGGCG
>JBKAGS010000034.1:0-79577 GCA_046290505.1 Phycisphaeraceae bacterium | reverse complement strand
TGGGTAAAGAACATCCAACACAAAAGCTACACGAGTCGGGCCAATCGCGCAACACCTAACAAGCGCCGAATGCGCTACGGGTGGGTTGAGGGCGCTCTATACGCTGGGCCCTACACGCCAAACGCTACCAGTCCGTCCGGACCTCCACCGCCTTGCGCTCGCCCGTGGGCAGCGTCGGCATGCCCGGCCAGACCGGGTCGAACGTCACGCGCAGAACCGTTCGGAACTCGGGGAAGTCCGCGTCCGCCTCGCCGATCTTCAGGGGCAGGACGTACGCCCGAGCGATCGGGTCCCACAACTCGCGCTGCGTCAGTTCCGTCGTGAGGTCGAACGCCCAGCGGAAACCGCGCTGCCGGCCTTCCTGATCGAGGATGATCTTGCCGTTGGCATCGAGCAATCGCAGCTCGACGACGACCCGGCCGACGTCCTTGACCGGTTCGTTGAACTGGTCGATCAACTCGATGCGCGCTTCGAGCCGTAGGTCGTCCCGCTCCTTGACGTAGCGCGACGCGGGGTGGACGCGCACGTCCACGGCGTGAGGGAACCAGTCGGGCAGCCCGCTTTCCCCGACCGCCGGCCCGGGCAGCGGCACCCGCGTCTCGGGATCGACATCCCGGCCCTTCGGCTCGCAACCGATGAGTAGCAACGCGATCAATCCCAACGAGTACCAACGGTCACGCACACGCATGACTTGAGCATACGGGCTGACAAGGGCAAACGGCAAGCCGGTCACGCCACGCGCCGATTCGCATCCATGCGTTCGAGCAGGTCGGCGATGCGTGACTGAGTCTTGTCGAAGCGCTCGATCGCGGCGGTGTTGCGCTGGACCAGGCGGATCAGTTCGTGCAGCTCGGTCTGCTGCGCGGCCAGGTGTTCGTGGGCCTGGGTGAGTTGCTGCTCGCGCTTGCGGGAGTAAACACGTTCCCAGAGCCAGAGCGCGCCCATCAGGCCGGCGACGCCGAACTGCGTGAAAGGCTCGATCGATTCGATGCTGATCATGGCATTCCTTTTTAAGACTTTGTCACGGGGACAGGCATTCCTGCCTGTCGATCGGCGAAGCCGAATGATCGCAATCGCATTGCGTTGGCGAAATGACAGGCAGAAATGCCTGTCCCCCTGTGTTGTTGTCAATCCAAGCGGAGGCGTGTGCGTGGCGTGTGGTCTGCGACGCCGAAGTCAATTTGGAGGTGGTGAACGCGCGCGGCACGGGGGTCGAAGGCCTTTGGCGTGCCGTCGATCGACCGGCCGGGCTCGAGCGGGTCCGCGACCATATCGCCGACGCGCACCGCGGTCCACGCGCCGGCGAGTTCGACCGTCGCCGAGGCCGACGCGCCCGGCGAGCGCGCGATGGTCTTGAGCAGCGCCTCGCCGAGCGCGGCGCGATCATCCACAACGTCGGCGGACAGTTGCCCCGCGTCGATCGCGTCGGCGTGGATGCTCGTGGGCATGACGCGCCGCCAGCCAAACCGGTCGCCGAAGCGGACGGTGCGTGTCGGCCCGACGCCGGCGAACGGGTTGCCGTCCCACCGCTGCCGTTCGATGCGGTCGGGCGCGGTCAGCGACGCGGTGACGCGCAGGCGCAGCGTGCCGGCCTTGGCGGCGGTGAGGATCGCGCCCGGCAGCGTGTCGTCGGTCAACCGCACGCCCACGCGGTCTTGCATGGCCCCGGCCAGTCCGGGGTACGCCGACCAGTTCGCGCCGCTGTCGGTGCTCGACTCGATCACGGGCGCGATCGACAGGCCCGAGGCGTCGCGCGTCAGGCAGTCGCCCAGGCGCAGCGGCTGGGCGATGCTCCCCGGCGCGTCGAACAACGCGCCGACGTCGAAGGCCGGGCCGTGATCGAATGGCGGGCCGGTGAACGCGCCGTCCTCGTTGAGCAGCCAAGCGCGGTAGACCGAGCCGTACCGGCTGAAGTCGGAGCTGGTCAGCCGGCCGTAGTCGGCGTCCGGCTGGCCGGTGAGCGCGGGGTCCCAGCCGGGCACGAGCACGAACGTGTCTTCGATCATCGGACGCCCGCCGAGCGCGGCCCACCGGCTTGGTGGTGCCGGCAGGTTGTCGCCCCGGGCCGAGCGCACCATCGCGCCCCGGCCCTGGACATCCGGCCAGGGCAGCGCGATCCGACGCCCCGCCCGCTCGGGCACGACGCAGAGGGTTCGTCGAACCCCGTTGCGTTCGAGCGCGATCGATTGCTGAAGGCGCAGGCCAGACGCATCGAGCACCGACACGATCAGCCCGGCGAGGGTTTGCGACCCTGTCGTCCCCGGTTCGACCGGCGATTCAACGTCACCGAGTGGGCAGGCGAAGACGACCTCGGCCCCGATTTGCGCGCCGGTCCGCTGCAGGGCGTCTGCTAGCGTGGGTTGCTTCGCCGGGTCCAGCCCGAGCGTGTGCGTGGGTTGCTCGAACAGGGCGGACAATCGGTCTTGGATGATCAGCGTCTGCTCATCGCTTGCGACGGCGCGTGATTCGCCGGCACCTGACACAACGCCGGACAACAGTACTTCCCAGCGTGACCCGCCGTCGGATAACGCGTGCGGCACAGCGATCGTGACGGCTTGGTGCGCCAAGGACGCGTGTGAGACAGGGCTCGACGGCTCGATCGCCAGCACGGCGTGCCGCGTGTCCGCGGGCAAGGAAGCTTCATAGCGCAGCAGCTGGAGCGCCGGCTCGGGTACGCCGTCGATGAAGACCGTGGGTGTGGTGGCCTGTAGCGCGGTGCTTATGTTGGATCGGGCGATCGCAGCGACGGCTGGGTTCATGCCGGTGTCTCCAGCAGCGTGAGGGATGCGGTCGGCGAGGTCGCGGGACCCACCCAAGCGGACCACGGGGTGTCAAACGTCGTTTGCCCTTGCACGACGCGATAGCGGTAGCGGGTGTCCTGCGCGGGCCGGTCGATCGAGAAAGACACGCGGGTTTGACCGGCGATCACGTCGCATCGATCGATCGTCTCGGGTTCATCGGTCCCCCCCTGGGCGACCAGTTCGACCGCGTCGATGCCCAACCGCGTGAGCGAGGCGGGCCAGAGCGCCACCATCGTGACACCGCCGCCGTTGAAGCGTGGCCGCCAGCCCTCGAACCCGGGCCAGGCGGGCAGCGCGGGACAGACCACCGATCGATCGGCAAGCGCGGCGTAGACCGCGGCGCTGCCGGCATCGGCCCGACCGTGCTCGTCGTAACGCCGGACCAGATAGCGCGAGCCTCGGTCCGCGGGGGCGTCGGCCTCATCGAGTTGTAGCGCGTGTTGGCCGGCGTGCAGAATCGCCGCCGGTTGGTTGAAGTCGACCTGCTCCAGCCGATCGACCGGGCCGAACACGTCGAAGCCGGCCTTGGGAAACCCGACGGTCATCAGCGGGTCGCCGACGAGCTGTAAGCCGTCTCGCAAGAACGGCTTGGCGACGACCCACGCCTCGGCGAGCGTCCAGCCGAGCCGAAGCGCTTCGAACAACAGGCGTGGCAGGGGCAAGGCGCTCAGGCTGTACGACCGGCTGGGCGCGGCCGCGGCGGCGAAGCCGGCCCGGAGCGCCATGTTGAGCCAATCCGAAGCAGACGGGTCGCGCAGGCTCGTCGCGGGTTCTGCCGATGGGGCGTACTGCTGGCACAGCACACGTCGGCCCGTGGCTTGGGCGAAAAATCCCGGCGACGGCGCAGCATCTCGCCAGCCCCAAACCACCGACGCGTCCGGGGCCGACAACGGTGCGGTGGCGTCGTAGACCACGGCGGGCAGGCGCAATCGAGCGAAATCGCCGCCCGCGACCCAGTCGGAAACCTCCTGGAAGTAGGCCGGGCCAACACCGGGCGGCCCGGCGGTGATATCGACGACAAGGTCGCAGCCCTGATCATGGGCGAGTGGCTCGGCGGTGACGGCGTCGGATCGATCCAGAAGCGCGAGCGCATCGGCCAAGTCGGGCGCGTCGATCCGCCCGGTCAGCCGGACGCCCGCCATCGCCGAAGCGTTCGGACGCGTGAGAACCGGGTCCTGGTGCAGCGGGTTGACGACGGCGTTGCCGTGCGTGTCGTCGGTGTGCAGGCTATTCGCGATCGGCGTCGGCACCGAGAAGGCACCCAGGTCCGCGTAGCCCGGCACACCGAAGCCAAGGAGCACCCCCATCACCTGCCCGGCGAGGTTGTTGTCAGACAAGTAGCCGACGACCTGCTCACGCATCAAGCCATACTCTTCCGGCGTGATCGTTTCGTTTGTCGGCAGCGCGAGCCCGCACAGGTTGGCGTAGGGCACGCCGCGCTTCGCGCGGTACGCGTCGGCCCATGCTGCGCTGTCGGCGTGGTTACGGTTGTACACGACCAACCATCGGCGGGCATCGCCCGCGTGGTCCGCCAGCGCCGGCACGGTGGGCACCCCGATCGGCGTGTCGGCGAACACCCAGTGGGCGATATCAAGCGGGCCCATGATCGAGCCCGAGGTCAGCGCGATGCCCATCCAGACATCGCGGGTCGGGCTCAGCGAAACGCCGGCGCTGCCGCGTTCCAGCCCGTTGAGCCACAGCGCGATCGTGCCGGCCGACGCGTCGAGTCCGCACTCGATGACGTGCCAAGCCGGGGCGTCGGGCAGATCAACGCTCAGTCGCGTCGCCCCGACATCGAGCCGCACCGCGCCCGCGACGGCGTCGAGTGTGAGCAGCCAGACCGGCGCACCGCCGGCGTCGAAGCCGACCGCGAGTGTGATCGTGCCGCCGATGACTTGCGACGCGTTGAGCATGAGGCGCGTCGACAAGGTGCTGACCGGTGCCCCAAGGCTTTGGACGAGCAGGCCCGGCGTGCCGCCGGTGTCGATCCGGAGCACGGCCTGCCCGGGCAACTCGGGCGGCGCGACGCCGGGCACCTGCGTCAGCGCGGGGCTCGTGGGCGGCGCGGCGAACTCGCCGAAGCCGGGCACCTCGAAGTCGATGTGTTTGAGGATCGCCATGGGTTAGACCTTCAGGAGCGTTTCGAATCGTCGGTCCAGGATGAGCAACACTTCGCCCGCCGCGATCGTCGCCTCGGCGAGCTTTAGGTGGTACCCCGCCGGCCAGCCCGCGCTCGTATCGGCCACGCCGACCGCCGCGCTCCCCGCGTTGTTCTCGATCCAGATCAGCGCCGTGCTGTTGTTGTAGACCCCCAGGTCTACGCTGCCACCGGCGAAAGCCAACACGACGCCCGCGATCGTGCAACGCCCCGGCGCGACCCATATCGATGCTGTGTCGTCGGCGTCATTCCAGACCCGCAGATCACCCGCCGAGGCCTCAGACAGGCGGTGCAGCGAGCGGATCAGCCAGTCGTAATACGGCTGCAACCCGGCCTCGGGGTAGGCCAGGCCCGTCACCGGGTGTGACGTGCCGACCCGCTCTGCGATCTGTTGGGTGCTGAGGTCTTGCGATGCCATGGCGTCGTGTCCTTGTGTCGGGTTGGGTGTGGATTGATGCGAGTCGCGTTGTGCGGCTTAGGCCGGGCGCTCGGCCTTCACGACGACCAGGACGCCGACGTGCGTGGGCGCCTGCGTCACCGTGCCGTTGGCGGTGTAGGTCAGGTCGAGGGTGATCAGGTCGCCGCGGTTGACCTTCTGCGCCCCGCTGGTCGCGAGCGTCGGGGCCGAGCCCGCGCCCTGGTCGGTGCTCTGGAAGCCGACGCCGTCCGCCGAGGTCAGCGTCGCGGGAGACGTGGTCAACGCCGAGCCGTTGACGTACGCGTCGAGCGACAGCCCGTCGCCCGCATCGCTGGACTGGGTGTTGAGCCCGCAGGACAGGGTGACCGCGATGACCTCGCCCCCGATGGGGACCGCGCCGACCAGCTGTGCGCTCGCGCTGCCCGACAGCGCGCCGCTGTGCGACCAACCCAGCGCCGTCGCGCCGACGAGGTGGTACGCCTGGCCGAGGTAAGACTGCTGGAGGAAGCCGGTCGCGCGGTCAACGCCCAGCCCGGTCGCGTCGGGCATCGCGTTGGGCAGGTACAGGTCAAGCCGCACGCTCGCCGCGGCATCGGCGCTGAGGTTGGAGAACGTGAACACGGCGGGCGCGTCGAGGTCCTGGCCTTGCAACAGGTGGCGGTGTGTGCCGTCGGCGGTGCTGTCCCAGCCGGCGGTAAGCGTCGTAAGGTTCGCCGCGGTGACGCCCGACCCGATCCCATCGAGCGCGTCGTTGATCTCCTGTGAGGTCGCGGTGATCCCGGCGAACGCCGCGGTCTGCGCCTGCAACATCGCTTCGCCACGAAGGTCGGTCAGCCGCGTCACGTGTTCCGCGTCGGTCACGACCTCGGCCAGCGGGATAAACGTCGCGCGGTCCGCGGGCAGGCCCGTCGTCGAGGTCCAGACCACGCCCGAGTCGTTGACATAGACGTGCGTAGTCGCGCTCGCGTCAAGCTCGATCGGTCCGGCCTCGGCGACGGCACGCGGCTGGTCGCCGACAAAACACCGACCCGCCCGCACACCGATCGTCCGCCCGCCCATCTCGAACACGCGCAGGTCGTTGGCACGCTCCGACGCGCGGAGCAACCGGTAAAGCATCCGGCGGTACGCGATGAAGTAAGGCGACTGGCCGGTCGGGATGTATTCGACGCCGGTCGCGTCGTCCTGATCCAGGTCCAGCAGCGTCGTATCGTTGGGGTAGGTCTCGGGCATCGGTTCAGGTCCAGGTCAGTTGGAGGTCGGCGTCGAGCGCAACACCGCTCGGCGGGTCGGGCAGTCGTGTGAGCGTGAAATGCGTGTCGAGCGCGGGCGTGATGGCGTGGCCGTCTTCATCGCGCACTTCGAGCCGCAGCGTGTGCTCGCCGGCGGGCAGGCCGTCGCGACACCAACGCAGCGCTTCGCCGCCGACGCCGAGCGGGCCCAGGCCCAACTCCCCGGCACCGAGGCCGGGCCCGGGCGTCGCGTCGTAACCGAAGCCCCCTTCGCCGAACACCGAACCGAACCCACCGCGCGCCGCGTCGGGCGGGCACACCCGCGTACTTACCCCCGCTGCCGCATTGAGCGTCGCGTGAAGCCGGGCTCGGATCGGCAGGGACGGGTCGCGCAGCACACCTACCGACACGGCCGGGGTCGTGGGCGGCTCGATTCCACCGAGCAAAGATTGCGACGGCGTAGCAGCATCGATGGGGTCTACCGCCAGCAGCTCGATCTCGTGATGTTTGCCGGCGTCGAGCACCAGCCACAGCTCGCGGTCCGTCGGTGACGCCGACACCGCCGTCCAACGCCCGTTCGCGTACGCCTGCACCACCCGGGCGCCCTGATGCGGCGCGCTCCAGGCGATGTGCACCAGCCGGCCGTGTTGCGGGCTCGGGGCAGCAACAGGGCGCGCGATCACCCGCTCGAACACCGCCTGCGTCGGGTTGGAAGGCGTCGGGTGCTGGCTCATGGCGTGGCCTGGAGGTAAGTGGCAACGTATCGGCAGGCGTAGCGCGGGCCCAAACGCTCGGGCGCGCCGGGTTCGAACCGCCGAAGCACACAGCCTGTAAAGGCGCTGCCGTGCTCATCGACAAGCGTGCCGGCGGTGCCGACCCGGGCTTCGATCGCGTCCCTCTGCGCAAACAAGTCCGCTTCCGTGTCGCCGACGAGCACGCCGCGCTGCACGATCGTGCGCGGGGCCTGTCCTTGGCCGATCACGCTTGCGCCGATCGTGCCGGGCGCATCGGCGACCGCGTCGCGGCTTTGCACGGCACCCGGCTCGAGCCGGGTCGGTCCGCTGCTGAATAGATTGAGTTCGTTGAAGCTGATCACCCTGTACTCTCCGTGGGGCCTGGCTCAAAGTGCTCAAGACGTCGATTAAACACGTGTCAGCCGACCGATCCCGACGTATCGCTTCTCGTCCGGCAGCCCATCCCCGTTGGTGTCGATCTGCACGGCGGACCGCGACGCGGCTTCGAGCAGCTGCCTGCGGTACGCCGCGGCCTTGAAGAGCAGCGCGTCGTTGTCGCCGGTCAACGCCGCGGCGGCGCTGAACACGCGCTCGAGCGTGCCCAACGCTTCGAGCCGGGCCATGAGCGACAGCGACACGACCGCGTCGGCGTCCAGCGGACGGTCCGGGTCGTCCGCGTCCAGGCCGAGCATCCGCAACAGCGACGCGCAGACCAACTCGGCCTGGGGCGCGAAGCTGCGGGCCACGATCGGCCTGGACGACACGTCGCCGGGCGGGATCGGCGGATCGGTCGTCCGCGCCCGCGGCAGCGAGACCGTCAGCGTCATCGCATCGACCCGGGCCAGCACCTCGACCGGCTTCTTGTCGATGAGCACCACCGAACCGGTATCGACCTGCGCCTGCTCGAAGTCGGCCAGCGCGGAACCGAGCATCGTGCCGGTGATCTCGCCGTCTCCGACACTCAGTCGCTGCTGGCTGACCCAGGGCACGTCGTTGAACAGCGTCGGCTCGTAAAGCAGCAGGTCTCGGTCCGTCGAAAAGTTCATCGCAAGCCTCGCAGTCGTGTAGGGGCGTTTAGGGCTGTAGCGTCGTTTCGACCGACGCCGAGCGGGTCATACCAAACCCATCAACAAGCCCCGGCGAGGCGCGGGCCCCGCCGGGACCGGGAGGAAAGAAGCGTCTACGAGGTCGCGAGGTTGCTGATCACCCCGTGCGCCGTCTCGTTGCGCAGTTCGAGCGTGTACTCGCCGATGACCTGCCCGCGTTCGCGGTCGCCGTCGGCGCTCAACGGCTTGTAGTGGAAGCTGCGGCCGGAGAGCGGCAGCACGTCGATGCGCGAACTGTCGAGCAGGACGACACTGTCGATCGGCACCCACCGGCTGAGCACGACCCGGCAGACGCCGAAGTCGCTCTCGTACACGCCGACCATGTCTCGGAAGCGCGTGCTCTTGTCGTCGTAGCCACGGGACGCGGCGATGAAGTTGTTGATCGCGCGTTTCTGGAAGCCGCCGACGAGGATCGTGTCGACCCCGCCGTTGGACTGTTCCCAGATCGACCGCATGACGCGGTTAAGCCGGTCTTCGGTCAGCGATGCGGCACCGGCGTCGTCCAGGTTGGTCTGGATCGACGGGATGATGCCGCGCATCGAGCGTCGGACGCTGGCCGAGCCCTGCGGGTCCGACGCGGGCGCAACACCGTTGATCACGCTGTTCTCCAGATCGCGGACCAGCTCGCGCAGGCGTTCCTGCTTCTGGTAGTCCATCTCGTCGGCGACCGCGGCCTGTTTCGCGGCGAGCTGGCTGCCCGAGACCTCGACGCCGGCGGTGAAGATCTGCGTGTAATTACTACGGCGCGTGCGATTGGTAAAACGCACGACTGGCGCGTCGTCGCCCTCGAGCGCGGCGTTGCCGAGGATCTGGAGCGCCTGTTCGTCGGCGATCGCTTCGGGCGTCGTCCCGCCGTAACCGCGCGTGACGGTCAGCGTGTTGCCGGACACGGCGGAGACGAACAGCACCTCGCCCGAGCCCTGGGGCTGGACCTGGTCGCCGACACGGAAGCGCTCGCCGTTGGCGACGTCGAAACTCGTCTCGCTGGTGGGCGCGCTGATGGATGCGTCGTCGATCGTATCGGTATTGGGCAGCAGCTGGTCTTCGAGCCACTGATGGACGGTCGAGGTCGCGGTGCGTTGCGGGTCGCCGAGGTGGTCGAGCAGCGGGGTTTCGTACGGGCTGACGATGCCGACGATGTCGCCGACGTCCTCGGCCAGTTCGGGGAGGGTCGCGCCCGCGGAGTAGGTGGCTTTGCCGGTGAAGCTCATGGTGTTGTCCTTGTTGTTGGTTCGTAATCGGGTTGGTTGGGAGGGCGAGGCTCCTGCCGAGCCGTATGCCCGCTCTAACTCGCGGTTCGGCAGGAGCCTCGCCCTCCCGGTCGGTTTTTCTTCGTGGCGTTACGGCCGCCGACGAAGCCGCAGGTAGCGCAGCAGGTCACGCCGGTCACCGCTGTGCTGGGCCCGCTCGGCCGCCAGGGCCAACGGGTCTTCTTCTCCCGCGTCACGCGGCGCGAGCGCCAGCCCGCCGGGGGCGTCGTGCTCCGCTTGGAACAGGTAGGGCTTGTGCCGGCGGAGGTCGGCCACCGCCTCGGCGACATCCGGCTCATCCATCGATTGCACCGCAACCTCGGTCAGCAGTCGCGCCGCATCGAGGTCGATCGCGTCCGCCTCGTTTAGCAGCGCATCGATCCGCTGCCGACGCTCCAGGCTCGTGAGCGCCTGCTCGGCCTGCTCGTGCCGCAGCCGCGTCTCGTCGAGTTGTGACTGAAGCGTCGCTAGCTGCTGCTCGGCCTGCTGGGCGCGTTTGCGGTATTTAATCGCTTCAGAAACAGGCACCAAGCGGTCATGTTGCGCCGTCGTGGCAGCATCGGTTGATTCCGACGCGGCATCGTGGTCGTGGTGCGGCGTGGGTTGCCCGGGCGTTAGAGGTTCCGCATCGCTCGTCTGGGGCTTGTCATTCATCGGTCGTCTCCTTGTCCTGCGGGTGGTGTTGGTCGGCGCAGTCGCCGTAGCCCAGCTCGTTGAGCACGGTCTGTCTCGGCACGCCGAGTTCGATCTTGCGCTGGGCAAGGTCGATCTGCTCGCGTTGGTTCTCTGGGATCGGGTCCGGCCAGTCGATGCGGACCCGGCGTTCGTCGGGGGCGTTGGGCAGGACGCCGTAGACGTCCGCGGCGTGGAGCACCAGTTCGCACAGGCGTTGCAGCCCGGCGCCGTAGGTCACGCGTTTGCGTTCGATCCGCGCCAGCAGGCCCATCAAGACAAGGCGGACGGCGTTCTGGCTCGAAAGGTTGCCGACCCTGCCGCGCAACACGCCCGCGGCAACAGGGGAGACGCCCGAGGTCTTGTCGAGCGCATCGCGGATGTCGTTGACGTGGGCGTCTTCGGAGGGCGCGTCGTTGTCCCCGCCGAACTCCTGGATCGACGCGTCGGGGTTGTCGGTGTGCCACATCTGCCCGGGCGAGATCGGTCGATCGGTGAACTGCTCAATCCCCCGGCCCAGGTACATCTTGAACGCCTGCATCGTGATGCGGTTGGCACGGTCCGAGAGGCGCGTGTTCAGCTCGTCCTGGAGCGGGATCAGCGGTTCGACCTCGCTCAGCCCGTTGTAGCTCAGTGGCTGTGGCAGGTTCTGGATGTGGACGACCGGGACACGGCCCAGGCGATTTCGCGCCGCACCGAGTCGGCGGTACCCGCCCGCGGGGGTGTCTTCGATGAGGTCAACGACTTGATGGGCGGTCCAGACCTGCAAGCGGTGTTGCCTGTGCGTATGCGACGGCACAGCAGCATGGCCGAGCAATTGCCCGCGGAGGCGCTGGGCGAAGGTGGGCTTGGGGTCTCGCGTCGGCATGGGGACGCGCAGGACGTAGCCTTCGAGCCGGCGGTAGTCGTCGTCGGCCGGGGCGGGGATGCCACGCATCGCGTCGATCGGCTCGATGACGAAACGGCTGGCGGCGTCGGCGGGGTCGGCGAGGTTGTAGGGCCCGCCGCCGCGGACGCGGAGGATCACATCGACGTGGCCGTAGACCGTGCCGAGCAGCGCGGTGTCTTGCAGCAGGTTGGTCCCGCCGTTGACCTCGATCACGGCGGCGAGCAGCCGGCCGATCGCCGAGGCCCGCCGCGGGTCGCTCGCCAGCGAGCGGATCACCACCGGCTTGCCGAACATGAAGTCGACCAGCGTATGCACCCGCCAGGCGATGTCGTTCTCGATCACGACCTCGCGATGCCGCCCGGCCGAAGGCCGCAGGCGGTCGGGCAGGCCCTCGGCCTGGGCCGGCGTGTCGCGCCCGGCCTCGCGCCGGACGGGGTTGTGGTAGTAGCGCCACCGCTTGGCCAGCCGGGGGGCGTCGCCGCCGAGGTGGTGGTCGATCAGGCCGGCGAGCCGGGGCAAGGCGTGTTGCGGGGTCTTGGGGGTCATACGGGCCGTCCGAGGAAGGGTGAATTCGGTGCTGCAAGCGATCTCGCCGCGCTTCCACTCCCATTTGCACCCGCGCCAAGATGCGCACAAAGCCATCGCGGAGAAGGGCTTGCGTGCCATAAACCCAGCCGTGACAGCGTTCAATGATTTTTAAACTTGCTCGAAAAAAGCCTTCTCCAGCGCACCGGCCATGCGCGCAATCTATAATCCGATCACAAAAGCGGTTGCGTGGCTTCCATTTGATGATCTAATAGGCAGTGTATGGATCGTCTTGAACAAGAATTAAACATCGTCGAGCAAATCAGCCAGATCCTCGGCGGCGGACTCGAACTCAGCCAAGTCTTTCAGCGGGCCATGTCCCTCTTAGAGCGAGAGCTGTCCATCGAGCGCGCAGCCTTGGCCCTGGTCGATCCGACCACGACCCAGCTGCGCATCGTCGCGTCCGTCGGGCTCACCGGGGAAGAGCAGCGGCGCGGGCGGTACGACATCGGCGAAGGCGTGTCGGGCCAGGTGCTGGAAACCGGGCAGGCGGCGGTCATCCCCAACGTCGCCGAGCACAAGGACTTCCTCAACCGCACCCAGACCGCCAACGTCGAGCCCGGCTCGGCCAACCCGCACAGCTACATCTGCATCCCCGTCTTCGACGGGCCCAGCGCCGTCGGCACGATCGGCGTGCTCAAACGCTTCACCGACCAGGCCACCCTCAACGCCGACGCCCGACTCATCAAGATCTTCGCCGGCCTGATCGCCCAGACCATCCGCATCCACCAGCACGTCCGCCTCGAACGCGACCACTGGCTCGAAGAACGCCAGCAGCTCACCGACGACCTGCGCAAGCGATACACCTTCGACAACATCATCGGCTCCAGCCCGGCGATGCTCGACGTGCTCGGCACCATCGCGCAGGTCGCCTCGTCCCGCGCGACCTGCCTGATCCTCGGCGAGACCGGCTGCGGAAAAGAACTCATCGCCAAAGCGATCCACTACAACAGCCCACGGAAGGAAAAGCCGTTGATCCGGGTGAACTGCGGCGCGCTGTCGCCGCAGCTGCTCGAGTCCGAGCTGTTCGGGCACATGAAGGGCGCGTTCACCGGCGCGCTGCGCGACAAGGTCGGGCGGTTCGAGGCCGCCGACGGCGGGACGATCTTCCTCGACGAGGTCGGCACGCTCGACCCGCAGCTGCAAGTGAAGCTACTGCGCGTCTTGCAGGAGCGCGAGTTCGAGCGCGTCGGCGACCACCGGACGATCAAGGTCGACTGCCGGGTGATCGCGGCGACGAACCTGAACCTCGAGAACGAAGTCCGCGCGGGCACGTTCCGCGAGGACCTGTACTACCGCCTGAACGTCGTGACGATCCACCTGCCGCCCTTGCGTTCGCGTCGGGAGGACATCCCGTCCCTGATCGACCACTTTTTGCAGCGGTACAACAAGGAAAACGCGCGCAACGTCCACAAGATCAGTCGGGACGTGATGACGACGCTGTTGCGCTACCCCTGGCCGGGCAATGTGCGCGAACTCGAGAACGCGATCGAGCGGGCGGTGGTGCTCTCGACGTCGGACGAGTTGACGCTGGAGCTGTTGCCGTTGCAGGTGCGCATGTTCGCCGAGCAGACGCGGGGTGAGGTGGCGGACGAATCGGTCGAGGCCTTGTGCGGCAAGCTCGCCGAGCACGCGGTCAAGCAGCTGCAGGTGTACGACGGGCAGGTCTACGAGATGGTGGTCGGTGAAGTCGAGCGGCAACTCATCCGCGAGTCGCTGAACTACTGCGGCGGCGTGAAGCTGCGCGCCGCCGACTTCCTGGGCATCAACCGCAACACGCTGAACAAGAAGGTGAAGGACCTGAAGGTGTTGGCGTAGAATGCGCTTTTTCCTTTTAGGCATCCCGATCAGTCTTGCGGGGGCGTTCCTTGGCTCGGTCGTTGGCATGTTGTTCGGCCTGATGCTTGTTGCAGTGCTCGCCATACTCATGGGCGAAATGTCTCGCATCGGCGATCTCAGCGGATTCATAAGCGTCGTTTTCATCACCTTAGCGTTGCTTGGCGCGGTCACAGGCGCGATCGCCGGGTGGTGGTTGATCCTTCGCGCACCGGAAGAATGGATCGGACACCGGCACGACACGCGGGTCTGCGCCAAGTGCGGATACGATTTGACCGCGAACCAGTCGGGCACCTGCCCGGAATGCGGCAAAGAAATCCCTTGGCGTCAACGCCGCTATGTCGCGACATACAAGAGTTGAATCAGATATGCCCGACCTCGATCCCCTCGCGTACGCTCAACTCGTCGGCCTCGGCGTCACCTGGCTGGCCGCGGTGGTGGTCTGGTTCTGGCGCATCCGTGTGAGCACGGGGACGGACCGGGACATGCTCGTCATGCTCGGGACGGTGGGTGCGTGTATTTTTTTGACGCTGATCCAGTTCATCGGGCTGATGGTTCGGCTGGGGTAGCGGGTCCGAGAAGGGGTGTAAAAAACGGGATTCGGCTTTTGGGTCGGCGTCTGCCGAGGAAGGTGTAGCCGGGGCGTGCTGTGCCTGCACGCGTCGGCCGGGCGTCCGATCTGGTTATGGCGTAACGCGGGCGCGTTCTTTTCGTGCTGTGCCGGTTAATCGCGGTGTGCCGGTAGCCGATGGTTCTGTTGGCCACGCTTCGCGTCGCGTGGCCGGGAGAACCAGGAGAGAGGCACCGCACATGGCACGACAAAAAGACATCCTCACCACGGGCGAGGTCGCGAAGATCTGCAACGTCGCACCACGCACCGTCAGCAAGTGGTTCGATTCCGGCCAGCTCAAGGGCTACCGCATCCCCGGCAGCAAAGACCGCCGAATCCCCATGGCGAACCTCATCCGATTCATGAAGCAGCACAACATCCCGCTGGATGGTTTGCAGTCGGGCAAGACCCGCGTGCTGATCGTGGACAGCGCGTCGGAAGTGGTCGACGTGCTCAACAAGGTCTTGGCCGAGCAGGCCGGCTACGAGGTGCAGGTCGCGAACTCCGGCTTCGCCGCCGGCGTCGAGTGCGAGAAGTTCCGCCCGCACGTGATGCTGCTCGACATGCACCTGGGCGACGTCAAGGGCGAGGACGTCCTGAAGCTCGTCCGCTCGAACAGCGACCTGCAGCTGACCAAGGTGATCGCGATGTCCGGCAAGCTCACCGACGGCCAGGCCCAGCACCTGATGCACAACGGCTTCGACGGCTACCTCAAGAAACCGTTCCACGTCCGCCAGGTCGTTGAGACGGTCGAGGACGCGGTCGCGATCGTGTATTAAAACAAACACCACTGAACGAATACAAAGAGCCCACGCTGAAAAGGCGTGGGCTTTTTGTGTCGCATTGTGATATTGACGGGGGTCAGGGCTCGCCGTATTTCACGCGGATCGAGTCGCCATGATCGGTCTTGATGGTGATGATCATGGGCTTGTTGATCGCCGAGAGATCGAACTCGAGGGTGTCGGTGATGAGCGCCTCGGCGTTGTCGCCGTTGGCGTCGTGCTTGAGTACGAGCGTCGTCTGCGGCGGGAAACTCTTGGCGATCAGGCCGTTCCAATAGAGCTCGAACGCGTGCTTTTGCGCGCCCCCGCTGTAGCTGACCTTGATCTTCAGGACATCGCCTTCAATCGTGGCTTGACTCATCTTGAAGGGGTCCGACTTGATGTCATCGACATCCTTGCCCGGTTCGGCTTCGGTGATGCCCGGCAACTTGGGTTTTTCATCGGGGGCTTGTTCGCAAGCGACCGCGCTGCCGGAGAAAGCCGTGCCGTCGGTACCCAAGATCAGCAGAGGCACGATAAGCAAGATTTCGCGTTTCATAGGTTGCTCCACGGTTTTACTGATTGGACGCACGGTCGGCGATTGGGTTCCGGCCTAATACGTATCGCGCCCTACAGTGTTCCGTCCGCGCGCCAAGGCTCAGGCCGAACCCGCCTTCGCAAGCGCCTCAAGCGCCTCGCTCCGCCCCATGTCGTAGCCCTTGTCTTCCGCGGCTTTAGTTTGTTCGGCTTGACGCTTGGTGTCGCCGGGCCTTGGCGCGAACCACATGCCCAGGCCGGCGAGGAGGGTGGTGAGGATCGCCCCGCCGGGCACGGCGCCGACGTAGGGCAGGGACGTCTCGATGCCGGTGTTGACCGCCGAGCCGAGCAGCGACTCGATGAACGAGCCGTCGGCGATCTCGGCGTCCAGCGCATCGTTGCTCGCGACGTGGTCGGCGGCCTGTTGTTCGAGTTGTCGCTTCAATCGGCGGTCGCCCTCGACGCGGAGGATCCGCGCGTCGCGCAGGGTCAACTCGGCGGGGACGTCGGTCCTCAACGTCTCGCGGAAGTGGCTGCGTGTGTTGGGCGGGATATCGACGGTGACGATCTCGTCGAGCGCGCAGCCGCTCGCGTAGCTCATGGCGATGAACAGGCAGACGACCAGCAACCAGGTGGCGGTGGATTTCATGATAGGGCTCCGGGCGTGAAGAAAGAAGAAATGAGCAGTCCCTAGCCGCCGGGCAACGCCGGGGGGAACGAGTCGTGAAGACGCGAATCGATTGAAAATGGGATCACCAAGACGGTGCGTTCGTCCCCCGGGCGTTGCCCGGCGGCTACCCACGGTCGGGGGCGTGGGGCGGTGCGCACGGCGGGCGCGCGGGAGCGTGGCACGCCTGTAAGCGTCCGCTATATCAGCGGTAAGAACCGCGATCGTGTTCCGGCGGTCGGCGGTGGAATCAAAACGGCGCGCCCCGCGTGCGCGCGCCCGGCGGCTACACTGGTCCGAGCGCGTCGCCAGTGGGGTGGCGCGGGGATTTGTACTTGCGCTGGTACAGCGCGCAGCGACTGGAGACCGAAGATGGCAGACGGTGAAACGACGATTGTTGGGGCGGACTCGCACTTCAAGGGCGAGCTTTCGTTCGAGCGCACGGCGAAGATCAACGGCAAGTTCGATGGGACGATCACGGGCAAGGGGGAGCTGCAGGTCTCGCAGAACGCGCTGTGCAAGGCCGACGTTTCGGCCGGGGCGGTGGCGGTCGATGGGCGGATCGAGGGCAACGTGAAGGCGGGCGACACGGTGAAGCTCAACGGCAGCGGGGTGGTGAAGGGCGACATCACCGCGGCGAAAATGGTGATGCAGGAGGGCGCGAGTTTTTACGGCGTGTGCGCGGTCGGGCCGGACGCCGGGTCGTCGAGCGCGCCCCCGCGCCCGCAGCAACAGCCGCCTCAACCCGAGTCGGGCAAGGGCGGGGACCAGGGCAAGAAGTAAACCCTTAGACGCAAGCGTGATGGGTCGGCGGCGTGCGCGGAGCGCGTGGCCGGCGGTCGCCAAGTCGGAGGCCCGCGCTGCGCGGGTTTTCGTCGTGGCGTGTCGTAATTGGGTTGACGCTGTCCCTTGAGTTGCTGCGCGCATGGCCAAGAACAAAGGCCCACGCACGGTCCAGTGCTACCACTGCCGACACCGGTTTGAGGTCGGCGGTCGCGCGCAGAGTACGTCCTGCCCGGGCTGCAACAAGCCGTTGATCGTGGACGACAAGGTCTTCGACAAGAAGCACAGCGGGATCGGCAAGCTCAAGATCCAGACCTGCGGGAGCATCACGGTCAAGAAGGGCGGGCGCGTGACGGCCGAGCTGGTCGAAGCGCACGGCGGGATCGTCTGCCAGGGCACGATCGAGGCGAAAACAGTGATCAGCGGCAAGACGTTCGTGCTCGCCAAGACGGGCAGTTTCTACGGCCACCTGCAGGCGCCGGCCGTGGACATGGCGCTGGGCGCGAAGGTCAAGCCGAGCCTGTTCGAGGTGCCCAGCGACCCGGGGGGCTTAGCGGACCTCGGCGAGGAGAAGCTGGCATGAGCGAGCATCGCACAAAGAAAAACGCGGCCTCTCGGCCGCGCTGCGGGGATTCAAGATGGATGGGGGCTTGTTTAGGAAGCTAGGTCGTCGAGCAACGCGTTGACCGCGGTGTCGAAGCGTTCGGGCGTGTCGTAGGTGCCCGCCTCGATTTGGCTCTTGACCGAGTTGATCAGGCCCTCGCGGACCTCGGGCAACTGCTTAAGCTTGCTGAGCAGGCGCGCCTGCTCGGAGAGTTGGACGCGGTCGCCCGAGCGGGCGGGGGCCTGTTGCTCCTCGGCGAGGCGCTTGTGTTTCGCGCCGCCGTCGAGTGCGGTGTGTTGGGGTCGTGCGATCGGGTTGATATCCGTCATCATCGTTCTCCCTGGCGTAGGCCGGCGGAGTCTTAGGGTGCGTGTCGTTACGGTCGGTCTCAGAGGGTTGGCGGCCGTGAGGGTGTCCCGCCTGTCGCCTCGACAATATATTTATCGCCCAAGGGTTCAGGCGGGCTTGAAGATAAGGCCCGTCGGGGGTTAACAGGCTTAATCTACTTGCTTACAATGACTTAGGCCTGAACACCGTTTCTACGCGTCCGGTAATCCACAAAGCAACGATACTGGCCAAGACATGCGCAAGCCCAGTATTTCCCACACTTTATCCACGATCTGAGCGCCGTTCGGTGGATTTCTTTGGGCCCGGGTGGAGGCTGCAACAAAAGTCAGATTATCGACGATTTGTTTGGGAAGTGTTTAGTTTGGCCGATTGCCAGACCGCCAGCGCCTGCGCGTGTTCCGCCACGTCGTGGACGCGCAGCGCGGCGACGCCCGCCCGGACGCCGACCAACCCCGCGGCGAGCGTGCCGGGCAAGCGGTTCTCCGGCCGGTCGATACCGGGCGCGTCGGGGCAGCAGCCGGCGATGAAACGCTTGCGGCTCACGCCCAGCAGCACCGGGTGGCCCGTCGCGACGAACGTGTCGAGTTGGCGCAGCAGTTGGAGGTTGTGCTCGAGGGTCTTGCCGAAGCCGATGCCGGGGTCGAGCCAGACCTTGTCAAGCGCGACGCCGGCTGACCGGGCGGCCTCGGCCCGATCCAACAGGAACGCGAGCACCTCGGCGACGACATCGTTGTATCTCGGGTCTTGCTGCATCGTGCCGGGCTGACCTTGCATGTGCATCAGCGCGATCGGCACGCCGCGTTCGCCGGCGAGCCGGAGCATGCGCATGTCTTCCCGGCCCGCCGACACGTCGTTGAGCATCGCGGCCCCGGCGTCCAGCGCGGCCTCTGCGACATCGGCGAGCGTCGTGTCGATGCTGATCGTGACGTGTTGAAAGCCTTCGTCGTCGAGCGCTTGGCGCAAGCATCGGATCGGCTCGATGACGCGTTTGATCTGTTCTTCGGCGTTCACGCGGGCGCTGCCGGGCCGGGTCGACTCGCCGCCGACATCGATGATCGCGGCGCCCTGGTGCGCCATGCGCAGGCCGTGGGCGACGGCCTTGTCGATGTCGGCGAATCGCCCACCATCGCAGAAGCTGTCGGGCGTGACGTTGAGCACGCCCATGAGGATCGGGGGTTGATCGCTCGCGGGTGTCTTCATGTTTACACCTCGACCTTGAGCCAGCCGTCGCCGAGGTAACGCACGATGAAGACGCAGCCGCGGAGGGTCAGTTCGGCGCACAGCGCGATCCAGATGCCGTACAGGCCCAGGTCCAAGACCCAGCCGAAGAGGAAGGCGAGCGGCAGGCGGACGCCCCAGGTCAGGGAGTTGGAGAGGATGGCGGGGACGCGGGTGTCGCCGGTGCCGCGCATCGCGCCCTGCAGGACCAGCGCACTGCCGAAGAAGAACTGGACGAAACCGCAGAGGCGCACGAGGTCGGGGCTGGTTTCGAGGAAGACATCGATATCGGTGAGGATGTGGACGAGCGCATCGGGCACGGCGATGAAGACCAGGCCCAGCGCGGTCATGATGCCCGAGCCGATGAACCAGCACTGGCGCGCGGCCTTGCGCGCCATCTCCGGGTCGTTGGCGCCGAGGTACTGGCCGGTGAGCGTGCCGGCGGCGGCGGCGAAGGCGAGGGCGGGGAGGAAGCTGATCGCCTCGATGCGGATGACGATGATGTGCGCGCCCTGGACGACGTCGGGCGTGCCCGAGCGCACGCCGATCATGCCGACGATCATGATGACGCCCCAGTTGCCGGCCCAGTGCCCGCCTCGGTCGAGCAGGTTGGGGTAAGCGACGCGCCAGATGCGTTGGATGGTGTGCCAGTGCGGGCGCAGGCGGTGGGGGTGCAGGCGCAGCGCGCCGCCGGGCTTGATCATGAGGTAGGCCATGAGCGCCGCGCCCACGGCCCACCCGACGGCGGTGCCCCAGGCGATGCCGGGGATGCCCAGCCCCAGGCCCGGGATCGTGACGCCCTTGACCAGCGGGATGGCATCGAGCGCGAACCAGAGCGTGCAGACGAGGTTGATCAGGTTCATCGCCGCCATGACGTAGAAGGGCTTGCGCGTGTCGCCCGCGGCGGTGAGGCAGGCGGCGCCGACGTAGAGGATCGAGGCGACGGGGACGGCGGCGCCGGTGATCCAGAGGTAGGCCTTGCACAGTTCGAGTGATCGGCCGTGGAGCCCGGCCGCGACGCCGAAGAGCCCGCCGCCGAGGACGACAACCAGCCCGATCACGCAGCCGGCCATGACGCCGAGGACCAGCGACTGGCCGACGCCGGCGTTGGCGAGCCCGCGGTGCCCGCGCCCGGTCGCGCGGGCGATAAGCGCCGCCCCGCCGGTGCCCACGCCCATCACCATCAGGCCCATGAGCCAGTTGATGTACCCGCCCACGGCGATGGCGCTGGTGGCCTCGGCCGAGAGGCGCCCGGCGACGCCGGTGTCCACGAACCCGACCAGCCAGCTGAACAGTTGTTGGAAGAACGGCCAGATCGCGAGGACGAAGATCTGCTCGCTCAGGGTGAGCCCGGCGAGCCGGCCGGCCAGCCCGCGCGGGCCGTCGGCGGGAAGCGACGCGTCGGGCGAGACGCTGGGCGCCCCGCCGTCGGCCGGTTGCTGCTCGGGGCTCGAGGTCGGCTGCGCCATGGGAGCAGAGGATGATAGCCCGGCGCGGGGTGTTACACGTGATAGAAGATTAGAGCAATTGCCTTCGCATGTCTCGCCCGATTAAAACTTGTGCCGTAGCCGCCGCGTAACACGCGTCGGGTGGCCGGGGCGGAGGCTCGGCGACCCCCCGGAACGAATCGTCTCTGTCTCATCAAATTGAGTTTGTTTCTAGAGCTCGCAAGCTCGACCCCGGCCACACGAGTTTGCTGAATTGACAATCATTCACACCTGCATCCGCGCCCAGCGCCCGGTACGGTAGTAAAACCAGAACGCGACGCCGCGCACCGAGATGTCGATCGTGATTGCGATCCAGATACCCATCAGCCCGTAACCGAGTGGGAAGGCGAGGACGTACGAGCCGACCAGGCGGAAGCTGATGAGCCCGGCGAGGTTGATCAGCGCGGCGTTGCGGGTGTCGCCGGCCCCTTGCAGCGCACCGTTGAGCGCGAGGTTGACCGCGAGCATCGGCATCACGAACGCCGCGACGCGCAGCAGCGGCGGGGCGAGCTCGAGATACTGCGGCGTGTTCGGGCTCAGCAACCCGACCAGCGTCTCGGGGATCAACAAGAAGAACACGCCGCAGAAACACACCAGCACCATCGTCGCGCTCATCGCGATGTAGGTCGCCCTGCGCGCCCGCTCGGGGTCGCCCAGCCCGAGGTATTGGCCGGTGAGCGTGGAGGCGGCGACAGCGATCGCGAAGCCGGGCAGGAAGGAGACGGACTTGATGCGCATGGCGATGGAGTGCGCGCCATACGCGCCTTCCTGGTTGAGCATGCTGATGTAGATCAGCAGGCCGAAGTTGATCAGCCAGAACGCGACCTGGTAGGCGAGGTTGGGCGCGGCGACGCGCGAGATGCGGCGCATCGTGTGCCAGTGCGGCAGCAGGCGGTGTCGGCGGAGGCGGATGCCGGACTTACCCGAGAGCAGGATGGCGAGGATGAGCACCCCGCCGACGGTCCAGCCGATGGCGGTGCCCGCGGCGATGCCCGTGACGCCCCAGCCCAGGCCGAGGCTTTGCGGGTCGTCGGCCGGACCGTATCGCAGCCCGCCGAGGCCGACGCTCAGGACGATATTGAGCACGTTGACCAGGAGCATGGCGTAGAACGGGCTGCGCGTGTCGCCGGCGGCGCGCAGGACGGAGCTGCCGACGAACAGCGCGCCGCACATCGGGATGCCCAGCGCGGTGACGCGGATGTACGTCGCGGCCATCTCGATGGCGCCGCCGGTCAGCCCGAGCCCGCGTGCGATCGCCCCGGCGGCGAGAAACACCGACAGCCCGGCGAATAAGCTCGCGCCCACGCCCAGGAGCAGCGCCTGCCCGACGCCGGCGTTGGCGAGCCGGCGGTGGCTGGCGCCGATCGCGCGCGACACGATCGCCGACGCCCCCACGCCGACCGCCGCCTGGAGGATCGTCATCAGCCAGACGAAGTAGCTGGCGACCGAGATCGCGTCGATGGCGTCGAGGCTCGATCCCTCGCCCGGCAGCCGGCCGGCGATCGCGAGGTCCACCGTGCCGACCAGGAAGTTCAGCAGCTGCTCGAGCAGGGGCCACAGCGACAGCACCCACACCTGGCGCGGCAGCGACAGCCCGGCGAGCTTGCCGGTGAGCTGTTTTTGAGATTGACGCGACGTGTCGGTCTTCGCGGGCGGCGCGGGCTCGCCGGCACCGATGAGCACGCCCCGCAGCCCCGCCACGCCGAAGCGCCGCGTGGCGCGATCGGCCGCCCGGCCGGTGTGCGCATCGACCGCGGGCTCGGCGTTGGTGTCGGGCTGTGTGTCTTGGTCGCTGGGCATCGCGCAAGGCTCGGCCGCGATCATAGCGACACGGCGCGGCCGACCGATTCACGAAAACCGATAAATGCGATAGCATGCGCGGCCCATGGGACGCACACTCACACTCGCGCTGCTGCAACACGCCTGCCCGATCGACGCCTCGCCCGCGGACAACCTCGAGACCTGCTGCCGGCTGGCACGCGACGCGGCGAAGCAGGGGGCGCAACTGATCGTCACGCAGGAATTGTTCGCCGCGCACTACTTCCCGCAGGTCGAGGACGAGTCGCTGTGCGACCTCGCCGAGCCGATCCCCGGGCCCAGCAGCGAGAGGTTGTCCGCGCTGTCCGCCGAGCTGGGCGTGGCGATCAGCGCGTCGCTGTTCGAGAAGCGCGCGCCCGGCCTGTACCACAACACGACCGTCACCTTCGGGCCCGGCGGCACGCCGATCGGCAGGTACCGCAAGATGCACATCCCCGACGATCCGCGGTTCTACGAGAAGTACTACTTCACGCCCGGCGACCTGGGCTGGCAGACGTTCGACCTGCGAAAAAGGGGTCGGGAGTCGTTTTTGGGGCAAGCCCCAAAAACCGCGGGGGTGCGGTAGAAAAACGACTCCCGACCCCTTTTTCGTGCGCGTTGGCACGCTCGTGTGCTGGGACCAGTGGTTCCCCGAGGCAGCGCGCCTCACCGCGATGCGCGGCGCGGAGCTGCTCTTGTACCCCACGGCGATCGGCTACTACAACCACGAACAACAAGGCGAGCCGTTCGACGTCCGCGAACAGCAACGCGAGGCCTGGCAGACGATGATGCGGAGCCACGCGATCGCCAACGGCGTGTACGTCGCCGCGGCCAACCGCGTCGGCACCGAACGCGACCTGACCTTCTGGGGCTCGTCCTTCGTCTGCGGGCCCGACGGCAAGATCATCGCGCAGGCCTCGGCGGAGAAAGAACAAGTCCTGCTCGCCGAGCTCGACCTGGATCGCATCGAACCGCAGCGCCGCGGCTGGCCGTTCCTGCGCGATCGGCGGATTGACGCGTACGACCGGCTGCTTGACCGGCTAAGCGACTAGCGGCTCGGTGGGTACCCACCTAATTCAAACAGAAGCCTAAACTACACCCATGTCCCCGCCCGTCCTGCTCACGTTGATGTCGGTGTTCCTGATGTATATCGGGTTCCGGGCGTTTGTTTATTTCCGGTCCAAGCGGCCGCACTTTGGCATCGCCGTGGTGTTCGTCGGCGCGATCGTTGTGTTCGAGATGGTTCGCTTGATCATGAAGATGGCCACGGAGTAGCGGCGTGCTTGAACCGCATCCCACGATCGACGACATCGACGACATCGACCGGCCGACGCGGACCGCGCACGAATTGGGCTACCGCATGCCCGCGGAGTTCGAGCCGGTCGAGTGCGTCTGGGTCGTCCCGCCGCACAACGACGAAACCTGGCCCGGCTGCTTCGACGCGGCGCAGGCCCAGCACGCCGACTGGGTCGACCTGATGCGCCCGTACGTCGAGGTGCGGACCCCCGGTTCGCTGGGCATCGACACCGACGACTCGTGGGTCCGCGACTTCGGGCCGATCTTCGTGGTGAAGGGGCCAGAGGCCACGGGGTCAAGCGGCCAAGGGCAAGGCAGCGTGTCGCGCGGTCCGGACGGCTCTCCCCTTGAACCCTCGGCCTCTTCGCCCCTGGCTTGCCACGACTTCCGCTTCAATGCGTGGGGCGCGAAGTACGAAGCGGTCCGGTCCAGCGACGACGTCGTCCCCCAGCACCTGGCGCAGAAGCTCGGCCTGCCGCTGTGGGTCCACGACTTCGTCCTCGAAGGCGGCAGCATCGAGGTCAACGGCAAGGGCACGCTGCTCACCACCCAGCAGTGCCTGTACAACGCCAACCGCAACCCGTGGGCCACGCCCCAAGTGATCGAGCGGACGTTGCGGGATACCCTCGGCGTGCGGCACATCATCTGGCTGCCCGGCGGGATCGTGGGTGACGACACGGACGGGCACATCGACGACGTCGCCCGCTTCGTTTCGTCGGACTGCGTCGCGATCGTGGTCGCGCCCCCAGGCCACCCCGACCACGCCGTCACGCAGCGCAACCTCGATGCGCTTAAGCAGGCCCGCGACCAGGACGACCAGCCGCTGCGTATCGTCGGCCTGCCGGTGCCCGAGCCGATCATCTACGACTTCCCCGCGCTGCCGAGCGTCGAGGCGCCCGGTCCCGCGCCGGTGCCCGCGAGCTACGCGAACTTCCTGATCACCACCGACGCGGTCTTCGTCCCGGTGTTCGGGCAGGAGACGGACGACGTGGCGTGCGGCGTCTTGGAGAAGGTGATGCCCGGCCGGTCGATCGTGCCGGTGCGGGCCGAGCACCTGGTCGTCGGCCTGGGCGCGTTGCACTGCCTGAGCATGCAGCAGCCGGCGGTGTGACGCATGGTCGCAGCGATGGCTTGACCGGAGGGCGAGCTCCTGCCGAGCCGCGCTGAATTCGTGTCGGCAGAGCCTCGCCCTCCCGGTGTTTCACTTTCTCGTACACGTTTATGCGAGCAATCGCGCTATAATCGGGCGTATGCCGACCACGACCCGCCGGGTGCTGACGGTGCTGGTGCTGATCGCCGGGCTCTTGCCCTGGCTGACCGGTCCGTCGCAGGTCCGTGCGCAGGACGGGCCAGCGGATGACAAGCCCGCGCAGCAGGACACGCCGGGCGATGGCGCAACGCCCCCGTCGGCAAGGACCGCCAGCGCGCTGACGCTGTCCAGCACCAGCATGATCGCGATCGTCGAGATCGACGGGCCGATCTATTACAAGCACCAGTTCGAGAGCATCCAACGCCGGGCCGACCGCGCGATCAACGACGGTGCCGACCTGATCGTCTTCGACTTCGACACGCCCGGCGGCCGGCTCGACCTGGCGCTGGACATCAGCAACTACATCCTCAACCTGCAAAAACCCACCGTCGCGTGGATCGACGACCAGGCGTTGTCGGCGGGGATCCTGATCGCGTCGGCCTGCGACGAGATCGTCATGTCCCGCACGGCGCTCGCCGGCGACTGCGCGCCGATCGTGCCGGGCCGCAACC
Organism: Phycisphaeraceae bacterium; assembly: GCA_046290505.1. Taxonomy (GTDB): domain Bacteria; phylum Planctomycetota; class Phycisphaerae; order Phycisphaerales; family Phycisphaeraceae; genus JAHQVV01. The sequence continues at coordinate 54,030 of JBKAGS010000034.1, read as the reverse complement.
TCGCGCCGACCGAGCGGTCCAAGGCCCTCACGCCGCTGCTCGCCCAGTTCCGCGCCCACGCCCAGGCGAACCACAGCGGGCCGACGACCAGCGACTACGCGCTGTTCCACGCGATGTGCGAACTGGGCGTCGAGGTCTACCAGGTCCGCCACAAGATCACCGGCGAGACGCGGCTGGTCAGCCAGGCCGATTACGCCGTCCTGGTCGACGGCGTCTCACCGATCGACGCGTCGAACACGACCAAGTCCACTACCAGCGCGATCACCGACCCGGACGACGCCAACGACGCGCAGCCCGACGTCACCGTCACCGACGCGTCCGAAGCCGGGCAGTGGGAACCGGTCAAACAGGTCCACAACGGCGGGCAACTCTTAACGCTGACCGCGTCGGAGGCCCTCGACCTGGGCCTGTCGCGGCAAACGGTGTCCAACGAAGTCGAACTCGAACAGCGCTACGGTGCCGGAAGCGTCCGGCGTTACGACGAGACGTGGTCCGAGTCGCTGGTCGGATTTTTGGTCCACCCGGTCGTTCGCGCGGGGTTGCTGCTGGTCGGCATCGCGGGGCTGCTGCTGGAGTACCTCAGCCCGGGCTTGTTCTTCCCCGGCATCATCGGGCTCGCGGCGATCGTGACGCTGATCGGCGCGCCGTTCCTCGTCGGGCTCGCGCAGACCTGGCACCTCGTGCTCATTGTTGTCGGCGCGGGGCTGGTGATCTACGAGCTGTTCACCATGACGACGTTCGGCGTGCTCGCGGTGATCGGCCTGCTCATGTTCATGGCCGGGCTCGTGCTCTCGGGCGTGCAGACCGCGTCCAACGGCTTGCCCGCGCCCGGCACCGGCCGGCAGGTGATCGTCACGTCCATGGCATTCGTCGGGTCGGTCCTGCTCACCGTCCCGCTGCTCATCGTCCTGACGCGTTACTTCGGCTCGCTGCCGCTGTTCAACAAACTCATCCTCAACGAAAGCCAACAGGCAATGATCCCGCTCGAAGGCTCCGCGCCCGTGCCTTACCAGCGCGTCTCCGGCGACGAATCGGTCGGCGGCGACCGCATCAAGCCCGGCATGACCGGTCGCGTGTCGGGGACCGGGCTGCGGCCCGCGGGGCGCGTGCTCATCGACGACGAACTCATCGACGTCACCTCGACCGGCGGGTACGTCGAGCCGGGCACCGCGGTCCGCGTCGTCGAAGTGCACGGCAACATGATCCGAGTCGAGCCGATCGACGAGGCGTCAGCCTGACACCACCCGGTAATCCAGCAGCACATCGTCTTCGATGCGGCGGATGTCGGTCAGCTTGAGCGTGGTCGATTCATCGATCGTGTCGCGCGGCAGGCCGGTGAGCGCGGGCGTCGCGCGCTCGTCGCCGAGCAGCTTGGGCGCGATAAACGCGAGCACCTGATCGACCAGCCCCTGCGCGACCATCGAGCCGATCAACGCCGCGCCGCCCTCGACCAGCACGTTCGTCGCGTTGTGCGCATCGGCGAGGTGGCGCAACAGCGGCTCGAGCTCGAGGTACTGGTTCTCCCGACGGGCCAGCGGCATCAGCTCGATGCCGTGGTCGGCGTAGTCCTTGACACGCTGCATCGGCCCGTCGTAAACCTCCCGACAGAGCGCGAATGTCACCGGCGGCTCGCCGGGCGCGCTGCCGAGCGCGAGCCGCGAGGGCGCGGGCGTGCGCAGCTCGGGGTCGACAACGACGCGTCGGGCGATGCGCCTGAGCTCGACGTCGCGCGCGGTGAGCTGCGGGTCGTCGGCGAGCACCGTGCCGACGCCGACCATGACCGCGTCCACGCGGGCGCGCAATTCGTGGACGACCCGGCGGGAGGCGGGCGAGCTGATCCACTTGCTGTTGCCGGTGTGCGTGGCGACGTGGCCGTCGAGCGTCGAGGCCCACTTGGCGGTGACCCAGGGCAGGCCGGTCGTAACGCGTTTGATGAACGGCTCGTTGAGTCGGCGGGCCTGCGGCTCGCACACGCCGAGCGTCACCTCGATGCCCGCCTCGCGCAGGCGTTCGACGCCCCGGCCGGCGACGCGGGCGTGCGGGTCGATCATCGCGACGACGACGCGGGCGACGTGCACTTCAACCAGCGCGTCGGCGCAGGGTGGTGTCTTGCCGAAATGGCTGCACGGCTCGAGCGTGACGTAGGCGGTCGCGCCGCTCGCGGTTTCGCCGCGCGTTTCCGCGTCCCGGATGGCCTGCACCTCGGCGTGCGGCCCGCCGTAACGCTCGTGGCAGCCGCGGCCGATCTCGTGCCCGTCTTTGACCAGCACGCAGCCGACCATCGGATTCGGCTCGACCCAGCCGCGCCCGCGCTCGGCGAGCGCGAGCGCCTGGTACATCCACGCCTCGTCTTCCGCGCTGGCCGATCCGTTGCCCATCCGCGCAACGCCGGCCGACAAACCCTTGGTCGATGCTTGGCCCATCTTACGAATCATCATACGATACATGCGCCGCGTGGCGATCCCCGGCTCGCTTTTTTCGACGACAGCTTGCCCCGTTTGACACTGGGAGCCCTACTATGAAATGGTTGATACGCGTCGCGATCGTGCTGGTCCTGCTCGTGGTCGTCGCCGCCGTGGCCGGCGTCGTGATGATCGACTCGATCGCCACCGCCGCCGTCACCAAGGGCGCGGCCTTCGCCACCCAGACCGACGCGGACTGCGAGAAGGTCGATGTCAAGCTCTTTGGCTCGGCAGGCGAGATCCGACAGCTCGAAATCAAGAACCCCGACGGGCCGTACACGCAGTTCGCCGAGACATTCGACTCGCCCTACAAGCAAGCGTTTGAGAACTTCCTCGTGCTCGGCAACGGCAAGGCCGAGGTCACCGCGGGCTCGGTCCTGTCCGACAAGATCGAGATCCCCAGGGTCGAGCTCAGCGACATCGAGATCACGCTCATCGGCAAGGACGGCAAGAAGAACTACGAGACGATCCTCGAGTCGCTCAAACGCTTCCAGGGCGACACGCCGCCCAAGGGCACCGAGGACCAGAAGAAGGTGGTGATCAAGGAGCTGATCATCCGCAACATCACAGTGTACTACTACTTCGACAAGGACCCGGCGCTCGACGCCATCGCGGTGGGGCCGAAGAAGATCGTCATCGCAGACGACGAGCCGATGGTGCTCAAGGACGTGGGGTCGGGCGGCGTGCCGATGTCGCAGATCACGGCGGACATCATCGCGGACGTGCTCGTGCAGGTCATGGCGAACATGGGCGACGACCTGGGCAACCACGTGCTCGGCCTGACCGCGTCGCTGACCGACACGCTCGGCGTCGAACAACTGCAAGGCACGCTCAGCGACTTGGGCCTCGCCGACTTCGACCTGGGCGAAAAACTCAAAGACCTCACCGCCTTGGGCGGGGAGTTCGGCGAGCAGGCCGGCGAATGGATCAAGCAAGGCGGCAGCGTGCTCGAAGGCATCCTCGGCGGCGACAATAACAACGAGGAAGGCGACGGCGGCGACGGCGGCAGCCTGCTCGACCGCGGCCGGGACTTACTCAACTAGATCAACGCGAGTTCCACCATGAACATTGTCAAAATCATCCTCGCCATCTTCTTCCCGCCGATCGCCGCGTTCCTGCAGGTCGGCCTGACGCTGCACTTCTGGCTGAACATCCTGCTCACGCTGCTCGGCGGGTTGCCGGGCGTCGTGCACGCGTTGTGGCTGATCGTGACGGATAAGTAGGCGCGACCGCCACGCGGTGCTTGATGGCCGTCGGGTAACACGCGGGGGTCGAGCGTCAGAGGATTGGTCCCCCGGGCGTTGCCCGGCGGCTACAGATCCATGGACGCAATAGGGTGAAACGCGATGCGGTATTACGCCGCTTCGAGCGGGGCCTGATAGAAGTGCAGCCGCATCCCGCCGTAGTTCGCCGCGGCCGGTCCGTCGAACGGTTCGAGTTCGGGCAGTTCGATCTCTCTCGGCGTGCGGACCATCGCGACACCGCCGGGCTCGAGGATCGGGCGCAGCTGGGCGACCATGTCGAGCACCGATCGGCGGGTCTTGTCTTCTTCCATGAGCGCGTAGGGCGGGTCGATGAACGCGACCTGGACCGACCCGGGCCGCAGCGCCGCGGACCAGTAGCCGGCGAGGGCCGAGCCCTGGACAACCTGCGCCCGGTCGCCGAGCCCGAGTTCATCGATGTTCGCGCGCAGGCGTCGCACGGCCTCGCGGTCCATGTCCACGAACGTGCAGCGCGCCGCGCCGCGCGACAGCGCCTCGAGCCCAAGCGAACCGGTGCCGCTAAAGACATCCACGACGGCCCATTCGGCGTTGTCGCCATCGGGCTGCAAGAGCCCCAGCGAGGTCAGCCGGTTGAACAGCGACTCCTTGACCCGGTCGGTGATCGGCCGGGTGGTCCCGGCGTCGGCGGGGCCGAGGATCGCCCGGCCACGGTGCTCTCCCGCGATGATGCGCATGGGTGAAGCATAGGGGACCGCGGCCGAGGGGCCAAGGGACCAAAGACACCGAGAACGCCAGTCGCATCGCGGAACGCGCCCGGCCCCTTGGCCCCTGTCAACTTCTGCACTATCCTTCGCCCATGCCCAAGACCAAAGACAAGCCCAAAAGCAAGCACAAACACAAGACCGCCAAGGTCCCTAAGCAGACCCTCGCCGAGCGTGCCGACCGGTACGCGCTCTACGGCATGTCGGTGCAGGAGCCGGCCAACGAGGCCGAGTTCTTCACCAAGACGTACAAGGCGATCAACGGCCGGTCGCCGCGCACCCTGCGCGAGGACTTCTGCGGCACGCACGCGGTCTGCTGCGAATGGGTCAAGCTGCACAAGGACAACACCGCGGTGGGCGTGGACCTCGACCCCGAGCCCTTGGCCTGGGGCAGGGAGCACCTCCAGCCGCAACTCTCCGACGACCAGCGCGGGCGCATCACGCTGTTCGAAGACGACGTGCGCAGCCGGGGCGACGTGAAGGCGGACGTGCTGGCGGCGCAGAACTTCTCGTTCTTCCTCTTCAAGACGCGTGATGCGCTGCGCGACTACTTCCGGCACGCGCTCGCGAACCTCGCGGACGACGGCATCATGGTCATGGACATGATGGGCGGCAGCGAGTGCTACGTCGAAGACCACCGCGACGTCCGCACGATCGAGTCCGACCTGCCGGGCTTCAAGAAGTTCAAGTACGTCTGGGAGCAGAAGCGTTTCAACCCGATCACGGCCGACGCGCTGTTCCACATCCACTTCCGCTTCAAGGACGGCAGCAAGCTGGACAAGGCGTTCACGTACGACTGGCGCTTCTGGACCCTGCCGGAGGTCCGCGAGCTGCTGGCGGAGGCCGGGTTCAGCGCGTCGACGGTGTACTGGGAGCAGACGGACGAGGACGGCGAGGAGACCGGCGCGTTCGAGCCGGCGACCGAGGGCGACGCCGACCCGAGCTGGATCGCGTACGTGGTGGCCAGGAAGTAAGAAGCTGGATTTGGTGATTTGGTGAAGTGGGCAGCCAAAGTTACCCTGTCCCGCCTGAACGACATCCTGCTCCAGATCGAACTTCACCAAACCAGACTTAGAACGATGAAACTCCAGCCGCCCAAAGGCACGCGCGACTTCTACCCGCAAGAGATGGCCAGGCGTCGCTACCTGCACGACGCCTGGCGGCGGGTGTCGGTGCGGCACGGGTTCGACGAGGTGGACGGACCGATCTTCGAGACGCTGGATTTGTACAAGGTCAAGTCGGGCGAGGGCATCGTCAGCGAGCTGTTCCACTTCAAAGACCGCGGCGACCGGGAGCTGGCGATCCGCCCGGAGTTCACGCCGACGCTCGCGCGGATGGTGGCGAAGCAGGCGAACGCGCTGCCCAAGCCGGTGAAGTGGTTCTGCACACCCAACCTTTGCCGGGCCGAGCGCCCGCAGCGCGGCCGGCTGCGCGAGTTCGACCAGTGGAACATCGACATGCTCGGCGAGCCGGGCCCGATCGCCGACGCGGAAGTCGTCGCCGTCGCGTGCGACCTGCTGAGCGAGCTCGGCGTCGGTCCGGAGTTGGTGCAGGTCAAGCTCAGCCATCGCGAGGTCGTTCGGCAGGTGCTCTCATCGCTGGGCGTGCCGGGCGAGAAGATGAACGACGCGTACGCGCTGTTGGACGGCAAGGCGAAGATGCCGCCGGAGGTTTTCGCGGACAAGGCAAAGGCGCTGGGCCTGGACGACGACGCGGTCGCGCGCTTCGACGCGATGTGCGCCCGGACGTACGCGATCGGTGAGGTGGACGCGTTGCGTGAGGCGGCGGGCATCGACGACGCGCTCGACGACCTGCGCGCGATCGACCAAGCGCTCGACGACTTCGGACTTTGCGACTGGTGTGTCTACGACCTGGGGATCGTCCGCGGCCTGGCGTACTACACCGGCACCGTCTTCGAATTGCACGTCACGACGGCCAAGGAACGCGCGCTCGGCGGCGGGGGCCGATACGACAAACTCATCGAGCTCTTCGGCGGCCCGGCCACGCCCGCGGTCGGCTTCGGCATGGGCGACGTCGTGCTCACCAACCTGCTCGAAGACGAAGGCCTGCTGCCCGGCGACGTCGGGCCCCGGCCCGACGCGTTTGTCCTCGCCGTCACCGACGCGGGAGAAAGCGCGCTGCCGGGCGTCGTGTCGTCGCTACGCCGCGCCGGCCTGCACGCGCGGATGAACTACAAGCAGACGCGCAAGGTCGGCAAGCTCCTGAAAGACGCCGAGGCCTGCCGGGCCCGCTATGCCGTGCTCCTCGACAACGGCGTCGAGAGGGGCGAGGCGTCGGTGAAAGACCTCGCGTCGGGCGAGCAGGAAGCGGTCGCGATCGATCGGCTGGCGGGATGGCTGCGCAGCGATTAACCCGCGCGGTGTCGGGAACTGTACGCGTACCCGATCCGATACACTGGGCCGCATGGCCAACCGCCGGTTCCACTACGACCGCGCGTTCGAGCACTACCTCCGGGCGAACGCGATCCCGTACGTCGCCGTGGACGAAGCCAAGCGGGCGCTCGTTGGTGACAAAAAGAACAGGGTCTTGCCGACCAAGCTCAAGAGCTTCGACTTCGTCGTCTATTCCGACCACGGCCCGAACCTGCTGGTCGACGTCAAGGGACGAAAGCACTCGGGCAAGACCGGCCGGGCGCTGCAGAACTGGGTGACGCGCGACGACGTGGATTCGCTGAGCAAGTGGTCCGAGATCTTCGGCGACGGCTTCGAGCCCGCCTTCGCGTTCCTGTTCTGGTGCGACGCCCAGCCGCCCGACGCGCTGTTCCACGAGGTGTTCGCGTACGGCGAGCGGTGGTACGCCGTGCTCGGGATCAGGCTCAGCGACTACGCCGAGCACATGCGCGACCGCTCGGCGAAGTGGGACACCGTCAGCATCCCCGCCAAGTCTTTCACCGACAAGAGTGGGCCTTTGATGGAACTGCTGCGGGCCGGCCGCGTCTAAACCCCGAACCCCCAGAGGAGCCGACCGTGCCCAGAACACCTCGAAATCAAGCCCGAACCGCCTTCGTGTCTGCCATGCTGGCCCTGGTGTGCCTGCTCGTTGCGGGCCCCGCGTCCGCGATCTTCCTGCAGCCGCCGAGCGTCCCCGCCGACCGGTTGATCAAGAACATCTCGGCGTACCTCGAAGACAACCCCGACGACGCCGAGGCCCACTTCCTGCTCGCCCGCGTGCACTACATCGCCTTTGTGCACCGCTCGACGACCATCAAAGCCAACAAGGAAGGCAGCGACAAAGAGCTGCCGAGTATCGTCGATCCGCGCCAGCAGTGGGCCGACAAGGACGCGGAGAAGATCGACGAGGACAAGGCGGTCGCGCACGCCCGCGCCGCGATCGCCTCGTTTAAGCAGGCGATCGCGCTGGACGAGGACAACGCGCTCTACCACCTAGGCCTGGCAGGGATCTACGAGCAGGCCGCGCCGCTGGCCAAGATGATCGAGCCGAACCCGGCCGTTCCCCCGCCGCCGCCCGGCGTAGAGGCCCCTCAATTTGAGCCCGAATCGGACCGCTTCATCAACAACGCCCTGGCGGAGAACCTGACCGCCTACCACCTGGACCGCGACGAAGCACTGAAGAAAGACAGCGTCTTCCTGCCGTTCTACCCCGTCGCGTACGAGGCGGGCAAGGCGGTTCTCCGTCTGGTCGAAGCGCACGACCTCAAGCTGACCGACGACAAGGTCGCCCAGCAGATCAAGGACGACCTCGCCGCGATCGACGAGAAGCCCAAGGCCATCACGCCGATCGTCCTGCGCATCGAAGGCGATTCGCCGACGTCGCTCGATGACCTGATTGCGCGGGACAAGACCGTGCGTTTCGACCTCGACGCTGACGGCGTCGCCGAGCGCCGGCCGTGGGTCAACCCCGACACCGCCATCCTCGTCTGGGACCCGGAGCACACCGGCAAGATCACCTCCGGCAAACAGCTGTTCGGCAACATGACCTTCTTCATGCTCTTCTCCGACGGCTACCGCGCGCTGGACACGCTCGACGACGACCGCGACGGCCGACTCGAAGGCGACGAGCTCGCCGGCCTGGCGCTGTGGCACGACCGCAACACCAACGGCGTCTCGGACCCCGGCGAGGTCACGCCGATCCGCGACACGCCCGTCCGATCGATCGCCACCACGCCCACCGGCAAGGTCAACGGCCTGCACCCGATGAACGACGCGGGCGTCACCCTCGACGACGGCAGCACCCGGCCGACGTGGGACTGGGTCATCCCCGCCGCCCCCGAGCGATAATCGATCCCCCCCTCCACCCTCGAAACCCACGGATTCAATCCGTGGGCCTTTCTCTTTCGACCCCGATCAGTCCTGCCGATATAATGATCAGCTATGCAGCACGCCCGACCGATTATTGCGATTATCATTGGTAACCCTGACCAGCGGTAGGGCCGGCGTTTTACTTGCAAAACCCAGCAACCCTGCCGCGAGGCGGGGTTTTTTGTTGATCCGCGGCAACTTGCAACCCCACCCACGATCCCGCGGCGTTGCCATTCGCGGGGCCCGCGACAACGCCGCGGGCTTGAACGAGACGAACCATGACTGAAGAAGCCGTGAAAGACCCTAAGCGCTACAAGAAGACGCTGAACCTGCCCAAGACCGCCTTCCCGATGAAGGCCAACCTCGTGCAGAACGAGCCCGCGTCGATGAAGCGCTGGGACAAGCTCGACGTGTACGGGAAGCTGCGTGCGAAGCGGCAAGCCGCTGATGCAGAGGCGTTCGTGTTTCATGACGGCCCGCCTTACGCCAACGGCGACATCCACCTCGGCCACCTGTTGAACAAGGTGCTCAAGGACCTGGTCGTTCGTTCACAATCGATGCTCGGCAGGGACTGCCCATACACGCCGGGCTGGGACTGCCACGGCCTGCCGATCGAGCACAAAGTCATGCAGGAGTTGGGCGACAAGGCCCGCGAGATGGAGCCGATCGCGATCCGTCGCAAGTGCGCCAAGTACGCCGAGAAGTACGTCAAGACCCAGAAGGGCCAGATGCAGCGGCTGCTGACGATGGCGGACTACGACGACCCGTACCTGACGATGCTGCCCAAGTACGAAAAAGGCGTGCTGGAAGTGTTCGCGGGGTTGGTCGAGAAGGGGCTGGTGTTCCGCCGGCTCAAGCCGGTGCACTGGTCGATCGAGAACCAGACGGCGCTGGCCGAGGCGGAGCTGGAATATTACGACCGGGAAGACACGTCGGTGTATGTGAAGTTTCAGATTGATGCAGTTGGTTCGCCTCGCGGAGAAGTGGGGACGCTTGACGATCTTGTCGACTGTAGCTTGATGATCTGGACTACGACACCTTGGACCTTACCTGCAAACTTAGCTGTAGCAGTACATCCGAGGTTCGACTATGGCATTTACCAGTTTAATAGCGGTGAAAAGGTTGTCCTCGCAGTTGAGCTTGCCGATAAAGTGCTTGCAATGGCTGGGGAGTCAGACAAAAAGCCCCTAAAAATCTATAAGGGCGAGCAACTGGCAAACCTGAATGTGTTGTACAAGCATCCCTTTATTAATGACGGGCCGAGACGATCGGTTGTTTGCGCCGAGTACGTCACGCTCGAAGACGGCACGGGCCTGGTCCACACCGCGCCGGGGCACGGCGTCGAGGACTACCAGACCGGCCTGCGCGAAGGGCTGGACGTCTACTGCCCGGTCCGGGCGGATGGCACGTTCGACGACACCGTCCCCGACTGGCTCAAGTGCAAGCACGTCTTCGTGGCCAACGAAGACATCGTCGAACGCCTGCGAGCGAGCGGGCACCTGTTCCACGCCAACAAGTTCATGCACAGCTACCCGCACGACTGGCGCGGCAAGACGCCGGTGATCTTCCGCGCGACCGAGCAGTGGTTTGTGGGGGTGGACAAGGCGTTTGAGTGTGTAGCGGGTGACGCGAAGCGTCCCTTGTCTCTCCGCGACGCGGCGCTGAGCGAAGCGGAACACAACGTGCGTTTCCTGCCGGACTGGGGCAAGAACCGGATGCGCGGCATGCTCGAGTCCCGCCCCGACTGGTGCGTGTCGCGGCAGCGCAGCTGGGGCCTGCCGATCCCCGCGTTCTATCCCCCGGAAGGCGTGGAAGGCGAGCCGTTGTTGACGACCGCGTCGATCAAGGCCGTCGCCGAGGCGTTCGGCAAGCATGGGTCGGACGCGTGGTTCGTCGCGCCGGTCCAAACGCTGCTGGAAACCTACGACGTCGATGCAGACAAAGAAGCGCCGGACTGGGCCAAATCCGAAATCCGAAATCCGAAATCCGAAATCCAAAAAGGCCGCGACACCTTCGACGTCTGGTTCGAGTCCGGCTCGTCGTGGAACGCGGTCATGCGCACGGGCTGGGGCGACAAGCAGGCCAAGCCGCAAGCGGCTGATTACGCCTACCCGACCGACCTGTACCTCGAAGGCTCGGACCAGCACCGCGGGTGGTTCCAGCACTCGCTGCTTCCCTCCGTCGCGCTGCAAGGTGTGTCACCCTTCAAGACCGTTCTGACCCACGGGTTCATGGTCAACAAGCAAGGCAAGAAGTATTCCAAGAGCGCCGGCGACACGGTGATGGAACTGTTCGACAAGTTCGGCGCCGACACCATGCGCTGGTGGGTCTGCGGGCAGAACACGGACAACGACATCAAGGTCGACGAGTCGTTCTTCCAACTCGCCGGCGAAGAATACCGCAAGGTGCGCAACACGCTGCGCTTCCTCCTGAGCAACCTCGACGGCTTCGATCCAAAGGCGGATGCGTACGCATTCACCGACACGGACGCCACCAGCATCGACGCGTGGGCGATGGGCGAGTACGTCACGCTCGCGAACAAAGTGAAAGACGCTTACACGAACTTCCACTACCGCTCGCTTTCGCGCTTGCTGTTCAACTTCTGCAACGACACGCTCAGCGCGGTGTACCTGTTCGCCGTGAAAGACCGGCTGTACTGCGATGCCCCCGGAAGTGAGCGTCGGCGCAGGACGCAAACCGCTATTCATCGCATCGCGTCCGGCCTGATCCGACTGCTCGCGCCGATCTGCCCGCACACCGCGGACGAGGCCTGGCGGGCGCTGCACGGCGTGGACAACAAGAGCGAGCTCTGCGTGCACCTCGAAACGTTCCCGTCGCTGAAAGGCTGCTCGGCCGTGCCCGTCAGTGGCGACTGGTCGGCCGTGATGACCGTGCGGGACCGGGTGCTGAAAACCCTTGAAACGCAGCGCAACACGCTCGACGTCGATAACCCGCTGGACCTGGGCGTCACGGCTCCGGCGCCCGAAGGCGTGGACGTGTCCGCGTTCGAGGCGACCGACCTCGCCGACTTGTGTGGCGTTAGCCGGTTCGCGTTTACGCCCGGAACGGGCGGCGGCATCGTCGTCACCGACCTGCGCGACCAGCCGGCGTGCGAGCGGTCGTGGAAGCGCGACGGCACGGTGAAGCAGCGCAGCGATGGCGGGATGCTGTCGGACCGCGACGCCGCGGCGTTGGGGTTGAGTTGAGCGGAAAGCGCTCGACCACGTATACCCATCCCAACAAACAGTGGCTTGCCCACAGCGCCGGGCGGAAGCCAGGCGCGTGGTTAAACGGGCTTGGGCATCGCGAGATAGCGCTTTGAGGCCGCACGCTCCGGGCTCCCGCCGCGGAGCTATCCGTGTTTGAACGCCTGCGTATCTCTTGGGGTGCCTATGCGTATCCTGTTTTGAATTGCCACACGGCTCCCTCGACCCCCGGGCGTGGCCCAGCGGCTACGACACGCTTCTGTTGACGATCAGCAGCGCGACGCAGCCGCCGCGTCACTACGCGGGGGCGAACCGCTCTACAACACGACAAGTGCCATGGGTCGGTACATGCGCGAATGCAAAACTTGTCCCTGCCGGCAAGCGGCCGGGGCGCCCATCGCGTCACGAAAACTGAAAACAGGATGGGTGTTTGCTTCGGGCGATTGGTGCGTCGTCGGCGCTTCGGGCCTGGTTGTCCTCACCGCCCAGCGGACTGGTGGTTGACGCCCAGCAGCCCACCCCCGTCCAGCGCGCTGTACGTGTCGGCCGGGACCAGGCCGAGCCAGGGGTCTTCGTCGGGTGTGAGGAACAGGTCGGCGTAGACGCGCTTGTTGAGCGCGTCCAGTTCGAGCGGCGCTTCGGCCTTGGCGAACCAGTCGTGCAACTGTCGGCGGAGCAGGTGCTCGTTACGCGCGGTCTCGATCGCCACGCCTTGCTCGAAGTTGCGGACCATGCGTGCCAACGGTGACTCGACCCGGCGCTTGCTGATCGCGCGGTTCAGCGCGTCCTGCATCGATTCCCTGGGCGCCTTGATCGCCATGAGCTGCCTGCTGCCTTCGTCGAGGCGCGCCTCTTCCTTGTAGGCCTCGGCGACGCGGCGCCAAAGCGCCATGTCGTCCGCGGCTTCAGAAGCGGTCGGCGCGTTGGGCATCACCGCCCGGACCAGCGGGCGCTCGACCACCATCTTGCCGGCGAAAGCGATGCGCCCCGCCTCCATCGCGTTGGGCATCTTCGGGCGGTTATCGTTGTTTTCATGCGTCCGCAGCGCGATCTGGCGCGTGTCCTGTTCCGGCTTGTCCGCTTCGTCCTGCGCGTGGATGACGCCCATGTACCGCGCCCAGGCGCGATCGAGCTCGGCGCCCTGGTAGGCGTGCAGGTCACGCACCGCGTGGACGAAGGCGGTTTCGTCGGCGTCCTTGACCCGCTTCGCCAGCTCGCCGGACTGCGTGATGAAGCGCTCGAACGTGTCCGGCCCGTAGAGCCCGGGCAGGCAATCGACGACCCGGCCGTTGGGGTCGAGCACGTAGTGCGCCGAGTTGCCGGTGATGGTGCGCTTGATCGTTCGCCCGTCGCCCATGTCGACGGTGATGACCGGCACGGGGCGGACGCTCTGCCAGTGCAGCACGAACTGTTCGCGCATCAGCTTGCCGACGGATTCGTCGGCGTAGAGCGTGGTGCGGAAGAAGCGCGAGTTGGCGCAGGAGTATTCGTCCACAAGCTCGCCGAGCATCCGCAGCGAGAGGATCGGCCGGCCGGTGCGCTGGGCTTGCTGCTTCGCGGCGCCCAGGTCGGTGTACCAGTAGAGCCCGGCAGAGTACGCGTCGCGTTGCTGGGCGACGTGGTCTAAGAGCAGCAGGTCCGCGAGGGCCTTGTTCGAGACGTCCGGCGACTTGACCGGGAGGTCCTTCGGCGTCTTCGCCTCGCGGTAGGCGTCGATCGTCGGTCGCATCTGCTCGATCAGCTCGGCGAGCCCTTCGGGGCCCGCGGCCCGCCACTGGGCGATGGTCTTGCCGTTGAACGACTCGGCGGGCTCAACACAGAGCTCGGCCGGGGCAGCGGTGTTGGTGTTGGTGTGATCGACCCGTGTTTGCCGGGGCGTGTTCTCGGTCGCGTCGGCGGCGGCGGCAAGCCTGGCGGTGCCGAGGTAGATCAGTCCGGCGCTGACGAGGGCGAGCATCGGGAAGGCGAGTTGGCGCATGGCGGGGCTCCGGAACGGGAAATCGCGTAAGGGATCGACCCCAGTCAGACGCGGCGGGCGGGGGCCGGGTTCCGCGGATTTGCCCCCGGAATTGGCCCGGGCGTCCCAAAAGTGGGGGGCGGATCGGTCCGATACTTCATTTGGAGGTGTGAGAAACGATGAGCTATCGGTTCCACGAGGTGCGCAAGGGCGAGTGTGAGCGTGTGATCGCGTTCGCGGACGAGCGCGGGTGCGCGGTCAAGCCCGAGACGCTGCGGCACCACCTGAGCCTGGTTGCGGAGGTCGGCGATCAGACGGTCGCCGCGGCACTGTGCGTCGAGATCGAACCGGGCAAGCACGTGATCGAGATCGTGGCAGGTGGAGGCGAACCCGAGCAGGCGCTGCTCACCGAGTTGGCCGACCGTTGCTTGCGGAAGGTGCAGGCCGAGGCGATCGCGTCGGCTCGGTTGCACAGCCCGGACAGCGGGCCGACGGACGCGATCTGGTCGCGGACGAACTGGCTGGACCGTGTCGAGGAGACGCCCCCGCCGGTAGTCGAGACGCCGGGATCAGACAGGCCGCCGACCGATGACGCGACGCGGGCGGCGTGAGCCCCGGCCGGTTCCCGGCAAAGGTTTCACGCGAGGCGAGGCATGACTGATCGCACGCCCATCCTGATCGTCGATCGCGACGCCATCGCATCGGCCGCGCTGGCCAGGACGCTGGCCGGGCACGGATATCGCTGCGCGCTGGCGCACCGCACCGAAGACGCGCTCGCGGCACTCAACGCGGCGGACGTCGGCGGCGAGGGGTCGGTCGGCGTGGCGATCGTCGAGCAGGACTTCGGCGGTCCCGAGGGCGGGCTCGAGACGATCCGCACCCTGCGCTGCGGCCGGGACGCGCTGGTCCCGATCGTCATCAGCGGCTTCCGCAAGGTCGAGTCGGCGGTGCGGGCGATGCGGCACGGTGCGGCGGACTACCTGCTCAAGCCGGTGATCGAAGCGGAGCTTCTCGACGCGGTCGCCCGGGCCACGCAGCGCCACCTGCTGCTCGCCGACGACGCCCCGCCGCAGGGCCAGGCCGGGGCGGCGGACGAAACCGAGCCCGTCGATCCGGTCAACATCAATCCCAAGAACAACAACCACGACGGCCCCCGGGCCGGCGCCTGGACGCCGACGCCGTTGGCCGAGGCGATGAAAGCCCCCGAGCGCCGGATCCTGCTCGCGGCGCTCGAGGCCAACGGCTGGAACCGCCAGGAAACCGCCCGGCAGCTCGATATCAACCGGACAACCCTCTACAAAAAAATCCGCCAGTACCGTCTGGACGAACCCGCTTAAGTAGACCACACAAAACAAGCCCAAAGGCAAACACCGATTGAGTCACCACAGATGCACACGGATACTCAGGGATTGATCTGTGTTGATCCGTGTGGATCTGTGGTTCAATCGCCTCGGTTTCCCGGCTTCGCGTTGTTGCGTGAACTGAATTGCTTGTCTTTCATCCGTCGGCGTGCGACAATACGCCCATGCACGAAGACGACGATTCCGTAGTGACCCTGGCGTTTTTCCCCAGCGAGATCGAGGCGACGATGATCGCCGACGAACTCAAGCGCGAGGGCATCCAGGCCGAGCCCGCCGGCCTACTCACCGCGGGGTTCCGCGCCGAGGCGCCGGGGCGGGTCAAGGTGCTGGTCCACGCGAAAGACCTGGCTCGCGCCAAGGAGTTGCTGGACGACTATATCGCTTCGCGCGACGAGATCGACTGGTCGCAAGTCGACCTCGGCGAGCCGGAGGACGCCGGCGAATAGTACCGACGTGCAAAGCCGCGAGCGGCTGATCGCGCTATGCTTGGGTTGTGGCGAAGGATACCTTTACGATGCTCGGCATCCTGACCGAACCCGGGCTGCTCTACACGCTCATCCCGGTGGGCGTGGTCGTGCTCGGGCTGGTCACGTTCGAGGTCGCGGTGGCGATCACGATCTCGTCGCTGCCGCGCAGCCGGTTCCAACAACGCTGGTCCCTGCAGGAACAACGCCGGGTCGTCCGCACGTTCGCGCTGGTGTTCTGTGCCTGGCCGGTGCTCGTTAGCTTGATCCTCGCGCACATCTACCTGTCGATGCTCTACGCGCTCATCTTCGACGCGGTGGCGGCGGTCCTCCTCGCGCTCGCCATCCGCTGGGTGCTGCACGGCGTCCGACAACGCAAACTCATCATGGCCGGCCACTGCGAGCAGTGCTTCTACGACCTGCGCGCGAGCCAGGACAGCGACCACTGCCCGGAGTGCGGGACGCATTTACACAACCACCCCGCGCGCATGGATCGCCGACGAAAGGCGCGCGCCTCGGCCAAGGTGGTTTGATGTTTCCCTTGTTTTTCAAGGCTTTTGCTTGACAAGCAGGCGTAGATCCTTAAGATAAGTTCTGTCGGGAGCCGATGAAACGACGTTGCACCGCAGACGCGTGTTGCTCCGATCATCGCGACCCATACCCCACAACCAGCCGCTTCCATGCCGACGCGCTCCCGGCCGGTTTTTGTGTTGGCGCGGAACGCTGTGACACAAGGAGATCGAACTGATGAAACGCAACCACCGACAAAACGTTCCAACCCGCCTGAGCACTCGCAGACTGCTCGCCACGGCGACCGCGTGCGGCGCACTTTCGCTGGCAAGCGTCTCGACGCCCGTACAGGCCCAAGCTGACGGCGCCCAGAACCAGCAGAAACAAGGCCAGCCCGCCCGGGCGAAAGGCGCCCAGCCGATCGAAGACACCGCGATCCAGATCGGAATTCAGAGTGAATACGCGGCAGAAAACGCGCCGTGGTTTAACGACGTCGGCGTCCGCGTGGCCGACGGCACAGCAACGCTCGATGGGCGCGTCCGCAACCTCCGTCAGAAAGAAGTCGCCGAGCGTTTGGCAACAACGGTCCGCGGTGTCGAACAGGTCCGCAACGAGATCAAGATCGAGCGCAGCCAAGCGATCAGCGCGAGCGAGTTGACCGACCGCGTGAACCGTGCGCTGCTGATCAACACCGCGACCGAGTCGTTTGAGATCGATGTAGAGGCGACCGACCGTGGCCAGGTCACTTTAAGCGGCGAAGTGGACTCCTACGCCGAACGCTGGTTGGCCCGCGACGTCACGGCCGGCGTGCACGGGGTGATCGCGGTTATCAACAACATCGCGGTCGATTACGACACGGATCGTATCGCCTCGGAGGTCCGACAGGACATCGTCTCGTCGCTGAAGATGGACGCGCTGATCGACGCGAGTGAGATCGAGGTGCGGATCGACGACGACACCGCGAACCTGTCGGGCCAGGTCCGCAGCCTTGCCGAACGCGACCGCGCCGTAGCGTCCGCTTACGTCGCCGGCGTCGCCGAGGTCGATGCGAACGCGCTGACGGTCAACCCCAGCCAAACCCCCTTCAGCGATGTGTTAAGCCTGACCGACGACGACATCGAGACCGCGATCCAGACCAACCTGATCCTCGACCCCCGGGTCGATCACGAAGGCGTGGTCGCCACGCTCTACAACGGGCGTGCAACGCTGACCGGGACCGTAGACACGCTGAGCGCGAAACGCTCGGCCGAGCGCATCGCCCGAGAGACGGCGGGCGTCCGGCGCGTCAGCAACTTCCTGCGCGTGTCGCCTGAACAGCAGCCCGCTGACAAGCAGATCCAGCGGCAGATCACCCAGGCGCTGGCCAACAACAGCGTGGTCGAAGGCTACGAGATCGACGCGCAAGTCAACGACGGCATCGTCAGACTCCAAGGGCAAGTCGACAGCCACCTCGAGAAGTGGGAAACGTCAGACGTGGTCGCGTCCATCAAGGGTGTACGCGAAGTGAACAACCGCATCGACGTGGACGACACCGCGACGTGGGTGTACTACGACCCCTACACCTACCCCGGCCTGATGCCGGGCGAGATGGATCGCCCGCAGGAACAAACCGTAACGCCGACCGATCGCGAACTGCGTGAAGATATCGAGAGCGAGCTGTTCTGGAGCCCATTCGTCGACAGCGACGACGTTGACGTTCATGTCGATGCCGGCGTTGTCACCCTGACCGGCACGGTCGAGGACTACAGCGAGTTGCGCGACGCGACGACCAACGCGTTCGAAGGCGGCGCGCTGGTGGTGGATAACGACCTGACGGTTGAAACGAAGTAAGCCGAATCGGCCAAACAATTGACTCTATGATCGCTATCGATCTCAGGCGCACTCGGCCCGGCCGGGTGCGCCTTTTTCAATGCGCGGTCGAAATGCAACCTGGCTGCAAAACGATTGCGGGAGGGCGGGGCGGAGCTAAAGCATCATCCCAAGCGTGTGGCATTGAATCGGTAGGACAGGCATTCCTGCCTGTCACGATTTCTTTGGCGTGTCAATGTGCCAAAACAAGGGTTCGCCGGCCTCTTCAGCCTCATCCGAATCATACGCGACGAGTTCCGCCTTGCACGTCAGACAGGTCGCGTGATAACAAATGCCACTCGCTTCTACCCCGCTCCACAAACCACAAGGCCCGTCTTCAAAGACATCGCCTATGCATTGTGGGCATTGTTGAGGGTTCTTGATCTCTCGCATGGCCGGCCCCGTTCATCATTCGGCTTCGCCGAACCGACAGGCAGGAATGCCTGTCCTACCGGTCAGTCGTTTGCATCGCCTAGGTACGCGCGCCCGATCTTCCAAACATCCCCTGCGCCCATCGTCACGACCAGGTCGCCCGGCTGGGTGATCAGTTCGAGCTGTTCGACGATCGCCTCGAACGGGTGCAGGTGCATCGCGGTGACGCCTTGCTTGCGCAGGCGCTCGACCAGGTGGCCGGACGTCACGGCGTGTCGCTCCTGTTCCGAGTCGCGAACGAAGTAGATCTCCGGGACGATGACGATGTCCGCCTCGCCGAAGCTGGTGGCGAACTGTTCCATGAGGTGGCGGGTGCGCGAGTGCTGGTGCGGCTGGAAGACGCAGATGAGCCGCTTGGGGTCGTGGTGCTGGCGGAGCGCGCGGAGGGTCGTGTCGATCTCGGTGGGGTGGTGGCCGTAGTCGTCGATGACGGAGACGCTGCCCCCCGGAATGGAACGCTGCCCCAACGTTTGCATACGCCGATCCAGGCCGGCGAAGGACGTGATCGCCTTGGCGATGCCTTGCCAGGGCGCGCCCAGTCGTCGGGCGGTGATGGCGGCGACGGCGGCGTTGTACGCGAAGTGGTCGCCGGGCATGGGGTTGACCCATTCGCAAACGGGCTTGTCCTTGTGGTGCAGGCGGACGTTACCCATCCGCACGCCGACGCGCCAGTCGGCCTGGGGCATGAAGCCGACGGTCTCGATATGCGCGTCCAGCCCCGCGGTGATCGCCAGGCGGTGGGGCGACTCGTGATGGATCAGCAATGAGCCATTGTCCGGCACGCGCTTGGCGAAGACCTTAAACGCCTCGACGATCTCGTCGATCGAGCCGTAGAGGTCCAGGTGGTCGGCCTCGACGTTGAGGATCGTCGCGTGCGTGGGAAAAAAGTTGTGGAAGCTGCGGTCGTATTCGCAGGCCTCGGCGACAAGCACCTCGTCGGGCCCTTGCTTGGAGCTGACGCGCACGCCCCCGCCGATCTGTTCGCAGTGCGCGCCGACGATGAACGACGGGTCGAGCCCGGTCTGGATGAGGATGTGGCTGAGGATCGAGGTGGTGGTGGACTTGCCGTGCGTGCCCGCGATCGCGACGCCGACGCGCCCGACCATCAGCCGGCCGAGCAGCTGGGCGTATTTGTAAACCTCGGCCCCGCGCCGGGTCGCCTCGACGACCTCGGGGTGCGTGGGCTTGATCGCGGCGCTGATGACCAGCGTGTCGAGCTGATCGGGCAGCGCCCCGCCGGTCTGGTCGAGCGACACGTCGATGCCGTCGGCGCGGAGGGTCGCGACGGCGTCGGACTCGCTCATGTCGGTGCCGGTGCAGGTCGCGCCTTGCTTGGCCGCCATGCGCGCGAGCCCCGACATGCCGCAACCGCCGATGCCGACGAAGTGCAGGTGTTTGCCGGCCAGGGCGAGCGGGGTATTCGGGTCCGGCGGTGCGCTGGTGGGGTCGAGGTTGGGCATGAGAGGGGTATCGGCAAAGGCGGAACAAATCTTCGAATTGTAGCTCGTGCGGCTCGCCAACCATTTGGAAAAGGATCGGTTAGGGCAAATCGCGTGATTGTTCTTCACCACCGCATGTGAACGCGGTGCCCGAGGCGCTGGTTACGACCATTGGCACCGGATTTACATCCGGTGCTATGCAGAACACGGTTGCACGATGCCACCAGTCTTACCTGGTACAACGACGCTTGCCGCGATTACCATGATGACACCATGCCGAATCGCTTGTTCTTCGTACTTCTGCTCGCGTCGCTGTCGGCGTGCAATACCACCGACCCGCCCTCCGATACGCTGCGCCTGCGTGTCCTGACCTACAACATCCACCACGGCGAGGGCACCGACGGCGTCTTCGACTACCCGCGCCTCGCCGACATCATCAAGCGCGCCCAGCCCGACCTTGTCGCGCTGCAGGAAGTAGACGTCAAGACCAGGCGGGCCGGGGGCGTCGATCAGGCCGCGAGGCTCGGCGAGTTGACGGGCATGCACCACGCTTTCGCAGAGGCGATGCCGTACCAGGGCGGCAGCTACGGCGAGGCGGTGTTGTCGCGCATGCCGATCCGCGCGTTTTACAACCACAAGCTGCCTCACGATGAAGGCCATGAGCCGCGCTCGGCGGCGGTGGCGTCGGTCGCGCAGTGGCGGGGCGAGCCGCCCGTGGTCTTCGCGGGCACGCACCTGTGTCACCAGTCGGCACAGACCCGGCTACGACAGGTGCGGTCGATCGTCGGCCATCGCGCGTACGAGGGGCCGCTGACGGTCCTCGCCGGCGACTTCAACTTCACGCCAGACAGCGACGCATACCGCGTGATGATCGACGCCGGCTGGGTCGATGCCGCCGCGGCGTTCGGCGACCCGCGGCCCACGATCCCCGCGGACGAACCGACCCGGCGCATCGATTACGTCTTCGTCCGCCCGGCAGAAGCCTGGCGCGTCGTGGACGTGCAGGTGCTCGACGAGCCGGTCGCGTCGGACCACGCGCCGGTGCTGGTCGTGTTGGAGTACATCTCTCCCGAGCCTTAAGCGTGGCAATAGCCGGAGACCTACGGGCTCCGGATAAGAGAACAGGCGAGGTATCGAACCAAGCAATTGCTTTCGCGTCCGGAGCCCGCAGGTCTCCGGCTGTTCGCACAGCGCGGTCGACGCCGCCTGTTAAGATAGAACGCTATGAGCGAATCCATCGGCAGCTTCTGTCTCGTCCTGCACGGCCACCTCCCCTACGTCCTGCGCCACGGCACCTGGCCGCACGGCGAGGACTGGCTCTACGAAGCCGCGGCGGAGACGTACCTGCCCATCCTCGCGATGCTCGACGAGTGCGCCTACCTCAACGGCAACCCCAAGATCACCATGGGGCTCACGCCCGTGCTGCTCGAACAGCTCTCGCACGAGCACTTCAAGAAGGGCTTTGAGCACTACCTCAACGACCGCGCGGAAAAAGCCCGGTCCGATATGGCCGAGTTTAAGAGGCTCGACAACGGGCACATGCTCTACCTCGCCGAGCGCTGGGAGAAGTTTTATACCGGGCTGCTCGCGCAGTTCCACGACATCGACCGGGACATCCCCAAGGCCTTCGCCGACCGCAGCAACCAGAAAGAGGGCGGCAAGGGCTACGTCGAGCTGATCACCTCCAACGCGACGCACGGCTACATGCCGCTGTTGTACGAAGACGCGTCGATCCGGGCGCAGGTCCGCGCGGGCATCGCATCGAGCGAACGGATCCTCGGGTTCCGACCGGCGGGCATGTGGCTGCCCGAGTGCGCCTATCGGCCCGGCGGGCCCTGGAACCCGCCGATCAACTGGGGGCACAAAGACTACCGCATCGGCGTCGAGCACCTGGTCGCGGACGAAGGCATCACGCACTTTTTCGTCGAGAACCACCTGATCGAGGGCTGCAAGAGCGAGTACGTGTACGACAACGATCAGTGGCACAAGGTCGGCTGGGAGGACGCGGAGAAATACGCGCAGCGCGGCTGGCGGTCGGTGAACGAGGCGCACTGGGTGAACAGCGACGGCACGGGCCTGGGCCGGGCGATCGCGTTCGCGCGCGACCAGGTCGCTTGTGAGCAGGTCTGGTCGGGCGACTTCGGCTACCCCGCGTCGGGCGAGTACCTCGAGTTCCACAAGATGTGGGGGCCCAAGCGCGGGCTGCGCTATTGGAAGATCACGGGCAACAAGGTGGACCTCGGCGACAAGCACCTGTACTACCCCCAGGACATCGACGCCAAGCTGCACCAGCACGCCAGCCACTTCTGCGACATGATCAAGCAGCGGCTGTACGCGTACAAGGAGCAGACGGGCAAGAAAGGCGTGGTCGTCTGCACGTTCGACGCCGAGCTCTACGGCCACTGGTGGTTCGAGGGCCCGCAGTTTTTGCGCGACGTGATGCTCTCGCTCAACGCGATCGACGAGATCGACGTGTGCACGACCGGCGAGTACCTCGACCAGACGTTCGTGGACAAGGTCGTGTCGATGCCCGAGGGCTCGTGGGGCGAGGAGGGCGACCACCGCGTGTGGACCAACGAGCAGGTCAACTGGATGTGGGACATCCTGTACCGCTGCGAGACAAACTTCGGCCGGGCGCTGAGCGAGATGCCGTGGCGCGAGAAGGGCAACGAGAAGCTGAAAGAGCTGCTCGAAAAGGCCGGGCGCCAGCTGCTGTTGATGCAGGCGAGCGACTGGCCTTTCGTCATCCGCCGGGGCCAGGCGGTGGACTACGGCATCAAGCGGTTCATGCAGAACGTGACGCGCTTCGAGACGCTGATGGACATCGCGGAAAAGGTCCACGCCGACTCGGCTTACCTCGGCGGGCTGACGGAGGTCGAGAAGCACGAGATCAAGGACGCGGACATCCACGACGTGATCTTCCCGGAGATCAACTTGGAGTGGTGGAACATGTGATCGGTTGGGTGTTGGGGATGGTGTTATGGCTCCGGGTAGGAGCGATGACAACAATCGGCGTTACGTCGTTGCGGTACCTGATAAGAGCCTTCGTCATGAACTTACGACTAGCAACCTTTTGCGTACTCATGCTTGTTCCGCTGATCGGCTGCTCGACCCCCCAACACGGCCAGGCGTCAGACAAACAAAGCCCCAAACACTTCGACCCGGTCGTCCAGCAGATGGAAGGCTTCACGGTCTACATCGACCCGAAGCTCTTAGACGACGAGGACGCGGAAGCGGACGCCGCGGCGCTCGACATGCTCCGCAACCACCTACAGCGGATCAACGTGTTGTTTGCCAACAGCAAGGCGAAGGACGACCTGCACACGCTGGGCATCTGGATCGAAGACGACCACGACATCGACGTCGAGCCGGGGCCTTACCACCCCGGCAAGCAGTGGCTGATCGACCGCGGGTACGACCCACGGCTTGAAAACAAGGTGCACATCACCCGCGCCGCGTCGCTGCTGGAGTTGCACCACATGCTCAAGCACCCGATGGTCGTGCTGCACGAGCTGGCGCACGCGTACCACGACGAGGTCCTCGGCTTCGACGACCCGCGCATCGTCGCGGCTTACAAGCACGCGATGGATCAGGGGCTGTACGACAAGGTGTTGACGCACAACGGCAAAGAGGTCCGGGCGTATGCCGCGACGAACGAGAAGGAGTACTTCGCCGAGGCGACCGAGGCGTATTTTTATCGCAACGATTTCTACCCGTTCCTCGGCGCCGAGCTCAAGTTGCACGACCCGGTCGGCTACGACCTGATGGTCGAAATCTGGGGGCCGCTCGAGTAGCGGACCGGACCGCCCGACCATGACCGCGCAACTGCCCATGCTGACGCTCATGTCGATCATCCCCGCGTGCCTGCTCGGGGCCGCGGCGGTCGGGGCGTCGCTCAAGAACCCGTACAGCGAGCTGTCGTTTTACCTGGGTTTGGGCGTGTCGCTGCTGGGCGCGTTCCTCGCGTGCTTCTGGTTCTGGCAGGGCGGGGAGCACGTCTACTCGGTCTACTCGGTCGCGGCGCTGTCGCCGGTGATCACCGGGACGTTCGCGCTGGGTCGGGCGGTGCGGTAAGACCCACTAAACTCTTGCCATGAAACTGCTGATCGCCACCTCGAACCCGCACAAGATCGACGAGATCCGCGCGGTCGCGCGTGACGCGGGCGCGGCCTTCGAACTGTTGAGCCTGAAAGACGTGGGCGTTGACGCGCCCGAGCCGGAGGAAGATCGGGACACATTCGCGGGCAACGCGCTGCTCAAGGCGGCCTACTACGCCCGGCACGCGCGGTTGCCTTGCGTCGCCGACGACAGCGGGCTGGAGGTCGATGCGCTGGGCGGGGCGCCCGGCGTGGTCAGCGCCCGATACGCGGGCGCGGCCGGCGGGCGCGACGTCATCGACCCGGCGAACAACAAAAAACTGTTGGCCGAGCTCGCCGACACGCCCGCGGAGCAGCGCACCGCCCGGTTCGTCTGCGCGATGGCGCTGGTCTGGCCCGATGGCGAGCGCGAGCCGCTCGCGGTACGCGGCACATTCGAGGGGCGCATCATCACGCCCGACCAGGCCGACGACCCCGCAAAGCCGCACCTTGGCCGGGGCCGAAACGGCTTCGGCTACGACCCGTTGTTCTGGCTGGACGCGCGCGGGTGCACGAGCGCCGAGCTGAGTTCGGCGGAGAAAAACGCCATCAGCCACCGCGGCGACGCGACGCGAAAACTATGGGCCGTGCTGCGGGTGTGAGGCCACGCGGGCGTCCGACGTGTCATCTAAACGGCTTACGGACGCATCTTTTTCCCCTCCCCGTGCAACCGGACCGGCCCGAACGCGTCTTACTATGGGAAGCGATGGTGTTTCCGGAAACGAGGGATCGCGATGAAATGTAGCGCATGCGGATCAGAAGAACTCCACCTCATCAAGGTCTTCGCCGGCCACAACGCGATGGGTTGGTCGCCGGTCGGCGGTGAGAAAGACATCTTCGGCAACTACAAGAAGCTGCGTCCGCTGCTCGCCCACGCCTGCAGCGGTTGCGGCAACGTCATGTGGAACATCCAGGTGCCCAGAAAGGACCCCGGCGACACCGCCCGCGCCCTCGACGCGCTGGCCAGTGAAGAGACCGCCGACGCCGGCGACCCGGGCGAAGACAGCGTGGCCTACACGCTCGGCGAAGAGCTGGCTTAAGCAGCCTCCGCACCATCCGTGCCATGGGATGCCGTCGCCTGCCTGCCCACGCAAGCATGGCACGCCACGCGAAGGGCTATACTTGCTCGGACCCCTGCATGTAACCGTCCGGAGCATCGCCTTGATCCCACTGCTATCCCGCCGCGCTGTGGTTGGTTTACTCTTGATTGCCGGCCTCGTGTCCGTCGCCCCGACCGGCCGGGCCCAGGCCCCCGCGAAGCCGGACCTGCGTCAATCGGTCGTCAAAATCCACACGACCGCGCGGCCCCCGAGCCTGTTCCAGCCCTGGCGCAAGGAAGGCCCGCGTGACAGCTCGGGCACGGGCGTGGTGATCGACGGCAAGCGCATCCTCACCAACGCCCACGTCGTCGCCTACGCCACGCAGGTCTACGTCCAGCCCTACCAGTCCGCGGACCGGATCGAGGCGAAGGTCGTCGCCTACGCGCCGGGCGTAGACCTCGCGCTGCTCGAGCTGCCCGACGACGAAGGGGGCTTTTTCGAGGAGCACCCGCCCCTGGCCTTCGCCGACAAGCTCCCGCCGATCCGCGGCGACGTGAGCGCCTACGGCTACCCGGTCGGCGGGGACGACCTGTCGGTCACCAAGGGCATCATCTCCCGCATCGAGGTCGCCAGCTACAAGCACGGGTTCATCGGCCTGCGCATCCAGGTCGACGCGGCGCTCAACCCGGGCAACTCCGGCGGGCCGGCCATCCTCGACGACCAGATCGTTGGCATCGTGTTCTCCGGCATGAGCCAGGCCGACAACATCGGCTACCTCATCCCCGTCAAAGAAGTCCGCGACTTCCTCGAAGACGCCGAGGACGGCCAATACGACGGCCGACCCGAGATCGCCATCGGCACCCTGCAAACGCTCGAAAACGACGCGCTGCGCGACAAGCTCGGCCTCGATAGCGACACCACCGGCATGATGATCACCCGCATGCCCGAGCACGCCGACTCGCCGCTCAAGCCCTGGGACGTCGTCACCCACATCGGCGAGCACGACATCGACAACAACGGCAACTGCAAGATCCGCGACGACCTGCGCGGCGACTTCCGCTACTTCGTCCACCAGGTCGTCGACGACAAGGGCAATGTCCCGCTCACCGTCATCCGCGAGGGCGAAACGATCAAGCTCGATGCGCCCGCCCGGCTCGACCCCACGCCGCTCATGCCCTCGATCGCCAAGCACAACCACTACCCGCGCTACTACATCGTCGGGCCGATCGTCTTCACGCAGGCGACCCAGGAGTTCGCCGGCTCGCTGCCGCCACGCTACATCCAACTGTTCAACTACTTCGGCAGCCCGCTGGTCACCCGCGTCGGGGAAGAACCGGCGTTCGACGGCGAAGAGATCGTCGTCATCGCCGCGCCCATGTTCGACCACCGCATCACCAAGGGCTACGACGGCCACCACCTCTCGGTCGTCGCCAAGGTCAACGGCACGACCATCAAGAACCTCCGGCATCTGGCACAGGTCATCCGCGACCTCGACGACGCGTACGTCACCATCGAGTTCGCCGAACGCATCAGCGAAACCCTCGTCTTCGAACGCAAGGCCCTGATGCAATCGACCGAGACGATCCTGACCGACAACGGCATCCGCTACCAAGCCAGCGAAGACCTGCGGGACCTGCTGCCCCAGGAATAAGCGGCGACCCGGTTCGCTGTTGATCTCAGTTGCATCCGCCCGCGAGGGCGAGGCTCAGCCGAGCCGCTCGCCGCGGACGATTCGCGTCTCGGCAGGAGCCTCGCTCTCCCTTTTTCACGATTTTTTGCCGGTTCAGGCCCAAAAAGGCTTGACCACAGTCTTTTTTGTCTGTATTTTCTGTTTAGTCGGAAATAAATAGCCGATACGGTTGGTAGACCCCATAGACCGCGAAAGAGGCCCGACATGACGCTCACCGACGTACAACAGAAGTTCGTCCTCCACTGGGGGGAGATGGGCAACCGCTGGGGGATCAACCGGACGGTGGCACAGATCCACGCGCTCTTATTCGTCAGCGACAGGCCGCTAAACGCCGACGACATCGCCCAGACCCTCAGCGTCGCGCGGTCCAACGTCAGCACGTCGCTGCGCGAGCTGCAGGGCTGGGGAATCGTGCAACCCGTGCCGATGCTCGGCGAACGCAAGGATCACTTCACCACGCAGGCCGACGTCTGGGAGATGCTGCTCGCGGTGCTCGACGAGCGCAAGAAGCGCGAGATCGACCCGACGCTGACCGTGCTGCGCGAGTGCGTGATGGAGGCGGGAAACGCGGGCACCGAAGAAGAGCACACGCACCAGCGCCTGTCCGAGCTCCTGGACCTCATCGAATCGCTCGGCGGGTGGTACGGGCAGGTCCGCTCGATGCCCAAGCCCATGCTCGTCCGCTTCCTCAAGATGGGCGCGAAGCTCAAGAAACTGCTAGGGGGGAAGCGGGGCGGAGAGCGGGAGGGCGAGGCTCCTGCCGCGCCGCGGTGCTCTGATTCGCGGCGCGGCAGGAGCCTCGCCCTCCCGGAGAACCGCCCTCACGACCTGATGTGTCATGACCCCGCGATGCTGCGTCGGCGTCGCAAACACCCGGCCTGAAAGGAGGCCAACCATGCAACTGCTGGCAACCACCGACAATCTGCTGGTCCCGACCTACGCGATCTACCTCACCCTCAGCCTCGTGCTGACGGTCTGGGTCGCGCGCACGCTGCACCACCACGGACGCGTGTTCCTCGTCACCGCGTTCCACGGCGACGAGAAGCTCGCCGACTCGGTCAACCACCTGCTCGTCGTCGGCTTCTACCTGATCAACCTCGGCTGGGTCACGCTCGCGCTCAAGACCGGCGAGACGCCGCTGACCGTCGGCGACGTGTTCGAACTGCTCAGCTACAAGCTCGGCGTCGTGCTGCTCATCCTGGGCGCGATGCACTTCCTCAACATCTACGTGTTCAACCGGATGCGCAAAAACGCGCAGTACGACCAGGCCCCGCCGCCGATCGAACCGGACGAACAACTGGACCTCGAGCCGGCGGGCTGACGTTTGACGCCATCGGATCGGGCGCATCCGGGGGCGCTTGGTTCGATGGGGGTTTGATCCCGCGCCGTGCCGCTGCACGGCACGGCGCGGGCTTAGGGGCGGACGGATTTCCTTGTGTGAAAGGCGCAAACGATGGACGCCAACCAACAACTCACGGTGCTCTACGACCCGACGTGCGGGTTCTGCGTGCGGTGCCGGAAGTGGCTGGAGAAACAACCCAAGCGCATCGCGATGCGGTTCGTGCCGCAGGGCTCGAGCAGGCAGCAGCGGCTGTTCCCGGGGCTCGCATGCAAGACCGACGAACAGGGCCGGCCCGACGAATTGATCGTGATCGATGAGCAGGGCCGGGTGTACCGGGACGACAAGGCGTGGGTGATGTGCTTTTATGCGCTGCGGGACTACCGCGGCCTGGCGATGCGGCTCGCCCGGCCGGGCATGGCGGGGCTGGCGCGGCGGGCGTACACGCTGATCAGCAACAACCGCCGAGCGATCTCGGCGTTGCTGGGCACGCGGGGCGACGACGCGCAGCTCAAGCAATCACTCGAAGCCGAGCCGGATACCCCGCGTTGCAACAACGCGCTGTGCGCGCTGCGCAAAGTGAAAGATCAACAAGCGGGGCGAGAGGAGTTGGTGTGATGACGATGAAGTTTGCGATGACCGGGCGCGTGACCGACTGCGTGCAGCTGACCTACCGCACGCCTAGCGAGACGGTATGCGCGTTGTTGCCCGAGGGGTTGGAGCTGGTGACGCGCGGGCCCTGGGCGTTCTGGAACGTGATGGCCTGCCGGGTCGAGAAGGCCCGGCCGACGGGCGTGCCTGCGTTCTGCGGGCTGACGTACTGCCACGTCGCGTACCGGCTGTTGGTGCAGGCGATGAACGACCGGGCCGAGGTCGTCCGCGGGTTCTACTTCGTGCGCAGCGACGCGGACGCGAGGACGGTCACAACGCTGGGCAACCGGTTGAGCGACTTCAAGCTGCACCCCGCGTCGATCACGCTGGACGCGAGCGACTGCGGCGTGCGCTGCGCGGTGCGCGAAACCGCTTATGCGCAAGGGGATTTGGAGCTGGACGTAACACACGCGCCGGCGCGACTGGCGACGGGCTCGTGCTTCCCGACCCTCGAGGACGCCCGCCGATTCGCTCGGCACACACCCGACGGCTTGTCGGTCCTCGAACGCGACGCCAGGCGGCTGCTCAGAACCACCCGCGTGACGCGCAACGAACAAGCGCGGTGCGAAACGCCGGTTGTTGTTCGACAAGCGAAACTCGGCTACTTCGACGCGATCAACCAGAGCGAACACGCCCAAATCGAATGGGCGTGCCGGCTGGGCGCGATGGATGTCCGCTGGCAGGTCGGTGAAGCGGTGGGGTTGCTGCAGCAGCCGACGCGAATCGAGCAAACGATTCGTGTGGCGGGGTGATCGCGGTCCTGTCCTGCATCTGCAGATGAGTTGACGTGATGTTCTATCCAAGCTGTAGAGTGGTTCGCCCCCGCGTGGTGACGCGGCGGCTACATCGCGCTGCTGATTGCAGACAGAAGCTTGTCGCAGCCGCCGGGCCACGCCCGGGGGCGAATAGGCCGCACGCGTTGTCAAAGCATGATGCGTAACAACAGCACAATACATGTTGTCTTGAGGCGTAGGATCTGGGCAAACGTACGCCCGAGCCTGGTGTTTGCCTTGGCGGTCTGGTGCGCTCTCAACTGGCTTTGGGTGTTGATTGTTTTCGCAGGGCTTTATGGGAATCTCGAAGCGATGATGAACGAGTTGGGCGAGAGTTGGACGTGGTTTATCTGGTACAACCTGATCTGGTTCATGCCCGGCACCGCGGTACTTTTTATCCTCAAGCTTGCGTTACGGAGCTTGATGGATGTGATCGATCTTCGACACCAGCCACCGCGCTAACTCGCGCTTGGTCATACGCCCGGGCGCGTCGCGTTTGCCGTTGGCGTAAAATAAAATCGGCTCGATGTCGCCGGCGTCCATGGTCTGCAAGGGGTTCGCGAGGATGGCGTCGACCTTCTTGCGTTTCATCTTCTCGACCGCGCGGGTTTCCAGGACCAGCGGGTCCTCCAGCGCGAAGGCGACGATCGTCTGGTCCAGACGTTTGGTCTTCGCGCATTGGGCGACGAGGTCGGGCGTCGGCTCGAGCTTGATCGACAAACCTTCGCCACGCGGGGTCTTGCCCCGGATCAGCCTGGCGGGGCGGTAGTCGGCGACGGCCGCGGCCTTGATCAACACGTCGCACGCGGGGAAATGCTCGGCGAGCAGCACCTCCAGGTCGGCGGTCGTGTTGAACCGCTCGACGCGGACGCGGTCGGCGACGCTCGGCGGCATCAGCACCGGGCCAAGCAACAGCGTCACGTCGTGGCCCGCGTCGGCCGCGGCGTCGGCCAGGGCGAAACCCATCTGCCCGCTCGAGCGGTTGGAGATGAACCGCACGTCGTCGATCGGTTCGCGGGTTGGGCCTGCGGTGATGAGGATTCGCATGTCGGCAATCTCGGTGAAGCGCGCGACGCGTTTAGCGACCGCCCGCGAGAGCGGGTACACCGGTTGTTCGAGCCCCGCCCTCGCGGGCGAGGGCTAAACGATTTTGAGCGCTTCGGGTCCGATTGTGACGATCGTGATGTCGTCGGCCACGTGTTCGGCGACGAAACGGTTGACGTCGTCGAGCGTCACCGAGTCGACGCGCTGGGCCAGTTCGTCGAGCGCGCGGGGCCGGCCGTGGACGTATTGGTCCGCGGCGATCGCGCCGGCGCGGGCGCCGGAGGATTCGCCCTGCATGACCAGGCGCGCCTTCATGCCGACCAATGCGCGGTCCAGTTCGTCGGCGTCGATGCCTTGGGCCAGCCGTCGCAGTTCACCCACAAACACATCGAGCGTTTCCTGGGCGCGAGGCGTCGTGGTGCCCGCGTAGCCGAGCACGGCGCCGCGGTCGCGCATGCCGGCGTAGCTGGCGTAGACCGAGTAGCACAGGCCGCGCTTCTCGCGGACCTCGGTGAACAGCCGGCTGGACATCCCGCCGGACAGCACCGACACCGCGGCCCGCTGGAGCATCGAATCCGGCTCGGGGTCGGCCGGCGCGTCGTAGGCCAGGGCGATGTGGACCTGCTCGGTGTCGGCGTCGATGTGGCTGACACCGCGCGGGGCGTCGGCGGTGGGCTGGATGTCGTCTGCGGTGCCCGACCAGTCGGCGGTGAGGCTTTCGACGCGGTCTTTAAGCCCTGACCAGTCGAGCTGACCAGCGAAGGCGAGGATCGACCCGCGGGGCACGACGCCGGCTTGCCAGAACGCGCGGGCGTCGTCGAGCGAAAGCGCTCGCAGGTGCTCGGCGACGCCGTCGCTGGGCCGGCCAAAGGGCGGGGGGAAGTGTTGCTCACGGAGCTTGATCATCGCCCGGCGTTGGGGGTCGTCTTCGAGCGCGGCGATCTCCTGCAGGCACAGGTCGCGCGCCGGCTCGAGTTCGGCCGGGTCGAGGTTGGGCGACAGCGCCTGATCAAGCAGCAACGGCAGGGCATCGTCGAGGTGGTCGCCGATGAGCGTGGCGCTCAGGCGCAGGTGGCGGCTGCCCGCGTGGGTCGAGCGGTGGACGCCGAGCGTGTCGAGGGCCTCGCTGTGTTCGCGGGACGAGCGGCCACCGGCGCCCCGGCCGACGAGCTCGGCGAGCAGCGGCGCGAGGCCCTGCTGTTGTTCGGGCTGGCGCGAGACGCCCGCGGGCGTGAGCAGCGTCATCGCGAGCGACCTCACGCCGGGCATGGGCTCGGCGAGCAGCGTCAGTCCGTTGGGCAGCGTGTGGCTGAAAATCTCCTGCATAAGCGGGAGATTGTACCGGCGATGATCGGCGGCGCGCGTCGCTTAGAGCGAGGCGCGTCGGCACAGATCGATCAGCGCATCGACCTGTTCACGCAACGCCTCGGCGTCGGCCGACGGATCGGAGGCGTCGATGAGCTGCTCGAGCGACGCGGCGCAATCCGAGATCGGCGCGAAGCCGTAACCGCCCGCCGCCCCTTTGAGCTGGTGCGCAACGGTGCGCAGTTGGCTCAGGTCCTGATCCAGGGCCGCCGCGTTGATCGACTCCACCCGCTCGCCCATCTCTTCGACGAAGAAAGAGACCAGCTCGGCCATGTCCGGGTCGTCGGCCAGCGTGCTTTGCAGCGGCGGGTTCGGGGCGGGGTTCGGTGAATCGGCGGGCATGTGGGCCTCCGTGCAGGCGTCGGCGGTCTTTCTCGATATCGGGCCGGCCCATGGCGGCGCTGCAGTAGTTCAGCGCGGCCGATCCCGTAAACCGGCTCTACTTCTCCAGCGTCGGCCGGGGCGGGGGCGCGTCGGCCAACGCTTCGTCGGCCCGGTCGCCCGGTTCGGCGGGCTCGCCGCCGGCCTGCTCGTGGGTCTTGCCGGCTTGCGTGGCGTTCGCGATGTCGTCCGCCGACGGCTCGCGGTGCTTGGCCAGGTCTTTGCGCGTCTCGATCAGCTCGTTTTTCTGAACCGGGTCGATCAGCGGCGCAAACGCGCGCTCGGTCTTCTCCGCGGCGGGCGGGTCGGGCTCGGACCAGGTCAGGTTCGCCATCGACGCGTACTGGCGAGCGGGCGTCGTGCCCGGCTCGTGCGCGATGGGTCTGCGGGCCGGGTCGGGGATCTGCTCGAACGCCTCGAGCGACGTGCCGTTCACACGGTTGTACAGCGCCAGCGTCTCGGCCTCGCTGCCGGCGGGCGCGACGCGGGCGCGGAACACGCCCGTCGTCGGGTTGTACCAGAACCCCGCCTGCTTCGGGTCCGTCGCGATCGGGTCCGGCGGGTGTACCCCCGCGTCGCCGGGCGGCGCGAGGTCGATCCACGGCCGGTCCTCACTCACCAACTCGTTCACAGGCACGTCCTGCCCGAACCACGCATCGTGCATGTGAACCAGCAGCGTCTCCTGCCCGGCCATCGCCGACTGCAGCGCGCTGTGGTACGCCGCCTGGTCGTGCAGCCGCTGCAACGCGTTCTGCACCTCGGCGACCGACTGCTCACCCGCGCGGCGCTCGTGGTGCAGCATCACCACCGCGACGACCACCGCCACCAGCATCAAACCGATCAGGCTGTCGATCATGATCCGCATGGCTGTCGCTCGGTCGAGGGATTAGGACCCAAAGCCGGCCCGGAACACCCAAGGCCAACTCGGTGCCACGATCAATCATCGGAATCGGCGGCGCCAACCGAAAGCCGATGTGCCCACCGCCAACGCAAATACCCCGGCCCGGCCCGCGCAACCGATACGACCGGCCCAGACATGAAAAAACCCCGCTCAACAAGCGGGGCGGATGGCGACGACAGGACTCGAACCTGTGACCCGGGGCTTATGAATCCCCTGCTCTACCAACTGAGCTACGTCGCCGGGCGTGCGGAACGCGGCATTGTAGCCGACCGGGGATTCGTAGCAAGGTGGGTCAAGTCCCGGGCGCAAGTCTTGATCGGCTTGGCGAATGTGTGGGTATTCACCCGCGTCACTCGCCTGCCGAATCGTGTGCGTCAGCCGCGGCGTCGCCTGGTCACGACGAGGCCGGCCAGGGCGAGCAGGGACAGGCTGGTCGGCTCGGGCACCTCGATGGCGGTCATCTCGAAACTGGCGGTGGGTGTATCGAATTCCAGGTAGGTCGGGAAGGCGTCGGGGTTGGCCGCGTCAACGGACGGGCTGATGCCGACGATGTCGAACTCGGCGACGCCCGGGCCCGCGAAGTCATACGCCGAGTTGCCGTCCAGACCGGTCGCCACGGGCACGCCGCCGACGAGGATGTCGAAGCTGTTGCCATAGCCGATCGGCAGCCCGACCTTTGTGAACAGCGAGTCGCCGGTCATTTTGTAATTGAACCCGACCGCGAGAGGGGGGTCGAAGAACTGTCCGCTGGCGACATCGAAAAAGCGGAAGAAGCCGGGCGCTCCGGGGCCCGGCAGCACCGGGTTGCCCGGCGTCGTGCCGAGGGTGCCGTGGATCAGGTCGCCGGACAACGCCGACACACCGTTGGAATCGTAGCCGATGGTGAGGTCGGCAAGCAGCGCGGCTTCGGTATGCCCCGGGCCGAGGATGTCGCCGATGAACGAGCCGGTGCCCAGGAAATCGCCGGGCGCCCAGTTGAAACTGATCAGCGCTGTCGTGGCGCTGTTGACGGTGACCGGCGGCGCCAGTGGGGGCAGGTTGAGGTTCAACGGCAAGAGCAGGTTGGACGCGGAGGCGATCGTGATCGTCTGCACCGAGGGGTTGGGAAGCGGCGCGTTTTCAAGAAAAACATTGCCGGAACTGTCGTCATAGATCAGCGACATGATGCCATCGAAGTTGTTGCCCGCGGTCGTTGCGCCCAAGGCCGGGGCGGCGCTCGCGGCGGCAAAACAGGACGAGACCAATGCGAAATGACGGATGCCAACCATGTTCTTTTCTCCTGCGTAAGTTGGGCGTGGTCACACAACCGGTGACACAAAGAAAGGGTGCTCTTCTCACAAAACGCTCACATAACGTAGCCTCCACCGAAACACACCGGAAGCACTTGGCCGGCCGTATCAAAAAAATACATGGATGTTGTTATCCCGATGCGGTCGCCCTGTTGATGCGTCTCGCGAACGAGCAGCTGGCCTCTCAAGCCGTCGATAGGCCACCGCATCCGAAACCGCGCTTGCAGAACGATCACGCAACGAAGTGATGAAAGCCGCGGGGTCCGGCATGCATCAGCCCGATGGGTCGGCTATGAACCCCGCTCGGCCTAACCGTTTTTTGTCCCGCCACTTGCGCCGTCGCCGATACCGCTTGGCAGGGGCAAGGAGGCCCGGGCATGACCCGCAACGGAATGCTGAGGCACGGCCCGTGCCCGTTCGTCAACGCAGGCGACGGGCGCTGCAGTTGCCGGATGACCAAGCAGACCCTCGGCCAGGCGTTCGACTTCTGCCTGGGTGGCCGGCACTTCGCCTGCCAGACGTATCAAGCCCTCTCGTGGGAGCGCCAGGCGGACGCCGATGACTCACAGACCCAGCTTCAACCCGGCGCCCCGGCACACGACCCCGACGCTCCGCTCCGCGACCCCGCGCAACCCGCTGCCGCAGCGCGCCGCGCCGCCCTCACCGTCGCCGGCCAGGCCGTCGCCTAGCACCGCCACCAAACCCAACAAGGCCCGCAAGCCCTCGCGCTTCGAGGCGCCGGTCCGCGACTTCTTGACCTATTGCAAGGTCGAGTGCGGCTTCGCGCCCGCGACGCTCGCGGCCTACGCCGGCGACATCCGCGACCTGTGGGTCGAGCTCGCCCAGCTCGGCTGCACGTCCTGGGTGGACCTGGACCACGAGCGGATCACCGACCACCTCAAGAACCTCCGCGATCAGCGCGGGCTCGAGCTCGCCTCGATCGCCCGGCACGTCGCGACGATCCGCGTGTTCTGCCGGTTCATGCACACCGCGGGCGTGCTGGAAGACAACCCCGCCGAGTGGCTCGAACAGCCCGAGACGTGGAAGAAGCTGCCCAACGTCATGGCGGACGAACAGGTGCAGAAGCTGCTGAGCGCGCCTCAGCCAAGCGACACGCTGTACCTCCGGGACGTGGCGCTGCTCGAACTGCTTTACGCCGGCGGTCTGCGCGCCTCCGAGCTGGCCGACATGGACTGCGGCGCGATCCATTTCGAGCTGGGCGTCTGCCGGGTCATGGGCAAGGGGAGCAAGGAACGCCTGGTCCCCATCGGCCGGCCGGCGCTGCGGGCCGTGCAGCGCTACCTCGACGAGTTGCGACCCGACCTGGAAAAGCCCGGCACGTCCGGCGACCGCATCTTCCTCTCGCGCACCGGCCAACCCATCACCCGCGTCGTCGTCTGGCAGGTCGTCAAGCGGCACGCCGCGCGCGTCGGGCTCAAGGACGTCCACCCCCACACCCTGCGTCACAGCTTCGCCACCCAGATGCTCGCCGGCGGGGCCGACCTCCGCGTCGTCCAGGAACTGCTGGGCCACTCGAACATCAACACGACCCAGGTCTACACGCACGTGGATCGATCACGCTTGAAAGACGTCGTGCAGCGGTTCCACCCGAGGCCGTAAAGCGTCGGCCCGGCCGGGATACGCCACCTACAGCGCATGATCGCGGCAACACGCGGTTCACTCTCGTTCGCCGCGGCTTACTTTGATACGTGGTCGCACAGATCATCGTGTTGGCCAGTTTAAGTTAGGCGCTTTACAGATCATTTATTGAATTATCGCAATCGAGTCTCGTCCCCGTGATTGATTTTGATATATTGCTCGGCACTTGATCGGTTGGTCATCGTGCGGCCGATGGGTCGGCGCTTCATCTATCACCAAGGGGATCATCATGAATTCCGGAACGCGGGCTCGCAGAGCGCTTGTGCAGTTGTACGTCCAATTACGTCGGCGGATCATCAGGTTAGACCGCCAGCCGCGCGGCGCAAGGCCCGCGCCGAGCCCGGTCGGCCGGAGGATGCCGCCGCTCGAGAGGCTCGAAAGCCGGCTGCTGTACTCGGGCACGATGTTCACCGATCCCGCCCCGGGCGACACCGACGGGGATTACGACATCGACGACACGGACCTGGGCACCGCCTTTGTGAACTACACCGGGCCGGTCGGTGCAATCGGCGGAAAAACCAAGGCGCAGGGGGACACCGACGGCGACGGCGACGTGGACGACACGGACCTGGGCACCACCTTCGTCGGCTACACCGGACCGTTGGAAGCGACCCCGCTGATCAGCGGCGCGACGCGGTCGGGTTCGATCGTTCCCTTCACCGAGTTTGACCGGCACACGATCGACGCCGACGCCGGCGACAAGCTGTTCCTGAGCTTTTATGACTCGGTCAACGCAAGCTCGTTCGACCCGGGGATCTTCATCACCAACCCCGACGGCACGTTGCTGAGCAGCCAGGACGACCGATCGGCCGGCGCTACGTTCGGCAACCTGCTGCTGCCGCAGTCCGGCACCTACAGCGTTTGGGTCCGCGACCTGGGCTTTAACAACGGGGGAGACTACGCGCTGACGCCCGTGCTGATTGATGGCCAGCCGATTCAAGGCAGCACCGCGCTTACCAGCGGCGTCACCGCGGGCGGCAGTTTCAGCCTCGGCGACATCGACACCTACACCATCCAGGCCGACGCCGGCGACGAACTGTTCGTCGCGCTGGGCGAGCTGAACACCGGGCTGGAAACAGACATCTTCGTCTACAACCCCGACGGCACGCTCCTCAGCAGCGCCGAGGACCTCAGCACCGGCGTCAGCTTCCCCAGCCAGACCGTCGGGCAGACCGGCACCTACACCATCGTTGTTCAGGACTCGGGCGCGAATGAGACCGGCGGATACAACATCACCGCCGTCGTCGTCGACGAGGCCATCGACGCCGACAACACCGCGCTGACGAGCGGCGTCACCGCGGGCGGCAGCTTCACGATCGGCGACATCGACACCTTCACCATCCAGGCCGACGCCGTGACGAACTGTTCGTCCGCTGGGCGAGCTGAACACCGGATTCGAAACCGACGTCACGTCTTCAACCCCGACGGGACGCTCCTGACCAGCATCGAGGACCTCAGCACCGGCGTCAGCTTCCCCAACCAGACCGTCGGCAGACCGGCACCTACACCATCGTCGTCTTCGACTCGCGCGAATGAGACCGCGGATACAACATCACGCCGTCGGCGGCGACGAGGCCATCGACGCCGACAACACGCGCTGACGAGCGGCATCACCGCCGCGGCAGCTTCACGATCGGCGACATCGACACCTTCACCATCCAGGCCGACGCCGGCGACGAACTGTTCGTCGCGCTGGGCGAGCTGAACACCGGATTCGAAACCGACGTCTACGTCTTCAACCCCGACGGGACGCTCCTGACCAGCATCGAGGACCTCAGCACAGGCGTCAGCTTCCCCAGCCAGACCGTCGGGCAGACCGGCACCTACACCATCGTCGTCTTCGACTCGGGCGCGAATGAGACCGGCGGATACAACATCACCGCCGTCGTCGTCGACGAGGTCATCGACGGCGACAACACGTCGCTGTTCAGCGGCGTCACCGCGGGCGGCAGCTTCACGATCGGCGACATCGACACCTTCACCATCCAGGCAAACGCCGGCGACGAACTGACCTTCAACCTGGTCGAACTCAATACGGGTCTTGAAACGAACGTTTTCATCTTCAACCCGGACGCGACGCTCTTGGCCAGCGTGGTGGATATCAGCACCAGCGCCAACCTGAGCTCCCTTGAATTGGGGACCACCGGCACGTACACGATCGTCGTGTACGACGCGGGCGCCAACGAGACCGGCGGCTACGACATCACCGCAACAGTCGCCGGGCCCGGCACCGTGACAGGACCCGTCCCCGACACCGCCCTCGCGCTCACCAGCGGCAACACCGTCAACGCGCTGCTCAATGCGGCCGCGGTCGACACCTATTCGATCCAGGCGGACGTTGGCGACGAACTGTTCCTCAGTTTCCTCGACGGCTCCAACAGCAGTTCGTTCAACCCGACCCTCACGATCTACAACCCCGACGGGACGGTCCGCGCCAGCTCGCCGCCCGACACCAGCGGGATCGAGTTCTCGAACCTTAAGATCCAGCAGAGCGGCACATACCTGATCCAGATCGACGAAACCAATGACGACGCCACGGCCAGCTACAGCCTTACCGCCGTCGTCGTCGACGAGGTCGCCGACAACGACAACGTCGCGCTCACCAGCGGCACCACCTTCAACGGCCTGCTCGACGCCGGCGACATCGACACCTTCACCATCGACGCCGACGCCGGCGACGAACTGTTCCTCAGCTTCCTCGACGGCTCCAACAGCAGCTCCTTCGACCCCGGCGTCTTCATCTACAACCCCGACGGCACGCTCCGCACACGCACCACCGCCTCCACCGCGGGCGTCGAGTTCAGCGACACCAAGCTCACCCAGTCCGGCACTTACACCATCGTCGTGCGCGACCAGGGCGCGAACGCCACCGCCAGCTACAGCCTCACCGCCGTCGTCGTCGACGAGGTCGCCGACAACGACAACGCCACGCTGAACAACGCGGTGGCGTTCTTTGGGCTGCTGGATACGGCGGACATCGACACGTTCACGTTCAGCGCAACCGCCGGCAACGTGTTGACGCTGGACTTCAACGACGGGTCGAACAGCAGCTCCTTCGATCCCGGCGTCTTCATCTATAACCCCGACGGGACCCTGCGGGCCAGCGCGCTCGGCAGCACCTCCGGGATCGACCTGAACCAGATCAACCTGACCCAGACCGGGCTGTACACGATCGTGGTCCGCGACCGGTTCGCCAACAGCACCGGGAGCTACGACCTGACCGCCTCTTGGGTTGCTTGAGCCAGGCGAGAGTGAAAAACTTAAGCAATAAAAGGACGGGCAGCGATGCCCCGCATCAGCGGTCAATCGGTTCCATGCTGATCGACACCGCCGGTGCGCGTAACGCACGCCGGCAAGTGTTCTTCTATCAACCGAAGTGCGCGCACTCGGCGCGCTGTTAATCTGTTACGCTCGACGACAAGCCAAAGAAAGAACTCATCTGATGAACGCATTGCCACCGATGACCCGCCGCGACTGCCTGAAGCACATCACCGCCGGGGGCGTGGCGCTGGGGCTGGCGGGGGCGGTGCCGGCGTTCGAGCAGGGCAACCCCGGCAAGCGACGCGTGCTCGTGCTGTCGGATACACACATCGGGCTCAAGGCCGACGGCTTGGACGGCGGGGAGTGGCTGGCTCGC
Organism: Phycisphaeraceae bacterium; assembly: GCA_046290505.1. Taxonomy (GTDB): domain Bacteria; phylum Planctomycetota; class Phycisphaerae; order Phycisphaerales; family Phycisphaeraceae; genus JAHQVV01. Next base: position 14,182 of record JBKAGS010000034.1, on the reverse strand, counting down.
GCGTTCAAAGAACTCAAAGACAACAAGGTGCCGATCGACTACGCCATGGCGCTCGGCGACATCTCGCACGGCGCGACCGAAGAAGCGCTCAAGACCTACGTCGAGCTGCGCGACAACAGCGGGATCGCGGTCTGGTTCGAGGTCGCGGGCAACCACGAGTACCACGGCGGGACGTGCGAGCACTACGAGAAACTGGTCCGCAGCACCAAGCCGTACGGCCACATCGACGGCAACCTCGCGTGGTTCTTCATCTCCGACGAGGAGCCGGGCGTGCCGGGCAACCTGAGCGATGAATCGTTCGCGTGGCTGAAGAAGAACGTCGCCGAGCATCAGGACAAGGTCGTGATCGTCTGCTCGCACCAGCTGGTGAACGACACGATCCGGCAGTCGACCAACAAGAGCCGGTTCATCCATCCGAAGGAGAAGATCGCGTCGCTGCTGGCCGAGCACCGGGTGGACCTTTGGATGTGCGGGCACGAGCACCATCGGCCGTACTCGAAGGAGGAGCACACGCGCAAGAACGGCACAACGTTCCTGAACGTCGCGTCGATGAGCCACGCGTACGGGTCGAAGCAGAGCCAGTCGTTCGTGCTCGAGTTCGCCGAGGGCGCGAAGCGGATCGTCGCCCGCCGTCGCGTACACGACACGCAGCGATTCGACAAAGACTACGAGATCGTGGTGCCGCTGGATCGGCCGATCGCGTTGGGGTAAACGGCCTAAAGTGCGATCAGATCAGCGCGCGAGCTCCGGGTACTTCGCGGTCAGGTCCATCTCATCGCGCACCGCGACCTGCAACTCCAGCAGCTTCGCGAACAGCTTCTTCATCACGGGTTTAGACTCGGGCAGCTGCGCGAGGTCGGCGGTTTCAAGCGGGTCGTTGTTGAGGTCGTACAAGCGCGCGACCGGGACCTGCGGGTAGAGGATGAGTTTGTGGCCTTCGTAGGTGATCGCGCGTTGGCCGGTCTGGTACCCGCCGTAGATCGCGTCGTAGTGCTCGGCGTATTCGTTCTCCAGCAGCGGGTTGAGCGACTTGAAATCGACGTGGTCGGGCTTGTCCTCGAGGCCGGCCCACTCGAGCGTCGTCGGCATGATGTCCTGCAGGTAGATGCCCGCGTCGATCCGCTTGTTCGCGGCGATGCCCGGGCCTTTGAGGATGAACGGCACGCGGACCGAGTGGTCGTACATGTTCTGCTTGCCCATCAGCCCGTGGTGCCCGACGGCCAGGCCGTGGTCCGCGGTGAACACGACGATCGTGTTGTCGGCCTTGCCCGACTTGTCCAGGGCACGCATGATCCGCGCGAGCTGGTCGTCCAGGTGCGTGATGATCGCGTAGTACTCGGCGCGGTTGACTTGCACGGCGTGTTCGAAACGCGGGTGCGGGGCGAGGCGCTCGTCACGCAGCCCGGGCGGGCACTGCATCGCCTTGCCGTAGGGGTACTGCGCGATGAACGGCTGGGGGACCTTGATCTCATCCGGCGGGTAAAGGTCGATGTACTTCTGCGGCGCCTGGCGCGGGTCGTGGGGCGCGTTGAAGGCGATGTACATGAAAAACGGCTTGTTGTCGGGCAGCTTGGACGCGTGTTCGAGGAAGGCCTCGGTGTCGTCGGCGATGACCTCGGACCAGTGCTTGCCGCCGGCCCAGAACCCGCCGAACTTCGGGTCGGCCGGGTCCCACGGGTCGCTGCCGTCGGGCTTGGGGCGGTTGTAGCCTTCCTTGGTGTCGCGCGGCATGCCGGGGCGTTCGTGGACCTGGTGGTCGAAGGACTTCTGAGCCGACGCGTGCAGGTGCCACTTGCCGGTCATATAGGTCTCGTAGCCGGCGTCTTTGAGGTGCTCGGACCACCAGCGCCCGGCTTCGCGCTCGGCTTCGGCTTGGCGGTGCAGCTTCTGGCTGGTCCAGACGAACCGGCCGGAATTGAGCATCATCCGGCTGGCGATGCAGACCGCGCCCGAGTACGAGCCCATGTTGTACGCGTGGGTAAACGTCGTGCCCCCGCGGACCAGGCGGTCGAGCGTCGGCGTCCTGATCTGGTCGTTGCCCAGCTCGGCGATGCAGTCGTAGGCGAAGTCGTCGGCGAAGATGAACAACACGTTCGGCCGGTCGGGCACGGCCTGGGCCGAGGCGGGCGACGCGAGGCCGAGCAAGAGGCAGAGGGCGAGCAAGGCCGAGAGGACGGGCAACAAAGTCGAGCACGGGCTGGACATCGTGTTTCTCCGGGAAGGTTCGGGGCGCTATGATACCCCCATGCAATGCAACATCGATGCGAAGGGCAAGGCGGTCCGGCTGATCTACGGCCTGTTGATGCTCGCGCTGGCCGCGGGGCTGGCGCTTCTGATGCTGCTGGGGGTGTTCAGCGCGTGGTGGTTGTGGCTGGTGGCGCTCGGCCTGGCGCTGATGGGGGCGTTCGGCGTCTTCGAAGCCCGCGCGGGGTGGTGCGCGGTGCGGGCGATGGGGATTAAGACGAAGTATTGATGGGGATAGCCGCGCGGCGTCGGGTTTTCGGTGGCTCGTGATCCGCGCGGGCTTCGGTGAGGATTCAACCCTGACTGTGGTTATTCGACATCGGACGACGATTCGCTGATGCGCAGCAGCTGCGAGTGCTGCTTCTGCTGGATCGTGATGCGGATCGGCGGGATGCGGTCGGTCGGCGGGGTGATCGTGACGTTCGCGGTGTACGACATGCTGTCGTTGCGGGCCACCGTCTCGTGGCGGGACAGGTCGAAGAAGATCTCGCCGGAGGCTTTGCCCTGGTCGATCTGCACGTCGATCTCCGCCTCGTTCTCCGGCAGCTCGCTGAGGTCGATCTTGATATCCACGTCCGACTGGGTCTTGATCGTCGCGATCGGCACGCCCTGCATCGAGCCCAGCGATTCAAAAGTGAAAGTCGTGTCCCAGTCCGAGGTCGCGTCGAGCTGGGGCAGGACGCTGTCCTGGTTCCAGGTGTTCTTGACGCTCCACGTCTGGCCCGGTGTCGCCTCGGCGGGCGCGGCCATCAGCGTCGCGAGGTCGCTCGCCGTCTCCTTGAAGTCCAACTCGTCCGGCACCGCGCCGGCGTCGGCGACTTCCCGGCCCGCGGCGGCCGTCAACTCGTCCACGCCCCCGACCGACGCCACGGTCCCGTCCGCGTTCACGCTCACTTTCAACGGCGTCTGCACCATCGCGCCGATCAACTGATCAAACATCGGCGACTCGCCCGAGGGGTTCTCCGAATCGATGACGACCGGCTCCGCCTCGCCCGCGGTGATCGTGATCTTCAGCTTCGTGATCCGCATCGTGCACGCGAACGTGCCGTCGTCGTTGACCTGGTCGACCGTCCACGACGTCTCGCCCTCGGACACATAGGTCGTCGTCTGACTGCGCGGGCCGTTGGGCAGCTGCGCGGTTTCTTTCTTCTCCATCTTCGACCAGAACGAATAACTGGACGCCTGGCCGACGTTCCACGCCGGGCGGAGGCTGATGGGTTTGTCGTCCTGGGCCACGGCGGGCGAGACGAGCAGCAGGGCACAGAGCAGCAGGAGCAGGTTTTTCGCGGGTTTCATGCCGGTTTCTTCGGGGGTTTGGGTCGTGGCCGTGCGTAGTCGGCCGGGCGCGTGGGCCGCGGGTGGGCGGTTCAATCAACGCCCAACGATACCAGACGAACGCCGAGGCCCGCGGGTTCGCACAATCATTCAATCTTGCGGATTGCCTCAGGTGGGATGGGCGTGCCGCGCGTCGCGAAAGCATGAAAGTGTTCGAGACAAACGGGACGCCCATCCCACCTGGTCAACATGCGCCGCCGTCAGTCGTTGGCGTCGGCTTCTTCCTTCTTGTTCCCAAGCTCGAAGCCCATCTTCGTGCACGCGAACGCGTACGGCTCCCACCGATCGTTCACGTACCGCCAGGTGATCTCCCACGTGAACTTTTGCAAGCCGGCGATACCACCCGCCGCGCCTTTTGCCCGGACGACGATCTGCATCAACGCTCTCTCGCCGTCCACGGCGTAGCTGCTCTGCAGCAGCAACAAGTCATCGACCTCGAAGGTCTTTAGCTGCTCTTCCATCCCGTCGCGCCCGAAACGCGCCGCGAAGGGCGGGGGCGGGAACAGGGCTTCGGCGTCTTCGGGCACGATGGCACGGAACGTATCGGTGTCCTCATCTTCCACCGCCACGAGCAGCGCCTCGAGCGTGTCCGCCAGCTTCTCGCGTCTGGTCGTCACCAACGCCGAGGTCACCCACAGCGCGACGATCAACAGCAGCGGCGCCCACGACACACGGCTCAGCGTCTTGTCCTGCTTCGCGCGCGACGAGACACGCAACACCAACCACACGAGCGCCAGGCCGACGATGATCAACCAAGGCGACTCGAACAGGTAGTACGACACCCAATCCGTTTGCGTCCGGGCTACTGCCAACATGCACGCATCATACGCGGGTTGTTCGTTGAAGCCTCGCACCAAACTCGGATACCGCCGGGGTCAATACGCGTTGCGTTTGCGCAGCGGGACATCGTCAAGATCAATCGACGCGAGAAGCCGGGCGATGCGCTGGCCGGCGTGCCCGTCGCCATACGGGTGCCTGATCTTTGTGGTGTTCAGCGCGAGCGCGTCGCGCAATGCCCGGCGTGTCGAAGCGACGCCGTAGTCGCCATCGATCACCGAGCGCGGGCGTTCGCGCCCGGCCTGGCGCGGCCCGAGGTTGACGCAGGCGGTGCGCAAAGCCGCGGCCTCGATCAGGCCCGCCGAGGAATTGCCGACCAGCACACGCGCCCCGGCGAGCAGCGCGAGAAACGCGGCGCGCGGCAGGTGGTCCGTCGGCGTCACGCCGTGGTCCGCGATCGCCCGCACGATGCCCGTCCGGCCCGGGTCGTGGTTGGGCGACATCACCAGCCGGCGGTGGTTCGCGGTGGCCTTGAGCGTGGCCATCATCCACTTGTACTCGTCGCCGTCGCTCGCGCCGATCGGGTGCTGCATGACGATCACGTCGGGCGCGTCCTCGGCGGGCACGACGCCACGCAACGCATCGATCGCGGGCGAGCCGGTGTTGTACACGCGCTCGGCAACCTCGCCCATGCGGACCAGCCGGCGTCGGCTCTGCGCGCTGGCGGCGAAGTGCAGGTGCGCGAGCTTGCTGATCGCGTGGCGCATCGCCTCGTCGGCGACGCCCTCGGCCCGGTCCCCGCCATGGATATGCGCAACCCGGTGCCCGCCGACCTGGCCCGCCAGCGCCCCGGCCAACGCCTCGACCCGGTCGCCGAGCACGAGCACGACGGCGGGCGACAGCTTGTCCAACGCCCTGCCCATGCCTGCCATGCCACGGCCGAGCGCCTGCACATCATCCGCCCGAGAAAAGGGGTTAGGTACCTTTTTCGCGCGCATAATGGTGTCGGATACCTTTTTCGCCTTTTCCGAGGGAGAAAAGGGGTCGGGAGTCGTTTTTGGCCCGCGCCGCCCGCCCTTAGAAACGACTCCCGACCCCTTTTTGTGCATCGGCACCCGCGCCGCGATCGGGCGTTGGATGTCTCGGATGCTGTCGGTCGTCAGGTGCGTGCCCGTCACGACGAGCAAGAGTTTGAGCCCGCGGTGCGCGTCGATCGCGTCGAGCACGGACTCGAGCAGGCCGTACTCCGCGCGGGTGCCGGTGATGACGGCGATGCGCCGCATGATCGTTTACCCCACCGCGCGGACGCGTCGCTTCTCTTCGCGATCCTTCAGCACCGCCTCGGCGACCTGGAAGTCCGTCTCGCAATCGACGTCGATCACTTCACCGGGCGACGTCGTGACCGCGTGCCGGTCCTTGCCTAGAAACGCGTGCGGTTGGCCTTCGACGACCGTGAACAGCGACGACCGCCGCACCGCGATGACCCCGCCGTCGAGCATGTAGACCGGCGGCAGGTCCTGCCGGCGGTACACCGCGTTGTCCGTGTACATCCCCAGCTCGCCTGTCTCCGCGTCCACGGTCTTCATCCAGTACGGGTGGTGTTTGCCGACCGGGCAGACGCTCTGCACGCTGTCCGCACCGGTCTCGATGAGCGTCCGGATCGCGCGGTCCGACAAGTCCTTCGGGCGCACCGGCACGTTGCCGTAGAGCAGGCAAAGCGATTGATGCATGTCGATGACCTGACTCACCGCGTGCCGCGCGGCGCTGTCGATGGTCGCGGTGTCGTTGGCGAGTTCTTCGGGGCGTTCGATGACTTCGACGTCGTACCGCCGGGCGATCTCCGCGAGTTCCCGGCCGTCGGTCGTGACGAGCACGCGGTCGATGCGTTCGCTCGCCAGCGCGTGCTCGATCGTCCAGGCGAGCATCGGCTTGCCCGCGATGGGCAGCGCGTTCTTGTTCGCCAAACCCTTACTGCCCGCGCGGGCGAGGATGACGCCCAGGGTTTGTTCTGTCATCGCTGGCCCCTTTCCCTGCAGGCACACGACACGCGCGCCCACGACCTTCACCAACACTTAGACGGGCGACATCAATTGCCGCTGCGCCTCGAGCCACTCCCCGCACGCCGGGCACACCGCCGACCAACGCTCCGGCGATCCGCTGAGCTTCGGCGCGTCGCGCCACAGTTCGCCTAGCGACGCATCGTTCAACGAACCGAGCGCGCATCGGCCGAGCCAGTCCTGCCCGCACAGGCACGCCGTGCCGTCGCTCAGGATCGTCAGCCGGTGTTTCTGTCGGCTCAGCTCGATCGGCCGGTCGGGCGGGCGCGGCACCTCCATCGGCACCGGGCTCATGTCCGGGATGAGCCCGCGCCCGGTCAATGCGCGGTCCACGACCGCCCAGCCCGACACCGTCATCCACCGCTCGAAGAATGTTTCGAGGTCCGCGAGGTTCTCCGCGACCTTGACCAAGCGCGGGACGACCCAGCCTTGGAATCCTTTGTTTTCCTGCCGATTCGCGTTGCGCTGTGTGAACAGGCGTTGCAGGCGGTCCATCACGTCGCCGTAGGCATCGACGCCCATGAGCATCTCGTAGGTCTTCGCCGAGTCGGCGTTAAGTCGGACGCTGATGACGTCGATCGGGAGCGTCGCGAGGCGGTCGATCGCGTCGTCGTCGAGGAGCAGGTCCGTCTCGATGCCGACGCCGAGCAGGCCCGATTGCGTCGCGCGTTGCAGCGTGTCGAACCAGTCGTCGTGCAACAGCGTGTCGCCGAGCCCGCCGAAGAGGACCGACGCGTCGCCGACGCTGGGCAGCTGTTCGAGCAGCGCGTCGATCGTCGCCGGGCTCATGTCCCGGCGGGGCAGGTCGAGGTGGTGCTGCGGGACGATGGGCCCGTCCGCGGCTCGGCGGGGCGAGAGCTCGACGGTGATCTGCTGCGGCAATCGTTCGAACTGTCGCCACGGTTGGCGCGTTTCAACGGCGCGCGACGCGTCGGTGATCGCCGAGGCGTCCGCGGTTGCGAAGCCATCACCCAGCTCGTCCGCGATCGCGCGCAGGTGGTCGATCGCGCGCGGCGTGTCGTAGATAAACCGGCGGAACTGATCGCGAACCTCGGCGGGGATCGGGACGTTGACGTCCTTGCCCACCGGGTCGATCGCGGGTTTCTTGGGGTTGTAGCACAGCAGGTTCGCGACCGTCGCCGAGTGCTCGGCCATGTCTTCGAGCACGCTTCGGTGGATCACCAGCGGGCTCAGGCCTGGCGGTGCCTGGGTGAAGGTCAGCTTCATCGCGTCGGGGGCCGAGCGGTGCAGCCTGAGCTGGCGCGTCGCGAGATCGGGGTCGATGCAGCACCAGTCGGCGCGGAGTACCACGACGGACTCGGCCTGGTCACGCCGCATCGCTTGGAGGATCGAGTACGCGGGCATGAGCTCGTCGTACACGATCATCCCGCCGATCCCGCCACGCCAGGCGGTCAGCGCCCACTTGCGGCCCGAGTCGATGACGCCGCGCAGCCAGGCGTCGCCCGGCCGGGTCTGTATCGCGTGCGTCTGGATCGGCGGCGCGTTGTCTGGCGTAACGTAGGCGCCGGCGAGCGATTGTTCCTCGGGGTGCAGCAGGACGATCGCGTCGATCCCGTCGATGCGCGCGACGCGGTCGAGCGTGTGCTGCAGCACGGTGTTGCCGGCCAACTCGTCGCGCAGCGACACGCGGTGGCCGAAACGCCCGTTCTCTAAGTCGGTCAGGATGATCGCGATGCTTTGCATGGCGGGTCGCGGGCTCACGCCGCGGGCGTCAGCGCGTCCTCCTGGATCGCCCGTTGGTTCGTCTCGATCGCGTCGAGCAGGCGGGTGCGCGCCTCGGCGAAGATCTCCAGCGCCTCGTCGCACGCTTCTTCGATGAACTTCATGTTGTCGAGGTCCCGTTCGATCTGCGCGAGTTGCCGGCTGTACTCGTTGTCGTGCTCGGTGTGGAAAATCCCGCGGTCGGCCCGCTCGCGTCGGAACGTGCCGACGGTGTTGACCGAGCCGACCAGCTCGAACGCCTCGCGCAGCTCGCCGTGCACGCGCTCGGTGTTGGTCTGGACCTGGTTGAACAGCTTCTCGGCCTTCTTCGGGTGGTGCTGGTGTTCGCGCAGTCGCTTCAGGAGGCGCGTGGTGTCGAGCGTGACGCGCTTGAGTTCGCGCACGCTGTCGATCCGCCCGTCGAGCAGGCCGCGCAACTGCCGCAGTCGGGCGGGGTCGAGTTCGCGGTCCGCGGCGGGCAGCGCGGGGACCGGGCGCGTCGCGTGTTCGCCGAGCGCCTCACGCAGCGTCTTGACTTGCGTGTGTCGCTTGGGCATCCCGCCCTCGGTCGCGTCGATCACCGTGGTGCCTTGCTGTTTCGCCTCGGCGAAGTCGCGCTCGAACTGGCCGAGGTACGTCGTCATCTGTTCGTCGGCGAAGATCGGCCGGCCGTAGATGTCCTCGGCCCGGCGGAGGTTGCCCTTCATCCGCACCACGCGCGTCCACTCCATCGTCTCGATCGTGTTAAACGGCCCGAGCTCCGGCCCCCACACTTTGTGCACCGCGGTCCCCGGCGCGTAATAAAGCCCGTCGGAAAAACCCAGGTCCTGCCCGATGAACACGATCGGGTCGCATCCTAGGTGCTGGGCGAGGTAGAACGACAGGTGCGCGACGGTGGTGCCGGCCTTGATCTTCGGCATCGGCCGGGCGAGCTTGCCCAGCAGCTTGTCGTTGAGGTCCGACGGGCAGACGCGCACCGGGCCGGGGTAGGCGGCGATGATCGCGGGGTGGCACTTGGGCTCGACGACGAGGGTGACGTCCGGCAGGTCGGGCAGGCCCTCGTAAAACCGCGTGCAGATCGACGAGTAATCGAGCGCGGTAATGAAGTCCGGGCGGATGCCGCGGTCCAGCATCGGCTTGAGCGTCGTCTGCACGCCGATGACCACGACGTTGCTGCGGATCGCCGGGTCGGTCAAGAGGTCGAGGTTTTTCACCAGCGACGGCCCGGCGCCGACGCACACCGCGGGGTACCCCCTCGCCGCGTCGGTCAGCTCGGCGATGGTCGAGCCCGCGGCGTACTGGGCGAGGTTACACGTCAGGTTGCTGACGGTGCGCGAGGCGTTCACGAGCGCGGTGGCGACGTTGGTCCGGCAGAAGGCGAGCGTTTCGGTGACGAGCCTGCTAAAGGCGTTGAACGCGTCGTGGTGGCGCTGGCGGGACACGGGGTGCGCGAGCAGCTGCGTGCCCAGCGTCAGGACGGCCGAGCGCTGCTGGATCCGCCCGAGCAGCGACGCCTTGTCCGCGTCGGGCCCGGCGAGGATCAGCCCCGGCTGGCAGAGCCATCGCGCGTAGTCGATCCGTTCGAGCACCGCGCGCAGCTGCGCGAGGTCCGGCTCGAAGACGACGACCAGGTCACGCGGCCCGACTTTGGCGACGACCTGATCGACGTGGTAGCCCAGGCCGAAGCCCAGCAGCACGACGCAGGCGGTCTTGGCGTGGTCGATCGTGCCGACCAGCTGCTTCGCTTCTTTTTCTGGGTCGTACTTGCTCGCCAGGGGGACAGGCCGGGGGGTGTCGGGGTCCGGGCGCGTCGCGGTGAGCGGGCCGGCCTTTGAGTCAAACCAGTCCAGCTCGGCGGGTTCGGTCGATGAAAGCTGTTCGGCCAGCGCGGGGTCGTGCCTGGCAATCGCGGCGAGGTTCTTCTGAAATGTAGGCGTGGGCGCAGTCATCGCTGCGGGTCTTATCGGAGCGTTGGCGGGATTGGCTTGCAAAGCGGCTGACCGCCGCTCAGCACACGCGCGTACCCGCGTAGCCGCCGCGTCACACGCGGGGGCGACGACGCCACGGCACGATTGATAAACAACGTTCGAACCGCTTCGCCTGTCCGATCACAAACCGCCGGGCGTGGTCCGGCGGCGACGGACCGCTGTTCAACCCCACGCTCACGCCCATCCGTACATCGCCTCGCGTGCACCCGGGACCAGGTCCGGCCCGAAGTTGTAACGCTCGGTCGGCCGGCCCTCGCAGGCGGCGATCCTCAGCTTCGGGTGCTCGGTCAGGTCGACCTTCGGGCCCAGTTCCTCCTCGGGCTCGGGCAGTTGGTTGCCCGGCAGGCGCTGGACGGTCGGTCGGCAAGGGTCGTCGGGGCGGTAGTCGATGACGATCGCCTCCCCGCCGTCGCTCAGCGTCACCCGGCTGCCCGGCGGGTAGGGCGGGACGACCTCGACCAGCGCCCGCAGGACGTTGGGGTCGAATCGCGTGCGCAGCTGCGGACCGAGCATCGCGGCGAGCACCCAGACCTGTGTCGGCTCGGCACCGTTGGCGGGGTGGCGCAAGCGGTCGAAGACGTCGGCGACGGCGGCGATGCGGGCGAAGATGTGGATCCCCGTGCCGTGCTGGACCGGGAAGTCTTTGCCCGCGTAACCCATCCCGTCGTACCGCTGGTGGTGGTGCAGGACGACCGACGCGGCGGTCGGCTCGATGCGACCTCGCACCGCGCGGAAGCCCAGCGCCGGGTGCTCCTGCCAGCCCGGGTCCGACTCGTCGTGCGTCTGGCGGTAGCGCTCGACGACCTCGCCCGGCAACATCGTCACGCCGATGTCGTGCAGCATCGCGCCGATGCCCAGCGCGACGACGTCCTTGGCCCGCTGCGACTCGACGTGCTTGCGCTGCTTGACCAGGTACCCCTCGAGCTTGAGGCCGAGCAAGAGCGACAGGTAGGTCACGCTCGACCCCGAACGCATCAACTCGTCGCCCGCCGACTGCCCGCACAGGTCGCCGACGAACAGCGCCGCGTCGGGGTTGGAGATCACGCTGTCTACCAGCTGGCTGATCGTCCGGGTGTACGCGTCGTAATTGAGCTTCGCCGACGACTCGGTCTGCAGTGTCTCGAACGTGCTTTGGATCTGGCCCACGACGTTGGCGCGCAGCGCGACCGATTCGCGGTCCACGAACCGGCTGAGGAACGACAGGCTCGGGTAATCGACCCACAGCACGCGGACGCGCATCTCGTCGAGCTTCTCGATGACCTTCGGCGTCAGCTCGTAGCCGATGCGCAGCAGCTCGTGCCCCGGCAGCCTGGGGTTCATCACCGGCAGGGCCAGGGTCATGCCGGGTCGCGCTTGCCTGATATCCACTCGGAGCATGGGTCCTTACCCAGGGCACGGGTCCACGCCTGTTATTTCGTCTCGGCCAGGCGTGCGGGTTAGGCCGCGGCTGCGGATTTGCCCAACCAGTGAAGACGCCTGCGGGTTGTGTCGATTGGACAGCAGAGAGAACCCGCCGGACAGGCCCATGCCGCCCCACGAACAGCAACAAGCCGCGCTCGAACAGGCCGAACTGCTGACCGGGGTTCTAGACAGCTCGCTGGACGGGATCATGGCCTTCCGCGCGGTGCGCGACGGGCAACACGCGATCCGTGACTTCGAGTTCACCGTCGTCAACCGACGGGCCCAGCAGATCGTCGGCCATTCGGCCGAGCAACTGATCGGCAGGGGGATGCTCGACATATTCCCCGGCAACAAGGCCGACGGGCTCTTCGACGCCTACGCCCGCGTCGTCGAGACCGGCGAATCCTTCACCACCGAGCACCACTACGAGCACGACGGGCTGAACCACTGGTTCAGTATCAGCGCGACCAAGTGTGGCGACGGCTTCACCGTCGTCTTCGCCGACATCACCGACCAGGTCGCCTCCAAGGAACGCTTCCGCGTCTTGTTCGAGTGCTCGACCGACGCCCACCTGCTGTTCGACGACACCGGCATCATCGATTGCAACCGGGCCGCCTTCGAGATGCTCGGCTACCCGGGCAAGCAGGCGCTGCTCAAGGTCCACCCCGCCGAGCTCTCGCCCGAGTTCCAGCCGGACGGTCGGCGGTCGATGGAAAAATGCATCGAGATGGATCAGGTCGCGCGGGACAACGGCTACCACCGCTTCGACTGGGTGCACCGCCGTAAGGACGGCAGCGACATCCCCGTCGAGGTCACGCTCAACCCGGTTCGGCTCGCGGGCAAAGATGCGCTGCTGGTGGTGTGGCACGACCTGAGCGAACGCGTCGAGGCCGAGCGGGCCCTGCGCGAGGCGGCGCAACGGCTCAACGAAGCCCAAGCGCTTGCGAACCTCGGCAACTGGCAGTGGACACCCGCGGACAACCGGATCGTCTGGTCGGACCAGACCAAGCGTATCTTCGGCGTGCCGCTGGACCAGCCCGCGCCCGACTTCGAGGCCCACCGCAAGCAGATCCACCCCGACGACCTGCCCCGCTGGCAATCGACCGTCGATCGGGCGCTGCGCGACCGGTGTGCCTATGAGATGAAGTTCAGAACCGTCCTGCCCGACGGCACGGTCCGCGTGGTCGGCGCCAGGGGGCAGGTCGAGACCGGGCCCGACGGCGAAGTCGCCCGCATGTTCGGCACGGTCCAGGACATCACCGAGCAGCAGACCACGCGCGAGGAACTGAACAAGCTCTCCATGATCGCCGCCCGCACCGAAGACGGCGTGGTCCTGACCGACGCGAACGGGCGGATCGAGTGGGTGAACCGGGCGTTCACCCAGATCACCGGCTACGACCTCGAAACGCTGCGCGGCAAGACGCCGGGCAGCATCCTTCAGGGCCCGGAGACCGACCCCCAGACGATCGCGCGCATCCGCGACCACCTCGCGCACCAGCGCGGGTTCCACGAAACCATCTTGAATTACCGAGAGAACGGCGAGTCGTACTGGGTTCAAGTCGAGGTCCAGCCGCTGTTCGACGACCACGGCAACCTCGTCAACTTCATGGCGATCGAGCGCGACGTCACCGAGCGCCTCGCGCAGCGGGCGCGGCTCGACGAACACCAGCGCCGGCTGGAGTTCGCGCTCAACGCGTCGCGGACCGGCCTGTGGGACTGGCGCGTCGATACGCACGACACCTACTTCTCCGACAGCTGGTACACGATGCTCGGGTACGCGCCGGGCGACCTGCCGATGTGCCTGGACTCGTGGGTCACGCTCACCGAGCCGGGCGACCTGCTGCGCGCCAAGGCCGCGCTCGACGCGTACTTTGCGGGTGAAACAAGCCGGTACGCCTGCGAGATCCGGATGCGCAACAAGGCCGGGGACTGGCGTTGGGTGCTGGACGTCGGCGAAGCGGTCGAGCGTGACGCGGAGGGCCGGGTGTTGCGGATGATCGGCCTGCACGTCGATATCCACGAGCAGAAACTCGCCCAGCAGGAGATCGCCCGGGCCCGCGACCTCGCCCAGCAGGCCAGCGCCGCGAAGAGCGCCTTCGTCGCCAACATGAGCCACGAGATCCGCACGCCCATGAACGCGATCCTCGGCTACGCCGACCTGCTGCTGGACCCCGACCAGTCCGAGGCGGACAAGCGCAACCACGCGGTCACGATCCAACGCAACGGCAAGCACCTGATGACCCTGCTCAACGACGTGCTGGACATCTCCAAGATCGAGGCGGGCAAGATGACCATCGAGCAAGTCAACTGCTCACCCGGGCAACTCTTCGCCGACGTCGTCACGCTCATGATGCCCGAGGCCCTGGCCAAGGGGATCGAGCTTCGGTTCGAGACGCCCGGCCCGATGCCCGATTGCATCAGGACCGACCCCACACGTGTCCGGCAGGTGCTGATCAACCTCGTGGGCAACGCGATCAAGTTCACCCAGGCCGGGTCGGTCCGGCTGGTCACGCGGTGGGAGCCGGCGGACGACGGCCAGGCCCGGCTGACCTGCGAGGTCATCGACACGGGTATCGGCATCGATCCCGGCCAAGCGGACCGGCTGTTCAAGCCGTTCAGCCAGGCCGACGAGTCCACGACCCGTCGTTTCGGGGGTGC
>JBKAGS010000033.1:0-87091 GCA_046290505.1 Phycisphaeraceae bacterium | reverse complement strand
CATGTAGCCCCTCTTCAGTTCCAGATCGGTGGAACAAACGCCCATCCGCGTCGGGCGGATCAGCGCCTCGCCCTCGATCGGCGACGGGTCCGCGCACCGCTCGTCCAGCCTCGCCTCGCCCTGCCCATCCAGCACCAGTGCCCGCATCGATCGCCTTTCAGTTCGTATCGACCCCACACTCTATCGACCATCCGTGGGCGGCATCCGATACGATTCGGGGATGAAGACCCTGCCTTACTCGTTCGCCGTCGTCCTGCTCGCCTGCTTTTCTTTCGCCGGCTGCTGCACGCCCGCGCCACCGTTCCCGGCCGACCATGAAACAAAGCCCGAAGCGTCTGCCGAGTACCCCGACCCCCAGCGGTTCGAGAACGCGATCAGGAAGTTCGAGGCCGCCGACGCTGAGTCGATGCCGCCCAAGGGCGCGGTCGTCGTCGCCGGCAGTTCGAGCGTGCGCATGTGGCACGGCAAACTGCAAGAGGACCTCGCCCCGCTCACCGTCATCGGCCGAGGCTTCGGCGGCAGCAACATGAATGACCTCTTGACTTACCTCGACCGCCTCGTCCTCAAGCACGAGCCGCGCGCCGTGGTGATCTACGAGGGCGACAACGACATCGCCCAGGGCGTCTCCCCCGCCGTCGTCACGAAAACCTTCGAGCAGGTGCTGCAAAAGATCGAACAAGCTCAGCCCGGCTGCCGGGTCTACATCCTCGCGGTCAAGCCGAGCCTGAAGCGCTGGGACATGTGGCCGACGATGCAGCGGCTCAACGCCCGCTTCATCGCCATCGCTGAAGAAAACCCCAACGTCACGTACCTCGACATCGCGACCCCGATGCTCACTGCTGCAGGCGAACCAGACCCCGCCCTGTTCGTTAGCGACGGCCTGCACCTGAACCGCGAAGGCTACAAGCTCTGGCGTGACACGGTTCGGCCGGTGCTGGTCGAGGCGGAGAAGCGGTACGAGTAACGCAGCACTTGCGTTGAATGGATCAACTGCTTGCTCGTCCCCCGCGTGGTGACGCGGCGGCTACGGACGCCCTTCTATTTGCGATCCGCAGCGCGATGCAACTGCCGCGTCACGACGCGGTGGGACAGGGCGGCCATGAACATTGATTCCTATAGCTACTCCACCACCGGCCGCTCCTTGTCCGCGTGATAGCTGCCCTTGGACTGGTGCGGGGTGATGGGCCAGGTGTCGGTGCGGAAGGGGTAGGCGGGGATTTCCCGGCCGTTCATCAGCGTGCCGTTTGGGAGGTTGGAGACCGCGTAGCGCACGGCGACGGGCTGCTTCACGTCGTCGGACCAGACGGTCACCGTGGCGCTGCCGGCGTCGACGCGGGCGTCGGCGATGTGCCAGACTTGGTCTTCGCCGGCGATGTAGAAGCCGCGGGCGTCGTCCTTGTCCACGCGTAGACCGCTGGCCGTGGCTTTGTCGAACTGGACGACGATCTTGTCGCCCTCGACTTTGTACGACGCGTAGACCGGGCCGCGCCATTCCAGCGGTTGGCCGCGCCGGTCCTTCGCGCGGTAGACCTCGGCGAGCGCCCAGCGGGCGCTGCGTTCGCCGACCGGGCGTTTGTTTTTGGGGTGGATGTTGCCGTCGGAGTTGGCGTCGTAGGTGACGATCAGGCCGGTGTTGGGCGTGGCCTGCCAGGTCTTGAACTGGATCTCGCGAACGACGTTGGTGTGGTGGTTCTGGTCGTAGGTCATGGATCGGCGGTTGGACCAGCCGGCGATCTGGATCAGGCCGACGGGCAGGTCGTCGTCGCCGAAGACTTGGCGCCAGTCGCTGACGACGGCGGGGTAGGTCGCGTAGAAGGGTTTCCACGCCTCGCCGAACGCGTTGTTCTCGCCCTGGTAGTAGAGCACGCCGCGGAGGGACAGCCCGGCCATGGGCGCGAGCAGCGTGTTGTACATGCCCGAGGGTTGCCTGCCGAGGCGCGGGTCGGTCTGCATGCGCGGCCGGCCGGGCACGCGTGTGCCGTCTCGTTCGGCCTTCGCCTTGGCGGTTTCCCACGCGTTGAGGGCTTGTTCGTAGCGCTGTTTCGCGCCGGCCTCTTCGCCGCCATCGACCCACTCGTTCACGGCCTTGTTGAAGTCGTCGAAGATCGGCTTCATCTCGGGGATGGTTTTGAGCGTCGCGTCGGAGACCCAGTGGTTGGCGGAGGTGCCGCCCCAGGAGTTGTCGATGATCCCGACGGGGACGCGGAGGTAGCGGTGCAGTCGGAGGGCGAAGTAGTAGCCGACGCCGGTCATGCTCGCGACGTGGTCGGGCGTGGCGGGCCGCCAGCCGCCGTCCTCAAGCGGGACGTCTTTTTGTTGTTTGTGCGAGGCGACGAGGTCGAGGCGGAGGAAGCGGATGGCAGGCTCGTTGGCGCTGGCGATCTCGACGTCGGGGTCGAGGCTGCCGTTGACGGTCCAGGCCATGTTGCTCTGCCCGCCGCAGACCCAGACCTCGCCGACAAGGACGTCTTTGAGGGTGAGTTTGCCGTCGGCCGAGGTGATGACCAGTTCGCGCGGCTCGAAGGACGCGGGCATGGGCTCGAAGGTGGCGATCCACTTGCCGTCGGCGTTGACTTTCGCGTCGACGCGTTGGCCAGCGAATGCGACCTGAACTTGTCCGCCCTTGTCGGACCAGCCCCAAACCTTCACGGGCTTGTCGCGTTGGAGGACCATGCCGTCGCCGAAGAGTTTGGAGACGGTGATCTCGGCGTGTGCGGGCGCAAAGCTGAGCAGCACGGCGAGCACGCTCAAACTGACGCGGGCGAGCGTGGCGGGTGTTTGTAAACGCGGTTGTATGGCTTGTTTCATGTGGGCGTCGTTTCGTGGTGGGGTTGCTCGATACGTGTTGAAAGCGGTAGGATCACCGGCGTCATCGCCCGCCGGGCACAGAAGGGACTATACCGAGATGAAAAGCTTACACGCCCTGCTTGCCGTGTTCATTTGCGGCTGGGTTGCGCTGCACGGTCACGCCGAGGACGCACCGCGTCCAAACATCGTGCTGATCATGACCGACGACATGGGGTACTCGGACATCGGGTGCTACGGCGGGGAGATCGACACGCCGAACCTCGACGCCCTCGCCGCCCATGGCCTGCGCTACACGCAGTTCTACAACACCGGGCGCTGCTGCCCGACGCGGGCGTCGCTGCTGACGGGTTTGTACGCGCACCAGGCGGGCATCGGGCAGATGACCAACGACGCGGGCAAGCCCGGCTACCGGGGGGACCTCAGCTTTAACGCCGTGACGATCGCGGAGGTATTGAAAACGGCGGGCTACCGCACGTACATGTCGGGCAAATGGCACGTGACCAGCCAGCTCAAGCCCGATGGCAGCAAGCACAACTGGCCGAGGCAGCGCGGGTTCGACCGGTTCTACGGGACGATCATCGGGGCGGGCAGCTTCTTCGATCCGTGGACGCTGACGCGCGACAACACCGCCATCACGCCCGACAACGACCCGCTTTACAAGCCCGAGACGTACTACTACACGACGGCGATCAGCGACAACGCGGCGATGTTTATCCGAGACCACCAGAAGGTCCACGCCGACAAACCGTTTTTCATGTACGTCTCTTACACCGCCGCGCACTGGCCGATGCACGCCTTGCCGCAGGATATTGCGAAGTACAAGGGCAAGTACGACGCGGGGTACCACGCGTTCCGCGAGCAGCGATTCGCGAAGATGAAACGGCTGGGGCTGGTCGAGGAAGGCTGGGAACTGAGCCCGCCGCCCGGCCGGTGGGAGGACGTACCCGACGACCAGCGCGCCTGGGAACTGCGATGCATGGAGGTGTACGCGGCGATGGTGGACTCGATGGACCAGGGCGTGGGCACGATCGTCCGGGCGCTCAAGGACGCCGGGCGGTTCGACAACACGCTGATCCTTTACCTGCAGGACAACGGCGGGTGCCACGAGGCGCTGGGCCGGCGGTCCAACGCGAAGAACCTGCCCGCGCCGCGCGAGCCTTACGGCCCCGACGAGTTGCAAACCAAGATGCGCCCCGACCACAGCCGCGACGGCACACCGGTCAAGACCGGGCCCGAGGTCATGCCCGGGCCGACGGACACCTACATCGCTTACGGCCGCAACTGGGCCAACGTCTCCAACACGCCTTTCAGGCAATACAAGTCCTTCAACCACGAGGGCGGCATCGCCACCCCGCTGATCGCGCACTGGCCAAAGGGCATCACCGACCGCGGCGCGCTTCGGCAACAGCCGGGGCACCTGATCGACTTCATGGCGACGTTCGTGGAGCTCGCCGGGGCGACGTACCCCAAGACATACAACGGCCACGCCATCACGCCGATGGAAGGGGTGAGCCTGCGAAAGAGTTTTGACCGGGACATCAACGAAGAGCGCGTGCTGATGTTCGAGCACTACCGCAAGCAGGCGGTCCGCCAGGGCAAGTGGAAACTCGTCAAGGTCTTCAAGGACGACTGGGAGCTTTACGACCTCGAAGCGGACCGCAGCGAGATGCACGACCTCGCGGGCGAGATGCCCGAGAAGGTCAAGGAACTGTCGGCGCTGTGGGAGCGCGAAGCGCACCGCACACTGATCTACCCGCGGCCTTGACCGGTGAAGGCTGAAGCGGCGGAGGCTTGGGTGGCGGCGCTGTGGGCGTATGCATCAACGCCGACGCGTGACCATGCCGAGCAGCGTGAGGCCGAAAATCACGGCGGATGCGGGTTCGGGCACGGCCGGGGGTGCTTGCGGGCCGGTGTACGCGGAGAAGAGCGTGCCCAGGTCCGAGTCGTCGATGTCGCCGTCGCCGTCGGTGTCACCCTGGGGGTGGGTCTTGCCGCTGCCGGTGGGCCCGGTGTAATTGGAGAAGGCGGTGCCCAGGTCGGTGTCGTCGATGTCGCCGTCGCCGTCGGTATCGCCGGGGGTGATCGGTACGGTGACGGGCGTGACGATCGAGCCGAGCAGCCCGTCCGAGACGATGCGCAGGTTGTCGCCGGGCTCGGGGATCGACGGGTCCGAGCCGATCACGGCCGCGGCCCCGGCGATGGTGAACTTGGCGAGGTGTTCCGCGACGACGTCGTCTACCGATTCGTTGGTGAGCGTGAGGACCGCGCCCGCGGTGGGCGAGGCCGAGAAGCCGACAGACGAGAACCGCAGCGGGTCTTCGCCATCGGTCAGCGTCAGTTCGTTGATCAGGGCGACGTTGATCTCGTAGACCGCCGAAGCGGTCACCCGACCGATGCTCTGGGGGGCGTTACTGATGTTCAGAGACGCGTTGGACTGGTCGTTAACGTTCGGCGTCGCGTCGCGGCGGATCACGTTTGTCGAGGTGAAAGACCCGCCGCCGACCTGCAGCAGCCCGCTCGCGCCGATCGTGAAGGGGCCCGCCGAGGCGTCGGCGGCCGACGCGTCTTGGTCCAACTCGATGATCAGGTTGATCGGCTGGCCCGGATCGACCGTGCCCGCGGGCGGCGCGGCTTGCGTCGTGGCGAGCAGCCAATTGCCCTCGTTAAACGCGTCCACGCCGTCGGCCGCGCCGGTCCACGTGATCTTAAAGGCCGACGCGGTGCCTGCGACCACGATGCACAGCGTCGCCGTGCCCAGTGATTTGAACGTGCTGGCCATGCGGGTGTTCTCCGTTCTCCCATGGGGACAGACCATGATCTGGGCAAACCCGTGCCGTGTCTAGCCGGTCAACAAAAGCTAAACACGCCGCCGGGTTCGAAGCGCCGCCAGCCCGCCCAGCCCCAGCAGCAGCGCCGACGCCGGCTCGGGGATATTGACCGGCGCAACCGGCCCGGTGTAGTTCGAGAACATCGTGCCCAGGTCCGAGTCGTCCACGTCGCCGTCGTTGTCAACGTCGCCGAGCGCAGGCGTCTTGCCGGTACCCTGCGGCCCGGTGTAGTTCGAGAAGGCGGTGCCCAGGTCGGTGTCGTCGATGTCGCCGTCGCCGTCGGTGTCGCCGGGCACGAGGGCCGCGTACAGCGACAGGTCGTTGCCATCGCCGCCAAAGTACGTCAGGTACAGCCACTGACCGTTGAATTGGCCGACGAGGGTGTCGCCGGCGTTAACACGCGGCGCGGGCGCGGTGCCGACGGGCGTATCCAGCCCCGCTGTGACCACGCTCGTGAACGCGCCGGCGGATTGCTCGGCCTCGATCAGGACCCACTCCTGGCCGCTGGGGGCGGTCAATCCTTCGAGGAAGATCAACGACAACTCGCCGTCGAACGTCGCCAGCCCGTCCACGAAGACCTGGTCGAACGACTCGCCCGCGACGTTGCCCGCCAGTTCCATCTCCAGCGTGCCGACCTGGATCATCGTCAGGTCGCTGAAGATCGAGAACAGGCCGGCCGAGTTGCCGGGCGCGAACGTGCCGGACACCTCCATGCTGCCGCTGAACCGCCCGCTGCCGGTGACGATCGATTGCGGGTCGACGCGGATCGAGTCCGCCTCGATGACGCCGTCCAGTTGCAGCGTCCCGCCGACGTTGTTGAAAAAGCTCACCGCCTTGAGGTAGCTCTCCGCGTCCACGGTCAGGTCGCCCTCGTTGCGGAACGAGCCGTCAACGAGGAACTGGCCGGCCTGGAGCAGGGTCGTTGCGCCCGGCGCGTTGCGGAAGTCGTCTCGCGTCGATTGCCAGACGTGGCCGTTGCGGACTTCGAGCGTGCCGTGGTTGTACTGCATGTGTTTGGCGAGGTCGAAGGCCGCGTCCGCCCCGTCCATCACGATCGTGCCGTTGCTGCGCGCGATCCCGCCCAGGCCCGGCCCGTCGGACATATTCAGGACGCCGGGCGTCGTATCCGGGTCTTCGCCCTCCTCGGCGAATGCGGTGTCCTCGCGGACGATGATGCTGATGCCCGTGTTGAGCAGGTACCCGTCGAGGCGGATCGCGAACAAGCCCTCGTTGAGCATCGCCTGCGCGTCGGTGTTGACTTCGCCGCCGATGATCTCAAGCGTGTTGAAGTCGAGCATCGCGTTGGAGGCGATCGGCACGTGGTTGACGTTGACCACCCCGCCGAGCCCGACGGTGAGCTTGCCCTGCACGTCCAGCCGGGCGTTGGACTCGATGTTGATCGTACCGGTGTTAACGAGGTCGCCCTGCGTGACGAAGTTCTGGAAGTTCCGCAGGTTGATCGTGCCCTCGTTTTCTTCGACGGTGTTGAAGTACGGGAACAGCGCCTTGCCCGAGAGCGTGACGCTCGTCGCGTTGATGGACAGGTCGGTGTCGAAGGTCGTGATGTCGAAGCCGTCGTCGTCCGCGTTGACCACGCCGTCGCCGTTGGTGTCTTCGAACGCGGTCAGCGAAAGGATGTTTTCGTTGTTCGCGACCTGAACGACGCTGATATCGAGGACCGCCCGGCCGTCGAGCGCATCAAAACGCGGGTCGAACGACTGCGTGTTCGTGAACAGCGACGTCGGCACCTCGCCTTCGAGCGTCCACTCGCCTTCGGCCAGCGTCGCGCCGCCCTCGGAGTAGTCCTTGATCTCGACCTCGAAGCCGAACACCGCGTCGTCCTGGATGATGATCTCGCCCTGGTTCACCAGGTTCAACGCGGCAACGACCGGGCGCGGCGGGATCACGATCGGCGGGCTGGCGAGCGGGTCGGTCGGGTCGAACTGAAGGTAATTGCGTCCCGATTCGAGGATCAGCGTGCCGCGGTTCACGACGTCGATGAAGCTGGAAAACGCGGTGGCGGGCGGGTCCTGGAACCCGCCGGAGTCGGGAAACCGGATGCCGTTCATCCGAAGCGTGCCACCCTCTTCGATGATGTAGTCGGTGTGCTCGGCGAACGATCCGATCACCTGGCGGACCTCGCCCTCGAACTCGATCTCGCTGCCCGCGCCGACCTCGAAGCGGAAGCGTGAGGCGAGGTCGGCGTTGGCGTTGTTCGGGTCGCCGAGCTGGATCGATCCCTTGAACAGGATCTTCGAGCCGTTGTCCGCGCGGAAGACGCCCTCGCCGCCGGGCGCGAGGAACGTGTCGCTGCCGCCCTGGTTAATGCGGATCTCCGAGCCGGTGTCCGCGAGGATCAGGCCGTGGTTGGTCATCGAGCCGGTGAAGAACTCGACGAGCGAGCCGTCGGTCGCCTTGATCACGCCAGTCTGCGTGTTGCTGATCGAGACCGAGCTGTTTTCTTCTGACGCGACGTAGTGGACCGTGCCGGCGTTGACGAGGTTGGACAGGAAGTGGAACGGGCCGGAGTCGTTGTTCACGACTTCCTGATGGTGCTCGAAGCGGAGGGTGTGGCCCGGGCCCTGGATGAGCGTGTTGGGCTGGAAGGACATCTCGCCGAAGGACGAGACGATCGTGCCGTCGCCGATGATCTGGAGGATGCCCGATGAGTTGGTGCCGAACTGCGTGTAGCCGAAGGACTCGATCGTTCCGTCGTTGGCGATGCGGGCGACGTCCCAGACGCGTTGGCCTGCGAACTGACGGAGGGTGGAGTTGGTGGGGACCTGGATGGCGTCGGCGGCGATGGTCGCGTTGCCCGCGCTGATCGACCCGCCCGCGTCCAGCAAGGTCATCGTCTCGGTGTCGCCCGTGCTCAGGATCGCCTGGGCCATGTTGTCGAAGCCGACGTAGATCGTCGTGCCCGCCAGCGTGGTCGGCGTCGTGCCGTCGGCCAGCTGCCGCCACGAACCGGGGTTGGTCGAGAGCAGCCCCCCGTCGCCGTTGGCCGAGTACACGAGCACCGTCGGGGCCGCGTTGAGCGTGAATTGCGCCCCGCCCGCCAGCGTGGGCGACACCGCGAAGGGCGTGATGTCCTCGGTCAGGTTCGTGACCTCCAACTCGAACTCACCCAAGAGCGCGCCCAGCACGCTCGTCCGGCCCTGGTACACCGGCGGCAGCGACAGGTCCACGATGTCCAAAATGTTCAAGCTCTCGAGTTCGAGCAGCGTCAACTGCAGGTAGTCGGTCAGGTAAAACGCGCCGCGCTTGGTCTGCGAGCCGGTCACCTCGAGGAAGTCGACCTCGACGTCCACGTCGTCGGTCCCGAGGATCGCGATCTCCGGCAGCTCGGACCACTTGCCCGTCCACGTCTCGCCGATGGTCAGCGAGCCGTCGTCGTCCAGTGCGACCGATACCGCGCTGCCGTCGCCCGCGTCCTTGAACGACAGCGTCACGTTGAAGTCGGTCTTGACATCGACCCGCTCGCGGTAGCCGATCTCCGGGCCGTACTTGATGTCGATCAGGTCGGCGACGATCTCGGCGAACGGCTCGGTCGGGTCGAACGGGTTCACGCCGATCTCTTCTTCGATCCGCGTGAACGACTCGCCGGTCGCGAGGAACGCCGCGATGCCGTCGAGGTCCAGGCCCAGGCGCAGGATGTCGGACTCGGCGGTGTAGGAGATCGTGTCGTCCTTAAGCGACGTGTCGATCTTGAGGTTGCGCTGCCCGGTGTTGCCCAGGAACCCGCCCGCGTCGGTGCCGAAGGGGTTGACGACCTGCACCTCGCCGATGTCCAGGCGCTTGTCCAGCCCGGTGGTCTTGTCCTTGATCTCGACGCTGATCTGCTTATCCAGCACGTAGCCGCCGTCGTCCAGCAGCCCGGCCTTGGTCTCGAACAGCGTGTCCTCGAACATCGTGAACGTCGGCGGCAGCCCGCCCCCGCTGCCCGGGTTGCTGTCGGGGTCCAGGTCGAACTCGAACTTGAGCAGGCTCTGATCGACGTTGATCGGGGCCGGGTCCCACGTGGTCGTCCTGTATGGCACGACGGGGAACAGGCCCGCCTCGATCTTGGTCTGCAGGTCGAGGTTGAAATAAAAGTTCATCCCCGCCTCGAAGGAAGGCAGGTCCACAAACTGCTCGGTGAAGCTGCCGTCGTCGATCAGCCCGGTCTTGGTCGACAGCGACGTGAACTCGCCGACGTGCACCTGGTCGGGCACGTCGATCTGCGGGGCGTAGCTGAACGCCGTGCCGGCCTCGACGCCCGACGCGTCGTAGTCGGCGTAGAACAACAGCCCCGTCCCGCCGGAGACGTTACCGGTGAAACGCGCGCCGGTCCGCGTGTCGGCGGTGACCTTGGGGATGATCGTTTTGCCCAGGACCTTGACCTCGGGGATGATCGTCGTGTTCTTGCTGCCGACGATCGTGCCCAGGCGGAAGTTTTCGTTCCAGTCAAAGCCCAGGTCGTACTCCCAGCGATCCGGGTCGCCGACCTTGCCGAGGCCCGTGCCCACGTCCAGCGGGCTATCGAAGGCGAACGTCTGCGTCGTCGTCTGCCCGAGGGCGTGTGGCGACGCGAGCGCCGCGGCGAGCAGGCCCGCCGTGGTCAAACGCACGGGGATACCGGTGCCGAGTCGTTGTCTATGCCGAACTGCCATGGCGGTCCTTAGGCCGAAGCCGTGCGTGTTGAATGGGCTGCCTGAACCATCGGTCGAGAGATGCGAGAACCACCCCACACGCTGTCCCCGCCCCGACGCGTAAGCCAAGAGTATACGCCCGAACAGGCGTGAAACGAATCAAAATCCGCGAATCGGCGGGGCGTCGCTGGCCCGCTCAAACCCCGTACAACGGCCGGAGCTTGCCCTCGAGGTGCCGCAGCAGCGGGTCGGCGCTCAGCGGCTTGCCGGTCACGACCTCGACCAGCTCGTCAGACCGATACCGCCGACCGTGGGCGTGGATCTTCTCGTTCAGCCATTCACGCAGCGGCGTGAACTGGCCCCGCACGAACATCGCGTCGAGGTCGCCGAGCTGCTCGGCCGCTTGTTCGAAAAACTGCGCCGCGTAGAGGTTGCCCATCGTGTACGTCGGGAAATAGCCGATCGCGCCCATCGACCAGTGGATATCCTGCATGCACCCCCGCCGATCGTCCGGCACGTCCACCTTCAAATACTCGGCGTATTTGCTGTTCCACGCTTCGGGCAGGTCGTCCACAGACAACTCCTGCTTCATCAACAAACGCTCGATCTCGAAGCGGATCATGATGTGCAGGTTGTACGTCGCTTCGTCCGCCTCGACGCGGATCAGCCCGGGCGACACGCGGTTGGCCCCGCCGAAGATGTCGTCCTCGCTGAGCCCAGCGGTCGCTTCGCCGAAGAACTCGCCAAGCTTCGGGTAGCACCAGCGCCAAAACGCCCGGCTGCGCCCGACCTGGTTCTCCCACATCCGGCTCTGGCTCTCGTGGATCGACAGGCCGACCGCCTGGCCCATCGGCGTGCCGAGGTGCTGCTCCGGCAGGCCCTGCTCGTAGATGCCGTGGCCCGACTCGTGCATCGTCGAGCCCAGCGCATCGTTCACGTTGTCTTCGTGGAAGCGGGTGGTCATCCGCACGTCGTTGCAGTGCGTGCCGGAGCAGAACGGGTGTGTCGATTCGTCGAGCCGACCGCGCTCGTAATCGAACCCGATCGCTTCACTGACGTACTTCACGAACGCCTTCTGCTGTTCGATGGGAAGCTTGATCTCGTTGAACGTGTTGCTCGGGCCCGTCTTGCTGCCGAGGATGTCGTCGAGCAGCGCGACCAGGCGCGCACGCAGGGGCGTAAACACCTCGGCGACCGACGCCGCGGTCATCCCCGCCTCGAAGTGGTCCGCCAGCGCGTCCCACGGCTCGCCACCCCCGGCCGCATCCCAGCCGAAGCATCTCGCCTTCTGAAGGTTCAGGTCGATGACTTTCTGCAGCCACGGTTTGAACCGCGCGTAGTCGTTGGCCTTGCGCGCCTCGGCCCACTCGTGCTTGGCCTGGCTGGTGGTCTGGGCGATCTCGACGACGAGCGCCTCGGGCAGCTTTGTCGCCTTGTCGTACTCCCGCCGCCACTCGCGCAGGTTGACCGCCTCGACACCGAGTGGGTCGGCCGTGGATCCGCTGCCGGATTCGCACGCGTTCAGCCACTCGCCCACGTGCGGGTCGGTCTTCATCTGATGGTTCATGCGCGCGAGCTGCGCAAGCTGGCGTGTCCGGTGCGCCAGGCCCTTGGCGGGCATCAGCGTCTCCTGGTCCCAGCCGAGGATCGCGGCGGTCGAGCCGAGCAGCGAAGCCTGCTTGAGGTGGTCGAGCAGTTGGGCGTAGTCGTTGGATGTCGCGGTCGCGGTCGTCATGGCAGCCTCGGCGGGGTGTGAATCGGTGCAACAGCATAACCCGATGCCACCATACGCATCGGAACGCGGCGAACATCTCCAGCACGTGATCTAGAAAACGACTGGCTCCTGATCCGATTCGCGTACTTTCAAGTCGGCACGATACAGCCGCTCGCCCCGGCTCTCGAACGCCTCGCGATCTTCACGCAGCCAGTACGTCAGGTCCAAATGCATCGGCCGTTCGTCAACGACGAATGCGTGGTGCCATTCCTGGCCGATATGGTCATCGAAAACCAAGACGTAGTGCCCGGGCGGGATCGCGTACCCGTAGCTCCAATAGGTGTGTGGCCCAAAGCCGATGATCCCCCAACCGCTGCCTTGCACGCGCTCACCAAAAATATCATCTGAAGACGCTTGCTTGATCTCGAAGAAAAACTTGAGGTGATCGCTCATCCCCTGATTCGAGAGGTGGACGAACACGTTCGCGTGCTCCGCGATCCGGTTGTTGTCACCGGCCGCCTCAGGCAGCACGTAGTACGTGCGCTGAGGCTGGGTCGCGCAGCCCGGCACCAACGTGATCGCCGACACGAGCATGAAAAGGAAACAAGCCTTGTCCATCGTTAACCTTCGGGATGCGACTCACCATGTGACGACCTGCGCACGTGCTAGCGCGAATCGTTGCGGAATCTAACAAAACAACCCCCATCTTGCGATGGGGGCTATTTTCTAAGGCGTTGCTGTCTTCGCGACGGGCTTACACCGCCGCGCCCGCGCCGAGGGTCTTGCCCGTCGAGTGCAGGTCGTTGCAGGCTTCCATAACGCGGTCGGCCATGGCCTGCTCGGCCTTCTTGAGGTAGGCGCGCGGGTCGTACTGCTTCTTCACGCCGACTTCGCCGTCGACCTTGAGGACGCCGTCGTAGTTCTGGAACATGTGCGCCGCGACCGGTCGGGTAAAGGCGTATTGGCAGTCGGTGTCGACGTTCATCTTGATAACGCCGTAGCCGAGGGTTTCCTCGATCTCGTGTTTTTCCGAGCCCGACCCGCCGTGGAAGACGAGGTAGAACTTGGCGTCTTCGCCGAACTTGGCCTTGATGGCGTCCTGACCCTCTTTCAGCAGCTTGGGACGCAGCTTGACCGCGCCGGGCTTGTAGCTGCCGTGGACGTTGCCGAAGGTCGCGGCGAACATGTAGGTGCCGTCGACCTTGCTCATCACCTCGTAGACGCGGACCATGTCCTCGGGCGTGGTGTAGAGGTGTTCTTCGGGGGTGTCTTCGCTGCCGGCCGCGCCGTCTTCCTCGCCGCCGACCACGCCCGCCTCGATCTCGATGATCTGGCCGATCTTGGCCATGCGCTCGAAGATCGGCAGGGAGAGTGCGAGGTTTTCTTCTAAAGGCAGGCCCGACGCGTCGAGCATGTGGCTGTTGTACAGCGGCAGCTTGCCCTCAGCGACGCGGCGCTCGGACTCCTCGATCAGCGGCACCATGAACGTGTCGACCGCGTCGGGCGGGCAGTGGTCGGTGTGCAGGACGATGTTGACGTCCAGCTTCTCGGCGGCGCGGTGGATGTGCTCGGCGATCGAGATCGCGCCCATCACCATGTCGCCGTTGACCAGGCCCGACGCGAACTTGCCCCCGCCGGTCGAGACCTGGATCATGCCATCGGACTTGGCGTCGGCGAAAGCCTTGAGCGCGGCGTTGGCGGTGACCATCGAGCTGACGTTGATCGCGGGGTAGGCGAAATGGTTCTTGAAGGCGTTGTCCAGCATGCGGACGTAGGTGTCGTAGTCGGCGACGGGCATCGCGTGCTCCTGTTGTTGTTCCGGGGGTGGGTGTTGGGTTTTAGGTTTTGGGTGTTCGGCCACGAGATCGGGCCGAACGAGCATTATACTCTTTCGCCATGCCCCCTACACGCCCCGACTCACTGGCCAGCATCACCGTCCCACAAGGCTTCATCGCGGGGGGCGACACCTGCGGCATCAAGGCCTCGGGCAAGCCGGACCTGTGCCTGATCGCGGCGGACCGGCCGTGCAGCGCCGCGGCGGTGTTCACCACCAACCAGTTCAAGGGCGCGCCCGTGCTCGTGGGTCAGAAGCATTTGCAAGGCCGGGGCTTCGGCACCGCGCAGGCCATCGTCGCCAACTCCGGCAACGCCAACGTCGCGACGCTGGCCAAGGGCGGCGAGCAGCACGCGA
The DNA here is from genome assembly GCA_046290505.1 of Phycisphaeraceae bacterium. Classification (GTDB taxonomy): domain Bacteria; phylum Planctomycetota; class Phycisphaerae; order Phycisphaerales; family Phycisphaeraceae; genus JAHQVV01. The sequence goes on along the minus strand of JBKAGS010000033.1, from coordinate 72,919 downwards.
TCCAAATGTGCCAAGCCGCGGCCGAAGTCGTGGGCTGCGACCCGCACGACGTCTTGCCCGCGTCGACCGGCGTCATCGGCCGGCCGCTGCCGATCGAGAGAGTCACTGCTGGTATCCGCGGCCTGGCCGGCAAACTCGGCCGGGGCGAAGCGCACGACCACGCCGCGATGAAGGGCATCCTCACCACCGACCTCGTCGAGAAGTGTACGCTCCAATCGTTCGAACTCGACGGCAAGCCGTGCCACATCGGGGGCATCGGCAAGGGCTCGGGCATGATCGCGCCGTCGATGGCGACGATGCTCGTTTTCCTGACGACCGACGTGGCGATACCGCCCGACGCGCTGCACGAAGCGCTCAAGCTCGCGAACGCGCGGTCGTTTAATCGTATTTCGGTGGATAGCGACACGAGCACGAGCGACACGATGTACGTCCTCGCGAGCGGCGCGGCGGGCAACCATGAAGTCACCGGCCCGGACAGTCCGGGGTTCGCCCCGTTCACCGACGCGCTGACCGCCGCCTGCCGAGACCTCGCCGAGCAGGTCGTCGTGGACGGCGAGGGCGCGACGCGTACATTCGAAGTGCGCATAAAAGGGGTCGGGAGTCTTTTTGATGCGGACAAGATTGGCCGGGCGGTCACGGACTCGCCGCTGGTCAAGTGCGCGATCCACGGTTGCGACCCGAACTGGGGCCGGCTGGTGATGGCCGCGGGCAAGGCGGGCGTCGAGCTTGACCCGGCCAACTTCACGGTGAAGATCCAGGGCGTGACCGTCTTTGAGGCCGGCAGCCCGACGGTCACCGACCCCGCCCCGCTCGCCGAGTTGGCACAGAAGATGAAGGCCGACCGCGTGGTGATCGAGTTGGACGCGCACCGCGGCGACGCCGAGGCGGTCTGGCTGGGCTGCGACCTGAGCCGGCAGTACGTGGCGATCAACGCGGACTACACGACCTGAGCCCGTTGGTGCCGTCGAAAATCCCTGTTTAATTTCGCGTGACAGCGTCCCGATCGGGGGGTATGCTTGTGTCGTTCTTGGAGAAAGACGGGCGTCCGCTCGGGAGCCGGAACGGAATCCATCGTCTGTTGCCCGCGGTCGCCCCGGAAAGGGGTGCGCCCCATGTCTGCACGTCTGCGGGGGTTGAGCCTGATCGAGTTGGTCATGGTGTTCGCGCTTGTCGCGGTCCTCATGGCCTTGTCGTTGCCGATGCTCAGCCACGCCAACGCCGAGGCCCGCTCGGTCGTCTGCCGACAAAACCTTGCGGAGATCGGCGGGGCGGTGAACGGCCACCTGCGGGACTACGGCATGCTGCCGCGGCTGGCCGAGCTGCCCCCTCACGAACCGGGCATGTCGCTGCCCGAACTGGTCGGCCCACGCCTACAAACGCCCAACGTCACCTTCTGCCCCAGCGACGAAACCGAACGAAGCCAGGTCCTGGGCACCAGCTACCGCTGGGCCACGGCGTTTAATGCACTCAAGGCCACCGAGCTCGACCGCGCCCTCGACCAGCCGATCCTTCACGACCGAGAGACCTACCACGCCGGCACCGAGATCGGCGTGAACGAGTTGATGCTCAAACAACACCGCGGCGGGCTGCGGTTCGTCGTCACCGGCTCGCCCGAAGAGCACGCCGAGGAAGCCGCGACCGGCCACAAGCCGGCAAACCCCAACAAGGGCAAGGGCAACAACAACGCCGGCGGCAACGGCAAAGGCAACAACGATAACGAGCCAAACGACCAAGCGAACCCGAACGCGCGCCGCGGACGGGATTGATCATTCGGCCGTATCCATCCACTCGACCCCGCCCCGCCGGGCCATCGCTTCGCGCTCATCGGTCGGCGTCGCCGATAACGCCGTCGCCCAAGCGTCTGCCAACACGGCCGAGTCGGCGCGCACCGTCACCGGCGACGCCCCATGCCGTATCGGCCTCCCGGTGCGCGGGTCGATCAAGTGCGTCACCGCGTCGCCGCCCGGGGCGGCGCGTTGCTGCTGGCCGCCGCCCGACGTCGCGACGGCCGCGTTTTTCAAAACGACGCGCCGCGCCGCACCGGCCCGCGCCGACCCGTTCCTACGTGTGACCGCGACCGCCCACCCCTCGCCATCCGGGCCGTCGCCTTTCGCGCGGACCTCCCCGCCGAACGCGATGAGGTAGTCATCGACGCCGCGCGCGTCCAGTTGTTCGGCGATCCGATCGACCGCGTACCCCTTGGCAACCGCCGAGAAATCGAGCGTCACCGACGGGTCAAGCTTGCGGATCGTACGGGCTTGGTGATCGATGACCAGCTTATCCATGCCGCACCGTTCGAGCGCCTGTTCGACCTCAGCGTCTTGCGGCTCATGCGGGCTCGGCGATCGGCCAAAGCCCCACAGTTCAACCACCGGCCCGATCGTCATGTCCAACGCCCCGCCGCTGTCCCGCCAGACCCGCTCGGCCACGACCAGCATCGCCCACACGTGCCCCGGCACCGCGACCGGCTCGGTCGCCCGGCTCGCGTTGAAGCCCGACACCCAACTCGCCGAGCGCCACTGCGACGCCTCGTCCTCGATCGCGTCGAGCAGCCGGGCGACCTCCGCGTCGATCGCGTCCGACGAGCCGCGGTGCCCGCCCAGCGTGACGTGGTATCGCGTGCCCATCGCCTCACCAGTCACGACCGTGGGCGGCGGCTCATCGCAACCCATGAGCAGACAAGCCAACACACAAATGGGGACAGTCCCTATTGTTATTCGCATCACTCACGTTCCGGGCGTTGGATATGCACTAGCACCTTCTCGACCAGGCCCGCCGCGGTGGTGAGGTCTTCGAAGTCGTACTGCTTGATCCCGTTTTCCTCCGCACCGCCGCCGTGCGCGATCCGCTGCATCAGGTAGTAGTCCTGGTCCGAGTCGATCTCGACCTGCGCGACGTACAGCACCGAGGGCTGGCCGAGGTGCTCGTCGGGGTAGGCGTCGTTCGGATCACCCGCGGCGTTGATCTCCAGCCAGATGTTGAACGTCGTCTTGCGCGGGTCGTCGGTGAGCAGCTGCTGCTCGATCGAGAAGCTGTGCTTAGGCGTCGCCTCGGTCACGGCGTTGACATCGCCGACCGGGTCCACGCCGTTGATCTGCGAGTACCCGAATCGCCAGATCGGGAGGATGTGGTGCCTCGGCGTCTTCTTGCCGTTCCACGTCGGCGTCGCCGAGTAAGCCAACGCCTCGTCTACAAACAACGTCTGGATCATGTTGCCGCGCGTGTCCTCGGCCCAGATCGCCGCGGCCGGCTGCTTCTCCAGCGCCTGCTTGTACTCGACCTCGACCTCGACGAGCAGCTGACCCGAGCTCGGCGATAAAGACACGACGCGGTGGGTCTGCCCGAGTTTTTCGTAAGCGGTCTGCGGCGTGGCGCGGAAGATCTCCGCCTTGTGCCGGGCCTCGTACCCGGTGGCGATCAGCGCACGCGTCGGCTGCAAATCGGCCAGCGAGAGGTAGAGCAACCCGGCCCACACCACGGCCACGCCCACGACCAGCCAACGCGGGGCCTGCGGTTTCGCCTTGCTTTTCAGCGCGACCGTCTGCTTCGCGATCCGCGTGAAGTAACGCAGCCGCGTCGCGAGGTGAAGGCCGACCAGCAGCACCGTCGCGAGACCGAAAACGATGTGGACCCGGGCGGTCGTGATCGAGAACGGCAGGACGAACGACATCACACCCGTCACCGCCAGCGTGGTAAACGACAGCAGCAGCCCGAGGTTCGCGATGTGTCGGATCAGGGCAGTCATCGGTCAAGCGGCTCTAGCGATCATGCTCAAGCGTAACCAACCAGCCCGCGCAGTTCCTTGATGTGCTTCTGCCCGACCTCGCGCGGCAGCGCGTCGTGCTTCTTGCACAGCGCCGCCGCGTAGCCCACCGCGATGCCCATCTGCGCACAGGTCTTCATGACCCGCGGCCCGCCCAGCCCGATGTGCGAGCAGCTGAAACACCGCCCGGCCATCATCAGGTTCGGGATGTTCTTCGAGTACAGGCAGCGGAACGGGATGTAGTACCGCGGCGTCTTCATGAACATCGCCTTGGACAGGAAGTCGACGTTCAGCCCGTCGTACTTGCGTTGGTAGTGGCCGTCGAGCTCGCGTGTTTCTTCGACCACCGCGTCGGGGAACTCGGTCCCCCGCGTCGCGTCCTCCTGCTTGAAGATGTAGTCGCCCATCAGCCGCCACGACTCGCGTTTGCCGCCGACGTAGGCCACCCACTTCAGCTTGATCGGGGCGTTTTTGGGATCGCGCTTGGCGTTGGCGAAGCTGCCGTAGATCGCGCGGAACAGGTGGTCGCGGATCTGCTCGGCGTCGGTGATCTGGTTCAGCGTGTTGTCCGAGTACTCCCAGTACCACTCGCCGTTGATCGCCTTGTGGTCCTTGGCCACCGGCATGGCCCAGGGCACGTCGGGGAACGGCTCGGCGGCCTTGCTCTTTTCGCTGTTCCAAAGGATGCTCGTGCCCATGACACGGTTGTCGGGCTTCTTCGGGGCCCAGCGCTCGCCGTACTTGTCCCACCACTCGCCGAACTCGTCGGCGGACTCGCGGCCGTAACGTTTTTCCGCGCCCGACCATTGGCCCAGCCAGGCGTCGCCGGTGCAGTCGATGAAGACGGGCGCGCTAAATCGGGTGATCTTGCCGGTGCCGTTCTCGCGCGCGTCGACACTGACGATCGTGTCGCCGTCCATCTCCAGGCCGACCGCGCGGTGGTCGGTGAAGATCGTGATATCGGTCTTGGCCATCTCGCGGTCGCGTTTGGCCTGGTCGAGGATGGCGTCGGCGTGGCCGTTGGGGTAGTGCTTGGTGTCGATCCGGCCGATCAGTTCTTTATTCTTGCCGGCGATGCCGATCGTGTGGACGCGGACCTCGGCGCTCGCGTTGCCGCCGAGCATCGGGCGGTCCTGCACCAGTGCGACGTTAAGGCCCTGGCTGTCCGCCGCGAGCGCCGCGCCGCAGCCGGTCATCCCCCCGCCGACGATCACCACGTCGAACGCCTTTTCGCTCGACGGCGCGACGCCCCGGCCTGTCACCGCGTCCTTCCACTTGAGTAGTTCCAGCGGGTCGTTCGGCGGGACGTCGCCCGGGTCCTTGCTGAAATATATCGCGTCGCACCGACCGTCGAACCCGGTCAGGTCTTCCAGTTCGATCGTGTTCTGCCCCGCCTTGACCTCGACGCTGCCGCCTTCTTCCCAGCCCCACCCCCTGCCCGATTCACCGAAGGTCTTCGCGAGCGGACTGCCGTTGACATGGACCTTGAACCGCCCCGGCGACTGCCAGTCGCCCGGGCACCAGTCCTTGGTCCGCACCAGCACGCGGTACGTGCCCGGCTCGTCGAACCGGGCCGTGGTCTTCGCGTTGGCGACCGGCTTGCCCATCCCGTGCGCGAGCAGGTAGACCCCGCCCATCTCGTGGATGAACTGCGTGTCACGCTTCCACCCGCCCGGGTCGGCAAACGACTCGCACTCGACGAGCACGCCCTTGGACGCGGTCTGCATCGACAGCGCCCGCTCGAGCTGCGGGAAGGTCGCGAAGGCGAACGTCGTGCCGCCAAGCACGCGGATGAATCGGCGTCGAGAAATGGGCTGCATAGGGCTGGTCCTCGCGGATCGGGTCGGTCGTCAGGCGCGTTGTCTTACTAGAGGATCTTGACGTGGAAATCTTACAGGACAGGCGGGGCGTCGTCCGCGTTTTGTTCCGACAAGCAGCTCAATGGTGTCGCACACATGCGCTGCCGCGGCCGCCGATCAAAACCAGTGCCTCGACCCGCCAAAGCGGAACTGGTGCAATCCCTTGTAGGTGCCCTCGGTTTGGCCCAGTTCGTTCTGAGCCTTCCACGAGGTCGAACCGTCGATGTAGGAGACGTTTGCCCCGCCGGACCCCGCGGGCATCGTCGTCACGCTGGCGACGTCTTCGTCGATATGGTTGGAGGCCCGCGTCGATCCGCGGTGGAACGACGTGCCGTAGTAGCGTGTCAGGTCCGCGATCAGCACGTCGTAGTACGCGTTGTCCTCGAGCGTGCGGTGGAACCGACGCTCGCCGGCGGGGACTTCTTCGAACCCCGAAAGCCCTCTCGCACGGGGGTCGTAGTATGATTCTCGGCCGATGAAAAACTGGTAACCGACCACCGAGTAAGGCTGAGACTGCCAACTGCCGGTCCAGAACTCGTCGGTGTTCCAGTCCTGGTTGGCGGGGCAGTAGAAGTAGTCGCGCGGGTTCCCGTAGGCCTCGTTCAGGTCGCGTTTCGCCTCGACGTTGATCCAGTACGAATACAGCCGCGAGGCGTTGGACCCGGGCACGGCCGGGTCGTCCCACTCACCCGTCTCGTTGCCGACGTCGCGGAACACGTCCTTGTTGTCGATCGCCTGGGTGATCTGCGCCTGGGCCAGGCCGCGGGTCTGTGTCGCACACTGCGTGATGATGGCGACTTCACGGGCCTTGCCGAGCGCCGGCAGCAGGATCGCGATCAGCAGCGCGATGATCGAGATGACGACCAGGAGCTCGATCAGGGTGAAGGCGTGCTGCTCGGTTCGAGCGGGTTTCGGATGCTGCATGGTCATGCTCCTGATTAGCGTGCCGTGTGTTGTTTGTTGCGTTGGCTTTGAGGCCGTAGCGCGCGGCGTTGCAGGCGGTTGGTAAGGGCGATGAGCGGGCGATGCCTGCCCTTTGCCGAAATCCCCGCCCAACCCATGTGCGGCTTGAGCGGGAGAAGGAGGATCGAGCGGGTGCGTTACGCGCGTCGGCGTCGAGCCATCATCAGCCCGCCGAGGCCTAACAGGGCGAGGCTGGTCGGTTCGGGCACGCTGGCCTGGCCCAGCGGCCCGGTGTAGCCGGAGAAGGCGGTGCCCAGGTCGCTGTCGTCGACGTCGCCGTCGCCGTCGGTGTCGCCGTCGGCCGCGGTCTTGCCGCCGGTGCCGGGCGCGAGCGGGCCGGTGTAGTTGGAGAAGGCGGTGCCGAGGTCCGAGTCGTCGATGTCGCCGTCGCCGTCGGTGTCGCCGGGGATGGCCGGGGAGACGACGGTGTTGATGACCGGCCCGCCTCCGAGGTCTTCGGACGAGCCGTACCAGACAAAGCTGCGGGCGTCGGCGTTCTCCTGGTCCGACTTGATCCCCAGGTACAGCACGCCGCCGACCGCGTTATTGAAAGCGTTCAGCAGACCGGCACCGTTAAAGACCAGGTCTTCAGAGTGGTTGCCTATCGCGGGGGTCACATCCGCGGTATCCACGGCGGTCCCCTCCGGGCCCGGCGCGACTGAACCGTCCCAATCCGACGCGACCTGGAACAGTGTGAAGGTCTGTTCGAGCGACGAGGTGTTGGCTTCGTTCGGGTTGTTGCCGGCCGGCGAGCTGAAACGCGATAGGGTCAGTTCAACCGAGCCACCCGGGTTGACGGTGGTCGCGCCGGTCAGATCAAAGGTCAGGTAGGTTCGAAAAGAGCGGCCGGCAGACACCGGACCCACCGCGAGGTCCGTCGCCGTTGCGTTGGTCGGAGCAGGATCGCCGTCTGTTTCGGAACGCGAGTCAAATGTTGCGAGGAACGTCTCCGCATGGGCGGTTCCTGCGCACGCGGCCCCGGCAAGGGCCGCCATCAAGGCACACTTCATTGATTCGATTTTCATCTGATAATCCTCCATTAAGGGTGAAAGGGTTGTGAGCGATGCGATACGAAAGGGTCGGTCGGCCGAAACGCCGGCCTACGGGGGGCCATCGGTATCATCACGGCCCGATCGGACCAGCACGCGGACCTGATCCATCTTGGACCACGGCTCTCCGTGCCCGCCCCACAGTCTGAGTTGCAACCGGGTGCCGCTGGGGGAAATGGTTGCCAGGTCGTTGGTGTATTCCGGCTGCACTAAGTCGCCTTCCGCTTCAGCGGGGATGTAGTTGAGCCCGCGGTGTCCGCCGCCGTACAAGCCTGGGAGGCGGGGGAAGCTCGGGTAGCCGACGCCGGGTGCGCCGAGCACGGCGTCGGTCGCATCCAGCGTGTCCTGGGAGACGATGACACCAAGGATCGGCCGGCCGAAGTCGAGGACCAGTTGCTGGGGGTCCTCGAATCCTTCGACAAGGTCGAAGTGCAGCAGGTAGACATCGACACGCACGCCCGCCTGGACCGCGTGTTGCCCGAGCGGCGCTTGTGGGTCCCATGGCTGGTCGGCGTTGAAATCGACCGGGACGGGCTGCTCGAGTGTTGTGCCTCGCCGCTCGATGAAGACCTGCAGCGTGTCCGCCTCGCGCTGGTCCTGTTCCAGGCCCCCAACCAGTTGACCGAGCCAGGACACCCGCGTGCCAGCGAAATCGGGCCGGTACGCTTCGAGGCGGGCATCAATGACAAACCGGTTCGGGTCGAACGTAACTGGCTTGAATCCCGTGCCCGCCCCTGCGGCCAGGGCCATGCCGGAACTCAGCTGTTGGCGATGCACCGAGTTGCCGGCGTGACGGGGCGTGGCCGCCTCGACCCGGCCCTCGAACACGTGGACACGCGTGGTGGCCTGGGCGGTCGCGTCTACGCCAAACCGCGTGCCCAGGTCCTTGATATTCATGTGCGGCGTGTGGACGACAAAACCCTCGCTCCGCTGCGTCTCGCACACCCCGACCAGTTTGCCGGCGTGCAGGCGGATGGCGTTGTCGTTTCGTAGCAGCTCGATCGTCGCCGGGGCCTCGAGCAACAGGACCGCGCCGCTGGCGGTCGTCACCTCGGCCATGCCCGCGTTGAGCGTGAAGCGTTGCCCGGCGTACAAGTCCTGCCCCGGACGACGCTCCCACACCGCACCGAACTCGGCGGTGAGGGCGGCGACCGCGGGCGTCGGCAACGGGGCCGGCGATGGATCGACCGGGCCTCGCCGCTGGGCAAGCTCGCCGCGGTTGCCCCCCATGAAAACAACGGACAGCGTGAGCACCAACGCGACCACCGCCGCGGCCGCGGCCCACCTCGCCGGCGCAGATCGGACCCACTTCACCAACAAGTAGCGCAAGGCCCCCGCCACCTCGCCTCGGCTCAGCGACGACTCGCCCGATTCGCACGGCCCGGGCTGGTCCTCATTGCTGGCCTCGACGCGCAAGCGCACGACCGCCTGTCGCTCTGCCAGCAAGAGGTCGAACAGCACCGCGATTCCCTGGTCTTCGTCCCGCTCAGTGTCGAGCGCTTCTTCGTACACGCCCCGGTTTTCGAGCGCGGAAGCCAACGCCATGAACGCGCGGAAAAACCGCCTGGCTTCGCTGCTCGCCTTCAGCAACGCCGACAGACGCTGCGCCTCGGCATCCGTGATCGCCTGGTCCCGCAGCTTGCCGCAGAGCGAAAGCAACTCGGCGGGCACGCGTCGTGATGGGTCGGGCGTGTCACTCATGGCTGCACCTCCGGCCCGCGTTGGTACTGCTTGATGCAGATCAGCAGCCTGGCGTAAATCCGATTCAATGCCCGGCTGATCGTCGATTCGCTCTTGCCCAACAGTTTCGATGCCGCGCGGTTCGAATCCGACCGCTCGTAACGCGTGCGGACCAGTTGATAATCCTCGGCGGGCAGCTTGCTGAGACACGACTCGAGCGCGTCTTCGATCTGGGCCGTGGTGTGCTCCAGGTCGTCGGCTTCCGACTCGATCAGATGCAGGACATCCATCGTCAGCGGGCTCGCCCGCCGGCTCTGATCACGCCGGTACTCGTGTACCCGGTTGCGCGCGATCCCCATAACCCATGCGTCGAAGGGCCGGCTCGGGTCGTAACGCGCGTAGTGCTCCCAGCTGGTGGTCACGACTTCCTGCACGATGTCGCCGACGTCGCTGGGATTGAACACCGCCATCCGGATATACGCCCTCAGCCGGGGCTGAACCGCGAGGATGCGATTCACGAACTCGGCGGGTTGTTCGTCTCGTTGATCCATGCCTGTGATCAGCCATCGCATGACCGACTCGGTCTTGCTACTACTAATGGACAGACCGCAGGCGATGTTTGCAAGAACGCTCGCGCCCGGCACCGAAATAACCCGAAAGCGGCAGAGCCGGTCTCGAACACCGATCCCCCGTTCGACCATTCTCATCGCCGGGCAGACGCCGGATTGATCACCGTCACCACGAACCCCGGGCGACCGGCGGGAGCGAGTGGCCGGCCGACACAACCCGTCGGGCGCTGGGATGGACCCGATACGCGAGCGACCGGGACCAGGCCATCCGCTTCGGTTGAGAATGACCCGGGCGGGACTCGAACCCGCACTGGATGGATTTTAAATCCACTGCCTCTGCCGATTGGGCTACCGGGTCGGAGCGAGGCAAGCCTCGGATCAGCGTGGCGGCGAACCGGCCGTCAGCGGTACCCGCCGGCGCTGCGCTGGTTGCGCCGCTGGATTTTGCCGGCCAGCTGCTCGCGTGCGGCCTCGGTCAGCGCGGCGAGGCGTTCACGGTGGGACTTGAGTTGGGCGATTTTTTCCTCGTCCGGCGGGTCGATGTTCGACAGGTTGGCGATGCGCGTGTCCAGGCGCTCGGCCTCGGTCTGCATCGTCTGGATGTGCTCGGTCAGCTTCTGCGTGTTCATCCGCGCGATCTTGGTCAGCGCGGGCGAGGGCTCGCCCATCAGCATCGGGTCGGCGGGCTTGCGTTGTCTCGAAAAGCGGCGTTGGGGGCGGGGCATGGCGTAGGTCCCTCTGGCTCGGATACGGGCAAACGTGCAGCGTACCAAACACCCAAGCGTGTCGATACGTCGCCCGCATCATTTTATACAGTCGCGGCCGCCCGCGGACGCGATCCACCCCGCCGCGCTGACCAAACCCCGCCGGCGCTGTAACATGAAAACCCTCGCGCAGTCATGCTTGAAGCCACACCGCACCGCCGCACCCGATCGGAGCCCACCATGCCCCGCCCCCACCGGCCGACCTCGAATCCCACCCGCCTCGCACTCGCGTGGCTGGCGTGTCTGGTGCTCTGCTGCCAAGCCGCGCTGGCCGACGACCACGAACAGCCGTGGGTCACGTACCCCGGTGGCGAGGGGCCGGGCAAGGGCAAGCACGTCGTGCTCGTCGCCGGCGACGAGGAGTACCGGTCCGAAGAATCCATGCCACAACTCGGCAAGATGCTGTCGAAGCACTACGGCTTCAAGTGCACCGTCCTGTTCTCACAGAACCCGGAGACCGGCGAGATCGACCCGGACAACCAGCGCCACATCCCCGGGCTCGAAGCGCTCAAGACCGCCGACCTGCTGATCATCGTCACACGCTTCCGCAACCTGCCCGACGAGCAGATGAAGCACATCGACGCCTACCTGAAGACCGGCAAGCCTGTCGTCGGGATGCGTCCCGCCACGCACGCTTTCAAGATCCCCCAAGGAAGCACATTCTATAAGTACGATTTCCGCAGCGACGTCGAGGGCTGGGAAGGCGGGTTTGGTCGGCAAATCTTTGGCGAGACCTGGGCGGGACACCACGTCGGCAACAAGCAGGGCTACATCCGCGGCATCATCGCCGAGGACGCCAAAGACCACCCGATCGTGCGTGGCATCAAGCCGGGCGACATCGGAGGCAAGACCGGCGTGTACCGGGTCAATCTGCCTATGAAGCCCGAGGCGACACCGATCGTGCTCGGCGGGGCGCTGCAGGGCACGTCGTTCGACGAGCCTTTGATGGAAAACGAAAAGAACAACCCGATGATGCCCGTCGCCTGGACGCACGTCTACGAGGCCACCCCGGGCAAGAAGGGCCGGGCCTTTGTGACGACGATGGGCGCGTCGGTCGATCTACTGGTCGAGGGCACGCGGCGGATGATCATCCAAGGCGCCTTCTGGGCCTTGGGGATGGAAGACAGCATCCCGGCGGACGGCCTGCAGGTCGATCTGGTCGGGGATTACAAGCCCAACAACTACGGCTTTAGCCGAGGCGACAACAAGGCGTACAAGGCCGGGCTCAAACCCGCCGACCACGCGCTGGGGCCCTAGACTGCAGGCGTCTTGTTGAAGCTGTACCCTTGTCAGTGATCGACCCGAACGGATCGATCCGAACGCACCCAGGATGGCTGGGTTTGAAACCGCTGGACCAAAACCCCGCATGGCACGCATGATGAAACAGACCTTCAGTGTGGTATCGACCCTTGTCCTGATGCTGATCGTTTCGGCCCCGGCACGCGCAGCGTTGGAGCTCAACGAGGGCGACAGCATCGTCGTCGTCGGCAACACGTTCGCCGAACGCCTCGCGCTCAGCGGGTACTTCGACGCGATGGTCCACGCGGCGAACCCGGACAAGAAGATCGTGATCCGCAGCGTGCCCAACTCGGCCGACGAGGTGGACGACATGCCGCGCGAGCACAGCGTCCCGCCCGCAGACTTCTACCTCAAGCGCCACGGCGCGGACGTCGTCGTGATGTGTTTCGGCATGAGCGAGTCGTTCGACGGGCTCGCGGGCGTGGGTAAGTTCGAGGCGGACCTGGCCAAGCAGGTCGATAAGCACTTGAACGCGAAGTACAACGGCGAATCGTCGCCGAAGATCGTGCTCGTCTCGCCGATCGCGCACGAAGACCTCGGCGGCAACTGGGTCACGGGCGACGCGGTCGTCGAGCGCAACCAGGTCCTCAAGGCGTACACCGCCGCGATGAAGAAGGTCGCCGAGGACAAGGGGGCGGTCTTTGTCGACCTGTTCAATCTCTCGCCGCGTGTGGTGGATGCAAAAGAGCCGCCGCTGACGAACAACGGCATCGCGCCGACTGAGTTCGGCTGCTACGTCTACGCCGGCGAAATGGCCAGGCAACTTGGCTGGTGGGACGGCGGCACGGACAACGGGGCGCAAGACAAGGCGGAGAAGCTCCGCGAAGTCGCCTACGACAAGCATTACCAGTTCCGCCTGCGCTACCGCGCGACGAACACGGAGTACGTCTGGGGCCGTCGGCACAAGCCGTTCGGCGTCGTGAACTTCCCGCCGGAGTTGGACCAGTGGGACCGCATGACCGAGGGGCGGGAGAAGGCGATGTGGGCGATGGACAAGCCCTCGGTCGGCCAGCTGTTCGCGAAGCCGCCAACGGGCAAGGCGATCTGGGAAGAGCAGCCACGCAACTTCACCTATCCCGAAGACCAGTGGACGCCGGTGAAGATCGAGATCCCCAAGATCACCCGAGCGGTCGGCGACCCGGACCAGATCAAGGCCCCCGAGGAATACCTCAAGACGTTCCAGGTCGCCGAGGGCTACCAGGTCAACCTGTTCGCGTCCGAGCGCGAGTTTCCCGAGCTGGCCAACCCGCTGGCGATGACGTTCGACTACAAGGGCCGTCTGTGGGTGCTTTGCTCGCCGACGTACCCCCACCCGATGCCCGCCGACGCGAACGACTGGCCGTCGGACTGCAAGCTCATCATCCTCGACGACACCGACGGCGACGGCAAGGCCGACAAATGCACGACCTTCGCCCGGTACATGACGATCCCCACCTGCTTCGTCATCGATGCGAACGGCGCGGCGTACATCGGCCAGGCACCGGACCTGTGGAAGATGACCGACACCGACGGCGACGACGTCGCGGACAAGAAAGAGATCGTCTACTCCGGCTTCGGCATGCCCGACTCGCACCACACGATCAGCGCCGCGGTGTGGGACCCCAACGGCGGGATCCTCATGCTCGAGGGCGTGTTCACCCGCACCAACGTCGAGACGCCCTACGGCACGCAGCGCACCCGCGACGCCGCGATCTGGCGACTGGACCCACGCACCGGCAAGCTCATCGCCATCGGCCACACCGGCCACCCCAACCCCTGGGGCCAGACGTTTGACGAGTACGGCCAGTCGATTCTGATGGATACTTCCGGCACGGCGCAGTACAACTTCTCGTCGCTGATCAGCCCGTACATCTTCCCCGACAAGCCGCCCAAGGGCCCGCCGGTCGTGAAGCGCGGCCGGCCGACCGCGGGCTGCGAGATCATCTACTCGCGCCACTTCCCCGACGACGTGCAGGGCACCTACGTGCACAGCCAGTGCATCGGCTTTCTGGGCACCAACTGGGACCGGCTGAAGTCCGACGGCGCGACCAACTCCGGCTACAGCTCCGAGCCGATGCCCGAGCCGATCCTCTCCAGCAAGGAAGGCAACTACCGCCCGGTGTGCTCCGAGCTCGGGCCGGACGGCGCGCTGTACATCGCCGACTGGGTCAACCCGCTGATCGGTCACATGCAGTTCAACCTGCGTGACCCGCGTCGGGACCGCAGCCACGGCCGGATCTACCGTGTGACGCACAAGACGCGGCCGCTGGTGGACACCCCGGACCTGACGAAGCTGAGCATGGACGAGCTGTTCGAGCAATTCAAGGTGCCCGAGCAGAACACGCGCGACCGCGCCCGCAGGCTCTTGCAGAACATGGACGCAGACAAGGTCAGCAAGGCCGCGACGGACTGGCTGATGAAGCAGAACCCGCGTGACGAAGACTACGACCGCTGGGCGCTCGAGGCCTTGTGGGTCCAGCAGGGCGCGGGCAAGATCGACATGAAGGTCGTGGACGAGGTGATGCGGGCCCGCGAGCCGATGGTCCGTGCCGGCGGCGTCCGCGCCCTTCGCATCGCGCTGCAGTTCGGCGACATGGCACCCGCGGACGCGAAGTCCTTCATCGCTCAGAGCGTCACCGATCGCGACATGCGTGTCCGTCTCGAAGCGGTCATGGCCTGTGCATACCTCGATACGCCCGACGCGGCCGACCTGGCCAACCGCGTCACGACTCAGCCGATGGACACGGCGATCCGCAACGCCCACAAGCAGACGATCAAGGTGCTCAAGGAGAACGGCATTGAGCCGATCGCGGGCCTGTTCGAGAAGTACACCATGGATCAGGTGGCGCTGCTCGAAGAGCTAAAAAAAAAGTAGACGAGCGGCTGGTCATCAAGGCGGTCCTCGCACGGCCCGACATCCCGCTCGAGGTTCGGCGGCAGACGCTAGAGGCCGCCGAACAGACCCCGGAGCAGCGGGCGATGTTGCTGGTCGGCCTGTTGCACATCAACGTGCTCGAGCCCCCCAGAACCGCTCAAGCCATCACCCCGCTCCTGCTCGAGTTGCCCCCCGAGGCGGTGCATCCGATCGCGGACGAGCTCGACACGATGCTCGATAGCCCCGAGCCGGGCCTGCGCAGCGCCGCGGTCGCGCTCAAGGTTCGCAGCGGCGCGTCGATGAACAAGCTCGCCGAGCGCGACCCGCAGGCGCTGCTCGACGCGGTGCGGACGCTGCCCGAAGGCCAGGTCCCCGCGTCGGTCGCCGACGAGCTTATCGCGCTGGCCGGCGACGGCCTGCTGCCCGCGGACGATGCGATGAAGCTGGCGGTCGGGCTCAACGACGACCGGGCCTCGCTCTTCGAGCAGCTCGCCGCATATGTCGAGAAAGCCCAGGCGATCAGCTACACGCAATGGGGCGAGGTACACCGCGTCGGTATGGCCGCGCTCGCGTCGATGCACGCCGTGCCCGACGACCAATGGCCCGAGGGCTACGACCCGTACCGCATCGAACGCGCCGACCCGGCGGTCTACACGCTGGGCGAAACGGTCTACCACGACGAACTGAGCAACGGCTGCTACAAGTGCCACGGCAAGCACGGCGAGGGGATGGAAAACATGCCGCCGCTCGCCGGCTCGCAGTGGGTGCTCGGCGACCCGCACCGCCCCGCCGCGATCGTCAAGCACGGCATGGCGGGCGAGATGCCCGGCATGATCAACCCCCTCGACGGCAAGCCGTACAACGCCGCGATGGAAGCGCAGGCGCAGTACAACGAGACGCAGGTCGCCGCCGTGCTGACTTATATCCGCCAGAGCTGGGGCAACTTCGCCGCGCCGGTCACGCCCCAGCAGGTCCTCGCTGCGAAAGGGCCGGGAGGCGGCAAGTGGGAGCCGCGTGCCTTGCTGGCCGAGTACCCGTTCGAGCGTGACCGGCTGATGGGCCCGCTGCCCGCGCCACCCCCGCCTCAGGTCGAGGTCGTGCCGTGGTCGGCGCCCGGCGTCGGCGTCGTCGTCATGCTGGTCGTCGTCGCCGCGATGCTCGGCGTCATCCTCGTGATGACCTGGCTGGGCGGAGGACCGCCGCGCAATCAACACACCCACGGCACGCCCGCGATGGCCTGACCCCTCTGATCCCGCGCACCAAGAGAACACACCATGCGTACGCTGCTTTGTCTGCTGTCCCTGCTGCTGATCGCCGGCCCTGTCTGCGCCCAAAGCGAGCACGCCCACCGCCCGAACGTCATCGTGATCCTCTGCGACGACCTGGGCCAGGGCGACCCGGGCTGCTACAACCCGCGGTCGAAGATCGCGACGCCGCACATCGACCGGCTCGCCAGGGAAGGCATGATGTTCACCGACGCCCACACGCCTTCGTCCGTCTGCACGCCGACGCGATACGGCACGCTGACCGGGCGGTACTGCTGGCGGACCTCGCTGAAGCGCGGTGTGCTGTGGAACGGCTGGGCCCGGGCGCTGATCGAAGAAGACCGCGAGACGATCGCGTCGATGCTCAAGCCCTACGGGTACCACAGCGCCGCGGTCGGCAAGTGGCACCTGGGCTGGAACTGGAAGTCCAAGACCGACAAGCCGATCACCGAGAAGCACCACCCCGCCGAGGCGGTGGACTACGACAGCAAGGTCGAACGCGGCCCGTTAACGCTGGGCTTCGACCACTCCTACCTCATCCCCGCGTCGCTCGATATGGCGCCTTATCTCTATCTGGTGGACGACATCGCACAGCAGGCGCCGACCGACCACACGCCCGGGAGCAAGCGGCGGTGGTCCGGGGGCGGGGGCTTCTGGCGCGCCGGCGCGATGCAGCCCGGCTTCGACTTCTACGGGTTCCTCCCCACGACGACCGAAGCGGCCGTCGCCTACATCGACCAACGCGCCGCCGCGAACCGCGCCGCCGATCAGGACACGCCGTTTTTCCTCTACTTCCCGCTGCCCGCGCCGCACACGCCGTGGATGCCGAGCAAGGAGTTCCAGGGCGACACGGAAGTCGGGTGGTACGGCGACTTTGTTGCGCAGACCGACTGGTCGCTGGGCCGGGTCCTCGCCGCGCTCGACCGCAACGGCATCGCCGACAACACGATCGTGGTGTTCACCAGCGACAACGGCTCGCACTGGCCGGACAACCAGATCGAGCGGTTCGATCACGACGCGAACAACGGCTGGCGCGGGCAGAAAGCCGACATCCACGAGGCCGGCCACCGCGTGCCGTTCGTCGTGCGTTGGCCGGCGAAGGTCGAGCCCGGCACCGTCAGCGAGCAGGTCGTCTGCCTGACCGACCTCTACGCGACGATCGCGCAGGTTGTTGGCCACGAGCTCGGCGACAACGAGGCGGAGGACAGCGTCGGCTTCCTGGCGATTCTGGAGGGCACGGACGAGCCGGTGCGCGAGGCGATCGTGCATCATTCTCTCAACGGCACGTTCGCGATCCGCAAGGGCGACTGGAAGCTGATCGACGGGCTGGGATCGGGCGGGTTCACGCGCGTCGATACCAAGGCCGACAAAGAGGCGGGGATCAAGGGGCAACTGTACAACCTCTCCAGCGACCGGGCCGAAGAACACAACGTCTTCGCCGACCACCCCGACGTCGTCGCGGAACTGAATGCGCTGCTTGAGAAGTACAAGGCGGCGGGGCGCAGCCGCTGACGACCACCCTCACCCACGCTGGAACCGAACCAGTTCCACCCAGTGTTTCGCCTGCACGCCGCAGCCGTCGCGTATCTGGTGCCGGCAACTGAACCCGTTCGCGCAGACGCTGGCGTTTGAGCGTCGCGCTTCACGCACCGCGGGGAAGAGGCGCTGTTCGCCGATTTGCATGGAAAGGTCGTGGTGCTCGTAGCCGAACGACCCCGCCATGCCGCAGCAGCCCGCGTCGGCTTCCCTGTACCGAAGGCCTTTTACCGAGCCGAGCAGGCGGTGCAGGCCGCGCGTCCCGAAGAGCGCCTTCTGGTGGCAGTGGCCGTGGATCAACACGTCGTCATCGGCTGTGACAAAGCGGCCGGGCAGATTGCCCGCGTCCAACTCGTCGGCGAGAAAGTCTTCGATCATCCGGCCGTGGCGTTTGACCGCCTCCCCCGACGCGCGGTCATCGACCAGGTCAGGCAGGTCGTCGAGGATCGCCGACGCGCAGCTCGGCTCGAGGAATAGGATCGGCAGGCCCTGCTGGGCGAACGCGTTCAGCCGCCGCAGCGTTTGTGCGCCGTCGCGCTTCGCCTCACGGACCAGGCCCTTGCTTAGCCGCGGGCGCTGGCAGCAACCGGCGTCGGCCAATTCGACCGCGAACCCGCACGCCTCAAGCAAATCGATCGCCGCGAGGCCGACGCCCGGCTCGTAATAGTTCGCGTAAGTATCGTTGAACAGCACGACCCGTCGACCCGATCGCATCGCGCCGGGTCGCCTCAAGAACTGCCCGCCAAGCGGCTTGCCGCTTAGCATCGGGTAAACCCGCCTCGCGTCGATGCCCGCCACGCGCTCGCCGATCTTCCGAACGAACTTCAAAGCCTGCAGCCTGTTCACCACCGGCGCGAGCGGCCCCGCGAACCGTTTCGCCATCGCGGGCATGTTGCCGATCAGCCTTGCGCTTCTGGGCGTGCCGTGCTTGTCGTACCGCATCTGCAGCACGTCCGACTTCATCTTCGCCATGTCTACCGCGTTGGGACACTCGGCCTTACACGCCTTGCAGGACAGGCAGAGGGACAGCGCATCCATCACGCCCTCGCTTGTTAAACCCGCGTCGCCGAGCTGGCCGGACATCGCGAGGCGCAGCGCGTTGGCTCGGCCACGCGTGCTGGCGTCCTCGTCGCGCGTCGCCATGTAGCTCGGGCACATCGTGCCGGCCCCGACCTTCCGGCAGGCGCCCACGCCGTTGCACTGCTCGACGCTGAGCGCGAACCCGCCGTGCTCGTCGTAGCGGTAGTTGGCCCTTACTTCGGCGAGGCGCTGTTCGTAATTCGGCACGGCGTAGCGCAGGTGGTCGGTCATGCCCGGCGTCTCGACGATCTTCCCCGGGTTCATCAGGTTGGCCGGATCGAACAGGCGCTTGACTTGCCGGAAGGCGTCGTAGAGTTCGTCGCCGAAGAAGCGCCGGACGTACGCGCCCCGGACCAGCCCGTCGCCGTGTTCGCCGGACCAGGACCCGCCGTACGCGACGACCATGTCGAACGCGGCGTCGGCGATCGCCCGCATTTTCTGTCGGTCTTCCCCTTCGTGCAGGTCGAGCATCGGTTTGGGATGCAGCACGCCGACGCCGGCGTGGCAGCAGATCGGCATGTGCACGCCGTGGCTGTCGCAGACCGCGCGCAGCCGCTCGATATACTCGGCCATCTTGTCGATCGGCACACACGCGTCGTCGACGAAGTCGAGCGGTTTCCTGCGCCCGCCGATGTTCGATTGCAGGCCGACGCCCAGACGTCGCAGTGCCCAGACCTCGGCGATCTGTTCCGGCTCGCCGCGGATGACGTGCGCATCGCCGATGCCTCGATGTTTCATGTCGTCGGCGAACGCGCGGCACAGCCGGGTGGCTTCTTGCTGATCGTCCGCCATAAACTCGACGATTTGGACACATTTGGGCGTGCCTTGGTAAAAAGTCGCCAGCCCGCGCGTGGACGGGTTGGTCATGGATTCGTTGACAATGATCTCGTCGAGCAGTTCGACCGCCGAGGGCCTGTGCTCGAGCATCGCGGGGACGTGGCGGAGCGATTCGATGAGGTCGTTGAAGTGGACAACGCACAGCGCGGTCGCCCCCGGGACCGGCGTGAGCCTGACGGTCGCCTCGAGCACCAGCCCCAGCGTGCCCTCGCTGCCGACGACGAGGTGGGCGAGGTTGCGATGGTTCTCGTCGAGCAAGGCGTCGAGCGCGTAGCCGCCGACGCGGCGCTGAACCTTGGGGTATCGGCGTTGGATGTCGTCGCGGTGTTGGGCGATGAGTTGGTCGATGCCGTCGCGCAGGTGGGTGAGGCGTTCTTCCTGCGGTTGAAGGCGGCTGGCCGTGTTGTTTGTCGTGGCGGCGAGTTCGACGATGGCGCCGTCGCTGAGCATGACGCGCAGCGCGATGACGTGGTCGATCGTCATGCCGTAGACGCCCGATCGCACGCCGGACGAGTTGTTGTTGATCATCCCGCCGACGGTCGCCCTGCTGGTCGTCGCGGGGTCGGGTGCGAAGTGCAGGCCGTGGTCGGCCAATTGCTGGTTGAGGTGGTCGCGGACGATGCCGGGCTGGACGCGGGCCCAGCGCTGGTCGGCGTTGACCTCGACGATCGCGTTCATGTGCTTCGAGAAGTCGATGACGATGCCGGGCCCGAAGGTCTGGCCCGCCAACGAGGTGCCGCCGCCCCGCCCGGTGATCGGCACGCCGTGCTCGCCCGCGATCCGCATCAGTTCGGCGACGTCGTCATCGTCTTTGGGCACAACGACGCAGCGCGGCACGACCTGGTAGTGGCTCGCATCGGTGGCGTACATCCCGCGCCGCGTGGGGTCGGTATACACCTCGCCTCGCACCGCTTGACGCAGTTGTTCGATCCATGATTCGTGCGACGTTCTCACGCGCGATCCCTGCCGTTGAATATCGGTGCACGATCATAACCGCGACGCGACGCATCGCCGGTGCATCGGGCGTGGGCCATTTGGAGATGGAACGTTCGCGCGGGTACGCCTACAACACCTCACGTCGCGGCTTGAGCCTCTGCGCCAAAGATGGCGTGTCTTTACACGGACGTGCGCCGCGGCCAGAGGCCGACCAGCAGCAGCAGTGCGCCGAACCCCGCGACGTATGGGCGGGTCTCGCCGGTGACGTAGCCGAGGACCTTGGTCTGCTTGGGCCGTTCGATGTCGGCGTCGAAGCTCGCCCGGCCCTTCAGGTCCGGCCGGCTCAGTTCGTTCTCGATCGACCGCATCAACGGCTGCTGGGCGCTTGCCCGGTCGAGCGCGTCGGTGGTTGGCTCGGTCACCAGCGCCAGCGGGTCGAACGCGGCCCGCTCGGCCAGGCCCGTGCCCGCGGGCTTGAGGCGCAACTCGGTCATCGCCAGGCGCTCGAGCAGGACCGGGTCCTCTTCGATGAGTGCCAGGTGGAAGTCTTGATACCGCTGGCGTTCCTCGGCGAGCATCCGGGCACGAGCGGCCTCGATCTCGCGGGCCTCTTGGACGTCGAGTGTGTCGAGGTACGCCGGGACGAGCGCCGTCGCCGCGACCATCGCCGAGCCGACGAGGATGAACAGCCAGCCGAGCATCCCGCCGATGATGGCGTCGGCCGGGGTGTAGGGCGTCGGTTTGTCGTCGGTCCGGTCCATGTCGTGCAATGAACATCGACCGCGGGCGCGGTTTGGCTGTAAAGATCGCCTTGCAAATTGACGTCCGCCGACCGACGATACGCCGATGCCGCTGGCTTACGGCCTTACCGAACCGGTGGATCTCGCGATCACGCGTCTTCCGCTTGCGCTGGACCGCATGCGCATTGCGCAGGTCTCCGATTTGCACCTGGTCAACCGGACCAAGCGGCTGGACCGGCTGATCTACCAACTCGCGAAGATGCGGCTGGACCTGGGCGTGTTGACCGGCGACTACATCCTTCGGCACAAGTCGGCGGACCACGCCCTGCCCTACCTCGAGGAACTGACCGCCGCGGTCAAGCCGGCGCTTGGGTGGTATGGCGTGTTCGGCAACCACGACCGCGAGGACCTGATCGATCGGCTGCATGGCCTGCCGGTGACGTGGCTGGACGACGAGGCGGTCGCGCTGGAGCACAAGCCGATCGAGATCGTGGGCCTGCGCTGTACCGCCGGCCGTCGCGAGCCGGACCCGATCGCCGCGGCCTTGGCGGTGGCGGGCCTACCAACGACCCACGCCCAGCGCGACAAGCGGCTGCGGCTGGTGCTGTCGCATCGGCCGGATTTTTTACCGCTGGCCGCGGACCTTGGCGCCGACCTGATGCTGTCGGGGCACACGCACGGCGGGCAGGTGCGGCTGCCGTTCAACTTCCCGCTGTTCAACTCGTCCGACCTGCCGCTGCACCTGAGCGCCGGCCTGATGCGGCACCGCGATACGTTGGCGGTCGTCTGCCGGGGCCTGGGCAACACGGACCTGTTGCACACGCCGGTGCGGGCTCGGCTGTGCTGCCCGCCGCACGCGCCGATCTATACGCTTCGTCGCAACACCTCGCCGGGCGCGACCTGCGACGAGATCGCGTCGATCTGGCGCTGGTAGGCGGTCCATGCCGGGAAGCGTGGGGTCGGTCCGCTCGCCCGCCGGACCTTCGCCTGCACAGCCCGCGACCATGCCCGCTTGCAAGTTTTCCCGGATTCTCACCCGAGTGATGTGTAATTCGACCGACTCAAGCCCTATCATTAATTATAGAGGCAGACATCCCTGCGCCTATCCTGCAACGCAACCGCGGTCATGACCATGCCGATCCACATGCGACACCTCCTGAACACCGCCCCGTTCGTGTGCGCCTTCGCCCTGCTGCTCGTCGGCCCTTCCCTCGTGGGCTGCGCCGAAGAGCCCCGCACACCAGCGAGCGAGCCGCCCGTTGTCGATGTCAACGCCAATCCCGACAAGGCCGGCGACGAGCCGATCGACTTTAACCGCGACATCCGGCCGATCCTTTCGGACCGCTGCTTCGCCTGCCACGGCCCGGACGCGAATGTCGCAAAAGACTCCGGCGGGTTCCGCCTGGACCTGTTCGAGACCGCGACCGCGCCCGCGTCCAGCGGCGACATCCCGATCGAGCCCGGCGATGCCGACGCGTCGGAAGTGATAAACCGGGTCACGCACACGAATCCAAACCTGAAGATGCCCCCGCCGGACTCGAACCTGACGCTGACCGCGTCGGAGATCGAGTTGCTGCGCCGGTGGATCGATCAGGGTGCCGAGTACCAGGGCCACTGGGCGTACCAGACGCCGGTCAAGCCCGCGTTGCCGGATATCACGCATGAGGACTGGGCGCGCAACGCCGTGGACGTGTTCATCGCGGCTCGGATGGAGGAAGCGGGCTTGTCGCCCTCGCAGGAGGCGGACCGCGAGACGTTGATCCGCCGGCTTTCGCTGGACCTCATCGGACTGCCGCCGACGCCCGAGCAGATCGACGCGTTTGTCAACGACGCGTCTCCCGACGCGTACGAAAAGCTGGTGGACCGCCTGCTCGCCTCGCCGCACTTCGGCGAACGGCTGGCGATCGTCTGGCTTGACGCGGCGCGCTACGGCGACACAAACGGCTTCCACCACGACAACATCCGTACCGCCTGGCCCTGGCGCCAATGGGTCATCGAGGCGTTTAACAGCAACATGCCCTACGACCAGTTCGTCGTCGAGCAGCTGGCCGGCGACCTGTTGCCCAACGCGACGCAGTCGCAGGTCCTCGCGTCGGGCTTTTGCCGGATGCACAACATCAACGACGAGGGCGGCGCGCTGGACGAGGAGTACATCGTCGAGGCCGTCGCCGACCGCATCGAAACCGTCGCGACCGTGTTCATGGCTCAGACCTACACCTGCGCCCGCTGCCACGACCACAAGTACGACCCGATCACCCAGGACGACTACTTCTCGACCTGGGCGTACTTCAACTCGGTCGAAGGCGAGCGTGGGGTGTACCGAAACAACTTCGCCGCGGCGCGTGCCTACCCGCCTTTCATGATGTGGAAGTCGGACGAGTTGCGTCAGCAGATCAAGGACAACCAGGCCGCGCTCGCCGAGGCCAAGGCCGAGTTCGAGTCGAAGCGGCCCGAGATTGAACGCGAGATCGCGGCGACCGAACAAGCGCTGCGCGACAAGGCCGGCGTGTCGTGGGCGGACGCGCGACTCGTCCTCGCCGACTCGTCACACGAGGGCACAACGCTTGAGATAAAACCTGACGGATCGGTGTTGCTTGGCGGCGAAGTCCCCGACCACGAAGACATTACACTCACCCTGCAAACCGACGCGACCCAACTGCGGCTGCTCCGCCTCGATGCGCTGACCGATCCGAGCCTGACGAACAACGGCCTCGGCCGGGCGAACAACGGCAACGCGGTACTGAGTCGGGTCAAGGTGCAGGCCGTTTCGGTGAAGGACCCTGGCAAGACGCAAGCGGTCGCGCTGCGCTGGGCATGGGCCGACTTCGCACAGGCCGACGGCGACTTCGACGTGCTCAACGCGCTGCGGGACGACAAGGCCGGCTGGGCCGTCGGCGGGCAGCTCGACGACCACCCGCGCACCGCGCTCTTCGTCGCCGACCAGCCTTTCGGCTTCGAAGGCGGGACCGAGCTGCGCATCACGCTGTTCCACCGCTCGGACTACGCCCAGCACACGCTCGGTCGGGTCCGCGTCGGCGTCGGAACGGCGAACGATCAGGCACTCGCCGCCTTCCCCACCGCCAAGACCGACTGGTTCCAGATCGGACCCTTTGACGGCAGCCACCCCGCCGCGCTCGACCAGCGCTACGGCCCGGAAGACGCAACCGTCATCGACCCGAAGAACCCGCCCATCAAGGGCCAGCGCTGGCAGCACCAGCCCGCGATCGTGGATGGCAAGAACTACGGCTTCCGCAGCGGGAAGAACGTGTTCTACTTCGGCCGATCGATGTTTACGCCCGTCGAGCGCGAACTCGAACTGACGCTCGGCAAGCAGAGCGCGCTGCAACTGTACCTCAACGGCGAAGAAGTCCATGCGCACAAGTCCAAGGGCCCGGAGAAGGGCAACGACAAGCTCACCCTCAAACTCGAGCCCGGCGAAAACACGCTGGTCGCGAAGGTCGTCAAGAACGGGCCGGGGAACTTCTTTTTCGACTCGACAGCCGTGGGCGGTTCCCCCCCGCTGCTACAGCCGTTCGCGCTGGTCGACCGCATCGACCGCCCCGAGCACCAGACCCGACGCATCACCGAGGGCTGGGTGCGGAACACGGACCTTGGCAAGCGGCTGGCGAAGCTCGAATCCGAGCAGCGGCGTCTCGACGCGGAAGGCGTGCCGGTCCTGATCATGAAGGAGAAGGCCGAGCCGAACCCCGCGTACGTGCTCGAGCGCGGCCAGTACGACAAGCCGATCAAGGATCGTGTCCGTGAACGCCGCCCGCCGTTGTTCCTGGGCGTCGAGATGCCCGAAGACGCGCCGAACAACCGCCTGGGCTTCGCCCGCTGGCTCACCCAGCCCGACCACCCGCTGACCGCCCGGGTCCACGTCAACCGGCTGTGGCAGATGCTCTTTGGCACGGGCATCGTCGAGACGACCGAAGACTTCGGCAGCCAGGCCGCGTGGCCCAGCCATATCTACCTGCTGGACTACCTCGCGGTGGACTTTGTCGAATCGGGCTGGGACCAGAAAGCGTTGATCAAGAAGATCGTGACGAGCGCGACCTACCGCCAGCAAGCCGTCACGCCGAGCGAAGCGCTCGAGATCGACCAGCCCAACCGCCTGCTGAGCCACTTCCCGCGCCGCCGGCTGCCCGGCGAATTGATCCGCGATCAGGCGTTGTTCGCCGCGGGTCTGATGAACGACGAGATCGGCGGGCCGAGCGTCAAGCCTTACCAACCGGGCGATCTGTGGAACGAGGTCGCGATCGGCGGGACGAACACCGGGCGGTTCCAGCGCGACACGGGTGAGAAGCTCTACCGCCGAAGCCTCTACACGTTTTGGAAAAAGACCAGCCCGCCGGCGCAGATGGCGACGTTCAACGCGCCGACGCGCGAGTTCTGCGTCGTCCGCCGTGACGACACCAACACGCCGCTGCAGGCGCTGGTCTTGTGGAACGACGAGCAATTCCTCGAAGCGGCCAGGGCGCTCGCTCAGCGCACGCTCGAGGAGGCCCAGGCCGACGACGCCCGGCTGACGCGGATCTACCGCCGATGCACCGGCGCGACGCCCGACGACCGGGTGCTGTCGGTGCTGCGCGAGATGCTCGGCTACTTCAAAGATCGTTACGCCGACGCGCCCGACGACGCGAAGGCGCTGCTGCAACAGGGCGAGCACCCGCTGCCCGACAACTACGACCCGGCCGAACTCGCGTCGTGGATGATGGTCGCCAGTTCGGTCCTGTCGCTGGACGAGACGATCGTGCGGGATTGATCGCTGACACACACGCCAGGCCGCTGATATCAAATACGAGAGACGCCATGAACCCCCTCGAAGAGCACTTCCTCAAACTGACCCGCCGACAGTTCTTCGGTAAGGCCGCGACCGGTTTCAGCGCCGGGCTGGGCGTCACCGCGCTCGCGAGCCTGCTCAACCCGGCGGCCTCGGCCGCGCCGGTCGTCGGCGGGACGGGGTCGCTCGGCCGGCCGCACGTCGCCGCCAAGGCCAAGCGCGTGATCTACCTGCACATGATGGGCGGGCCCTCGCAGCTGGACCTGTGGGACTACAAGCCGGAGTTGCAGAAACACCGCGCCG
Source organism: Phycisphaeraceae bacterium (assembly GCA_046290505.1). Classification (GTDB taxonomy): domain Bacteria; phylum Planctomycetota; class Phycisphaerae; order Phycisphaerales; family Phycisphaeraceae; genus JAHQVV01. The sequence continues at coordinate 46,639 of JBKAGS010000033.1, read as the reverse complement.
AGGACCTGCGCTCGATGCCCGGCGTCTACAACAATCAGCGCATCACCGGCATGACCTCCGGCCAGTCCACCCTGCCCATCGCGCCGACCATCTTCAAGTTCAACAAGCACGACAACCTCGGCGACGGCGTGTGGATCAGCGAGCTGTTGCCCCACACCGCCACGGTCGCGAACGAGCTGTGCGTGATGAACTCGGTCTACACCGAGGCGATCAACCACGAGCCGGGCGTCACGTTCCTGCAGACCGGCAGCCAGATCCCCGGCCGGCCGTCGATGGGCGCGTGGCTCAGCTACGGCCTGGGCTCGATGAACGAGAACCTGCCCGCCTTCGTCGTGCTGATCAGCAAGGGCGTGGGCAACATGCAGGCGCTGTCCGACCGGTTGTGGGGCTCGGGCTTTTTGCCCAGCGAGCACCAGGGCGTGCGTTTCCGCGGCGGCGAGAGCCCGGTTCTGTTCCTCAACGACCCCAAGGGCGTGTCGCGGGACGACCGCCGCAAGTTCCTCGATGCGACGAGCAAGCTCAACGAGATCGCCTTCGAGAAGTCGCTGGACCCCGAGGTCAACGCTCGCATCGCCCAGGGCGAGATGGCCTACCGCATGCAGATGTCCGTGCCCGAGCTGACCGACTTCAGCGACGAGTCGCCGCAGACGCTGGAGATGTACGGCCCGGACGTGAACAAGCCGGGCACGTACGCGAACAACTGCTTGCTCGCGCGGCGGATGGCCGAGCGCGACGTCCGCTTCATCCAGCTCTACCACCGCGGCTGGGACCAGCACGGCAACCTGCCCAGCCAACTGCGTGGACAATGCAAGCAGATCGACCAGCCCCAGGCCGCGCTGATCAAAGACCTGCGCCGACGCGGCCTGCTCGACGACACGCTGGTCGTCTGGGGCGGCGAGTTCGGGCGGACGGTCTACAGCCAGGGCGCGCTGACCGAGACGAACTACGGCCGGGACCACCACCCGCGCTGTTTCACGATGTTCATGGCCGGCGGCGGCGTAAAACCCGGCGTCACCCACGGGCTCAACGACGACTTCGGCTACAACATCCTCGAGGGCGGCGTCCACGTCCACGACCTGCACGCGACGATGATGCAGTTCCTGGGCATCGACCACGAACGGCTCACGTTCAAGTTCCAGGGACGCCGATACCGCCTGACCGACATCCACGGCAAGCTCATCTCCGAGATCATGGCGTAAACTAGAGCGTGATGTTCGAGAACGGACGCAACCTGCTGCCCGCGAAGCTGCTGTCGATCGTGGTGCTCCTGTCGGCGTGGGGCTGTGCCGACCACGACCAGACGACCGAGCAAGTCCTTCCGGCTTCGAACGCCTTCGCGACCGCGACCGACAAGATCTTGAGCTACAACCGTGACGTCCGGCCGATCCTGTCGGACAAGTGCTTCGCCTGCCACGGGCCCGACGCCGGATCGCGCGAGGCCGACTTGCGCCTCGACGTGTTCGACGACGGCGAAGACTACTTCGGCGCATCGGTCGCGATCGTGCCCGGCGACCCTGACGCGAGCGAGCTGGTCACCCGCATCCACCACACCAAGTCGCGCCTGGTGATGCCGCCGCCCGCGTTCGGCGTGTCGCTGAGCGGCGAAGAAAAAGCCGTGTTGCGCCGGTGGATCAAGCAAGGCGCCAGGTACGAGCAGCATTGGGCGTTCATCCCGCCCAAGGCCGTGCCCGTGCCCGGCGTGAAGCAGGCCGGCTGGCCACGCAACGCGATCGATGCGTTCGTCCTCGCCGAGCTCGAGTCGCGCGGCATCCGCCCGTCGGACCCGGCGCCGCTGACCACGCTGCTGCGTCGCGTGTCGCTGGACCTGACCGGCCTGCCGCCGGAGCCGGGGCGTGTGAGCGCACTGCTGGCGATGGACGACGGCGACAAGGCCTACGAGACTTACGTCGATGAACTACTCGCCTCGCCGCGCTTCGGCGAACGTATGGCGGTGGTCTGGCTCGACGCCGCGCGATACGCCGACACCAACGGCTACCTGCACGACCACCTGCGGACGATGTGGCCTTGGCGCGACTGGGTGGTCCGGGCCTACAACGACAACATGCCGTACGACCGGTTCCTACGCGAGCAGATCGCCGGCGACCTGTTACCCGACCCCTCGACCGAGCAGATAATCGCGACCGGCTTCAACCGCAACCACGGCATCACGACCGAGGGCGGCAGCCTCGACGAGGAGTTCCGCGTCGAGTACGCCGCCGACCGCACCAACACGCTGGGCACGGCGGTGCTCGCGCTCACGCTCGAGTGCGCCCGCTGCCACGACCACAAGTACGACCCGATCTCGCAGGAAGACTACTTCAGCCTGTTCGCCTACTTCAATTCGCTCGAGCGCGAAGACCCCGCCGCCTCCGGGCGCGGGCGCGCCCACGCCCCGGCGATCAAGGACGAGAAGACCGGGCAGCAGGTGATGGTCATGCGCGAGGCCGCCGAGCCGCGACCGACTTATGTCCTCCTACGCGGCGCATACGACGCACCGGACAAGGATCGGCCGGTATCGCGCCGCGTACCGAACGCGCTCGGGGCAGCGCCCCAGGACGCCCCCGCCAACCGCCTCGGGCTTTCGCAGTGGTTGACCGCCCAGGACAACCCGCTGGTCGCGCGCGTCGAGGTCAACCGACTGTGGCAGGTGCTGTTCGGCACGGGCCTGGTCAAGACCGCGGAGGACTTCGGCCTGCAAGGCGAGTGGCCCAGCCACCCCGAACTGCTCGACCATCTTGCGCTGCGCTTCATCGAATCGGGCTGGGACCGCAAGGCGCTGATCCGCACGATCGTGACCAGCGCGACGTACCGCCAGTCCAGCCGCACGCGGTCGGAACTCGACGAGATCGATCCGGAGAACCGACTGCTCGCGCGGATGACCCGGCTGCGCCTGCCCGCCGAGGCGATCCGCGACCAGGCGCTGTCGGCGAGCGGGCTGCTGGTGAACAAGGTCGGCGGGCCGGGCGTGCGGCCGTACCAGCCGCCGGGCCTGTGGCGCGAAGGCGGCAACGAGGGTTCGAACACGCGCGTGTTCCGGCTGGGGCAGGGCGAGGAACTCTACCGCCGCAGCGTGTATACGTTTTTCAAGCGAACGAGCCCGCCGCCGCAGATGGTGCTGTTCGACGCCGCGGACCGCAACGCGTGCGCCGTGCGCCGCAGCCGGACGAACACGGCGTTGCAGGCGTTGCTCCTGATGAACGACGAGCAACACGTCGAGGCGGCGAGGCACCTGGCAGCACGCGCCTGGAAGGACGAAGCGAGCGACGCCGAAGTCGTCCAAGGCCTGTACATGCTCACGCTCGCGCGGACGCCGCGGGCCAAAGAGACCGCTGTGCTTACCGAAGGCGTCCAGCGGTACCGCGTCCTCTACCAGCAGGACCCGGCCGCGGCGCAAGCCCTGCTCGCGGTCGGCGCGACGCCCGTCAAGCAAGACATCCCGCCGAACGAACTCGCCGCGTGGACGATGATCGCCAACACGATCTTGAACCTCGACGAGACGATCACCCGGCCTTAACCCCTAACCCTTAACTCCCAACTCCCGAACCTCGATCACCACATGGACCCAGCCCGCGAACACTTCCTAAATATCAGCCGACGCCAGTTCCTGTCGCAGTCGGCCGGCACGATCGGCGCGGCGATCGGCGCGACCGCGCTCGGCGGGCTGACGCGAGACGCCCTCGCGCAGGAACAAACGCCGGGCGCGCTCGGCGTGACGCACTTCGCGCCCAAGGCCAAGCGTGTCATCTTCCTGCACCAGAACGGCGCGCCCTCGCAACTGGACCTTTTCGACTACAAGCCACAGCTCGACAAACTCCGGGGGCAAGACCTGCGCTCGATGCCCCAGGTCTTCAACAACCAACGCATCACCGGCATGACCTCCGGCCAGGCCACCCTGCCGCTCGCGCCATCGCCTTTCAAGTTCACCAAGCACGACAACGGCGGCGACGGGCTCTGGCTCTCCGAACTCTTGCCGCACACCGCGTCGATCGCCAGCGAACTCTGCGTCGTCCGCTCGATGCACACCGAGGCGATCAACCACGCGCCCGGCGTCACGATGTTCCAGACCGGCCACCAACAGCCCGGCCGACCGTCGATGGGCGCGTGGCTGAGCTACGGCCTGGGCAGCGCGAACAAGGACCTGCCCGCGTTCGTCGTCATGATCAGCCAGGGCCGTGGCCAGCCCCAGGCGCTCTTCTCGCGCCTGTGGGGCGCGGCGTTCCTGCCCAGCGAGCACCAGGGCACCGTCATCCGCTCGGGCAAGGACCCGATCCTGTTCCTGAACAACCCCGACAAGATGACGCGTGAGCACCGCCGCGTCATGCTCGACATGCTCGGACAGCTCAACGAACAGGCCTACGACGAGCACGGCGACCGCGAGACGCTCGCGCGCATCCAGCAGTATGAGATGGCCTACCGGATGCAGATGTCCGTGCCCGATTTGGCGGACCTCGGCGACGAAACCGACGAGACGCTGGCGATGTACGGCCCGGACGTCAGGAAGCCCGGCAGCTACGCGTACAACGCGCTGATGGCTCGGCGGCTCGCCGAGCGCGGCGTGCGGTTCATCCAGCTCTACCACCGCGGCTGGGACCAGCACCTGGACATCCCCGGCCAGTTGCCCATGCAGTGCGCCGACACCGACCAGCCCTCCGCCGCGTTGGTCAAAGACCTTAAACGGCGCGGTTTACTTGACGAGACGCTGGTCGTCTGGGGCGGCGAGTTCGGGCGCACGACCTACAGCCAGGGCGACCTGAACGCGAAGAAGTACGGGCGCGACCACCACCCGCGCTGCTTCTCGGTTTGGATGGCCGGCGGCGGGGTCAAGCCCGGGACGGTGTTCGGCGAGACCGACGAGATCGGCTACAACATCGCAGACAAACCCGTCCACGTCCACGACCTGCACGCGACGATGCTGCATCTGTTGGGCATCGATCACGAGAAGCTGACGTACAAATACCAGGGCCGGCGGTTCAGGTTGACCGACGTGTTCGGCAACGTTGTCAACGATATCCTCGCGTGATGCACCGCTCGCGTTCAGTGTCGGTGACGACGCACCGCTAGTAAGCCAAGCATCAACCCCATTGCCGTGCTCGGCTCGGGCACGTTCACCGGGCCGAGCGGGCCGGTGTAGTTGCTGAAGCTGGTGCCGAGGTCGGTGTCGTCGATATCGCCGTCGAAGTCGGTGTCGCCGTCCGCCCACGCCTTGCCGCCCGCCGCGCCGATGGGGCCGGTGTAGTTCGAGAACGCGGTGCCCAGGTCGGTGTCGTCCACGTCGCCGTCGCCGTCGGTATCGCCGTCGAGCACGGGCGTGAGGATGCGGACGACGCCGTCGTGCTTGTTGAGGATGTAGATTTCGCCGGCCGTACCGATGCTGAAACGCAAGTCGGTGCGGGTCTGCGCGCCGAGGCCGCGGTCAGCCCGTGCCTGGTTGATCAGGTCGAGCAATTGGACGTTGTTGCCGGCCTTGTCAATGAGCTGCAGTTGCGCGATCGGGTCCTGCCCCGAGCCTTCCGCGGGGACACCGGCGTCGACGTCGGCGTAGAAGATCATGCCCGTGGGGAAGTCACCGAACAGCAGGTTGCCGTCCAGCGCCTGGATACCGCTGCCGCGCGCGACCTCGCCGACGGTGACCGCGCGCCTGGAGATCGACGTGGGGATATCCTCGGCGGTGTTGGTGTGGTCGTATTCGAAGATCGGGTCGATCATGCCCGGCGTCTTCAACCCGCCGTTAAACGCGAAGCTGCCCTCGCGCGCGTCCCAGCCGTAGTTCCCGCCGTTGACGACCAGGTCGATCTCTTCGACTTCGTTCTGCCCGATGTCGGCGACAAACAGGTCGCCGGTCGCGTCGTCCCATCCAAAGCGTTGGGGGTTGCGCAGGCCGTAGGCATAGATCTCGGCGAGGGTGTTGGCGTCGCCATCCATCGCGAGCGTGTTGCCCGCGACGGGCGTGTATCGCAGCGGCCCGGCCCCGTCGGGATCGATCGGGTCGATGCGTAGGACGGTGCCGTGCGGCAGCGTGGTGTCCTGGCCGTTGTCTTGCGGGTCGCCCGCGCCGCCGCCGTCGCCGAACGAGAGGTAAAGGTGGCCGTAGTCCGGGTGGCCGGGGCCGACCGAGGTGTTGAACGCGGCGAGCCCGCCGTTGTGGTTGAACAGGCTCTGCTTGATGCGCATCAGTTCACGCGGGGCGACGCCCCCGCCCGCGCTGTACGTCGCCGCGGTGGGATCGGCGACCGACCACTCGAGCACGAGCGTGTGGAAGTTGGTCCCGCCGCCGGGGTCGAAGTCGGGGGCCGGCGTCGTGTTGCTGGTGCTTTGGATCGTGTAGAACTTGCCGAATCCCGCGCTGCCCGGCGTATGAAAGCCCGGATGGAACGCGAAGCTCTGCAGCCCCTGCTCCCCGCTTTCGGTGCGCAAATCGATACCCGGGAACGCACGAACATCGAGGTATTCGGTCACGTCGCCCGTGGGCGAGACGTTGTAGATCGGCCCGCGCTGGTCGTTGACGTAGAGTCGCCCTAGCGGGTCGGCGGTCATCACCGACATGCGGGCCGGGCCCGATGACGAGCCATTGGCCGAGTCGGGCAGCGTCGCGAAGTCGCGGATACCGACGGCGAGCGGCCCGGTTTCGATGGGCGTGGGAAAGAAGTCCTGTGCAGCGGCTGGCAGCGCCGCCGTCAGGGTGAGCGTCATCGCGGCTGCGGAAAAAGTTTTCACGTTCGCCCTCCTTTGGCTGTACGTCACCTGATTTTACGGCACGCAAGTGGATGGCCAAACCATGAATCGCCAAGAAACCAGTGCCTTGGTCATATTGCGAATGCTTTAGCCGACGCCCCTTATCGCTGGGGGGACGAGGCAACGGCTTGGGGACGCCAACCCAACGCGGCAATGCGGGTGATAGGACTCGAACCTACACGGGTTTTACCCCACCAGAACCTAAATCTGGCGCGTCTGCCAATTTCGCCACACCCGCAGCGATGAACCCGCCGTCGGGCTCAACCGTTTATTGTAGCCGGTCCTCATGACCTTGCGAACAAGTGTGCGGACCCGACCGGCCGCGCGTAGACTGCCTTCATGTCCACCGACCCCTTTGCCACGCTCGGCGTCGATCGGCGCTTCGACCTCGACACCGAATCGCTGCGACAAACCTTCCTCGCCGCATCCGCGCGAGCCCACCCCGACCAGTTTGTCGACCCGATCGACCAGGCCGACGCCGTGGACCGGATGTCGAGGCTGACCGATGCGTTCCGCGTGTTGTCGGACCCCGAGTCGCGGGCGCGGGCGCTGCTGGGGTTGTCTGGGCTGGAAGCGGAATGCGACAGGGACAAGCTGCCGCCGGATTTGCTGATGGAGGTGATGGAGGTTCGCGAAGAGATGGAGTCGGCGATCGTGTCGGGCGACGCCGCTGAGCTCGACAGGCTGCGCACGTGGGCGAACGAGCGGCGGGCCGAGCATCTTAATCAGTTGAAGACATTATTCGCGACAAACCTCGACGCCGACGCCGCTTCGCGTGTCCGGCTCGAGCTCAACGCGTTGCGTTATATGCAGCGCATGCTCGATCAGATGCCCGGCTAGAGCAGCGTGCAAAAGTCATTCTCCAGCGGGTGCCACGGACAAGGCTGCTTTGAGCCTTGTCCGTGCTTGACCGCAACGCACTGACAAGCTCCGCGGACTCCGCTTGTCAGTGGCTCCTGTAGAGAGAAAACATGCTAGCTGCTCTAATTTCAACAAAGTAGAAAAAATTACATGACACCCGCGAGCTTCGCCGCCTGCTTCAGCGTCGCGCGCGTGATCGACATCATCAGTTCAGGCGGCCAGGCCAGCGTCGCGTCGTGCTTGTATTGCTCGGGGAGCAGGCCCAGCGTCAGCGTGCGAACCTCGTCTTCGACCTCGTGTCGGCGTCGGTGGTGCGCGTCTTCGTCGCTGCCGGGCAACGGGTCGTTCAAGTCACGCGCGAGCATGAGCGTTGTGACCTGCCAGTCGAAGTAGCCCTGCAGCGGGTTGTCGTCGTGATCGTGGTCGTGGTCGGGCATGGGGTGAGAAGTAGGATTGGTTTCGATCGATCGATCCGGACCTTCGCAGGCTCAGGACCGGCTTCATTGACAATTGGCAGATCGTTATGTCTCAAACGCGGCCAGCGCCTGGTCGATCGTGAACTTGTTCTCGTACAGGGACTTGCCGATGATCGCGCCCTGGATGGGCAGGTCGCGCAGGGCGTGGAGGTGCGAGAGGTTGCCGACCCCGCCGGAGGCGACGATGGGTACGTCGGTCGCCTGGCACATCGCGGCGGTCGCCTCGATGTTCGGGCCGGTCAACATGCCGTCCACGGCGATGTCGGTATAAACGATCGCACTCAGCGGCCAGCCGTTCACACGCTTGGCGATGTCGATCGCGTCGGCGTCGGTCGCTTCTTCCCAGCCAGCGACGGCGGCCTTGCCGTCCTTCGCATCCAGGCCGAGCACGACGCGGTGTTGATACGCGTCTTGCTGGACCAGTCTCTCGAACCACGCCCACTCTCGCAACGCCGCGGTGCCGACGATGACGCGTTCGACCCCCGCTTCGAGCAGTTGGTCGATCGCTTGTTCGGACCGCACCCCCCCGCCGACCTCTACTTTCAGCGACGTCTGCGTACAGACTTCTTCGATCTGCTCGAGGTGCTGCATCTGTCCGGATCGCGCGCCGTCGAGATCGACAACGTGCAGCCAGGCGCTGCCGGCGGTCTCGAAGACCCGGGCCTGGTCGAGCGGGCTTTCGCCGTAGGTCGTCTGTCGGCCGTAGTCGCCCTGCGTGAGCCGGACGACCTTGCCGCCGCGCAGGTCGATCGCGGGGAACAGGTACTTGCGTGTCGGGGTGGGGCTGTTCATCGGGCCGAGATTGTAGGGGCTGGACCCGACCGGCGTGATTCAACCGGCAGGTTGTAATGGCGGGTGACGGATATTACTCTAAGTGGTTATATGCGATCGCTCATGCGTTCCAACCCGGTCCGTCTAGCCGTCCTGCTCTGGTTTGCGGGGTGGATGGTGCTGGTGATGCCCGGCCACACGCGTGGGATCGTCGCGCTGCCGGACGCCGATCGCGCCGCGCAGGCCGGAGAGGCCGAAACGGCCTCTTGCTGCGAGCCCAAGCCGAGTTGCTGCGAGCCCGGCGACGCCGACGGCTGCCCGGACCGGCCGACCGACCCGGCCAAGCACTGCGCGATTTGCTTTCTTAAGGCGAAACTGACCGACCCGCCGCCGCTGACGCTTTATACGCCCTACCTCGGCCAGTTGGACGAGCTGGCCTTCCACGTCAAAGATGCCCTCGCCGACGATCAGGCCGCGCCTGAGTTGATGCGCGGCCGCGCGCCGCCGGCCTGATCCCTTCTTTTCGCTCGCATTCCATCCCATTGTTCGTCTGCTGTTTCGTGGTCGTGTGACGGCCTTGCGCTGTTGCATCGGAGGCCAGTACCCTGCCGCGTCGCGCGTTTACATTGATCGAACTGCTCGTGGTGATCTCGATCATCGCGGCGCTGCTCGCCCTGCTCTTGCCGGCCCTCGGTTCGGCGCGGCGGTCGGCGCGGTCGATCGCGTGCCTGAGCCAGGTCCGCCAGATCGGCCAGGCCACGCAGATCTACGCCGACGAACACAAGCAGGCACTGCCACGCAGCACGCACTCGTACCTCGCGCACGGGGTCAAGCCCTGGGGCTACGCGCTCGGCCCGTACCTCGCCAGCGACGCCGCGGGCAGGCCTGGCCCGGCGTTCGACACCTTATTCAACGGGCTGTACCGGTGCCCGGGCGACGAGCGAAGGACCGCGTGGAGCTACGGCAAGAACGCGTGGTTCGAACTGAACGCGGGAGAAACGGGCGAGATCGAAGGCTCCGCCAACGGCCCGACCTACCCGCGCATCACGGACGTCCCCCGGCCGACCGCGACCGTCCTGTTCGCCGAGTTGGACAGCGGCTCGATGGCCGACCACGTCATGGCCCACTTCTGGTACCTCGGCGGGAAGCCGGAAGTGGACACCGACCGGCACGGCGACACGAGCAACTACGGCTTTGTCGACGGCCACGCCGAAGCGTCACGCTTCGAAGACACGTTTCAAGAACCCGACCTCGACCGCTGGCACCCCGGCAGAGCCCGGTAGCCAGCCGAACCCTTAACGATCAAACCATCAGGAACGATCCAATGATGATTCAGCAGTTCAACGCAACCCGTACGCTCGCCGGACTGTCGCTGGCGCTCCTGGCCGCCACGCCCGCCCACGCCGTGTTCGTTACTCCGCAGATGGGCGGCGGGCAGGTCGCCATGATGGGCGGTGCGCCGATGAAGCACCTCGACGTATCGTTCGATGGCACCTCCGTCTCGGTGCACATCGACGACACCGTTGGGACACCGATGCTCCGCCCGCTGACCGGCACCGACGAATTCGATCCGGCCGAGCCATGGGGCGTGCTCGGTGACAAGGCGTACAACTTCCAGTACGGCTGGAACCCCAGCGGGTTCATCAGCCTGCCCACGGGCGCGGGGATCTGGGTCGAACGGCTCGGCCAGGACGCGGCGCTCGAAGTCTACGCCCGCCCGCCGGCGACCGTGCCCGCCTACTCAGTGCTGTTTGAAAACGACGGCGACAGGTGGCAGTGGAGCGGCGCGATGACGCACAACGTCTACGCCGTGCAGAACCCGATGCAATCCAACTACAGCGCGACCTACCGCGTCTACATCGGCGACGCGACGACCGGTGACGCGCTGCCCGGATACGGGAGCGCCGACGTCACGCTCGACTTCAGCGCGAACCCGGTGCCCGAACCCGCTACGGCGTTCGCGTTGGCGGCGCTGTTGCCGCTGATCGGCCGTCGGCGCAGCGCGTAAACCTCCGCGACTGCTAAAAATGCGCGAGAGAGACGGCCGGGCGCGTCGTGAAGACGGCCCGGTCGTTTTTGTTCTGAATCATGTACCTTCAACCCGGCCCGCTCGTCTAAAATAAAGTAAGTACCACTCCGCTTTAGTCGCCGCTGAACGAGACCGCCATGACCCTGAGCCGACGCCGATTCATGTCCCAAGCCGCCGCCATCACCGCGGGGTTTGCCGGCCTGCGCAGCTTCGCCGGCCTCGCCGGCCCCGTCGCCGCCACGCACTGCGACCCCGACGCCGGTTTCGGCCCGCTGATCAAAGACCCGAGAAAGCTCCTCGACCTGCCCGAGGGCTTTTCGTACCGCGTCTTCTCACGCACCGGCGAAAAGATGGACGACGGCTTCTACGTCCCCGGTAAGCACGATGGCATGGCCGCGTTCGCGGGACCCGACAACCTCACCCTGCTCGTCCGCAACCACGAGGTCACCGGCGCGGACTTCAAGCAAGGCGCTTTCGGCCGAAACAACGAGTTGTTCCATCGCCTCGCCGACACCGCGCCCTACGACCCGGGCTACGGCAAGACGCCCACGCTCGGCGGGACGACCACGCTCGTCTACGACACCGACAAGCAGCAACTGGTCCGACACTACCTCTCGCTCGCCTGCACCGAGCGCAACTGCGCCGGCGGGCCGACGCCTTGGGGTTCATGGGTCACGTGCGAGGAAACGGTCGCGCGCAAGAGCAACGAACGCGAGTTCGACCACGGCTACAACTTCGAGGTGCCCGCGACCGCCGACATCAACCTCGCCGACCCCGTGCCGCTCAAGGCGATGGGCCGGTTCAACCACGAGGCGATCGCGGTTGACCCCAAGAGCGGCATCGTCTATCAGACCGAAGACCGACACGACGGCGTGATCTACCGCTTCATCCCCGACACGCCCGGCCAGCTCGCCAAGGGCGGCAAGCTCCAGTTCCTCGCGATCAAGGGCAAGCAGCCCGCCGACCTGCGCAACTGGAAACAGATCCCCAAAAAACTTCAGAGCGGCGGGTCGCACGACGTGCCTTTCGACGTCACGCTCGATTCCAAGCGGCACGTCAACGTCGGTGAGCAGCTCGACGTGCAATGGATGGACATCGGCGACGTCGAAGCGCCGCTCGACGACCTGCGCTACCGCGCGTTCAAGATGGGCGCGGCGCGCTTCGCGCGCGGCGAGGGCATGTGGTACGGCAACGACGCGGTCTACTTCGCCTGCACGACCGGCGGCCCCAACGCCAAAGGCCAGATCTGGCGCTACATCCCCAGCGAACACGAAGGCAGCGTCAACGAATCGAAGTCGCCCGGCAAGCTCGAACTGTTCATCGAACCCAACGACGCGGAGATCCTCCAGCACGCCGACAACCTCTGCGTCGGGCACACCGGCGACCTGGTCGTCTGCGAGGACGGCGGGCCGGTCAACCACGTGCTCGGCGTCACGCCCAAGGGCAGCGTCTACAAGATCGCCCGCAACTCACTCAACGGCAGCGAGTTCGCCGGCAGCTGCTTCAGCCCCGACGGTTCGACGCTGTTCGTCAACATCCAGAACCCCGGCCTGACAATCGCGATCACCGGGCCTTGGAATGCTTAACAACTCGTTGCAAGCCTTTGCAATCGCCCACACCGCGAGGTGGGCTTCGAATCATGACGCGCGCAAACCCCCACCTCGCGGCGGGGGCTGTTTTTCATCCCGATCGGCCTGCGGCCCGACCTATTGCCGCTAAACTCTCCGCATGAAAATCCGCGGCCGCGACGTCTACCGAGCCTCGCTCTACACCGGGATCCTCGGCGTCCTCGTCCTGTTCCTGATCTACCCCATCCTCCTCACCGTCTGGGGCGGCTTTGTCGATCAGGACACAGGCGGGTTCACGCTCCACTACTTCCTCGGCGAAGACGTCGGCGTTTTGCGCGACCCGCTCTACCTCCGCGGCCTGCTCAACGCCTTCCTCATCGCCGTCTGCACCACGCTGCTGTGCCTGGTCGTCACGCTGCCCATGGCGTCGATCGCCACGCGCTACGACTTCCCCGGCAAGTCGCTGGTCAGCGCGCTCGTCCTCGTCCCGCTCATCCTCCCGCCGTTCGTCGGCGCGATCGGCCTGCGCGCGATCCTCGGGCGGGCCGGCTCGCTCAACGCGCTGCTCAAAGACGTCGGCATCCTCGGCGCGGACCACCCGGGCATCGACTTCCTCGCCGGCCAGGTCCACATCCCCGGGCTCGGGGAGTTCAACGGCGTGTTCTTCGCCGTCGTCCTCATGGAGGCCCTGCACCTCTACCCGATCCTCTACCTCAACATCACCGCGGCGATGGCGAACCTCGACCCGTCGCTCGACGAGGCGGCGCTGAACCTCGGTGCCTCGCGCTGGAAACGCTTCTATCGATGCACGCTGCCGTTGATCCTGCCGGGCGTTTTCGCCGGCTCGACGATCGTCTTCATCTGGTCGTTCACCGAGCTCGGCACGCCGCTGATGTTCGAGTACACCGCGGTCACGCCCGTGCAGGTGTTCTACGGCCTGACCGAGATCAGCGACAGCTCACGCCCCTATGCGCTGGTCGTCGTCATGCTCGTGTCGGCCGTGATGCTCTACCTGCTCGGCAAGTTCGCCTTCGGCGGGCGCGCCTACGCCATGCAGTCCAAAGCCCAGCACGCCCAGGCCGCGCGCCGGCTTACCGGTATCAAGGCTTTCGGCGCCGCGAGCCTGTTCCTCGGCATCACCGCGCTCGCGATCCTCCCGCACATCGGCGTCGTGCTCAACTCGCTGTCGGGCATGACCGCCGGCAACGACTGGTACCGCACCGTCCTGCCGCAGTCGCTCACGACCGAGCACTACCGGGGCATGCTCCAGCACGACCTCGCCGTGCCCTCGATCATCAACTCGCTGATCTACGCGCTGTCGGCGATGGTGCTCGCCGTCGCGCTGGGCCTGGCGATCGCGTACCTCACCGTGCGTGTCAAGGTCAAGGGCGGCTGGATCCTCGACACGCTGGGCATGCTCCCGCTCGCCGTGCCCGGGCTGGTGATGGCGTTCGGGTACGTGGCGATGAGTCTGAACCCGCCGTTCACGTGGTTCAGCGACTGGTTCAAGGGCCTGGGCTGGGAAGGCCTGGCCGGGCTGATGCAGGTGCGCGGCGAAGCGCCCAACCCGCTGATGTTTTTAATCATCGCTTACACGATCCGCCGGCTGCCGTACATCCTGCGCTCGGCCGCCGCGGGCCTCGAGCAGACCTCCGGCCAACTCGAGGAGGCGGCGCTGAACCTCGGCGCATCGCTGATGACCGCGATCCGGCGCATCGTCGTCCCGCTGATCATGGCCAACCTGATCGCCGGGGGCATCCTCGTCTTCGCGTTCGCGATGCTGGAGGTCAGCGACTCGCTGATCCTCGCCGAGCGCTCGGACCACTTCCCGGTGACCAAGGCGATCTGGACGCTCTACAACCGCCTGGGCGACGGCCAGTACATCGCCAGCGCGATGGGCGTGTGGGGCATGGCGCTCTTGACGGTGACGCTGGTGGGCGCAAGCGTGTTGATGGGCAAGAAACTCGGGGCGATCTTTCGAGTCTGAGCCGAGCAGCGGCCTGTGCGTAATACCGGCATCTGGAGTACCTTTCGCCGATGCAGACGCACTTTGCGTGGATGGTGCTGATCCTGGGGCTGGCGTTTCTGGCGGCGTCGGTGCTGCCGCCGCTGCTGCGTCGCCTGCCGTTGTCGATGCCGATCGTGTATGTGGGCGTGGGGATGCTGCTGCCCGTGCTGTGGGACGACTCGCCGCGGGCCGACCCGTTGCTCCAGAGCGTCCTGACCGAGCGCCTGGCGGAGTTGGCGGTAATCATCTCGCTCATGGGGGCGGGGTTGAAACTGGAGCGCCCGATCGGCCTGAAGCGGTGGGCGCTGACCTGGCGGCTGCTGGGGGTCACCATGCCGTTGTGCATCGTGGCATTGATCCTCGGCGGCTGGTACCTGATGGGGCTGACCCTGGCGGGCGCGGTGATGCTCGGCGCGGTCATGGCGCCGACCGACCCGGTGTTGGCGGCGAGCGTGCAGGTCGGCCCGCCCGGGAAGAAGGACACCTCCGATACGCGGTTTGCGCTGACCAGCGAGGCGGGCTTGAACGACGGGCTGGCGTTCCCCTTCGTGAACCTCGCGATCCTGCTGGCGGGCGCGGGCCTGACCGCGGGCAGCCTGACGCGGTGGGTCGCGGTGGACGTGGTGTGGAAGATCGCTGCGGGGATCACGGTGGGGTGGTTATCAGGCCGGGTCCTGGCCTGGTTGATTTTCAGGTTTACCCGGCCCGGCGACATCATCGATGGCTTTGTCGCCCTGGCGATCACGCTCGTGACCTACGGGGCGACGGAACTGGTTCACGGCTACGGCTTTATCGCGGTGTTCGTCGCGGCGCTCGTGTTCCGCGCACAAGAACGCAACCACGAACTGCACCGCACGCTCCACGCGTTTGTTGACCAGGCCGAACGCCTGCTGATGGCGGGGCTGCTGATCTTCTTCGGGGCATCGATCACGCACGGCCTGTTTGCCGCGCTCACCTGGCAGGGCGTGGTCGTCGGGCTGGTCTTCCTGCTGGTGGTCCGGCCGGGCGCGGGGCTGGTCGCGTTGATCGGGACACGGCTGGGCTGGGCCGAGCGGTTCGCGATCGGGGGGCTGGGGATCAGAGGGATCGGGACGTTCTATTACATGGCGCACGGGTTGAATCAGACAAGCCTGCTGGATGCCGACATGCGGGCCCTGTGGGCGACTGCCGGGCTCATCGTGCTCGTCTCGGTGGTGTTGCACGGGACGACCGCCGAGTTCGCGATGCGCTACGTCCATGGCCGCGAAGCCGGCGGTCTTAAGGGCTCCTGATCGCCTAGGCATGAAAGGGTGGGCGAGACGATGCGGAAATGGAAACGGCGGGTGATGGCGTATTTGATCATCTTCTTGAGCCTGTACGCCGTGTACTGCGGCCTGCTGTATTTCTTCCAGACCAAGCTGATGTTCCCCGCTGATTTCGCGGGGCCGGCGGGATCGACGCTGCCGACGGCGGAGACCGAGCGGATCGAACTCCCGACCGACCAGGGCAAGACGGTCGCGTGGTTCGTGCCGGCCCCCGCCCCCGGAAGGGGCAACGGCACGACACAGCCCATGCCGCTGGTCGTGTTTTTTCATGGTAACGCCGAATTGATCGATCACCAGCGCTTCATCATCGACCTGTACCACGGCGCGGGCGTGTCGGTGCTGCTCGTCGAGTACCGCGGGTACGGCGACAGCGACGGGACGCCCTCGCAAAAGCACATCGTCGCCGACACGTTGGCGGTGTTGACCGACGTGCTCGAACGGGAAGATGTGGACGCGGACCGACTCGTCCTGCACGGCCGGTCGATCGGGGGCGGGATGGCGGCGCAGGTCGCGCTGCGAACCGAGCCGAAAGCGCTCATCGTGGAGAGCACGTTCACCAGCGTGTCGGGCATGGCGTGGCGCTACGGCGTGCCGCCGTTCCTTGTCCGCAGCCCGTTGAACTCGGCGGAGGCGTTCAAAGAACTGGACGTTCCGATCCTGATCATGCATGGCCGCGACGACGAGGTCGTGCCCGCGGCGCACGCCGGAAAACTGGACGAAGCCGCGAACGACTCGACACTGGTTTACTTCAATGCACAGCACAACACGCTGCCCAACGGCGACGAAGTGCAGACCTACGAATACGAGGTCGCGAAGCACCTGGATCGCGCGGGCATTCTCGGAGCACCAAGCGTGAGCGAGTAGCACACGATCGAGCAATTCATGCCACTCGCTCACGCTTCGGGCTCTGACAGAAATCGACTCACGCCGGCTCGATCGTCACCGTCAGGCCCTTAGCCTTGAACTGGTCGCGGTACAGTTCGGCCCGTTCCTTATGCGTGGTCAGGAGCAGGGCCAGGCCGCGCTGGTGCGCCTCGAACATCCGACGCATCGCCTCGAACTCTTTCAATGGCGTCAGATCGAGGATCGTCAAGACGACGTACCGCATGTCGTTGTGGTCGTCGTTGTGCAGCAGCACGTTGTAAGGCGGCAGCTTGTGGAGCTCTTTGTCCGGCTTCGTGTCGGTGCCGGCCTTGGGTTTGGCCGGCTTGGTCGTGGTCGCGGAGTCTGCGGTTTCATGATTGGACATGCGTTTATTGTGCCAAGCCGTGAGCGGCGATACAAGAAAAAACCCGAGTCGTGGACTCGGGTTTGGAAGGTCTTGGTTTTTCGTGACAGGCAGCCATGCCTGCCTTACCGGATTACCATGCGAAGTGCGCGAAGGCCTTGTTGGCCTCGGCCATGCGGTGGGTCTGCTCGCGTTTGTTGACCGCTTTGCCTTCGCCACGGGCGGCGTCGGACAGTTCCTTGGCGAGACGCAGGTACATCGGCTTGCCGCGTTCGCCGCGGGCCTCGGCGATGATCCAGCGGAAGGCGAGCGACTGCTGGCGCTTCTTGTTGACCTGCATCGGGACCTGGTAGTTGGCGCCGCCGACGCGCTTGGAGCGGACTTCGACGGCCGGACGGACGTTTTCCAGCGCCTTGTGGAAGACCTCGATCGCGGGCTCGTCGCCCTTATTGCGCTTTTCGATCTCGTCGAAGGCGTCGTAGACGATGCGCTGGGCGACGGACTTCTTACCGTCGAGCATGATGCAGTTGATGAAGCGGGCGAGCGTCTTGTCGCCGAACTTCGGATCGGGCTTGAGCTGTTCTTCGGACTTGGTGAACTTGCCCATGTCGGGGGCTCCCTTAGTGTCAGGCGGCTGCGTTCACCGATCGACAACCGGTCGATCGATTACTGCCGCGGGACGAAATTTTTGAATCTCTGATCTGGAATCTCTAAATCTCGAAGCTGAAAAATTAGAGATTCGAGATTTGCGATGAAATATTCGGTTAACCCTTTGGCTTTTTGACGCCGTACTTGGATCGGCCGCGCTTGCGTCCATCGACGCCGAGGGTATCGAGCGCACCTCGGACGACGTGGTAACGCACGCCGGGCAGGTCGCGGACACGGCCGCCACGGACGAGCACGATGCTGTGCTCCTGGAGGTTGTGGCCCTCGCCGCCGATGTACGCGGTCACTTCCTTGCCATTGGACAGTCGGACACGCGCGACCTTACGAAGCGCCGAGTTCGGCTTCTTCGGGGTCACGGTCTTGACCTGCAGGCACACGCCGCGGCGCTGCGGGCACTGGTCCAGGTCCTTGACCTTGGACTTGACCTTGGGGGTGCGTCGGGGCTTGTTGACCAGTTGGTTGATCGTTGGCATGCGTCGTCTCTGGGCGCAGGAAAATCGGGGCTTATCGAACCGTAGCGAGCCGCGAAGTTTAGAGGATATGGGAGAGCGATGCAAGCGCGTCAGACCGGAGCGGCAGGCCTACCTGCGTTGGCCGCGTGCGGGGCACCGAGCAGGGCCAGGACCGCGCGGGCCCTTTCGCCCGGATCGAGCAGGGTCGAGGGTGGCGTGGTTGGCTTAAAACCGCCCTGCCGGGCATTGGTGGCCGATTCGACGGCTTTCGCGAGAGCTTCTGTGAGTAAGGCGGGATCGACCGGGGCAGCCAAAACCGTGCCGAGGCCGGGGCCGATCCACTCGGCCGCGCCGCCGGCATCGGTGGTCAGCGTGGGCTGGCCCACTGCGAGCGCGGCGAGCGGCCAGGCCCCACCGGGGTCGTGCTGGGTGGGCTGGACGAGCAGGTCAGCGGCAGCGAGCAGTTGCTCGGGGTGGTCGGGCCGGCCTAGCAACCGCACCCGCTCGCGCAGGCCCAACTGCGCGATCCACGCGAGGTGTGTATAGCGTGCTGGACCGGCCAGCAGCAGCGTCGCATCGATGCCGCGCTCAACCAGCGCCTTGAACGCGAGCATCATCGGCTCGAACCCTTCGAGCCAGGCGGAGCGGAACGGGAACACCAGCCACGCGGCGTCTTCGTCGAGATCCAGTGCGCGAGCGAGTTGTCGCCGCAGGTGTAACGCGCTTTCGTCGTTAAGCCGGGAGGCGCAGAGGGACGGGCCGATGCGGTGAATGCGCGTCACATCGACGCCCTTGATCGCGCGCAGTTCGAGATCAATCACGCTGTTGTCCGCGATCAACGCTTTCGCACGAGGACCGGCAATCGATTGGCGCTCCCACCACTGACGCAGCCACTGCGCCGGGTAGAGCGAGCGCATCCAAGCCCGAACGCGCACGAGCAGCGGCCCACGTATCGTGCGCAGCACTGCCGCGTACCCTGCCGCGGTGCCGGCCGAGGGAGCCACGGCGTCGGCGGGCAGCAGGGTCGTCAGCGCGAGCGTGTAATCGGGTCCAATCGCCGCGAGGTTCGATATCAACCACCGCCGGAATACGACGAGCCCGAACGCAAACCGCCACCACCGCCGATTGAACAGGCGCACCTCGACGCCCTCGCGCGGACGGTGGTCGATCCCGACCGCGGCGAGCACGGTGACGCGGTGGCCCAGGTCGGCGAAATGCTCGGCGAGTTCCCGCGCCTGATCGGCGGCATCGTCGTGCTGGGTCAGGCGTTCGCAAACGATGGCGAGGTGCATCGGCGTCACACCCCGGCCCCGGCCGGGCGACGCGAGCGCGTGCGTTGGTACAACGCGCACGCCTGCATAAAGACATTGTCGGCGTGCAGGCGGTCGAGGCTGGCAGGGCCTTCGAACTCCGGGTCGTCACGCGCCGCGACGCTGATGCCGTCGGCGACGGCCTGCTGCTCGTCAGCGAAATCGATCGCCGACCATTGCGGGACCGTCGGGCCGAACAGCGTGAGCAGCGGCGTGCCAAGCGCGGCGGCGAGGTGGCGTGGGCCCGTGTCGTTGGTCACCATCATCCGGCTTCGCGCGATCATCGCCTTCAGCAGGTGCAGGTCCGTGCCGAGCTCGGGCAGATCGATGATGGGGACGGTCGCACGATCGAGCAGTTGGCCGACCGCGTCGCGCTCGTTGGGCGTGCCGGTGACGACGGGCGTGACGCCGAAGCGCTCGACCATGAGTTCGCAGAGGTGGGCCATACGCCTCGGCGACCAGCGTCGCGAAGACTTGGGCGCGCCGGGGTTGACGAGCATCAGCTCGGCGTGGTCGGCGTCGATCCCCGCGCCGGCCAAACGCTCGCGTAATTGCGCTTCGGACTCGGGCCTGACGCGTTGATGCATCGCCGGGCTCGGGCGTTCGGCACCGAGGTAGCGGGCGATGCCCAAGTACGCGTCAAGGGTGGGGACGGGCACAAACGCGCCGCGGTGCCTGCGCGGGATGAGCCGGTCGGTGAGCAACACACCCCGGCCGTCGCGCTCGTAGCCGACGCGACGCGGGATGCCGGCGACGGCCGCGAGCGCCGCGGCCTTGAAGGAGTTGGGCAGGATGACCGCGGCGTCGAAGCCGCCGCGCGAGAGTCGCCGGCCCAGCCGGATCAGCGAGGCGCGCCCACGCGACTTGCGTTTGCCCTCACCGTCGGCCAGCCGCTTGCGGATCGACAGCACCCGGTCCACGCTGTCGAGCCCATACAGCACCGGGCGGAGCTTGCGCTTGACCAGCACGGTGATGTGCGCGTCAGGCCAGGCGGCGCGCAGCGCGTCAAGCGTCGCCGTCGCCATCACCGACTCGCCGAGCAGGCCGGGCATGAGGACGAGCGCTTTGCTCGGCGGGTTGTTGTGCTTGGTCTTCGGCATCGTCGTGCCCGTCAGCGTCCGTACAACAGCGTCGCGATCGCGATCAGCTGAGCCATCAACGCGACGGCCAACCACCGGAAAAACAGCCCGTCGTCCGCCCCGCCCATGAACAGCCCGCCGAGCAGGCAAATGATCGCGACCAGTTGCAACGCGACGGCGATGATCGTGACGAACGAAAACTCCTGAGCCCCGTTGCGCTGGCTGCGCAGCTCTTGGAGGATCAGCTTGAGTGTCTTATCCACGCCGGTCTCGGGCGTTTCGCCCCGCGCCCGGGCCTGCTTCTTAAGGTCGATCGCCTGTCGGATGTTGTCGGGGATCGCCTGCGGCTCGGAAGGCGCAGGCACGGGCTGCGTCTGCGCGGGCGCGGGCGGCTGCTTGACCGGGGCCGGATCGGGCTCGGGTTGCGTGCGCTTGCGGAACGGCTTGGCGACGATCGGCTTGCCGTCCGATTCTTCCTCCGGCACCGGCGCGCCCCACGGCCGAAAGGCACGCGCCCCTGCCGCCGCGGGCTCGGGCTTGTTAACCGGCTCGCGCCTGGGCCGGGCGACCTGCAGCTTCGCGATCTTCTCCGCGTCCCACTTGCGGCCCGACCCTTCCTTAGCGCGTTTCTGCTGCTCGGCCTCGACGCGCGGCTGCTGGGCGATCAGCCGCGCCGCGTCGACCAACCCGACCGCAAAAAAATCCGGGCCCGCCGGTCGATCGGCTTCCGATGCTTCCGACACGACGCCCGGTGTTTGGGCCAGATCGATCGGCTGCAAGCGGTCGGCGTCGGCGCGCAACAGGACCGTCCGCGTCCCCGCCGATCGCCCCGCCTGCACGTCCGCCAGTTCGTCGCCGATCATCCAACTCGACGACAAATCGAGTTGCATTTCCTCGGCGGCCTGTTGCAGCATGC
Organism: Phycisphaeraceae bacterium; assembly: GCA_046290505.1. Lineage (GTDB taxonomy): Bacteria > Planctomycetota > Phycisphaerae > Phycisphaerales > Phycisphaeraceae > JAHQVV01. The sequence goes on along the minus strand of JBKAGS010000033.1, from coordinate 25,239 downwards.
CCGGCTTGGGCTTGCGGTTCTTGTGGTCCTTCTTGTACTGCTTAAGGTTGCCCTTGGGGTGGAACGGGCAATAGTAAAACGCGTCGATCACGGCACCGTTGGCCGTCTTGCTCACCAGTTCGGCGACGCGCGCGTGCAGGTCATGCACGTCGTCTTCGGTCATCTTCCCGCGCGCGACTGCCTCGTGGTTTGCCACGACGACCACGCGGTAGCCCAGCCCACGCAACGACGCGATCGCCGGGGCCGCGCCCTGGATCAGCGACAAAGACGCCGGGTCGGCCGAGCCGGCGGCATCGTGAATGATCGTGTTGTCCAGGTCGAGGAAGACGGCCGGGTGCATAGCCGCATTGTAGGGCATCGCGGCGAAAGAACCGACCCCAGCGCGACACGCCGGCCGCCGGCGACCCCCGCGTCAGCCCTGGCGCGCTTTCAACTCGCTTTCGATCAGCGCGACGGCCTGCTCGATCGCCTCGTCAAGCCGGTCGTTGATGACCGTGTGCTTGTAGATGCCCAGTTCGTGGGCCATCTGCATCTCGTCGCGGGCCCGGGAAAATCGCTTCTGGATCGTCGCCTCGTCCTCGCGCTTGCGCTCGTGCAGACGGGTCCACAAGTCGTCCTCGCTCGGCGGCTCGATGAAGATCCCCACCGCGTCGGGCCGGCGGGCCTTGACCTGTTGGGCGCCCTTGACGTCGATCTCCAGGATCACCGTATGGCCCTGGGCCAGCGCGACCTCGACCGGCTCTGCGGGCGTGCCGTACCAGTTGTCGTACACCTGCGCGTATTCGAGCATCTGGCCGAGCTTGACCAGGTCCTTGAACTCGCGCTCGGAAACGAAATAATAGTCCTGCCCGTCGATATCGTGCGGCCCCATCGGCCGGGTGGTCATCGACACGCTCATGGTCGCGCCCAGTCGGCGGACCAGTTCGTGCGTGATCGAGCTCTTGCCCACGCCCGACGGCCCGGAAACGATCACCAAGAGGCCGGATTGATGGGGGTGGTCGGTGTCGGGCATGTCCGGAGTGGTCGTCGATGCGGTCGCGCGGTTCATTGACAAAGCATAATCGATCCGGCGATCCATGACGGGCAAGGATTCAAGTGGACGCCACCAGCGCCAGCGTCGCCATCCGCACCGCCAGCCCGTTGGCGACCTGGTCCAGGATCACCGAGTTCGGCCCGTCCGCCACCGCCGACTCGATCTCCAGCCCGCGGTTCATCGGCCCGGGGTGCATGACGACGAGGTCCTTCTTCGCCCGGCTCATCCGCGACCGCGACAGGCCGTACAGCGTGGTGTACTCGCGCTGGCTGGGGAATGCCGGGCCCGACAACCGCTCGAACTGCACGCGTAGCATGTTGACCACGTCCACCCTCGGCAGCACGTCGTCCAGGTCGTGGCTCATCTCGCAGTCAAGGGCCTCGAACGAGCCGGGCAGCAGGGTTGGCGGGCCGACCAGCACGACCTTCGCCCCCAGCTTGGTCAGGCAGTGGGCGTTGGACCGCGCGACGCGGGAGTGGCCGATGTCACCGACGATCGCGACCGTCAGCCCGGTGAAGTCGAAGCTGTCGTCCCGGCTAAGACGCTTGGCGATCGTGAACGCGTCGAGCAGCGCCTGGGTCGGGTGCTCGTGCTGGCCGTCGCCCGCGTTGACGACCGAGCATGAGATGGCGTTGGCGAGTTGGATCGCCGCCCCGCTCTGGTTGTGCCGACAGACGACGATGTCCACGCCCATCGCCTCGATGTTACGCGCGGTATCGACCAGCGTCTCGCCCTTGCTGACGCTCGAGCCGGACGCGGACATGTCCAAGACGTCCGCCGACAAACGCGACGCGGCGAGGCGGAAGCTCGCGCGCGTGCGTGTCGAGTCTTCGTAAAAGAGATTGACCACGACCTTGCCGTGCAGGTCCGCGTTCTTCGGCAGCGCCCGGCTGGTGGACACGCCCTCGTAGCTCTGCGCCTTCTGCAGCAGCGTGCGGATCTCGGCGGCCGAGAGCGGCTCGATGCCGACGAGGTGGCGGTGCGGCCAGTGCGTTGTCTGATCCATGACGGCGGGCTCGACGGCGGGTTGAATCGGCATCACTCCATCCTAACGGTAGCGTTGAGGCGTGTCCCGTCGGAGAAGCAACGATCGGTGTGGTCGCACACATAAACGCGGTGCCTACTAGTTGCTACCACACAAGCGGTAATTTGATGTTACTAGCGAAAACAGGCTTGCACACCAGTCGCCTTTCCATAAATTGGATACCAACAGAATACGTACCGGCGACACGCCCAGACGCCTCCAGACGATGCGTACCGTCCTGGATAAGAACCAGACACCGCCCCTTCAACGAGCTACCGACCCAACCGAGGAGACGACAAGATGCAAGCAAAACGATTCATGGCTATCGCGTGCGCGCTCGGCCTCGCCAGCGCGACCCACGCCACCGAGACCCAGTTCACCGGCAGGTTTGTTCAGCCCGCATCCGGGCCCGGCTCTTTTTTCAATCAGTCCGGCATCGTGGCGGAGTACCAGATCGGCCCGACGACGACCGGCACGATCCGCACCCGCCTGCCGCAAACCACGGACATCCAGGTCACCGTCGACGACGCGGCCCTCACCCTGAGCTTTGACCGGTACAACTCGCAGGCGTTCGGCAGCGCCACGAACAGCGCGACGCAAAACATCACCGTCGGGCTGGGCCAGTCCGCGTCATACACCGTCGAACTGACGCTCACCGAGATCAGCATCCAATTCGATCCGTCCCGCGACCTGCAGCTCACGCCGACGCAGAGCGCGATGTTCGATATCGAGAATTATTCCAATGGCGGCAGCGCGCGGGCCACCGGCAGCGTCCGCGTGATCGGGCCACACTCCGAATCGACCCAGCCGTTCACCAAGACGTGGACCGCCGTCGGCTACGGCATCAACAACTACGACCTGGACACGACCGGCTTCCCCAACACCGTCCAACTCGACGGCAACGGGTCGTTCAGCGGTTCCGCATGGGTCATCGACAACGGCTTTGACTTGTTTAACGGGCAGGTCGATGGCGTGGATGTCGCGGTCAACCTCTTTGCGTTCCAGCCCAGCGGCGCGGCCGACCCCGTGCTGACGCAGGTCCCCGAGCCCGGCTCGCTCGTGCTGCTTGGCCTGGCGGGTCTGACGCTCGCTCGTCGGCGGCGCAGCTAAGTGTTACCCGAGTCCGAGCACCACGCGTGACCGGCGCAGGCAACTGCATCCGCCTAGCAACAGCACCGCGAGGCCACCGGGCTCGGGCACGCTCGCGACCTCGCGCGGGCCGGTGTAGTCCACGAAACTGCTTCCCAGGTCGGTGTCGTCCACGTCGCCGTCGGCGTCGGTGTCGCCTTGGGCCAAGGCCTTGCCGCCCGCCCCGCCGATCGGGCCGGTGTAGTGCGCGAAACTGGTCGCCAGGTCCGTGTCGTCGATGTCGCCGTCGGCGTCGGTGTCGCCTAGCAAGGCACGGATCGGGCCGGTGAAGTCGCCCTGGCTCGCGCCGTTCAGCGTCAGCGTGGCCTGCCCATCGACCAACGCCTCACGCATCGAGGCGGGCAGGTCGAACGAGCCGCTGAACAGCGTCGCGCCGTCGTAGCCGTCGGGCCATGGCCCGGGCGAATGGATCGCGATCAGCGCGGTGCCGAGGTCGAACGCGAAGCCGCTGCCCGGCGTGTCGATCCGCGCTTCGGTAGGGATCACGCTCTCGACGCCGAAACGGATGTTGAAGTCCATCGACGAAGCGTTTAGCCAAAACTCGCCGGTCGCGTCGTACCACGTGTTGCCGGGCGTCGGCACGACCGGCTGTAGATCGCTGCGAAACGCGACCAACGCGCCGGCGTCGCTTGGGCACGCGCACGTCGCGATAAGACCAAAAACAGCAATGATCGTGGGTCGCTTCGACATCACCTGTCCCCGACACGTGAAGGGTGGGCCTTGACCCTCGAATCAGCAACCTAAGACCACGATGGTCCCACGTGTTCCAACCGACGCGGCTGGTCACTCGCGCTCGATGGTCGAATGACCGACTATACCGCGCCGCCGACGTCAAACAAAGACCAAGCACCGGCAGGATGAAGACAGAGCCTTCGGCCCGTGCTGAAATCGCGAATCGGCAAGGTCTGATGGGGAGGGCGAGGCGATGTCTTCGCCCTGCAAGCCCCGGTCGTGAATCGAACCGTCCGCCCGCTTAAAAGCGGTGGTGGCGATGTTTTTTCACAACGCGGGGCACCGATCGACGATCCCTATACGTGTTATCGGAACCGGTTTTTCTCGAGCCGTCGGGGTAAATGAGAAAAACAGCCTTTCACGGGGACTGAACACCGCGGACGCGCCAACCGCGTTCACACAGGAGTGTCGTCTGATGCGTTTAGCCCATCGTTTGCCGCTGGTCTGCCTGCTTTGCGTGCTTGCGGGCCTGCAAGCCCGTGGTCAAGCGCAAGATCAAGCCATCGAGTTGTACGCCCGCGGCGAATACCAGCGCGTGGTTGATCTAATCGCCGCTGAGCCCGAGGGCGAGCCGCCCGCCGAAGCGAATATCCAAACGCGGATGCTGCTCGCGCGCTCGTATCACCACCTCGGCCGACTGACCGATGCCGTGACCGTCCTCCAGGGCGTCCTCGAAGACGACCAGGACAACGCCGAGGCCAACCTGCTCGTGGGACGATCGCTGTATCAACTCGAGCGGTACGAGGACGCGGTGGGCTATTTGAACACCGCGCTGCGCCTCAAGCGTGAGCCACGCATCGCCGGGCTTCTCGGCTTGACATGGTACGAATTGGATGACCTGGACAAGGCGAAAGACTATCTCGAGCAGTCCCTTGCCGAGGACGTGAGTGACCCGGTCATCAGCCGCCGGCTCGGCGAGATCTGCCTCTCTCGTGGGCAAGGCAACCGGGCGGAGAAGTATCTGCTGCTCGCGCGCGACGCCGGCGACGACTCGCCCAGCCTGCACCGCCAACTCGCTAAGGCGTACGCGATCCAGCACAAGACCCTCGGCCCGGTGCTCGTGCGACGGATCGCCGGCAACCCAAAGCCGGGGCAACGCATCGACGGCCTGCTGGTGCTGCGCCAGATCGAGGGCCAACCCGAGCACTACCAAGTCTGCACGCCGTTCTGCGCGATGTATGAGGGCGTCTGGCTATTGGAGAAAAACAACGACGACGCCGAGGCGTTGTTCATCGTCGCGACCGGCTGGATGTCTGCCGGCGCATACGAGCGGGCAGCGGGCCTGATCGATCGGCTGGCGAACGCCGAAGGCGAGAGCCGACGCGTTCGCAGCTTGCGTGCGGATCTGGCCCTGGCCAAACAGGACTGGGAGGCCCTGCGACATGCCCTGGCGCAAGGCGATCAACCAGCTGCGTTGGAGACGCGCGACATCGTCGAGTACCGGTACCGCGCGGCGATGCGCCTGCGGTCGGCCGGCGAGTACGCGCTCGCCATGAAGTTCCTCGAAGAAGCCGACGCCATGGACCCGACGTCGGCGAAGGTGCTTCGGGCGCTGGTCAACCTGTCACGCACGACCGCGGACCGCGAGTCGGCGATCGCCTACTACCGCCGACTCATCGACCTGTACCCGGACAGCGTGGACATCGACGAGCTGCGAAACGCCCTGAAGCAACTGGAACAGCAAGCCGGGAGCGAATCATGAAGACGAGCAGGACGCGAAACGCCTGTCGTGCCTGGGCATGGATCACTGCGTTGATCACGTGTGTGACCAGCGCCAACGCGCAGGACCTCGAAGCCTTGGAGCGGCGTGTCGCCGACGACCCCGCGTCGCTGGCCGGCCGGGTCGAACTCGCCGAGGCGTACCTGCACGCGGCCGAGTTGGATCGGTCGCTCGCGCAGTGGCAGGCGGTACTCAACCTCGATCCGGACCACCCACGCGCCAAGCGGGTCGTCGGGCGGCTCACCGCGCAGACGGTCGATCTGGACCGCTACCTCGACGTGCTGGGGCAGTTGATCGAGAACGGCGGCGGCGATGGGTTATCGTCGGCGCTCGACACCGCGGCGCGGCGCGCCTTGGCCGATGAACAGCAGGCCCAGATCGTGTACCTCCGCGGCCGACTCGCCGAGACGCAGGGCGACGCCGTCGGTGCCCAGGCGCACTACCGCGCCGCGATGCAGCTTTACCCGGCGACGCCGTGGGCGGGGCGGTCCGCGATCCACCTGGCGCGGGGGATCGCCGAGCGCACGGGACGTACCGACGAGGCCCAGCGCCTCTTGCGACAAGTCATCGACGACCGGGCGCAACCGCAGGTGGTGCGTGAACAAGCGGGTCTCGAACGATACCGCTTACAACAGACTGAATTGAACCCCGCACAGTCGTTGGCCGCGATCGATGCGCTGATTGCGCGGCTGGAAACCGACGTGGGCAAGCGACGCGCCCTGCGTGAACAGATGACGGCGACGACCCGCCTCTCCGGTCGCTGGACGCCGCGGACCCTCGACGCCGCGGAGGCGCTGCTCAAGCTCGATCCCACGTTCGCCGACGCGCGCGACCTGTTGCGGCAGTTGCTCGAAGTCGCGCAGACCAGCGAAGACCGGGCGACGCTGGACCGCCTGATCGCGTTGATCGACGCCGTCGTGTTCGATGATGTTGTGCTGAAGCGCGAAAGCAGCTTCGTGCGCGTCGAGACCTCGCTCGCCCGTGCGGTGGTCGAGCCCGACGCCCTTGCGATGCCCGGCCACGTCGCCGAGGCCCGCCGTGTGCTCGCGGGCCTTGCGCAGCAGAACAACGACTTCGCGGATACCCATCGTGTCCGAGCGCTGCTGGGCCGATCGCACCTGATCGAGGCGCAGAAACTGGCGACGCTGGCCGACGCCGCGCGGGCCCTGCCCCCGCTGCTTGAGGCGCGTGAGCACTACCTCGTTATGCTGGCCGAGGATTCGGACCCGGCCCACCGGCAACTGAACAAGATCGGCGCGCTGCTCGAACACCTGGGCGAAGCCGAGATGGCCGCGGACCTGTACGATCAGGTCGCCCGTCGTTTCCCACACACGACGTACGGGCGTGATGCGCTCCTGGAGTTGGCCCGGGTCCACGCCGGGCCGTTGAACGACCCGATGGGCGCGCTGACGCTCTACGCCCGATACTCGGCGTGCTACCCCGCCGAGTTGACCTATCGCCAGCTCGCGGTCGGCAGCCGGCTGCGTCGGCTGGGCTATCAGAACGTGCTCGATTTCCAGGAGCGCAACAACCTCAAGCCGGACGGCGTCTTCAGCGGCAAGACCCAGGCACGCCTTGACGAATTAGAAGCGAGCTTCGACCTGATCCACGCCTCATCGCGGGCCGACGCGGGCCTCATCCGCGGCGAGTTCGTTCACCCGGCGATGTACGCGATCGCGGACGAGCTGAACAAGGCCGGCCGGCACCACGACGCCATCATCGCGTACCGCCTGCTGCTCAACCTCTTCCCCACCAAGCGCGAGGCCGACGACGCGCTGTTGAAGATCGCACGCCTGTTCCGCGACAACCTGCTCTTCGAAGAAGCGCTGGGCGCATACCGGCAGATGATGGCGGACTACCCCAAGGGCGACAAGACCAGCCAGGCATACGTCGAGGCCGCGCAGTGCCTGGAGAACCTCGGGCGCTGGTCCGAAGCGCACGAGCTGTACGAGCTCTACACCCGCAAGTTCCCGAAGTACGAGCACGTCGCGCTGTGCAAGGCACGGATGCAACTGCTCGATGAGATCCGCCAGTATGAGCAGTTCATCGAGGAAAACCCCGGGCACCCGAAGCTGGCCGAGGCGCGGTACCAGATCGCGGCGATACTTTACAAGCGGTTCGAGAACTACACGAAGGCGGCGATCCAGTTTCAGCAGGTCGCAGACAACCACGCCGAGCACGTGCGCGCCGCCGACGCGTTGTATTCGGGCGGCACCGCGCAGTTGAAAGCGGAGAACTTCCCCGCGGCCCGGCGGGCGTTCGGCGAGCTGGTCGAGCGCTACGGCGACAGCCGGCTGGCCGATGACGCCCAATACTGGATCGGCCACACGTACGAATACCGCGCCCGCGCGATGGGCAAGCTCGACGCCAAACGCATCGTCCTCAAACGCCGGAGCCTGAGCGCACGCGAACGCATCGCCGCGGACCGCGAACTGCGCCGCTTCTACAACCCCGCCGAGTTGCCGGGCGTGGCGCCCAACGACGACGCGTGGGCGGGCGACACGCTCGGGGTGTTGGCCGACGGCTCGACCCGCGACCGGGTGAACCGCGACCTCTTGCGTGCGATCGAGGCCTACGACAAAGTGGTGGACGATTTCAAGGTCGGCGACATGGCGGGCCCGGCGCTGCTGCGCATCGGCAAGATCTACACCGATTACCTCGACGACCCGGACAAGGGCATCGTGGCCTACCAGCGGCTGCTTGCGAACTACCCCGGCTCAAAAGAAGCGGTGGACGCGCTGTACCGCGTCGGCGAATACCAGCTCGAACAGGAACAGTACGACGAGGCCGTCGGGTCCTTCCAGAAGTTCATCTACAACTACCCGAACGAGGACAAGGTCCAGGACGCCATGCTCGCCATCGCGCGCAGCCACGCCGCCGGCAAGGCGTGGGCCAAGGCGCTGGACGCGTACCAGAGCTATCTGAACAAGTTCCCCAAAGGCCGGCACGCCGACACCGCGCAAGCACAGGTGCAGTGGATCCGGACGTACCATTTTTAGGGTTGCCGCGACGTGACGCCTGATGCAGGCCGCGCGGATCAGTGCGTTCGCGCTCGGCGTCGTCGATTCAACAGGAGCGTGCCAAACCCGATCAGCATCAGCGACGCCGGCTCGGGCACATTGGTCGGCCCCAGCGGTCCGGTATATGCGGTGAACGCGGTGCCCAGGTCCGAGTCGTCGATGTCGCCGTCGCCGTCGGTGTTGCCGTGCGACCAGGGCCGCTGCGGGGTGCCCGGCGCGAGCGGGCCGGTGTAGTTTGAAAAGGCGGTGCCCAGGTCGGTGTCGTCCACATCGCCGTCGCCGTCCGCGTCGCCAAAGGCGATGCCGAGGATCGTCTCGGCGAGGACCGCGACGTCTTGCGTATCCACGGCGCCATCGACGTTCAAATCGTTGTTCCACGTGTATGCGCCCAGTTGCTGATAGAGCGCGTCGAGGTCGGTCGTGTCGGTGGTCGGCCCGCCGTTGACGTTGCCCCGCCGCAGCAGGATCGTGCGGTACGTGTCACGCGTTGCCTGGTCGGCCTCGTTCGCGTCGAGCACGCCGCCCAGCGCGTAAAGGTCGAGGTTGTCGTTGAGCCCGTCGCCGTTCACGTCGGCGGCGGCGTTGAACAGGTCGCCCTGGGCGTAGAGGTAGGTTTCAAAGTTCAGCGGCGCGTTTTCGAGGTCCGCGGGCGAGACCACGCCGTCGCCGTTGATATCGCCGACGCCCAGGCCGTTGCCGTTATCGACCCCGATGCCGGCGAGACGCTGGACGTTGACCGTGCCGGTGATTTCGTAAGTCACGACCGTGATCGCGTGATTGCCTGCCTTGACGTCGAAGTAGCCGCGCTGAAACAGGTCGCGGTCGATCTGCGTGGTGCTGTTGTTCCCGCCGACCATCGCGAGGACCTGCGCGTCGGTTATGTTCGCCGGCAGGTCGAGGAAAAAGTGCATGCTGTCCGCGGTCTGATCCACGCTCCGCACGCGGAAGTCGATGTCGTGCCCATCGGCGCTGAACGGGACTTGCGCGTCGTACTCTGCCTCGGGCGGCAGCAGGTCGATGTAGAGCGTCTGCTTAAAGTCGGAGAACACCGCGGGCCCGCCGTCCCCTCCCGACGACGGGTCGCGGTGCCGGAAGACGCGGGCGGTGACGTAGTTGCGGCCCTCGGGCAGTTGCGTCGCGTCGATGGTCTGTTCGTAGAACCCGTTGCCGTTGGGGTCGAAGTAGCCCGGGCTCGCGGTATCGAAGTCTTCGAAACCGTAGGTCACGCTGCCGGGGGTGACGCTATCGACCACGCCGTTGCCGTTGAGGTCGATGCCGCCGTTGATTTTGATCACGCCGAAGTCACCATCGGCGTGGGTGTCGCGGACGTTGATGTTCTCGATCTGCCCGGTGCCGGGGTTCAGCCACCCGCCCGACAGCGTCACCGGGTCGGTCGCCAGCGACACCGTAAAGCTCGGCGACTGGATCACGAGGATGTCCGCCAGCCGCGCCCGGCCGATGTCCGCGTTCGACGCGGCGTCGGGGATCTCGTCCTCGTCCGTGTCGATGGTCAGAGGTACCGCGTCGGGACCGATGACCTGCGCCACGTTGGAGAACTGCAAACCGGTAGCCGATCGCGGGTTCGCCACGCCGTAGACCAGGTAGCCCTTGTCCTGCCCGTCGTTGCGAAGCGCCCGCACGGTGACCTTCGTCGGGCCTTCGAAAAAATCGTCATCCACCAGCAGGATCTCGGGGATGTCGCTCTCGTTCTCGGCGTTGCCGGTCATCTCGATCAAAGGCGTGCCCCAGGGCAGATCGATATCGACGCGGCGCTGGTCGAACCCGCCATCGTTGCGGTTGGACAGCACGACGATCGCCGAGCCGGAGCGCTCGTAGATGTGCGTTTCTTTTTCGGTCAGGCGGTTGCGGTAATCGCCCCGGCCGTGGGTGTTGCGCAGGCCGACGAGCGTGGCGACGCCACCGCCGTAGTTGCCCAGCGCGTCGCCTCGGCCGTCGTCGGGGAAGTCGCGGTTGTCGCCGTGCTCGAGGGCGTTGTAATAGACCACCGCGTTGCCCGGGCGCATGAGCATGTAGGCGTGCGCGACGTTGCCCATGGCCAGCCCGGTCTCGAACGGGCTGTCGTCGTGGCTCTGGACAAACATCACGCCCGAACTGCCGTTGATCAAATTATCGTCCGCCGCGTCAGCGCCCGCGTTGACAACGTTGGCCCAGTCGTTGCCAAGCGCGTTTGCCTGCAGGTTGTTGCTGATCGCGCGGAACAGGACGAAGTCCAGCGCGTCTCGATTCGCGCCGACCTTGCCGACGTCGTCGGGGTCGATCGACTTCTTGATGTGCGTGCCAAGCAACTCGCCGGTCGTGCCCACCGCGGCCTCGGCGAAGCTGAACGCGTGGATCGGCGAGCCGTCGAGGTTCGTGCGCGTGATCGCGCGGTACGCCGCCTGGTCGAAGAAGTCGTAAACGAAAGGCTCGAAGTGACGCGCAGCGTCCAGCCGGAACCCGTCCACGCCCACGTCCTGCAGCATCCACTGCACGTTGCGCATCAACAGGCCCATCGCGTTCTCCGCGACCGGATCGCCCGCCGACGGGTCGTCGAGGTTGAACGGGTAGATCTCGATACCGCCCTGCCCCGTTGCAGGATTGAACACGACGATCGGCTGCAGGTCGCGGTCCGGGTAGTAGCGCGCGTTCGCGGGGTCGGGGATATTCGCGACCGTGCCGGCGGGGATATTCAACGGGTCGCCCGCATTGACCGGCGTGCGTATCGCGAAGTGGTTGGTCGTGTGGTTGATGTCGATCAGCCCGGCCAGCCGCCCGACCAGGTCCGGGTCGCCCGCCTCGAAGCGTGAGTGGAAGTCGCCGTCGGTGCCCGGCACGCCGAACGGATCGGTCCCGCCGTCGGGGTTCTGCAGGAAGAAGCCGGGGTACCCGCCCGACGCGATGAAGCCGGGCGTGGACGCGTCTGCGAACCCGTTGTGGTTGAGGATGTAGTCGGCGTAAACGGCCCCGCCGAGCCGGTGCATCGACGACGTAAACGCACGCAGGCCCGATTCGGTTCCGTACAAGGTCTGTTCGCCGGGCTTGCCGAGGTGGAACCGATCACGCACGTCGTAACCGACCGAGAGCCCGCCGCTATCTGCGAGGTGTGTCGGCGGGATCCAGACGCTGCCGTAACCGACCTCGAAGAGGTCGGCCGCGCGGTTCTCCTGCGCGCTGTAAGTCGATTCAAACCACTGCAACATCGCCGGGGGCGAGACGTCTTCGGCGATCGCGGTGCCGGCGTGGATCAAGAGGCACGCCGGCAAGGCGCGGAGCAGTGTTCTGGCTTTCGGTTGCAACATCGCGACAGCCTGTCGTTGTGAACGGGTGTGATGTCCCGGCCGGGCATCGAAGCCTGGCCGACAAGGTTGCCCCGGGCCGTAAACCCGGGCGGCGCGATGAAGCGTCGCCCGGGCAAGGAGGATCTGGTTTTGGCGCCGTTGAGCGCCGACGATGCGCTGGTCACGAAGCAGACGCTTTAGCCACGACGCCGACGCGCGACGAGCAGCCCGCCCAGGCCGAGCAGCGCAAGGCTGGTCGGCTCGGGGACGGTGAAGTGCTGGTCGCCGGCGAACTGGTTGAAGTCCACGCCGCCGAGCGTGCCGGTGAAGTTGCCCGACCCGTCGCCGCCGAGGTTCCCGGTGCCCGCGGGCAGGCCGCCGAGCACTTGATTGGAGAGGAAGTCGTGGTTCGAGCCGTTGACCATCGCGCTGACCTTGAACGGGCCGGCGGGGTTGCCGATCGCCGACAGCGGGATCGCCAGTTCGATGCCGGTCTGCACGGCCTGCGCGGCGGAGGCGTCGGCCGCGCCGGTGCCGCCGACGATGCCCGCGGCGTTGGAATTATCGAACGCCACGCCGATGCCCGCGCCCGGGAGCGCGGCGGCGTTGGAGCCGGTGAGCGAGCCACCGAACACGTTCCCGGCGGCCTCGAACGCGCCGAGTCCTCCGCCGACGGTGGCGAAGTCGATATCAAACGTGGAGCCGCCGCCGTTGCGCATCGTGATGACGTAGTCGGCCTCGAAGCCGGCGTCGAACGTCATGCCGTTGTGCTTGTTCGCCCAGTTGTCGTTCTCCGGGTTCGTCCCGCCGTTGTTCGCGTCGGCGGTCAAGACATTCTGGCCACCGGCCGTCGAGTCGATGAACACGTTGAGCTTGTTGAAGTTGCTTTCGAGGTTGCCGGTCAGCGCCAGGTACAGCACGCCGCCGTCGATGCGCGCATAGGCGGCGTTGAGCTCGCTGGCGTTGTCGCCGAACTGGGTCTGCACGGTCTGCACGGCCGCGGCCGCGCCGTAGCCGTCGCCGGCGATGCTGCCGTCGAGCGTCGCCGCCCAGGCGTGCCCGCCGCAGGCCATCGCGGCCGCGGCAACGAGCAGGGTTGAGGGATTGCTTTTCATCGATTCCTCCAAGAAGTGGGGTTGGGAAAACTGGAACTAGACACGATGTTCGAGAAAAAGGCCGGCCCCGCGCATCGCGCAAGGGGCCGACCCTTCCGGGGGTCTTGGTTACGCGCGACGCCGGCGGGCGATCATCAGGCCGCCGAGGCTCAGTAGCGCGAGGCTGGTGGGTTCGGGGACCGCGGCGGGTCCGAGCGGGCCGGTGTAGCCGGAGAACGCGGTGCCTAGGTCGCTGTCGTCCACGTCGCCGTCGCCGTCGGTGTCGCCGTCGCCAACGTCCTTGCCGCCGGTGCCGGGCGCGAGCGGGCCGGTGTAGTTGGAGAAGGCGGTGCCCAGGTCCGAGTCGTCGATATCGCCGTCGCCGTCGGTGTCGCCGTTGACGATCGTGAAGAACTGCGTACCGGGCAGCACGCTGATGTCGTAGAACTCGCCTACGTTGCCGCGTGTGGGATCGGTCAGCGGGTCTTCATCGAAGTCTTCGAGTTCAAGCGACGCGAGGTACTGGTTGGAGTTGAAACTGTAGTTGCCGCCGGTGACCCACGCGGTGACCTTGATCGCGCCGTTCGGATTGCCGAGCGAGGACAGCGGGATCGACAACTCCAATCCGGTGGTGACCGCGAGCGCCGCTACCTGGTCGGCCGGCCCTTCGCCGCCGGCGACGCCCGCGACGTTGGAGTTGTCGTAGCCGACCTCGAATGTTCCGTTGACGCCGACCAGCGGGCCCGACGCGCCTTCTTCGAAACCGAGGAAAGCGTCGGTAAACTCGTCGGCCGCGACGGCGGTCTGGTTCATCGCGGCGAAGTCGAAGTCGAACTTGCCGCTGCCACGCCGGGCGATCATGACGTAATCGGGCTCGAAGCCCACGTCGAACACCGTGTTGCCCAGGTTCGATTCCCAAGCGTTCGCGAAGCCGTCACCGATCAGTGAGTCAAAGTTCGCGGGGTTGTTCAGCGGGTCGATCGTGCTCTGTCCGCCGGCGACCGAGTCGATGAAGATGATGACCTTGTTAAAGTTGTTTTCGATATTGCCGGTCAGCGCGAGGTTCAGATTACCGCCCTGGAACTTCGCGTAGGCCGCGTTGAGTTCGCTGAAGTTGTCGCCGAACTGCGTCTGGACGCCTTGGACCGCCCGGGCCGGGCCGTAGCCGTCGCCGGCGATGTCGCCGTCGATCGCGGCGGCGGCGGGGTTCGCACCGAGCAGGGCGAGGGACGCGGTCAGCAGAGCGGGTGTGGTGTACTTCATGGTTCGTATTCCTCCGTGTGAGAATGGTGGCGTGGTTGGGGGTTGGTTAAATGGTTTGCTAAGTGATTGGTTGGCGGTCAGTTTGCGTAGGGCGAAATGTTGACCTCGTCCCACGCGCTCTCGCCCGCGGCGTTTTCGCCGTGCCCGTCGGCGAAGGCGACGTTGATGCCGTCGCCGTTGTGGCGTTGGCCCTCGGACTCTTCGATGGGCATCTTGTCACGCAACTGCACCCGGCGGTAATAGTCGCCCAGCGTGCCGCCGGTGTTGCGCGTCCCGGCGCTGGAGTAGGCGAGCACATCCCGCGCGAACAGCGGGTTGCCGCCCGCCGCCGCTTCGGGGTTGTTCGGGTCGCGTGTGCCGGCCTCGGCGAACAGCATCGCGCTGCTGCCGTTGCGGACCTTCGCGAGGTTCGCGTCCAGCGGGGCCACGCCCGCGGCGGAGCGTGGCGAATAGATCTTGACCGGGTAGCCGGCGTGGAATCGGCCTTCGTTAGGACGCGGCACGTAGACAAACGAGGCGATGTCCGCATTGACGCCGTACGAGATCGGGTTTGAGTTGGCGTTGTTGCTGACGTTGTTGTAGATGCGGTAGCCCTCGTACGGGTCGCTTGGGCAGCGGAAGGCGCCGGAGGTCCCTTCGCTGCCCGCCGCGTCGATGTTGGCATCGAAGTCCCCGTCGCCCATGTATTCCGCCAACGCCGTCGCCCAGTCGGCGATACGCCCCTGGCGGTCCGACGACGGGCCGTTGTAGCGCTCCTGCATCTTTAACGCCAGCTTGTTGACGTTGCCCGGCGAGTTGCGGAACTCCAAATCGGTCGTGCAGGTCTGGATGTACCCCTTGTGGTCAGCAGAGAAGCCGTAGCCCGCCGTCGCCAACTGCTTGATGTTGGACAAACACTGCGCGTTGCGGGCCGAGTCGCGCGCCGCGCCAAGCGCCGGCAGGAGGATCGCGATCAACAGCGCGATGATCGAGATGACCACCAGTAGTTCGATCAGCGTGAAGCCGTATGACTGAGCTAAGCGGTAGTGTCTGGGCATGACGTCGATTCCAGGCGGAGATGCTGAAGTTAAACAGTTCACTGATTGATCACGTGTTGTACGGATTGATGGAGTCTGCTCTGGCTGCTGCCTGCCGCCCGCCGCGAACGGCGTTGCAAGCCGCGGGTTGAATAATCGCTGGTAAACCGTTTAAGTATGATAAGCCTGCGGAATGCGCAGTCAAGCGATATTCCGCAAAAATTGCCTCTAAGATGCGCAATACCACCATGTTGCTACAAATATTGCCCCCAAAATCTCAAACTTGCCGGCACCATCCCGCCACGGCACAGCGGGAAGCCGGAGCGACAGCGCCGTTGCTTAAAAAGATTGAACGCGATCTTGACCGCGTTCACTATGCCGGTAAACTGTTTTAACAAAGTGGCGTCAGATCGCTGCTTGGAGCCTGCCTCATGCTCGACCAATCTGCCGCAGCACCGGACGCCGAAAAGCGGGCCAAGCCCAAGTCGCGCGGCGGCAAGCGCGTGGGGATCCGTGAGATCGCGGCGAAGGCTCACGTTTCCGTTGCCACCGTCTCGATGGTCCTTAACAACAACCCCAAGATCACCGGCGAGACCCGCGCGAAGGTGAACAAGGTCATCGATCAGCTGGGCTATCGCCCCAACCGCATCGCGCAATCGCTGTCGAGTAAGTACACCAACATCCTGGCCGTGCTGATGCCGACGCTTCGGCACACGATGGCCGACCCGTATTTCGGCGAGCTGATCTCCGGCATCTGCGACAAGGCCGCCCGCCTTGGCCAAAAAGTTATGCTCGAGCACGCCAAGCCCGACTTCGTCCGCGAGAAGCGGCACATCGATCTCTTTGATCGGCGGTTCATCGACGGGATTCTCTGCATCGGCTTCAGCGACAAGCACACGTTCCTGTCCGACTTCGCCAAGCGCGGCGACTACGCGCTGATGGTCAACAACGAGGGCTTCGGCCTGGACCACGTGGTGTGCGATTACGCGTCGGGTGCCGAGCAGATCATGACGTATCTGCTGCAGTTGGGTCATCGGCGGATCGGGATGCTCCACGCTTCGCCGGACGTCTGCACGATGCGTCGGATGATGGACACGTACCGCCGCAGCATGATGCAAGCGACCGGAAACGAAGAAGACGTCGTCCTGATCGACGGTCGCTTCACCGAGCAGCACGGCTTCGAGGCGACGTCCCGGCTGCTGGACGACCACCCGGACCTGACCGCGATCTTCGCCGGCAACGACAAGATGGCGCTTGGCGCGATGCGCTGCGCCGCCGAGCGCGGCCTGAGCGTGCCGCAGGACTTGTCGGTCATCGGCTGCGACAACATCCAGTACGCCGCGTTCATCAACCCCGCGCTGACGACGGTCAACACGCCGCTATACGACGTGGGGATGCTCGCGTGCGAGCGGCTGGTCGATCGCATCCGCGGTCGCAAGCGCCCGGTCGCGGAGCTGTTGCCAACGCACCTGGTCCTGCGCGACTCGACCTCGATGGCGCGTCAGCCCTCGGCGTAATCAACGGTCACCGCGTCGGCGACCACAAGACCCCGCGGCGTTCTCGCGGGCTACGATCAGGCCATTACGACTCGACTACATTCGACCGTCTGTATCAGCAGGGAGTCCCGATGACCAGCCGAGAAACCCAAGCGCCGCTGTGGTTTGTTCGCACCGCATTGCTGTGTCTGTATGCGTGCTTGACCGCGACCGCGTGCGCCGCGCAGCACTCCGGCCACCGCTTTGTCTACCGCCCGGGACCCGACGAGCCCGCCCCCAATCGCGTCCACCTCGCCGGCTCGTTCAACCAATGGTCGCCCAGCGCCACGCCGATGAACCGCGCAGACGACGGCACGTGGTCCGTCACGCTGGACCTCGACGACGGCGTGCACCACTACAAGTTCGTGCTCGATCAGACGCGCTGGGTCAACGACCCGGCCTCGGATCGGGACTACGAAGTCGCGGACGGGCATGGCGGTGTGAACTCGGCGGTGCTCATCGGCCTGGACGTGCGCAAGCTCGGGCCGGCCAAGCCCAACGACGTGAACGCGGAGGCGTTGGTCCACGACCCGGCACAGACGGCCGACCTGCAGGTCGCTTCGCCCCGGCTGCTCGCCGTCTCGGCGCGGGCTCAACAGGGCGATGCGCAGCGCGTGTTCGTGCTGGTCGATGACGACGAAACGCCCGGCGAGACCATGCGTCAGATCGAGATGGCCAAGACGCAGACGCGCCTGGGGCTGGACCGCTTCCACGCCGTGGTCTCGGTGACCGGCGAGCGCGTGCGCTACCGCATCGCGTTTGTTGACGGCGAAGACCGCGCCTACCTGCCCGGCAAGCGCGAAGCTTTCACCGCGACGATGGCCGGCGGCTTTCAGACCCCCGACTGGGCCAAGCACGCGGTGTGGTACCAGGTCTTCCCGGAACGGTTCCGCAACGGCGATCCCGCAAACGACCCCGGCGATTTCGCCTACGAGAACCTCGTGCCCTGGACCAGCGACTGGTGGGACACCCTGCCCGGCGAAGCGCCCGGCCGGCACAACGTCTACCTCGGCAAGGGCAATATCTGGAACCGGCGGTACGGCGGGGACCTGCAGGGCCTGCGGCAATCGCTGCCGTACCTGCGCACGCTGGGCGTCAACGCGATCTACTTGAACCCGATCTTTGAGGCCGAGTCGATGCATAAGTACGACACGGCCGACTTCCGGCACGTCGATGACAACTTCGGCGTGAAGCGCGACACGCCCTTCCAAGGCTTGCCCGGCGAGACCGATGACCCCGCGACCTGGCGATGGACCGGGTCGGACAAGGTCTTCCTCGCGTTCCTGAATGAGGCGAGGCGTCAGGGATTCAAAGTCGTCATTGACGGCGTGTTCAATCACGTCGGCGTGGCCCACCCGTTTTTTCAGGACGTCCTAAAGAACGGCCGGGCCTCGCGCTACGCCGACTGGTTCGAGATCACCGATTGGGGCAGGCCCGAACATGTTGGCGACCCGCGCTGGTACGGCAAGCCGGGCGGGATCCAATGGGCCGGGTGGGACCAGCCGAACGGTATGCTGCCCGCGTTCAAGAAACACCCCACACTCGGGCTGGCCGAGGGGCCTAGGCAGCACATCTTCGCCATCACCCGACGCTGGATGGACCCCAACGGCGACGGCGACCCGAGCGACGGCGTCGACGGCTGGCGGCTCGACGTGCCCGGCGACATCCCGCACCCGTTTTGGATCGACTGGCGCAGGCTCGTCAAGTCCATCAACCCCGACGCCTACATCACCGGCGAAATCTGGCAGTGGGCACACCCCTGGCTGCAAGGCGACCAGTTCGATGGCGTGATGAATTACCGGTTCGCCTCGGCGCTGCAGGACTTCTTTATCGATCAGCAGACCGCGATCGGCCCAACACAGTTCGGCGCTCGGCTGAACGAACTCAGCTACAGCTACCCGCTCCAGGTCGCGTTTGTCAATCAGAACCTCATCGACAGCCACGACACCGACCGCTTCGCATCGATGTTCGTCAACCCCGATCGGCCCTACGACGGGCGCAACCGCCTGCAGGACAACGGGCCGGATTACAACACACGCAAGCCCGACGCGACCGAGCGTGCGCGGCAACGGCATGCGATCGCGTTCAAGATGGCGTTCGTCGGCGCACCGATGATCTATTACGGGTCCGAGGCGGGCATGTGGTCACCCGACGACCCGAGCAACCGCATGCCGATGGTGTGGAAGGACCTCGAGCCCTACCAGGGCGCGGGCGTCGCATTCGATCATGATTTGTACGATTGGTACCGGCGATGCATCGCGATCCGACACACGCTCGCCGCGCTACGCACCGGCACGTACCGCACCGTCCTCGCCGACGATCGCGCGGGTGTGCTTGTTTTTGAGCGACGGCTGGACGAGCAGGTCGTCTACGTCGCGATCAACCGCGGTAACGAGGCGAGATCGATCCGCGTACCCACTGACGCTGAGTTGGACGGCCGAACCATGGTCGATCTGGTTTCGCAAGGGGACGTGACCGCGCCCCCCGATCTGATAGCGCGGCCGACGATCGGCGGATTGGTTGCGGACGCGTCGCGGTATCGGCCCAAAGGCGGGGTTTTGCGGCTGTCGCTGCCGGCCTGGGGCACGCGCATCCTGGTGGCGGAGGACCAACTCCCGGACTGATGACCGCGCTGACCCGCCTAATGCGATGGACACTCGCCGCGTTGGCTATGGCGCTGGTGGTGTGGTCGTTCTTCGATGTCGGCCAGCGAACGATCAAGAGCTACGCCGGGCGGTCCGACGCGGGCGTGACGCTCACGGTTCTTCACTGGGGCACGCCCGAAGAAGAACAGATCATCCAGGACATGATCGACGCCTTCGAGGCCGAGCACCCCGGCGTGGAGGTGCAGCGGATCCACGCCGCGGCCTACGACGCGAAGCTCAAGACGATGCTTGCCGCGGGCACCCCGCCCGACCTTTTTTATCTTAAACCCGATTGGGTAGGCGACTTCGCCGAGTCGGGCATGCTGCTGGACCTCGAGCCCTTTGTCGATGACGAACGCGCCAAAGGGCAGGCCGACTGGCTCGACGATTTCTACCCCGAGCTCACGAACGCCTACCGCTGGGACGCTTCGGCGGGCAGGACCGGCGAGGGCGGAAGGCTCGTCGGGCTGCCCAAGGACTTCACCCCGGCGGTGATGTACATCAACGTTGACCTGTTCCGCGCCGCGGGATACAGCGACGCGCAGCTCGACGCCATCTTCCGCGACGGGTGGACCTGGACGCAGTACCGCCAGGCCATGCGGCGCATCGCACAACTCTCGCCCAGCGACCAGCCGTCGGAAAAAATCTTTGGCGGAACGATCAAGCACTGGGGCGACCCGATGCGCAACCTCTTCTGGAGCTTCGGCGCCAGCGTGGCGGGCGGCGAGGATGGCGAAGACTTTACCCAACTGCAACTGACCAGCGAACAGGCGCTGGCGTGCATGCGTTTCATCCGTGAGCTGCGGTTCGAGGACGAAAGCGTCCTGAACCCCAGCGGATTATCTCAAAACGACGACGACCTGTTTATCCGTGGGCGCATCGGATGCCTCGGGCCGTACGGCCGGTGGTTCACACCCAAGCTCCAGGACGTCGGGTTCGAGTGGGACGTTGTGCCGGTGCCACACGCCGAGGGCGTCGAGCCGAGCAGCTTTCTGTTCAGCGTGGCGTGGGCGGTGAGCTCGCAGACCGAGCACCCCGACGAATCGTTCGCGCTGCTCAAGTCGCTGACCGACAAGGCCGGGCAGGCGCGTACCGCCGAGAGCGGCCTCGCGCTGCCCGCCTCGCGTTCGGTCGCGAAGTCGCCTGCCTTCCTCGACAGCGGGATGGGCCCGACGCACGCGCACGTGTTCCTCGACAGCGCGGAGATCGGGCGCTTGCCCCACTTCCCACGCCTGCCGCAGTTCAACCGCATCTTCGAATCACAGATGAAGCAGACACTCGTGCTCGACGCCACCACGCCACGACAGGCCGCCGACAACGTCGAGGCGCTCTGGGCGAACGAGCTCGAGTCGCCGTTGTATTCCAAGCCGTATCCGAAGATGCCCTGGGGCAAAGTCGTCGGTATCACCTCGGCGTGCCTGCTGCTCGCGTTGGGCGTGATGGTCTTCTCCGCCCGCCGCGAACAACTCGGAACGGTCAGCGCCGCGGAGCAGCGCACCGGCTGGCTGTTCATCAGCCCCTGGGTCGCGGGCTTTCTCATGCTGGTCATCGGCCCGATCGTGCTCGCGCTGCTGTTGAGTTTGACCAAGTGGTCCGCGATGGCCCCGCTCAGCGAAGCACGCTTCGTCGGGCTGGACAACTACAGGCACATGGCCAAGCACGACCCCGAATACACGCACTCGCTCGGGGTGACGGTCTACTTCACGCTCCTGGCCGTCCCGACGACGCAGGTCGCCGCGCTGCTCATCGCCGTCCTGATGAACGCCAAGGTCCGCGGGATCGAACTCTGGCGGACGATCTATTTCCTGCCCTCGGTTGTCACCGGCGTCGCGCTCGTGACGTTGTGGATCGCGCTCTTCGACAACGACAACGGCGCGATCAACGCGACGCTCAACGCCGTCGGCCTGCCCGCGCCCGACTGGTTCGGGCAAGACGGCAAATACTTCGCGATACCCGCGATCGTCATCATGTCCCTATGGGGCGTCGGCGGCGGCATGGTCATCTACCTCGCGGGCCTGAAGAACATCCCCGCGCCGCTCTACGAAGCGGCGCGCATCGACGGCGCGGGACCCGCCCGGCAGTTCTTCAACATCACCCTGCCCATGCTCAGCCCGCTGATCTTCTTCAACCTCGTCATGGGCATCATCGGCAGCTTCCAGGTCTTCACGCAGGCCTACGTCATCACCAACAGCACCGGCGGGAACAACGAAGACCTGTTGGTCTACGTGCTCAACCTGTACCGACACGCCTTCGAGTTCCACAACATGGGCTACGCCAGCGCCCTGGCCTGGGTCCTGTTCCTCATCCTCGTCGCGCTGACCGCGCTGGTCTTCAAGGGTAGCAAGAACATGGTGCACTACGAGGGGCTGCGATGACGCAACACGCCGCGACCCACCCCGGCAAGCTGCGGCAAACACTCGCGGTCTACGCGCTGCTGCTCGTAGGCGCCGCGCTCTTCCTGATTCCGTTCGGCATCCTCATCAGCAATTCACTCAAGACCGACCGAGAGATCAGCGATACCCAGCAGCTTCTCCCGAGCGTGCCGCAATGGGGCAACTACCCCGAAGCGCTCGAAATGATGGGTTTTTGGCCGGCGCTGGCAAACACGACCGTGATCACCACGCTCTGTGTGGTCGCGCAGGTCCTCTCCTCCAGCATGATCGGCTTCGGTTTCGCGCGCTACCGTTTCCGCGGGCGCGGGATCGCGTTCGCCATCATGCTCGCGACGATGATGCTGCCCGCGCAGGTCACGATGATCCCCGTCTTCCTCCTGTTCCGATCGATCGGAGCGATCGATTCGTTCATCCCACTCATCCTGCCGAATCTCTTCGGCGCACCTTTTTTCATCTTTATGTTCCGGCAGTTCTTTTTACAAGTGCCCGAAGAACTGCTCGAAGCCGCACGGATCGATGGGGCCTCGGCGTGGATGATCTACTGGCGCATCATGCTCCCCCTGTCTACGCCGGTCATCGCCATCGTTGCCATCTATACCTTCATGTTCACGTGGAACGACTTCATGGCGCCGCTGATCTACCTCAACTCGCAGGAAAACCGCACCCTCGCGATCGCGCTCAACGCCTTCAGCGGGCAGTACGGCGTCCAATACCGCCACCTGCTCATGGCCGCGAGTTTCGTCACCATGCTCCCCTGCATCCTGCTGTTCTTCGCAGCCCAACGGTTCTTCATCGACACCGGCTCGTCTACGGGGCTCAAAGGCTGAGCGTGACAACACGGCTCTTGTGAATCGTCAGCTTGTTACCCGTGAACGACCAAGACGCGGGCGACAGTTTCACCGAGCGGGCCTTTCCAGCCTGCGAGAGTGTGAGCGATTGTTCCTTACTATAAAGCACGAATCGAACACGCAGCGGGCCGTAGCCCGTCGCAAGCTGGTCCACTTCGACAACTACGGATTCCGCCTCGCGACGGACGAGCAGCCGAGCCGTCGTTCGCTCGCCCCGCTGGTAGCCAAACGATTCGCCATCGTCGGCGTGGTAGGTGTACACGGCGTCGCCCTTGAACGTTGGGCTCAAAAACAGGTGCAGTTCGATATCACGCAGGTCGGTCTGATTGTCCGTCGCTTCGCCGACACGCATCGGTATGATCGCCCCGTCACGCACGTAGAGCGGCGTCTGGCTCGCCGTCGTTTTAACACGGACGTGTTTGCCCCCCTTGACCCACCCGCCACGCATCGCGTCATACCAGCGGGCGCGGGGCAGCAGCACGCGTCGCTCACGCGAATCGGGGTCGAGCACGGGGGCTTGCATGACAGACGGACCGATCATGATTTGATCGTCCACACGATCCAGCGGGAAGTCGTTTCGGTCATCAAAATCATAGAATAGTGGTCGAGCGATCGCCTCACCGCTTTCGGCTTGTGCGACATAGAGATTGTATAAATAGGGTAGAAGCTTATACCGCAAACGGATATAACGCCGCAGGATCCTCATGGTCGGGTCACCGAACGCCCATGGCTCCTGCTCGATCTGCATCTTGTTCGAGTGGTTACGGAAGAAGGGGAAGAGAAAACCCGCCTTGTACCACGCGACCGCGAGGGCGCGTGTCGGGTCCCCGCCGAAGCCCGGGACATCGGGGCCGTTGAACGGGATACCCGATAGCGCGAGATTCAACGTCATCGGGATCGCCTGCTTGAGGTGGTGCGCATTAGAGAAGTTGTCTCCGGTCCACGCCGCCGCATACCGGCTGGTCGAGATAAAGCCGCTGCGCGTCAGGATGAACGGCCGGATGTCGGGGTGGGCGGCGCGCAAACCATCGTGCGTCGCACGCATCATGCCCAAGGCGTATTGGTTGTGGTATGTCGCGTGCGGCAGATGGCCGCGATCAAACAACATCTCGCTGTTCTCCGACAGGCCCGTCGCCGGGTCGTTCATATCGAGCCATACGCCCGTGATCCCCGTCTCGCCGACCATCGCTTGCACGTGCTCGGACCACCAAGCCCGAGCCTCTTTAAGCGAGAAGTCGGGGAAGACCGTCGTGCCCGGCCAGACGAAGCCGACAAAATCCGTGCCCGCCGGGTTTTTACAGAAAACATCGGCATCAAGCCCCGACTGATAGACCGGGAATTGCGCATCGCGCTTCACGCCGGGGTCCAGGATCGGCACCACCCGCCTGCGTCGCGACTGGATGTCATGCACCTGCTTCTCGGGCTTTGGCCAGTGCGAGTTCTCCCACGTAAAGACCCGGTAGCCACGCATGTAGTCGATGTCCAGCCAAAGCCCGTCGTTCGGGATCGCGTGACGCTTAAATCGCCGATCGAGCGCGTCCAGGTCCGCGTGGCTCGCATAGCCCCACCTGCACTGGTGGTGCCCTAGGGCCCATATCGGCGGCAAAGGCGTCACGCCCACGAGGCGTTGCAACTTCCGCGTCAAGTCGGCGAGTGTCGGCCCGACGATAAAGTACACCTCCGGCCGGCCGTCGGGCGAGCCGATGAAAAACCGGGTGTCGGATTCCGTCGCTTCATCGGCATCGGCCTGCTCCGCGATGCGTACACGCGGATTGGTAGACATAAAGACCGCATCGGGATTGTTGACCAGCACGCCGGCATAGCGGTTGCCCTGCTTGATGACCATGTACGGGACGGACAGGTACATCGGGTCGGGCGAGCCATGAACAAATACGTTCCCATCGAAGTCGGCCCATACGTCGGTGTTCCAAAACTTTGTGTGTTTGTTGGATAGCTCGAATCCGAGCGATTTTTCTCCCATCCCATAGAATCGCATCGCTTCGTCGTAGCTGAACTGCATCATCCACGCTTGACCCGAGACACCGAACACACGCCCGGGCAGCGACGAGAGAAGCAAAGACCCATCCGGCCCGGTCAACGCGAGCGATTCCGCGCTTAACGCGAGGTCACCGCAGGAAATCGAGGGATCGAAACCGCGGGTAAGCTCCGCCTGGCTGTGCTGCTTAGGCCAGCGTTTCGATTTAACCGACAAGCGATAAACGCCCTCACCAAATGAGTCGATCTTCGCACGAAATTTTTCGCCTTGTATGCGCCAGGACTTATTCGACTTGCTCACGGCATCGACGAATGCAAAGTTGTCGGGCTGGTGTGATTTATTGAAATACATCGTTCACCTAAGGTGGCAATGGCATGAGATTGGGCAACAAGGCGGTCGCGTCGCGTATCAGGTTGCGGGCGGGGTTGGCGTGGTGTGGGGGCGCAGGTTTCGGCCGTACTCGCCGGGCTCGAAGAGGTGGGCCTTGTGCATC
>JBKAGS010000032.1:0-89417 GCA_046290505.1 Phycisphaeraceae bacterium | reverse complement strand
CGCCTCGCTGGACTGGGACATCGGCAACCAGGAGTTCATGACCCAGGCCCAGCGCCAACAGCTCACACGCCCCGACTACGCCCCCTCCGCCGAAGAACTGAACACCTACGCCACCGACTTCTACTTCTTCCAGGCCCGCGGCGTCGAGTCCACCACGATCGACCTGGGCGAGGGCGACGACGTCTTCCACGCCGACACCGACTTCCGCTTCACGCGCGTCGACGGCACGCCGCTGACCGAGACCTGGGGCGTGGACCTGGGCGACTACGAGCAGGGCGGCACCGCGCTCAACCTCACCATCCTCGGCGGCGGCGGAGACGACCAGCTCTTCGGCGGCGCACTGGCCGACACCATCAAAGGCGGCGAAGGTGACGACGACATCCAGGGCGGCGCGGGCAACGACGACATCGAGGGCGGCGGCGGGGCGGACACGATCTTCGGCAACATCGACACCGGCCACCACGCCGGCCAGGGCGCCGCGATCACCCCGCGCCTGCCGGGCCAGACGGTCAGCGGCGTGGACAAGTTCCTCGTGCAGTTCCCGGGCCTGGACCCGGGCCTGTTCGTCTTCCCGACCGAACGCTACAACTTCGTGCCCGGCTTCCCGTTCTTCACCGCGCCGCCGACGCTGCCCGGCGTCACGCTTGCGCCGAACGGCAGCCAGGTCTTCATCAACGATTCGTACGCGATCCTCGGCAGTACCACCGGCGAGCGGCTCGGCGGCATCCGCTCGATCGGCGACTTCAACGGCGACGGCTCGGAGGACTGGATCGTCGTCGGCGAGCAGCGCGCCTACATCTTCACGAGCGCAATCCAGACCGACTTCCTGCTCAGCGCCGAGCTCGCCGCGGACTATATCGTGGACCTGACCGGGCTCGGCGACGCGGGGCTTGCCAAGTTCGCCCGCTCCTTCGCGGACCTGGACGGCAACGGCACGACAGACCTCGCTTACGCCTACGAAAACAACGGCGACGCGGTCGCGCAGGTGCTGCTCTTCGACGGCACGGCAGCCCTGCCCCGCGTGATCGATGCGGACTACATCGCGTCGCTGCCCGCGGGCGACAAGCCGACCGCGTCCACGCCGCTGGAACTCTTGCCCAGCAGCCCGGCCGGTATCGCCGGTCCCGATTGGACCGAGGCGATCCAGCTCGACGTGGTGGACTTTTTCTACAACGACGGCGCCGCGGCCCTGGTCGTCAGCACGTCGTACGGCCTGAACCCCGACGGCTTCTTCGATTCGCGCGAGACGACGGTCCCCTGGGTCGGCGTGGTCTACAGCGGCGCGGACCTCCTGGCCGGGGACCTGACGGTCTACGACCGCGCAGGCACCATCCTGACCGACGGCAACTCGAACACGCCGCTGGGCTCGGGCGCGACCCACAGCGGCAACCGCCTGGACAGCGGCAACCTGACCTTTATCAACGCGTTCGGCTCGGCCGATGGCCCGGTGCGGCTGGTGATCGACGGGGCCATCATCGCCACGCACGTGAACGCCACGCCCAGCGTCCTGACCGGCGACGAGGCGATCCGCATCGCGGAAGACTGGGACATCGAACTCGACTTTAACCACCTCGCGACGGATACGCTCCCGGTGTCGCCCAACGATGAAGACATCTTCATCGACATGGCCGGGGTCACCACGCCCGAGCAGCTCATCGATTACATCGATCAGTACCTCGCCGATCTACGCGCGTTTTCACCGATCTACATCACGCGCGACAACATCTGGGTCGATCCCGCCTTGGATACGAGCAACCCGGGTGGGCCGCGGCTGCGGTTTACCTCGCTCGAGCAGGTGACCGGGGCGTTCTCGATCGATGAATCCACCAGCCGCTACAACCTGAAGCAACGCTTGGAGTTCGGTTTAGTTTCGATCGACGGCGAGCAGGTCGGTCCGCTGGGATTCGATATATCAACGAGATACGCGGACTCCTCGGATTTTAACGCACGCAATCTCGTCATTGAGGCTCCTGCCCCGCCGAGGCTTGTCCCGAATCTGACCGGCACCTTTAATCTCGATTTTTTGGCGGACAACTTCGTCGGTAACGAGTTCACCTTTACGCTGGACAGCGACCCCACCCTCGACGAGTTGATTGCCGAACTCAACAGCCAGGTGCAGGCCTTTAACACGACCGTGACTGGAAACGATCAGGCCTTCGATCTGACATTTGTTGCGGGGCAGGAAGTAGGCGACCCTGGTTCGGGAGTGTCTGAAACAATCCGTGTTGTCTCCGATGATCCGATTTCGCTTGGCTCGATGACGATTTCTAGCAGGGATGTCTATAGCAATCTTTTATTCGGAGGCGCGGACGCCGGCACGGGCGCATTGCGCACGATTTTCCAGAGCCAGCCCGGCTCATTCGGCACACCGTCGGCGGTGTCCGCTGCCGGCCAACTCGGCACGGTGCCCGCCGCGGGACAGACGACCAACTACTACGCCCAGCCCATCGATTTTGACTTCCGCGACGAGGTGCCGATGGCCATCGGCGACGTCGATCGCGGCGGCACCAACGACCTGGCGGTCTACCGCGAGCGGCCCGACGGCGGGGTGTACCTGTCGATCTTCTCCGGCGAGTCCGCGGTGCCCACGGGCGGGTTCGCCGTCAACAGCAGCGAAGCGATCATCCAGCTCAACAACCCGCTCCTACAGGGGCCCGACGCGCGGGTCAACGGCGTCGCGTCCGGCGACTTCGACGGCGACGGCGCGGCCGACCTCGCCGTCAGCATCACCAGCAACACGATCAACGGCGTGAGCACCTCCGTCCAAGTGTACTTCGACCTGGACGACCGCCTCGCGCAGGCCGGCGGCGCCACGCTCGTCGTCGACGCGTTGAACCCGGACCTGCTGCTGCGTGGCGAGTTCCCGAACGACGCGGGTTTCGGCCACTTGCTCAACAGCACGCCGATGGACATCAACCGCGACGGGCTGGACGACCTGATCATCAGCGATACGGGGCAGGACGGCGTGAGTGGGCTGTCCAGCGTCGCCGAGGGCGGCAAGGTCTACATCGTCTACGGCACCCCACGCGACGCGAGCCCGCAGCCCGGCGACACGGTCGAGCAGCTCAGCAACTTCGCCGTGCCCGGCTCGGGGTCGTACCTGGTCGAGCGCGGCGCGGGGCAGGCCGAACGTTTTGATAACGGCGGCAAGCGCTACACGCTCGACGGGACCCGCGCGCAGTACTTCCGCTTCAGCACGCTGGGCGACGCGACGGCCGAGCACACGATCCGCCTGGCGGACGCGGACAGCGGCGTGACCGCGCAGCTGCTGAACGAAGACTACGGCCAAATCGTCGCTCACGACCGCAGCGCATTCGGGCTGCAAGGCCTTGAAGCAGGCACCTACGTCCTGCGCGTGACCGGGCCGGCGGATGCGCGGTTCGCCATTGAGGTCAACGCCCCGATCGCAGGCGCGTCCTTCGAAAGCGAAACACAACCCGACGCCGACCGCATCGACGGGCAGGACGGCGACGACATCCTCGTCGGGCAGGACGACCTGGACGTGCTCGTCGGCGGCAGCGGGGCGGACGCCTTCTTCGGCGAGGTGTTCGAGAACGGCGACGTCAGCTCGGCCGACACCGTCAACCCCGTCGATGCAAGCGAGCTGTACCTGGGCCCGGCGGCGGAGATCAACCCGCTGCTGACCGACCCCGCGATGATCGCGACGCTACTGAACGACAGCGACGTCGGCTTCCTGTCTCAGCCGGTCTCGACCGCAACGCCGCCGACCGGCATCCTGCGCGAGAGCGACCTGAAGTCGATCACCTCGCTCTCGGCCCCGTCGTACTTCAACACGCTGGCGTCGCTCGAAAACCTGCAGACCCTGTCGATCAACGACCTCTCGCAGGGCGACAACCTCATGCCGCTGGGCGGGCTGGCGCACCTCGAGAGCCTGGTGCTCAACGACGCGGCCTACCTGCCGGTCGGGACGCAACTGGTTGTCTCGGCGGGCGACGCCTTCGGCCTGCCGAGCACGCCGACCAATGACGACACCCTCGTCACCTTCCCCGACGGCTCATCGGACCTGTTCGCGCTGGGCTCGGCGGTATCGATCGGCTCGGTCCCGCTGGGCGTCTCCGAGGTGCGACGCGATAACACCGGTTTAGGCGTCAATGTCTTCCGCGTCCCGCTCATCGGCCGCAACGAAGCGCCGCAGATCGGCGTCGCGGACCTGGCCAGCCTCGAATCGCTGGTCTACACGTTCAAGGACCCGAACGGCCCGCTGTACGAGGTCTTCGGCGGGGCGCAGGCCGGCTTGGACTCGGTCTTCCTGCTCGATGTGAATGCCAGCACCGCCACCGAGGGCCGGGTGTCGCTGGACAACAGCAACGGCGTCGCACGCGGGGTCGCGACGTTCGGCTTCGACATCACCGCCGAGGCTTCGAGCTCGACAGATTTGGTCATGACCCTGGTCCGCACCGGCGGGACGAACCCCCAGCCCGACAGCGGCGACTTCCTGCTCGGCGAAGACATCCTGCGCTTCGGGCTGACCTATCAGCCGGCCGGGAACATCAGCGCGTTCGGCGTTTCTGCCGGCGGGTTGAGCACAACGGTCGATCTGGGGCCGCCGTTTAGAGTCTCGCCCTTCGAGTCCCCGGCCGTTACGCACCGGATCGAGGCGACCATCGACTTCGACAACAAGCTCTTCTCCGCCGACCTGATCCGTGACATCGATGGTGTTGCGATCCGACTGAATCTGCTTGTCGATGAGCCGCTGCCCGGTTTGCAGCCGGAGGACTATCGCGTCGGGCTCGCCGGTTTCAGCGGGCCCAACACCGCCGTGCTCGAGGTGGACAATGTGACGATCGATCGTCAGGTCTTCGGGCCCGTGCCCCAGCCGGGCGACGTGCCGGGCGGCGAACTGCTCGCGCTGTACACCTTCGAGAACACGGTCGCGGGCGACATCGACGGCGGGGCCAAGGTCGGTACGTTCGCCGGCCAGACCTTCGACGGGCTGATCATCGGCGACGCGACGCTCTCGACAAACGTCTCGGGCGTCAACGGCGGGGGGCAGTCGCTGCTGCTCGATGGCAACGGCGACTTCATCGACCTGCCGATCAACGCGGTCAACCCCTTTGATGGCTCGCAGGATTACACGATCACCACCTGGTTCCGATCCGAGGCGGCCGGCAACCGGATCATCCTCAGCAGCTCAAGGGACACCAACCCGGACAACCATTCGATGGCGTTCTTCCAGTCGCAGGAGATCGGCTCGGGTGTTTTGTCCAGCGACAACTTCTTTGTCGGTGCCGCATGGAGCGGCCAAACGCTGACCCAGGGCGACGGCCAGTGGCATTTCGGCGCGGTCATCTACGACGCGGACACCCAGACCACGCGCGTCCACCTCGACGGCCTGACCAGCGGTGCTTTCGCCTACAACCCCGCGATCCCCGACGTCCTGCAGGACACGGTGCGCATCGGCGGGTCGCTGAACACGGCCTTCCCCACACCCGGCGACTGGCAGGGCAACCTCGACGACCTGGCGATCTTCAGCGGCGTGCTGAGTGAGGTCGAACTCGCGGCCGTGCAGCGCGGCGACTTCTCCTCCTTCCTCTCGGCGACGTTCAACGAGGGCGACACGATCACCGCCCAGGACATCGGCCAGCAGGTCTTCGGCAACGACCTGACAACCACCGACGCCAACGGCGACCCGACCACCACGCAGATCGAGGTCATCGACCCGCAGGGCGTGCGGCACAGCCTGCAGCCCTCGTCGCTGAACTTCGACGCCACACGACAAACTCACGTGGATACGGGCCGGTCGCTGGCCAACGGGCTGGTCGAGGTGACGACGGCGGGATGGGTACGGCCGACGGCTTACGGCACCGGCACCGTCGGGCTCTTCGGGCAGGACGACGCGATCCAGATTCAGATGGGGGCTGACGGCGAATTGCGCGCCTTCCACCAGAACTCCGGCTCCGCCTTCGGGTCCGGCGCGGTCAAGCTGCCGCTGAATCAGTGGTCGCACGTCGCCGCGGTCCGGACCGATACCGAAACACTGTTGTTCATCAATGGCGAGCCGATCGCGCCGCAGGCGCACGCTCAATCGGATGCCGCCTTCAACACGTCGGCCACGTTCCGCATCGGCGGCGGCGTGGTCAACAACTCCGGGACGGATTATTTCACCGGCCAGATCGACGACGTTGCGCTGTTCCAGCGGGCACTGACCATCACCGAGATCAGCGAGCTGGTGGCCGGCGAGATCGACACCGATTCGCCCGACCTGGTCGGCTTCTGGGGCATGGACGCGTTTGGTGCCGCGGTCGTCCGCGACGCGGCGGGCGCTAACGACGGCGAACTCAAGTTCACCACCGGCACGATTGCAGATTCATGGTCGGACCAGAGCCCGAACCCGCCCGTGGGCTTCACGTTCCCCGACGACGGCGTCTACACCCTGCGCATCACCGCGCGCGACAGCCACGGCGCCTCGACCTTCATCGAACGCGACATGCTGGTCGGCAACCTCCCCCCGCTGGCGCCGGTCCTCGGCGGCGACGTCACCGACCTGGGCGGCGGGCTGCCGCGGTACGAACTGCAAGCCTCCGGCCTGGGCGATCCGGGATCCCTCGACGCCCAGCGCCTCGACATCCTCTGGGAAATCACCTCGGATGCGACCGGGCAGGCGGTCCTCACCGCCACGGGCGAGTCGGTCGTGTTCGAGCCGACCGTCGCCGACCACTACACCGTGCGGATCACCGCCACCGACCCGCAAGGCGCTCAGGCCACGACCACCGAGCTGATCGAGTTCTCGCCCAGCATCGATGTGACGCTCGACCAGACAACGATCGAAGAAGGCGGCCTCGTCACCGCCACGGCCAACATCCTGGTCCCCCCGGCGACGGGCGTCGGCTACGTCTACGACTGGACGATCCTTGAAATACAGGGCAATCAGGGCACCCTCGTCCGACAGGTCTTCGGCGACACAAGCGGCGTGCTGACCTTCCGGCCCGTCGATGACGGAGAATACGAGATCCAGACGGTCCTCCGCACGACCGGCAACGGGCCGATCCTTGCCGGCTTCGATGTCGAGACGCTGACGGTGACCGACGCGGTGCCGACGCTTACGATCATCGATGGACTTGTCGGTACCGAAGGCGTCGCCCCCCATATCACGCTGAACCTCGCGGACCCCGGCGGGCTCGATCGCTACGACCTCCGCGTCGTCTGGGGTGACGGGCAGGTCACGACGCTGGATGACATCTCCGCTGGCGAATACGGACTGACCAAGCCATCGGCCTACGCCGCGCCGGGCGATTACGCGCTGTCGATCGAGCTCAGCCCGACCGACGACCCCGCGCCGCTGGTGCAAACTCCCAGCACGATCGTCATCGAAAACCTCGCGCCGCGCAACGTACAGGCGTCGATCCTCTCGCCGGTCTCCGCGGTGGTGGACGGCGACACCGTCACCTTCCAGGTCGGCTTCACCGACGACAATGCCGAAGCGGTCTTCATCGATTTCGGGGACGGCAACGGCGTCGGGCCGGTTCCGCCGGGCGACCAGGTCCCGCACACCTACGCGAACAGCGGCACGTACACCGCGACGTTCACGGTCGTCGATGGCGAACAGCGCACCGGCCGGGACACGCTGACCGTGGTCGTCGAGAACCTGGCGCCCGAGATCGATCCGGCCAGCCTCCAGGTCAACGGCGGCGGCGAAGTCAACCACGGCACCCAGGCTCGCCTGACCGGCTCGCTGACAGACTTCGATCGCGACGTCGTCGCGGTCTCCGTCGATTTCGGCGACGGGACCCGCGTCCCGGCGATCGTGACGGCTCCCGCCTCGGCCACCGGCAGCGTGCAGACCTTCACCTTCACCGCCAGCCACATCTACGACCCCGCGGACGAAAACCCCGGCGCGGCCGTATCACGCACGGTCACCGTCACCGCGCTGGATTCGGACGGCGGCTTGAGCAGTCAGCAGATCCAACTCGATGTGCTGCCGGTCGATGGCCTGCCCCCGATCCCCGGCGACACCGACGGCGACGGCGACATCGACGACAGCGACCTCGGCACCAGCTTCGCGAACTACACCGGACCGCTCGCACCGGGCACCGGCGGCAAGACCTTCGCGGATGGCGACACCGACGGCGACGGCGACGTGGACGACTCCGACTTGGGGACCAGCTTCTCCGGCTACACCGGGCCGTTAACGCCCGCGATGTCCAGCAACGCGAACCACCAAACCCCCATGCCGAGGGCGGAAGCATCGGGCGCGCTGTGGCTGTATCAACAACAGCAAACACACACCCCGCAGGCCGCCACTTTTAGCCTGTTCGAGCTGAACGAGGACGAGGGGGAGAGCGGGTTCAGCGGCGACTATGACGGCATGAGCGAACGCCTGCTCGGCATGGCGTGAGCGGGTTCATGCCGCGCCTCGCACGGCAAAAAACCAGCGGACACCCCAAGCTGAGTGTTGCTCGACCACGAGACGCACCGAAGCGAGCGTTCGTCACGCATCGAGCGTGCGCAGGCCCAGGCCCATCTCCTCGAGCTTGCCCTTGATCTCGACCAGCGAGGTCATGCCGAAGTTCTTGACACCCATCAGCTCGGCCTCGGTCTTCATGCACAGGTCCCCGAGCGTCGCGACGTTCAGCAGCGCCAGGGCCTTGCGGGCCCGGACGGACAGGTCCAGTTCGTTGACGCTCTTGGTGAGGATCGAGCTGTCGCCGGTCTCGCTGGCGAGCTGTTCGTAGACCTGCTGCTTGACTTCTTCCTGGTGCTGCTCGACGGTCTGGCCCAGCCGCAGGCCCTTCTGGGCGAGCATGGCCTTGATCTCGTCCAGCGACGCGTCGCCGAAGTTCTTGAAGCTGCGCAGCTCCGCCTCGGTCACACGCAGCAGGTCGCCGAGCGTGCGGATGCTCATCTTGCGCAATGCGTTGCGGGTCCGCACTGTGAGTTCGAAGTCGGTGATCGGCGTGTTGTAGAGCGCGTCCTGCTTGACACGCTTCGCCTCGTTTTCGTCGTCGTACACCATCGCCTTGCTGGCGAGGATGTCCTGGATGTACAAGAGCGCCCGCGGGTGGTTCGGGTCGGTGCCCAGCACCTGCCGGACGCAGCGCTCGGCCTGGCTGTACTTGCCCTGGTCCTCGTACATCACCGCGAGGTTGATCAGCGCGTTCAGCGGGGGACGCTCGGCCCGGCAGCACTCCTCGTACAGGTGCAGCGCCTCGTCTTCCTCGCCGAGCAGGTCGAGGTTGTACGCCAGGCGGAAGCTGGTGTTCGCGTCGTCCGGGTCGGCGGTGTAGGCGACCTCGTAGGCCTTGATCGCTTCGATCCGGTCGCCGGCGAGCTCGTGCTTCATGCCGATGTCGCGGTACTTCTTGGCGGTTTCGGTGTCACGGACATCCGTCGCGTAGTCGCTCATCTGATCGGGTTCCTAAGTGGGCGTGGTCGATCGCTTGAACCGCATAATCTAGAGCAATCCCGAGTGTGATGCAATTTGACACACACGAGACCCAACCGCGCATGTTAGGCGCTCCCGCCCGGTGGTATCCTTTAGCCCGATTCTGACCTATCCAGCGCGTCGCTCTGACGCCGGGAGCCTGCCCTTGATCGTCCTCCTCTCGTTCCTGCTGTTCACCGGCCTGGTCGCCGGGCTGACCTGGTACCTGACCCACAAGGACGACCACGGCACGTCCGACGGCTTCTTCCTCGCCGGCCGACGCCTGGGCGCGGTCGTCATCGCCGGGTCGCTCTTGCTGACCAACCTCTCGGCCGAGCAACTGGTCGGGCTCAACGGCGCGGCGTTCAAGGACGGGCTGCACGTCATGGTGTGGGAGATCGTCACGGTCGTCGCAATCGTGCTGCTCGCGCTGTTCTTCCTGCCCCGGTTCCTGCGCAGCGGCGTCACGACCGTGCCCCAGTTCCTCGACGAACGCTTCGGCCCGACGACGCGTGCGATCACCACGATCGTCTTCCTCGTCGCTTACGCGGTCATCCTGCTGCCGCTGATCCTCTACGCGGGCGCGACCGGGCTGACCGAGATGATCGACGTCAGTGGGCTGACGGGCATCGAGAACGACACGGCCGTGCTCTGGCTGACGGTCTGGGCGATCGGGCTGGTCGGCTCGTGCTACGCGCTGTTCGGCGGGCTGCGCACCGTCGCCGTCTCCGACACGCTCAACGGCGTGGGCCTGCTCGTCGGCGGGTTGCTCATCACGTACTTCGGGCTCGTCGCGGTCAGCGACGGCGGGGGCGCGGCGGCGGGGCTCGAGGCGATCCGCGAGAGCCAGGGCGGGGCGTACGACGCGGCCCGATCGCCCCACGGCGGCAGGCTCAACTCCATCGGCGCCGCCGACCAGCAGGTGCCCTTCGGCACGATCTTCACCGGCGCGATCCTCATCATGACTTTCTACTGGTGTACCAACCAGCAGATCATCCAGCGGTCGCTTGGGGCGAAAGACCTCGCGGCGGGGCAGAAGGGCGTGCTGCTCTGCGGCGCGCTCAAGCTGCTCGGGCCGATCTACCTCGTCCTGCCCGGGCTGATCGCCTACCAGCTGTACGTCGTGCAGGGCGGCGACGCCGAGATCGCCAACGACAAGAGCTACGGCACGCTGGTCCGAGACGTCTTGCCCGCCGGGCTGGTCGGCTTTTTTGCGGCGGTCGTCGTCGGCGCAATCCTCTCGTCGTTCAACTCCGCGCTCAACTCGACGACAACGCTCTTTAGCCTCGGCATCTACAAGAAGATGATCAACAAACAGGCCCGCGAGCGGCAGGTCGTCAACGCGAGCAAGTGGTTCGGCTGGGCGATCGCGGCCACCGCGATGAGTATCGCGCCGCTGCTGGAAGGGCAGGACAGCCTGTTCGGGTACCTGCAGACGATGAACGCGATCTACTTCATCCCGATCCTCGCGGTGGTCGTCGTCGGCATGCTGACCAAGCGCGTGCCCGGGACCGCGGCGAGCGCGGCGCTCATCACCGGGCTGGCGCTGATGATCCTCGGCAACTTTGTCCCGCTCGGTAAAAACCACGCGGGCGAGCCGTTCATGCTCGCCGGCGGCTGGGTCCACGGCTTCCACTACGCGGGCATCGTGTTCGCGGCGATCGTCACGCTGATGGTCGTTGCCGGCTTTTTGGCGCCGCGCTCCGAGCCGTGGGTCCACGAACACAGCCGGGACGTAGACATCACGCCGTGGAAACTGGCCTGGCCCGCGGGGATCGCGCTGGTGATCGCGGTGATCGGGATCTACGCGGTGTTTGCGGATTTCTCGGTGTTGACGGGCTGAGCCGAGAGCGACTGGAGTCAGACCTTGCCCATCACCAGGCACACGTTGTGGCCGCCGAAGCCGAAGCTGTTGCTCATCGCGACCTTGACTTCGGCGTCGCGGGCGGTGTGCGGGACGTAATCGAGGTCGCAGCCCTCGCTGGGGTGGTCGAGGTTGATCGTCGGCGCGACCTTCCCGGTCTCGATGGTCTTGGCGAGGATGACGGCCTCGATGCCGCCGGCCGCGCCCAGCGAGTGGCCGAGCATCGACTTGGTGGAGCTGACCATGACCTTGGTCTTGTCGCCGAAGACGCGCTTGATCGCCTTGGTCTCGGCGAGGTCGCCCAGACCGGTCGACGTGCCGTGGGCGTTGACGTAGGTCACGTCCTGGGGGTCGACGCCCGCGTCGTCGAGCGAGGCCTGCATCGCGTGGGCCGCGCCCGCGCCGTCTTCGAGCGGGGCGGTGATGTGCGAGCCGTCGGCGGATTGTCCGGCACCGAGTAGCTCACCATAGATCTTCGCGCCGCGCGCCCTGGCGTGTTCGAACTCTTCGAGGATGACGATGCCCGCGCCCTCGGCGAGGACGAAGCCGTCGCGGTCCGTATCCCACGGGCGCGAGGCCTTCTCGGGGTCGTCATTGCGTTTGGACAGCGCCTTGAGCGCGATGAAGCACGCGGTCCCCAGCGGGTTGAGCGCGGCCTCCGACCCGCCGGAGATCATGACGTCGGCGACGTCGTCGCGGATGGCGTCGGCGGCGTTGAGGATCGCGTGGCCGGCCGAGGCGCACGCCGTCGTGACCGCCGAGTTGGGCCCGCGCAGGCCGTAGTGGATGCTGACGTTGCCCGCCGCGGCGTTGCACATCAGCTTGGGCACCATGAACGGGCTGACCCGGCTCGGGCCCTTCTCGAGCATGCGCTTGTGGCCGTCGGCGAACTCCTGGATCCCGCCCACGCCGCTGCCGATGATCGCCCCGCAGCGCCAAGCGTTCTCCTTCCCAAAGTCCAGCCCCGCGTCGTTAACCGCGTCGATCGTTGCGTTGAGCGCGTATTGAGCAAAGCGGTCCAGCCGCTTCGCGTAGCCTTTACGCTCGACCGGGTCGAAGTTCGGCGGGCCATCCCAACCGGTCACCTCGCCGCCGAACTTCGTCGAAAAGTCCGTCGTGTCGAAGCCGGTGATGGGGCGGATGCCGGACGTGCCCGCCAGCAGTTGGTCCCAGACGGCGTTGACGGAGTTGCCCAGGCTGGTGACCCAGCCCAGGCCGGTGATGACGACGCGTCGCTTGCTCATGGCTCTGATCGTAGGAAAGGGGCTGAAGGAGGACGGAAAGGGGCTGAAGTCGAAAAACAAGCACCGCCCCTGGGGTCAGAGGCGGCGCGGGGCTTTGACGTAAGGCGAAGGCCCGTCGGCCCGGGGCGTGCGCGAGGCGCGTCAGCCGCCGTAGTTTTCCTTGATGAAGTCGATGGCCTTGCCGACGGTGTCGATCTTCTCGGCCTCGTCGTCGGGGATCGACGTCTCGAACTCGTCTTCGAACTCCATCACCAGTTCGACGGTGTCGAGCGAGTCGGCGTTGAGGTCGTTGACGAAGGAAGTCTCACGCGAGATCTCGCCCTTGTCGACGCCCATCTGCTCGGCGACGATCGCGATGACTTTTTCTTCGATCTCTTTTTCGTCCATGGTGTGTAGCTCCGTAGGCCGGGGGTGGTTTGAGGGTTGCCCGGCAACCTCTGTGTCAAAGCGGGACTATAGCGTGCCTCGCGGCCGCTCACAAGCGGGGAAAGGGCCGAAAACGCCCTGTTGCCCGTGGGGTTTCAGGCGTCAGCACATCGTCATGCCGCCGTCCACGCAGATCACCTGCCCGGTGATGTAGCTCGCGCCTTCCGAGGCCAGGAACGTCACCGCCGCGGCGATCTCCTCGGGCTGACCCATCCGGCGAAGCGCCGTCATCTGCTTGACCCCGTCCTTGATCGTATCGGGCAGCACGTCGGTCATGTCGGTCTGGATAAAGCCGGGCGCGATCACGTTCGCCGTCAGGTTCTTGCCGCCCATCTCTTTGGCCAAACACTTGGTGAACCCGGCGAGGCCGGCCTTGGCCGCGGCGTAGTTCGCCTGCCCGGGGTTGCCCACCACGCCGGCGACCGAGCCGAGGTTGATGATCCGCCCCCACTTGCCGCGCATCATCGGCTTAAGCGCCGCCCGGCAGGCGACGAACACGCTGCGCAGGTTCGTGTTGATCACGTCGTCGAACTCCTCGTCGGTCATCCGCAACAGCAGGTTGTCCTTCGTGATGCCCGCGTTGTTGACCAGGATGTCCAGCCGGCCGTGGGCGTCGAACACCTTGCCGACCATGTCTTCGATCGACTGCTGGCTGGAAATATCGCAGGTCGCAACCTCGGCGGACCCGCCCGCCGACTCGATCTCGGCCTTGACTTCGTTGAGCTTGTCTTCGTTACGCGCGACGCACACGACGTGACGGCCGTCGGCGGCGAGGTGCTTGGCCGTCGCGGCGCCCAGGCCACGCGAGGCGCCGGTCACGATGGCGATGCGCTTATCTGATGGATCAGCCATGATCTTCCTTTCTAGTGCTTGGTAGGACAGGCATTCCTGCCTGTCATTCGGCAGAGCCGAACTCGTCATTGTCGAATGCTTCGTCAGGCCTGCGTCCTGTCGACAGGTCAGAATGCCTGTCCTACCCCAAGGCAACTACTTGGGTGTATCAAAGTTCTCAACCCGGATCGACTTGTCGATCCGCCGCATCAGCCCGCTGAGTACTTTGCCCGGCGCGAGTTCGACGTATCGGCCGGGCAGGTGCTTGGCGGCGTACTGCATCGACTGGGTCCAGCGCACCGGGTTGGTCAGTTGCTCGACCAGCCGGTGCTGGATCAGTTCGGGCCTGGTCGTGTGCGGCTCGCCGGTGACGTTACTGAGCACGGTGACTTTCGGCTCGTGCCATTCGACTTTCGCCAGCGCCTGCTGCAGCTTGACCGCCGCGGGCTGCATGATCGGGGAGTGGAACGCGCCGGCGACGGTCAACGGCGTCGCGCGCAGGCCCATGCCCTCCGCCTCGCCGACGACCGCTTCGCACGCATCGAGCGTCCCGCTCACGACGACCTGCATCGGCGAGTTGTAGTTCGCCGGGACGAGCACGGCGTGCGTCGGCAGCGAGTCGTTGACCTGGTCGCACAGGACCTGGATGTTGGTCTCGTTGACCTCGCCGGTGATCGCGACCATGGACGAGGGCGTCGCCTCCGCCGCGGCCTGCATCGCCTCGCCACGCAGCCGCACGAGCCTGAGCCCGTCGGCGAAGCTGAACGCGCCGGCCAGGTGCAAGGCGGTGAACTCGCCGAGCGATAGGCCCGCCGTCGCGGTAAACGACTGCAGGTCGCCCTGTGCGCGCAGCCCGTGGAAGCAGGCGACCGACGCGGTATAGATCGCGACCTGCGCGTTGTCCGTGCGGTTGAGCTCTTCGGCCGGTCCGTCGGAGCACAGCTCGGCCAGGTCGAAGCCCAGCACGTCGTTGGCCTCGTCGAATACGGCCTTCGCTTCGGGCGACGCCTCGCACCAGGCCAGGCCCATGCCGACGGACTGCGCGCCTTGGCCCGGACAAAGGATCATGGTGTTTGTCTGTGTCATCTCGAATCTCGAATGTCGAATCTCTAATCTTATTCGCTTTGCCTTTTCTTTGCTGCTTTTGCAGAAGAGGTCAATATAGCGAGCAGTTCTCTCGCTTCCTGAACCAACTCACGCATCCGGCCACCTGGCACCATGCCACTTTCTTCTACAAGTTCCAACCAATACACGGTTTCGTGCGCCTCACGCTGCGCGATCTCAAGCGTCGTTGCAAAGTGTCGCTTAGAAGATGCGTGAATCGCCTCGCGGTAGTTCGCTCCTATCGAAGTCCCGGACTTTAGCAACTGCCTACCGATCACATCGCCGATGCGATTACTAGGCATCGCGGCGACCAATTTGATGATGCGGATCGCAAAGTCTTTCGTCCTCTTCAGCATTTGCTCTCGATCCATGGCAACCCGTTTCGAGATTCGAAATTCGAGATTAGAGTTTCCAAAGACTCGTCGTCCAGCACATGCCCCCGCCGATGGCGACGAAGAGGACCAGATCGCCCTCGTTCAGTTCGCCGGCGACGCGCTTCTCGTGCAGGCAAAGCGGGACGCTCGCGGCGGAGGTGTTGCCGTACTTCTCGATGTTGATCACCAGCTTGCCGTCGGGCAGGTCCATCCGCTTCTTGACCAGTTCCAGGATCCGCCGATTGGACTGGTGGGGGATGACCGCGGCGAGGTCGGCGGGCGTGACGCCGGCTTTCTCGAGCGTCTCGTCGATGATCGCCTGCGTGGTCGTGACGGCGAACTTGAAGACCTCCTGCCCGTTCATCTGCAGCGTGTTGAACCGGCCGGTGAACCCCTCGTGTTCGTCGGGCAGGTCGCCGGGCGTACGCGGGACGTAGAGCTCGCCCCACAGCGAGCCGTCGGACCGCATGGTCTGGGCGAGGCAGCCGCGCCCCGGGTCCGGGTCGGCGGTGAGGATCGCGGCGCCCGCGGCGTCGCCGAACAGGATGCACGTCCGCCGGTCTTCGTAGTTGGTGACCTTCGACAGCGTCTCGGAGCCGATGACCGCGACGGCCTTGTAGTGCCCGGTGCGGACCAGCGCGTCGGCGTGGTTCAGGCCGTAAACGAAGCCCGAGCACGCGGCGGCGAGGTCCATGGCGCCCGCGGGCGCCGCGCCCACTTCGTGCACGACGCGTGCCGCCGTTGACGGGCAGCTCATCTCCGGTGTCATCGTCGCCAACAGCACCATGTCCAGGTCCCTCGGGCCCATCTGCGCGTCGTCGAGCGCCGCACGCAAGGCGTCCGCGGCGAGCGAGCGCGTCGTCGTGCCGTTCTCGGCGATGTGGCGGGTCCGGATCCCGGTCCGCTGGGCGATCCATTCGTCGGAGGTATCCACGAGCGCGGCCAGGTCGGCGTTGGTCAGCACACGCTCGGGCAGGGCGGTCCCCACGCCGGCAAGGCGCACGCCGACCCTCGCGGCGTCGGCTTGGCCGCTCGTCGTCATGAGCCGGCCCCATCGCCGTCGGCAGCGGGGCGCCTGGCCTTGATGATCTCCTCGGCCGCGAGCAGCCGCTTCGAGACCTCGGGGTTCACGTCCAACTCGGCGTACTTCAGCGCGTTGCGGATCGCGTTGTGGATCGTCCGCGGCTGGCTCGAGCCGTGGCAGATCAGGCAGATGCCGTTCGCACCCATCAACGGCGCGCCGCCGTACTCGTGGTAGTCGTGCTTGGCGTAGATGCTCTCGACGACCGGCTGCAGCTTCATCGCCAGGTCCGGGTCGATCTCGAACGCCTCGTGCGCGATCGTTTGGAAGATGCCCTTGCTCAAACCTTCGGCGAGCTTGAGCACGACATTGCCCGTGAAGCCCTCGGTCACGATCACGTTGGCCTTGCCCTCGAAGATCTCCCGGCCCTCGATGTAGCCGACATAGTTCAGGGTGTCGTCGATCTTCAACAGTTCGTGCGTCCCGCGCGTGAGCGCGTTGCCCTTGCCTTCCTCGCCGCCGATAGACAGCAGGGCGACCTTGGGCGCGTCGATGTCGAGCACGCGCTCGGCGAAGATCGAGCCCATGTGACCGTATTGGTGCAGGTGGGTTGCGCGGGGTTCGGGGTTCGCGCCGACGTCGCAGACGACCACCGGGCCGTAGAAGGTCGGGATGGTGACGGCGATGCCCGGGCGGTGTACGCCCTGAAGGCGGCGCATCGACATCTGAGCCGAGGCGACGCACGCGCCGGTGTTGCCGGCGGAGATAATCACGTCGCAGCGTTCGTCCTTCGCGCGCGGCGAGCCGAGCCAGCCCCACTTGACGATCGAGCTGTCGGCCTTGTTGCGCAGCGCCGAGACGGGCGGGTCGCCCATCTCGATGACCTGGGTGGTCGGGACGATCTGGACGCGCGCATCGCCCGCGACGCCTTCTTCGTCGAGCGCTTCGTGGATGATGTCTTGATCCCCGATGAGGACGAGTGTGTCGCCGTCGCCGAGTAGTTTAACCGCGCTCAACGCGCCCTTGAGGATCGCGTCAGGGGCGTTGTCCCCCCCCATCACATCGATTGCGATTCGCACGTCGTGCCCCTGATCCGTTGTGAGATGCGGTTGGGAGGTCGGGTCCGAAGCGCGGGTCAGCCGTTGGTCTGGCTGCCGACCACGATCTTCAGGCCCGGCCGGACGTAACCGCACTCGCGGCAAGCGGCGTGGGGGAGTTTGGGCGTGCCGCAGTTGGCACACTCGACCGAGGCGCGAGGGGTCAGGCCGTCGTGCGAGCGGCGCTTGCGGCCGCGGGTCCGGGTCTGGCGTTGTTGAGGCAGCATGGCGGGTACCTGGTGGGTGTGCGGGGTTGTGCGGGCGTAGCTGGGCGGGCGACCAGGCCGGTCAGAGCCGTCGCGCCGAGCCCCAAAATGTAGCAGCCCAAGCCCTTGCGGTCAAACATCCAACGCCGGGCGTGGGCCACCCGCCACCGCTCAATGCACGTCCGCCGTCTCGATCTCCAGGCCCGGGCCGGCCTGCTCGGG
The DNA here is from genome assembly GCA_046290505.1 of Phycisphaeraceae bacterium. Taxonomy (GTDB): domain Bacteria; phylum Planctomycetota; class Phycisphaerae; order Phycisphaerales; family Phycisphaeraceae; genus JAHQVV01. The sequence continues at coordinate 71,646 of JBKAGS010000032.1, read as the reverse complement.
CTCGCGGACCGAGTCGACCATCGCCTGGACCTCGGCCGAGGGCGGCTTGGTGAACGCCGTCAGGCCGAGTGTGACGACGAAGTTGAGCACCATGCCCACCGTGCCGATGCCCTGGGCGTCGATGCCCAAGCACCAGGGCTCTCGCAGGCCTTGGCCCGCGGGGCCGAAGATGGCCTCGGCGATGTCGGCGTTGAGCAGGATGACGTCGGCCTTCTGGGTGACGATGTAGAACCCCGTAAACGTGATCCCCACGAGCATGCCCGCGACCGCGGGGATCGTGCCGACGCGCTTGGAGAAGATGCCCAGCACGATCGCCGGGAAGAACGACGCCGCCGCCAACCCGAACGCGAACGCGACGACCTCGCCGACGAACCCCGGCGGGTTGATGCCGAAGTACCCGGCGATCAGGACCGCCACGCCGATCGCCACGCGCCCGACAAGCAGGCGCTGCTTCTCGCTCGCCCGCGGGTTCATCACCCGGTAGTACAGGTCGTGCGACACCGACGATGAGATCACGAGCAGCAGCCCGGACGCGGTCGATAGCGCCGCCGCCAGCCCACCCGCCATGACAAACGCGATCACCCAGTCCGCCAGGTTCGCCATCTGCGGCGAAGCCAACACGATGATGTCCTTGTCCGGGTGGTGTACGCCTTTCACGTCGGCCGACGTCAGGTGCTTCATCGCCTCGTACCCGCCGCCGTTCGCTTCGATCCAGGCGTCGGCGTCCTCACGGATCGATTCCTGCGCGGACAGCGACAGCTTGGAGATGTTCATCAACTCGTTGGGCTGGATCACCGTGCCGTCGTCGGTCGTAACCGGCGTATCCGTCTTGTTGTTGGTAAACGAAACCCGTCCGTCGCCGTTGAAGTCCAGCCAGGCGACGTAGCCGGTCGTGCTCCACTGGTGGTACCAGTCCGGCAGGTCATCGACCGTGCGGTTGTTGATGCCCTCGGTCGGGTCGATCATGTAATAACGCGCAAACGCCGCGACCGCCGGGGCCGCCAGGTACAGCATCGAGATGAACAGCAGCGCCCAGAAGGCGGACCAGCGCGCGGCCTTGACGCTCTTGACCGTGTAGAAGCGGACGATGACGTGGGGCAGGCCCGCCGTGCCCGCCATCAGCGCGAGGCAGACGCAGAAGACGTTGAGCTTGTTCCATTTGCCGGCGTTTTCGCCGTAGGCGTCGGTGTAGTTCGAGAAGCCGAACTGCTCGTTGAGCGCCGAGAGTTTGTCGAGCAGGTAAGGCCGGGCCGGGTCGACCGTCTCGACCAGCTCGCTGCCCAGACCGATCGGCGGGATCGGGCTGCCGGTGAGTTTGATACAGATCGCGATGGCGGGGATGAGGAAGGCGGTGATGAGGACCCAGAACTGGGCGACCTGCGTGTAGGTGATGCCCTTCATCCCGCCGAAGACGGCGTAGCAGAAGACGATCGCCATGCCGATGAAGATGCCGACGACCGGGCTGACGCCGAGGAACCCGGAGAACACGACGCCGACGCCTTTCATCTGGCCGACGACGTAGGTGAAGCTGACGAAGATGGCGCAGAGCAGGGCGATGACGCGGGCGTTGGACGAGTCGTAGCGGTCGCCGATGAAGTCGGGCACGGTGAAGTGGCCGAACTTGCGGAGGTAGGGCGCGAGTAGCAGGGCGAGCAGGACGTACCCGCCGGTCCAGCCCATGAGGTAGACCCCGCCGGCGAAGCCCATGCCCGAGATCAGCCCGGCCATCGAGATAAACGACGCGGCGGACATCCAGTCGGCCGCGGTCGCCATGCCGTTGGCCGGCGCGGGCACGCCGCCGCCGGCGATGAAAAAGCCCTTCGTGTCTTTGACCCGGCTCAGCCAGGCGATGCCGAGGTAGATGCTGAACGTGACCCCGACAAAGATGTAAGTCCAGATTTCCAGCGTCACGCCGCACCCCCCGACGTCTTGATGCGTTCAAGCTCCTCGTGGTGCTTCCTGTCCAGCCGGTTCAGCAGCAGGCAGTAGGCCAGGATGATCAGGACAAACGTCATGATCGAGCCCTGCTGGGCAAACCAGAAGCCAAGGGGGTACCCGCCGAGGCTGAAGTTGTCGTTGAGCACGTCGGCGAACAGGACACCGCAGCCCAGGCCGACGATCGCCCAGATCGTGAGCAGCACGGCCATGATCGTCACATTGGTCCGCCAGTAGCGCTTGAGCGCCTCGGCGACGGCCACGGGGTCGCCCTGCGTCGGCGCGGCGGGCGCGGCGGGGTCTTGGTCAGTCATCTTGCAAGCCGGGGTTGGAGGTGAAGAAACGGTTGATGTGAAACAACTTAACGACCGGGCATGGTACCGGTCACCCGCCCTGGCCACAACCATTCCCGGCCAACAAGCCTTGATTCAATCGGCCCCAGTCGGGGTGGGCGTCCCGCCCGTCAGCGCACACGCGGCCCCGCGCATCGCGGTACCCTATCCACCCCGGAACGAACCACGCGAGGCAAACCCATGAACCGCCTGCTGACATCCTGCCGCGTCCCGATGCTCGTCGGCCTGTCGCTGTTCATCCTCGGCTGCGCCGGCAGCCCCAGCGTCCCCGACACGCCCGAGGCCGAGTTCACCCCGCTCTTTAACGGCGAAAACCTCGACGGCTGGGAGGTCGTCGGCGGCGACGCGGCGTTCAGCGTCGATAACGGCGACATCGTCGGCGTCTGCAAGAACACCAAACAGAACACCTTCCTCCGCACCACCAAGACCTACCGCGACTTCGAGTTCCGCTGCCAGTTCAAGTGGGACACGCCCGGCAACTCCGGCATCCAATACCGCTCGCACCAGTACCCCGAGTCCGACCCCGACCACCCCGGCCGGGTCTACGGCTACCAGTTCGAGCTCGACTCCAGCCCCCGTGCGTGGTCAGGCGGGCTCTACGAAGAAGGCCGACGCCGATGGATCGTCGACCTCGGCGGCCCGGACGACGAAGACGACAACAACGCCGAGCGACGCACTGCTGTCGACCTCGAAGGCTGGAACGAGATCGTCATCGAGTGCAAGGGCAACCGCATCCGCACCTGGCTCAACGGCGTGTCGATCGTCGATCACGCCGACGAGGACGGCGAGTACCCGCTGATGGAGGGCTTTTTCGCGCTGCAGGTCCACGCCGGCGGCACCGGCCGGTTCCGCTGGCGCAACCCACGCATCAAAGCGTTCCCCGTCGAAGAAGACTGAACCGAATCGAGGCCGACCATGACCGATTACTTCTCCCCGCGCCCCGATAACAAGCAACAACTCGAAGAAGGCAAAGGCTTTTCGCCCAAGTTCGATGACCACGGCCTGATCCCCTGCATCACAACCCACGCAGAGACCGGCGAAGTGCTCATGTTCGCGTACATGAACGAGCTGTCGCTGGCCAAGACCATCGAAACCGGCATGGTCCACTACTGGTCACGCAGCCGCGGCAAGCTCTGGCTCAAGGGCGAGTCGTCCGGGATGACCCAAAAAGTCGTCGAACTGCTGACCGACTGCGACCAGGACGCGCTCGTCGCCCGCGTCACCATCGGCGCGGCCCACACCGGCGGGGTCCAGGCGTCCTGCCACGTCGGCTACCCCAACTGCTTCTACCGCGCGGTGCCCACCGGCGTCGGCGAAACCGACCAGCCGGTCAAGCTCAAGACCGTCGCGGAGAAAGTCTTCGACCCCGACGAGGTCTACGGCAAGCAGTAGCCGATAAACTGAAGGTATGCCGGACCAATCCGAACCCCTCGACCAGCCCTCGCGCCCGCGACGCAATCGGCGGACGCCGGCGATCCGCGCGCTGGTACGAGAGACGACGCTCGACGCCGGGCACCTGATCTACCCGCTGTTCGTGCAGGACGGCGCGACCCAGCCGATCGACGCGATGCCCGGGCAGAACCGCTGGTCGGTGGACGACCTGTGCGCCGAGGTCGAGCGGGCGTACCAACTTGGCATCGGCGCGGTCGTGCTGTTCCCCAAGGTGCCGGATGACAGGAAGACCGAGACCGGCGAGCACGCGTTCGACCCCGACGGCCTGGCGCAGCGCGCGATCCGGGCGGTCAAGCACGCCGTGCCGGGCGTGTCCGTCATCACCGACGTGGCGCTGGACCCCTACAGCAGCGACGGGCACGACGGCATCGTGTCGGCGAGGGGTGAGGTGCTGAACGACGAAACGATCGCGGTCCTGTGCAAGCAGGCGCTCAGCCACGCCGAGGCCGGCGCCGACATCGTCGCGCCCAGCGACATGATGGACGGCCGCGTCGGCGCGATCCGCTCGGCGCTAGACGACGCCGGCCACCTCGGCACGTCGATCATGAGCTACACCGCCAAATACGCCTCGGCGTTCTACGGCCCGTTCCGCGGCGCACTGGACTCGGCACCACGACCCGATGCCGGGGGCAAACCGATCCCGCAAGACAAAGCGACCTACCAGATGGACCCGGCAAACGCCCGCGAGGCGCTGCGCGAGTTGGACCTCGACGCCGAAGAGGGCGCGGACATCGTCATGGTCAAGCCGGCCGGGCCCTACCTCGACGTGATCCACCGCCTGCGGCAGGCGACGGACCTGCCGATCGCGGCGTACCAGGTGTCCGGCGAATACGCGATGATCAAGGCCGTCGCTGCGGGCGGGATGGACGAGCGGGCGCTCGTGCTCGAAACGCTCACCGGCATCCGCCGGGCGGGCGCAGACATGGTGCTGACGTACTTCGCCCCGCAGGTCGCGCGGTGGCTGGGCTGAGCAGGTCGCGTGGTCTTTCTAATGCGGGTGCCACCGACAAGGCTGCTCTGAGCCATGTCAGTGCGTGATCGATCTCACCGACAAGCCCCGCAATCTCCGCTTGTCAGTGCCGCCGAGGTCTGCAGCTGGCTTGCCTCGGCTATTCGCCCGCGCGTTCTTCGGCGGCCTGCTGCCGGCGGCGCTCGAACTGGGCGTTGTTGATCCGCTCGATCGTCTCGGGGTCGAGCGTGGAACGCCACTGCTTGGGGATCACGCCGACGTACGACTGGATCAGCGGGTTGCTGAAGACGGCCATACGCGTCTGCTGGAGGCGGCTGTTGACGAAGACCTCGGGCGTCTTCTTGTAGGTCTGCAGGGCCTTGTCGTAGTCTTCCCACGCGGTCTGGGCCCGCCGACTGACCGCGACGCGGTTGGTGTTGGCTTGGTTGATGCGCGAGGCGATCTCGCCGCTGATCGGCCGACCGAGCTCGCGTTGTTCCACCGGCCTGCCGAGTTGGTCGGACAGCGCCTGCCGCGCATCGCCGAACGCTTTGTCGGCCGAGGCGTCGTCGCTGACCGCGGCTTGCGAGCCGAGTTGCATGTAACGTTGCATCAGCGCGAGCGTATCCTCGCCGGGCAGTTGCAGGCGCTCGATCGACCGGTTGATCTCGTCACGCAAGCGATCGGCGAGCGTGTCGTGGCCGTAGCCGAGCGCCGCCTCGTAGGCGTTGATGACGGTGAGCAGCTGCGGGTGCGCGCTGCCCGCGGCCTGGGTGAGTTGCTCGTCGTAGGTCCGCTGGGCGTCCTGGATCGTCTTCGACTTCTCGGCCTGGGCCTGGGTCACGGCGCGGTAGGCCTCGCGGACCTGGTTGGGCATCGACTGGTTTTTCAGGTCGATGAGCACCTGCTGCACGGTGATGCCCGCGTCCAGGTCGGTCAGCACCTGCTGCGTGTTGGCCTCGATCGTATCGACGGGGTAGTTGCTGTTCCCAACGATGTCGTCGGTCTTGGCCGAGGCGATCGCGTGGATCATGCCGCGTTCGGCGGCGGTGCGGATCAACTCGTTCGCGCGCTCGAGGCTGCCGACGTTCTTGAGGTACTTCTCGACGTCTTTTTCCTCGATGACGTAGACCACTTCGAACTGGACGTGGACGACGTTGGTGTCACCGGTGATGAGGAAGCTGTCTTTCAGCGGGTCGAGCGTCTCGAAGGCGAGGTCCTCGGGTTCGCGGTCCTCGGGGTTGTCGTACCAGAAAGACTGGTGCAGCCGCAGCGTCTGGGCGTTACGCGGGACCATGACGACTTCTTCGATCGGGAACGGCAGGCCGAAGTGCCAGCCCGAGCCGTACGTGCCGATCTGTTCGCCGAAGCGGTAGCGCACCGCGGTGTTCTGCTCGTCCACGCGGAACACGCCCGAACCGAGGTACACGACAAAGAGCAGGGCCATCACGACCTTGAGCACGCCGAAGCTCACGCGCAGCGCGTCGGACAGCGACTGCTGCGCGGCGTCGAGCCCCGGCTCCTGCGCGCCCGGCGGCGGGGTCGGGTTGGGGTCGGTCGGCGACTGCGTCACTGCCGGGCCTCCGCGTCGCTATCAGTTTTGATCGTGCGGACCGGCGTGGGCGTCGCTTCGGCTTCGATCGCGTCGAGCTGCTTCTTGAGCTGTTCGATCTCTTTGCGGATCGAGTCGGCCTGCACCTTCGGCGAAACGGGCGCGGGCAGCAGCAAGTCGGCCGGCGGGGCGAGCAGCGCGTTCTTCTCGTTGAACAACCGGCCGAGGTCGCCGTCGTCGCCCGGCCCGTAGATCAACACGTTCAACGGGTTCCACGTCCGCGCGTCGATCACGAAGGTCGTGCCTTGTCCGAGCATCTGCTCCATCGTCTCGAGCTGGTCGAGGTAGATCGCCAGCGCCTCGTTGCCGCCTTCCTCGGTGTACTTCTCGAGGTACGCCGCGGCTTCCTGCTTGCCGATCCGCTCGATACCCGCGGCGACCTGGTTGGTGAACTCCAACAGCGTCTTGCTGCGGTTCTCGGCCTTGGACACGATCGCATCCGCCTGCGATTGGCCGTCCTTGCGGATGTTGTTGGCCATGCCCTCCTGCTTCGAGGTCGTGCGCTGGTTCACGCTCTCGGCGGTCGAGGAGGTGTAAAGCATCTTGCCGACCGTCACGTCCGCGACCTCGATGCCGTAGCTCGGCGTGATCGCATTCAGCTGCGCGGTGAGTTCCTTGGCGACTTCTTCCTCGAGCTCGTCGAGCTTCACCTTGTTCGGGTCGGTGTTGACCAGGTCGGTCAGGCCGTAGTTGTTCGAGATGATCGACCGCAGCGAACGCATCTGCGCGAGCAGCTTGTCCTGCGCCTCTTCGATCGTGCCCAGCGACTTGAAGAACGCCAGCGGGTCATCGATCCGCCATGTCAGCGTCATGTTGATGATGATCGTGTTGCCGTCGCTCAACAGCAGCTGCTCGGGCGTGTCCTGCAGGACCTGGAGTTGGGTCGGGTAGACCTGCACGCGTTGAATCGGCCAGGGCCACTTGAACTTCAGGCCCGGCTCGACGATCACGCTGCCGCTGTCCTTCTTGTTCGCGAGCGCCGCTTCGCTCGGCTCGGTCGCCTTGTCGAAGGTGGTGATGATGGCGATCTGGTTGTAATCGACCGTGTACGTGACCATGTAGAGCACGAACACGAGCGCGATGCCGATGGCGAGGATGGCGGTGGACAGGCGTCTCATATCGTCGGGCCTCGAAACGTTGGGCGTGGGTCTTGCGTTCTCGTGCGTCGCCTTCCAGCGGCATGGGGCAGGGTCAGGGTCAGGGCAGGTTCAGGCCGGGCGAACCGCCCAGCGGGTGCTCGATGACGACGCCGGGCTCGTCGTCGTCGGGCGCGGGCGCGAAGATGGTCTTGGGCCGATCCGCCATCGCGTTCGCGAGCGTGTCGAGGTACCGGCTGACGACGAAGTAGCGCGGCGCGGCTCGGTACGCCTCGTCATCGGTGCCACGCTGGATGTACCGGGCCTGCTCCCGCATCGACAAGGTCCAGCGCAGCGCCCGGGCCTCGGCCAGCCGCTGACCGATCTGCCCGCCGCTGTCGCTCATCATCTGCTCGATCGCCGCCTTCTGCTGGTCGAGCTGGGCCTGCACCCGGGCGGCACGCGCCGCGTCCGACGGATCGAGTCGCTGCTTCTCGATTTCCAGCGCCTTGTACCCGTCGATCAGGGCCGCGAGTTGGTCGGCGCGCTCCCGACTGCCCGCGAGCCCGGCCAGGATGCTTTCGGCCTCCTGCCGGGCGTTCTCTATCGCGGTCTGCTGCTCCTGCAACGCGTTGATCCGGCCGTGATAATCCTCGGCGACGTCCTGGGGCGGGTGCACGCCCGACACCGACACGAACACCACTTCCAGCCCGGTATTAAACGCCTTGAGCTTGGCCTGGATCGCCGCCTGGAGCTCCCGGCCTGCGACGGCCCGGCCGGCGGACATCAGCGTTTCGGTGTCGTGCGTCGCGAAGTAGCGCGTCACCTCGTGCTGCGCGATCGACTCGAGCAGCTGCACCGGCTCGGTCGAGCCCTGCGTGTGGTTATCGATGCCCGCGTATTGACGCAGGTCGGCGATGCGGTACTTCACGTCGATATCCGCCCCGATCATCTCGCCCAGCACGCTGTCCCGATCGCCCGCCTCGGACGCGACGCGCGACGGCGCGGTGATCAGCAGCTCCTCGGTCTCGCCTTCCTGGACGTGCGGATTGGTCCAGAGGATCGGCCCGTCCACCGCGTGCTCGTCGTCGAGGTGGGCGCGCGAGCCGAGGCGGATCGAGTGCACGCGGTTGACGTCGAACTTCTGGGCCTCGCCGAAGGGCCAGGGCGCCTTGAAGCTCAGGCCCGGCTCGGCGATGCGGACGAACGCGCCGTTGCGCGTCACGACCGCCTGCTGGTGCGGCTCGACGATCACGACGCTGGTCATCGCGACGATCACCGCGACGCACACGATCGCCAGCGGCAGCAGCGCCTTGCCCAACAGCCGCATAAACCAGCTCTTGCTGACCTCGAAACCGAACTGGTAATTGATGGTCTCAGAGAAGATCTTCCCGATCGATTCGGGCCGGGTCAGCCAGCCAAGCACGCGCGAGTCGAAGGCGGGACGGTAGAAGACCCCCGCCTTGCGCGGGCGGTAAAACCCCAGCACCAGCCCGAGCACGATCTCCACGCCCAGCAGGATCATGACAACCGGCAAGGCGATCGCGAGGTAGACGAAGCCGGCGTCGTTATCGAAGAACAAGAGCGCGGTTGCGACCAGCAGCGGCAGGATGCCCAGGAAGACGTGGCCGATGAGCGTGCTCGCCCCGCCGCGCAGCGCCTGCCAGGCGTCGACCCGCGTCATGCCCGCGACGTAGCGAGAGACGAGGAAGCCTGCCATCCACGCGACCACCAGCAAGAGCGCGAGCAGGCTGGTGTTGACGTCTTGCTTGATCGGCGCCGCGACGAGCGACTGGTCCTGCAACGCGTTGTTGTTCAGGTACAGCAGCAGCCCGCCGACCGCGAGCAGGTACACCGCGGTGAGCAGGCTGACCAGCGGCATCGCCCACTTGTACAGGTTCTCCAGCCGGCGCTTGGCCTGGGCGAGCTGGTGACCGGCTTCTTCGAACAGCGCGGCGGAGCGGGCGTCGGCGTCGGCGAGGCGAGCGGCCTCGAGCGCCTCCTCACGCTCCAGCCGGTGCTGCTTGTACAGCATCCACAACAGCACCCAGACCCACAGCCCCGGCACGAGATAGAACGCCGCGGCGATCACCGCCTTGGACCCCGCGTACGCCCCGAGCACGCCCACCAGCACGGTCAGCAGCAACTGCGTCACGAAGCCGATGAGCGACGCGGTCGTGGCACGGGCGTAGGTCTGTTGGTCCTGACTCATAACTGATCGTGGAGACGGCGAGAAGTTCGCGAGCGCATCGCCGGCCAAAACGATAGCATCCACAACACGGCCGGGCCGGGCATCATAGCCGTAGTCCTCCTACGCCGCCACAGCCGGGGCAGTTCATCCAGGGCGATCGCATCGGTGGGTTTTGGCGGGGCGGTGCAAGAATAAAGCCGGCGACGTGCCGGCCTCGTGAGACGGCGGGTTGACCCAAATCACTTCCCTCCCGATCCCCGCCCCTCGACGGCCATGCGCAGGCGTGTGGCATGGCGGGTTTCCAGCCGGTCATTGCCGTATCCCCGATTGGAAGGCAAGGGGCGCGGCGTTTCGATTCGGCTTGCAGGATAAGCTACGAATCGACGATCTGCCCAATTCTCACCCCCGCTTCTAATAGACGACCGAGCGCGTGATGACGACGCCTGACGACCTCGACATCCGCGTCCAACGCATCGACGGCCCGCAGACCCATGCCCTGCGGCACGCCGTGCTCCGACCCCATCAGACGCTCAGCGAGATGGTCTACGACGGCGACTGCCACGCCGACACGATCCACCTCGGCGCGTTCGTCGGGCGTGAGACCACGCCCGTCGGCGTCGTCACCCTGAACCCGACGCCGATGCCCGGCTCGCCAAGCGAGGGCGATTGGCGACTGCGCGGCATGGCGGTCGCCGAGGCGGCGCAGGGTACCGGCGTCGGCCGCCGACTGGTCGAGCACGCCCTCATCGAGGTAGCGAAGCGCAACGGGAAACGGCTCTGGTGCAACGCCCGCGTCACCGCCAGGGGCTTCTACGAAAAACTCGGCTTCGCCGCGCACGGCGACGTGTTCGAGATCGTGCCCATCGGACCGCACTACGTGATGTCCGCCGACACCCGCGACCGAAACCGCTAAACTGTCCCGCTTCAAGATCCACACGAGGAACTCCCATGGGCCTGATGACCGGCAAGAAGGGCATCGTCTTCGGTGTCGCCAACGAACGCAGCTACGCCTACTTCATCGCGCAATCCCTCGTCCAGCACGGCGCCGAGGTCGGCTTCACCTACCTGCCCATCGGCAAGATGGAGCACCGCGTGGGCAAGGCCGTCACCAAGCTCGGCATCGAAGAGCCCTGGCTCGCGCCCTGCGACGCGAACGACGACGACTCGATCCAGGCCGTCTTCGACAAGTGGGAACAGGACCACGGCACGCTCGACTTCGTCGTCCACTCGATCGCCTTCGCCGACAAGGACTACCTCCGCCCGGACATGTTCCACAAGACCCCGCGCGACGTATACCGCAACGCGATCGACACCTCCGCGTACACGCTGCTGGGCATGGCCCGCGCCGCGCTGCCGCTCATGCAGAAAACCGACGGCATGAAAACCCACCCCGGCGGGGCGCTCATCAACATGTCCTACTACGGCGGGGAGAAGGTCACGCCCGGCTACAACATCATGGGCGTCGCCAAGGCCTGCCTCGAACACACCACCCGCTACCTCGCCTACGAGCTGGGCCAGCCCGACCGCAACGTCCGGGTCAACTGCATCTCCGCCGGCCCGTTCAAGACCCTCGCCGGCGCGGGCGTCGGCGGGATGGACAAGATGATCGAGTACCAGGAATGGGCGAGCTCGATGAAACGCTGCAACTCCGGCGAAGAAGTCGGCGACACCGCGGTGTATCTGTTAAGCGACCTGTCGAGCGGCGTGACCGGCGAGACGATCCACGTGGATTGCGGGTTCAGCATCGTTGGTGTGCCGCCGCATAAGGATGAGTAGGTTTGGCTTCCGCCCTGCGACTCACATATTTTTTTCGCGCTGGCCTAAAATCCTGACTAGTCAATATACAATCACTTTGTGATTGACAATGCCAACAGTCCTGTGGAAGAGCACACGCCTCTTACTGGGCTTACTAAGATCAAGGAACGCGCTGCTTCAGCCTTATTTGCCGGATTCCTAAGTCTAATTATTCTCCTCGCATCGCCTTATCTAATCTCTGTTGTCTTTTACTACATAATCAGAGAGAGACGATTTGAACGGTCGATACGGAAAGCCGGGCGATTTCTTGTCTGGGATGAAGTTGTAGATAGACTAGCCCAATCCAAGGGAACACTATTATTTGAAGTGACTTATTCTGGAATGGAGCGCGTTTGGTGGTGTGAAAATGATCTTATTGGAGACGCGCCATGCGAGTTATCAAACGCAATACCGGATAGCCACGCTTGCCGCAAAAGCGATCAGTCAATCTTCGCTTTGGAATGTGCAGGACGATATTTGAATGCAGTTCGAGGCGAAGGGTATTTAACGAGACCGCCCAAAAAAATTAAGGAGCTATGGTTTGATACTTGGGATTTGAAAGAGCATGGGCAAGAGAAATGGGTGAGAACCATCAATGCAGTTACGATTGTTGTTTGGGCTCTGCGCACTCAATGTGTTGCAGATATCGCGATCGGTGAACCCGCAACAGTCCTAAGTGGGGGCGTAGTAAACAATAGAATTTCTGAATACAAGATTGGGGTAGTCGTGCGTAGCGAAATCAAAGATGCTGGATCGTGAGAATTACGAGCATCTTGCTTATACACCGCCTATTCATCAATACGCCGCCGTCTCTGACAAATCCATCGGCTCGGTCCACCCCAGCGCCGCGTTGATGGCGAAGGCCGTGTCGATCATCGCCAGGTGCGAGTAGGCCTGCGGGAAGTTGCCGAGCTGTCGGCGGTTCTCGAAGGTCAGGTCCTCGGCCATCAAACCTAAATGGTTCGTACAGTTCAGCAGGTCCTCGTACATCTTCTGGCCTTCCTCGACCCGGCCGATGCGGACCAGGGCCTTGGCCATCCAGAAGGCACAGATCGTGAACGCGCTGTTCGTCTCGCCGAAGTCGTCCAGCGCCTTGTAGCGGTAGAGCAGGCCGTCGCGGCCCAGTTCCTCGAGCGTCTTGTCGACGGTCGCGATAAAGCGCGGATCATCCGGCTCGCAGAAGCCGTAGTCGAGCATGAGCAGGTTGGCCGCGTCCATGTGCTCGCTGCCGTAGGACTGCGGGTAGGCGCCGACCTTCTCGTTCCAGCCGTTCTCTTCAATGTCGGCCTTGATCTCGTTGGCGAGTTCGCGGTGGTGCTCGGCCCAGTCGGTCCGGCCCAGCGCGATGCCGATCTTCACCGCCCGGTCCACCGCGACCCAGCAGAGCACCTTCGAGAAAACGAAGTGCCGCTTCTCGCCGCGGATCTCCCAGATGCCGCGGTCCGGGTCGCGCCACTGGCGTTCAACAGCCCGGGCGATTGAGCGGACCTGGGTCCACACCGTCTCGATCTGGTCGAACCGCTGGGCGAAGTGCGGCAGGGTCTGCCAGATGACGTCCATGACCGCGCCGTAGATGTCGTGCTGTTTCTGGTGGTAGGCGGCGTTGCCGGTGCGGACGGGCTTTGAGCCCTCGTAGCCGTCGAGGTGGTCGAGGGTGTGCTCGGTGAGTGTGCGTTCGCCGCGGATGCCGTACATGATCTGGAGCGTGTCGTCCTTGGTCGGGACGGTGTCCATGACCCAGTCGACGAAGCGGTGGGCCATGTCGGCGTGGCCGATCCGGCGGAGGACGGAGACGGTCATCGACGCGTCGCGGATCCAGCAGAAGCGGTAGTCCCAGTTGCGGACCTCGCCGATCGACTCGGGCAGGGACGTCGTCGCGGCGGCGATCAGTGCGCCGGTCGGCCCGAACTGCATGAGCTTGAGCGCGAGCGCCGAGCGCACGACCGTCTCCTGGTAGCGCGGCGGCCGGCAGGTGTGCAGCGCCCAGTTGAACCAGTACGCCCGCGTCTTGGTGAGCATCAACTGGATCAGTTCGTGCGTCGGCTCGCGCAGCTTGTCGTTGTAGCTCAAGAGCAGGAACCGCTCGTCGTGCAGTTCCATCGTGTGGCCGTTGAGCACGGCGTGGGTGTCCATGTCCGTGTGCAGGTAGATCGATTCATACACTTCCGAGTGGTCGTAGCGGTGCTCGACGGTGGATTTGAGTCGGCCCGGGCCGATGACGTGGCTGGTCGTCTCGTGCTTGGCGAACTCCAGACGCGGGTCGTAGTTGATCCGGTAACGCGGCTTGCCCCAGACGCGCCGGATGACGCGCACGAGGTCCGGCGGGTTGCACGGCTCCGAGTCGTCGCCGTTGAGCCGGTAGCGGGGCATAAAGTCGATGACTTCGAACCCGCCGTGCTCGGATTCGTAGCGGGTGACGAGGATGTTGGTCGCGTGCTCGTAGCGTTGCCAGATGGTCTTGCCGTCCTCGATCGTGATGCCGAACTTCCCGCCGTTGCCTTTGGATAACAGGTCGCAGAAGATCGCGCCCGAGTCGAAGTCGGGCAGGCACATGAAGACGACCGAGCCCTCGTGGTCGACCAGCGCGCAGGTCCGGCCGTTGCCGACCACGCCCATGTCGTAGCCGACGCTCTTCATCTTCGGCGGGGGCTTGCCGTGCGGGTCCATGCGCCAGGTCGTTGCTTCTTCAAAATGCTGGGTCACGTCTGTTCCTGATTGAGTTGGTGGGTTTACGTTCTATCGGCCGAACCGGTGGCCGGTCCTAACCGCCGACAGACCGCCCGGGCCGTCTCGCCCACGATCGGCGGTTCATTATCGGCCGACGCGATCTGCACGAGCTTAGCCCGCAACGACGCGTCTTCGCACGCGGCCAGCGCGTTGCCCGCGGCGATCACGGCGTTGCGTCGCATCATGTCCAGCTTCACACGCTTGAGCGCCGAGCCGGTAAACGCGCGCTGACGATCCTCGGCGGTCCAGTTCAGCACGTCGAGCAACCGCAAGCCTTCAGCATAGGCGTGCGGTGTGTAACGCGGGTGGACTTGCAGCGGGTCGCCGCCTTGCTCGACAGCGTGACGCCGTCGGCGGTTGTGCGGGCACACGTCCTGGCAGATATCGCAGCCCGCCAGCCAATCGCCCATCGGTCCGTGGAAGCGCTGGTCGATCGGCCCGCGGTGCTCGAGCGTGAGGTAGCTGATGCAACGCCGTGCGTCGATGCTGTAGCCCTCGGCGGCGATCGCGTCGGTCGGGCACGCATCGATACACCGCGTGCACGACCCGCAGTGATCCGTCGGCGGCGAGAGCGGGGCGGGGAAGCCGGCCAGCTCGCTGGTCTGCATCGGCAGGGTTGTGACGATCGTGCCGAGCAAAAAGTACGAGCCGAATCGCGGGTGGATCATCAGCGTGTGCTTGCCCGTCCAGCCCAACCCGGCCCTCGTCGCGAGCTCGCGCTCGAAGATCGGCGCGGTGTCGGTCGTCGCGCGGTAGACGTGGCCGGGGTACTGTGCTTCGAGCGCGTTGCAGACCTTGTGCAGACGCTTCTTTAAAACCCTGTGATAGTCGTCGCCCCAGGCGTACTTCGCGACCCGGCCAACCGGCTCGCCGCTTCGCACGGTAGCCTCACCGCTCGCGTCGACGTGGTACGCATCCGCCACGACGACCACGCTCGCCGCGCCCTCGACCAGCCTGCCCGGGTCAACCCGCGCCTCGGCGTGCTCGGCGAGGTAGTGCATCTCGCCGTGCTTGCCCTCCGCCAACCACCGCCCCAGATGCTCGGCGTAGTCGCTCGCCTGGGCCGACGCGATCCCGCACAGCGCAAAGCCCTGCTCGCGTGCGAGGCTTTGCGCGAGGGCCGCGGCATTGAATGCGTGTTGGTCCGAGTCGATAGCCACGCGGCACATGGTAGGGAATAGCCGAAGACCTACGGGCTCCGGACGCGGAAGCAGGCGGGTGGCGCTGACAAGCAACCTGGTGAAACGCGCGATGACTTCTCGCGTCCGGCGTCCGTAGGCCACCGGCTGATTCCATCACACAAACGCGGGATCGCCCCGTCTAACTGGACGCCCCGCGCCACGCAACTACAATCTCACAGACGCCAACCGCGATCAGGACCCACCATGCCCTACGACCTCAAGCCCATCGACGTCGATGTCGAGACGACCCCGTACCTCGAGGGCCGAGAGGACATCGCCGGCGACCGCTGGACGCTCAACTTCGGGCCCCAGCACCCCGCGACCCATACGACCCTCCGCATCGTCATGGAGCTCGACGGCGAGCGCGTCGCCCGCGCCGTCCCGCACATCGGCTACCTGCACTCGGGCTTCGAAAAACTCGCCGAGGCGCTCGACTACAACCAGTACGTCACCATCGTCTCGCGCATGGACTACGTCTCGCCGATCTGCAACGACATCGCCTGGCACGGCGCGGTCGAGAAGCTGTTCGACATCGACATCACCCCGCGCTGCAAGGTCGTCCGCACGATCCTCTTCGAGCTCGGCCGGATCCAGAACCACCTCATGTGTGTCGGTGCCGCGGCGCTGGACCTGGGCGCGTTCACCGGCTTCCTCTACGGCTTTAACGAACGCGAACGCATCTACGACATCATCGACTACGTCTCCGGCCAACGCTTCCACCCCGACTACACGCGCGTCGGCGGGACCATGATGGACCTCCCGGACGAGCAGATGTTCAAGAAGCTCGTCAAGAAGTTCATCAACGAGCAGATGCCGCCCGCGCTCGACGACCTCGAAGGTTTACTCAACCGCAACCGCATCTTCCGCGACCGCACCGAGGGTGTCGGCGTCATGTCACGCGACGAAGCGATCGCCTGGTCGCTCACCGGCCCGCTCGCCCGCGCCTCGGGTATCAAACGCGACGTCCGCAAGGACGAGCCGTTCCTCTGCTTCGAAGACAACTGGGACGGGCAGGGCAGCAGCCCCGTCAAGTTCAAGGTGCCCATCGCGACCGCCGGCGACGTCTTCGCACGCTTCCTCGTCCGCCTCGAAGAGATCAAGCAGTCGGTAGAAATCATCCGTCAGCTCATCGATGACATCCCCGGCGGGCCGATGAACGTCGATGCGGACGGCAAAGCCGTTAAGCCCGACAAGAAACTCGTCTACGGCTCGATCGAAGGCCTCATCCAACACTTCGAGCTGGTCATGACCAACCGTGGCTGGGAAGCGCCGATCAACGAGGTCTACAGTTGCGTCGAATCGCCCAACGGCGAGCTGGGCTACACCATCGTCGCCGACGGCGGGCCGCGGCCGTGGCGCGTCAAGGTCCGCCCGCCTTGCTTTATCAACTACGCGACGTTCTCGAAGATGCTCGAAGGCCACCTGCTCGCCGACACCGTCGCCATCCTCGGCTCGATCAACATCATCGCGGCGGAGTTGGATCGATGATTAAGAACAGATGGATGTTTGCGATCGGCATTGGATTGACGGCATCGGGTTCTGCTTACGCCGTTGCAGAAACCAACGGGGCTTGGATCTCCGGACTCATCGGCGTGATATTGATTGCGTATTCAATCAGCACAGCACAGACCCGTGACAAGACAACTGACTCTACCAATCCGGATTGAGTATGGACCGCAGCCTCTTCAACCCCATCGGCCCGCTCGGCTCGATCCTCATCGGGATCGTGTTCTGCGTGCTGCACTTCACGCGCGTCGCGCCGCTCGGCTGGCTCGGCCTCGCGTGCGTGCTCGGCGGGCTCATCCTGCTCATGGTCCGCATCATGAACAACAAAAAAAGAGAACTGAAATAACACCGCATGTCAATGCGGTGCCACGAATCGCGTGAACCCTGGCCCCGCATTCACATGCGGGGCTAAAACAAAAGAAGCACCCCATGGCTTGGATCACCAAAAACTCCGGCACGATGCAGATCGAGCGGCGCGACGAGCCCTACCTCACCGCCGCGATCAAAAAAGACTTCACCGACCGCGTCCTGCCGCGCTACCCCGACAAGCA
Organism: Phycisphaeraceae bacterium; assembly: GCA_046290505.1. Classification (GTDB taxonomy): domain Bacteria; phylum Planctomycetota; class Phycisphaerae; order Phycisphaerales; family Phycisphaeraceae; genus JAHQVV01. The sequence goes on along the minus strand of JBKAGS010000032.1, from coordinate 54,319 downwards.
GGCCGCGACGATCCCGCTGCTGCACGCGATCCAGGACGAGCACAACTGGCTGCCTTATCAAGCCATCGAAGAGGCCGCCGAGTTCCTCGAGTTGCCCGCATCGGCCGTGCTCGACACCGCGACGTTTTACGAAGAGTTCTTCCTCGAACCGCGCGGCAAGTACACCATCTGGGTCTGCCAGTCCGTCGCCTGCGAGATCATGGGCAACACCAAGCTCGTCGAAAAACTCTCCGAAAAGCTGGGCATCGGCCCGCACGAAACGACCGAGGACGGCAAGTTTACCCTCATGAACGTCGAGTGCATCGGCGCCTGCGGCGGAGCGCCCTGCGCCCTGGTCAACCACAAACTGCACGAAAACCTCACCGCCGACAACGTCGAGCAGATCCTCGACGGCCTGGACTAAAGCCGCTCGCGGCTTAGCACGCTCGATAGATCAATCACCCCTACAATGCGATTATGGGATGGTTCCAAAAAATCTGTCGCAACGCCGGCCTCATGGTCCACGGCATCAAGCAGCCGATTAAGGACGACGCCAAGGCCCGTGGCACCAAGCACGTGACCAAGCGCGAGGTGCAAGAGAAAAAAATCGACGAGAACATCACGCTCCGCCGAACGATCGTCGAAGAGATCGAGATGAAGCCCAACGCGGACAAGAGCAAGCTGAAGAAAGAGCAAGAGGCCGACGACTCGCAGTCAATCTGATCAAGCCACATTTAGCGGGCGACGCGAAGCGTCCCGTGCGAGGCATGACAACCCAAACCGCGGGACGCTGCGCGTCGCCCGCTAAACGAAAGCCACGATGGCATTAGAAACCCCCATCCTGCTCACCCGCGTCCCCACCCCGCCCTGGGGCGACTTCGCCGACCGCAAGACGGTTTCATACGACGAGTGCGTGAAGCAGGACGGTTACGCTGCGCTCGAACAAGCCATCGGCATGGAGCCGAAGGACATCGTCGATCTCGTCAAGGCCGCCGAGCTCCGCGGCCGAGGCGGGGCGGGCTTCCCCGCGGGGATGAAGTGGTCGTTCCTGCCCCCGCAGGACGGCGGGCAGCGTTTCCTCGCGATCAACGCCGACGAATCCGAACCCGCCACCTTCAAAGACCAGGTCCTCATCGAGTTCGACCCGCACCTCGTGATCGAAGGAATCGCGATCTGCATGCGCGCCTGCCAGCTCGACACCGCCTACTTCTACATCCGTGGCGAGTACCACCACCACCGCGAGACCTTCGAGGCCGCTATCCAGGAAGCCTACGACCACGGCGTCTTCGGCGAAGGCTCGCGCATGGGCAAGGTCAACGACCGCTGGCCGAACCTCTACCTGCAGCGCGGCGCCGGCGCATACATCTGCGGCGAGGAAACCGCGCTGCTCGAATCGCTCGAGGGCAAGCGCGGCTGGCCACGCATCAAGCCGCCGTTCCCCGCCGTCGCCGGCGCGTTCGGCCGACCCACCATCATCAACAACGTCGAGACCCTCGCCACCGTCCCGCCCGTCGTGACGAACGGCGCCGACTGGTTCAAGTCCCACGGCAAGGGCCGGCCCGACGGCGCGCCGCCCAACGTCCCCGCCTCCTTCGGCACCAAGCTCTTCGGCCTCTCCGGCCCGGTCAAACGCCCCGGCGTCTACGAAGAACACCTCGGCGTCACCCTCAAAACACTCGTCGAAAACTACGGCCAGGGCCTGATCCCCGGCAAACAGTTCAAGGCCGCGTTCCACGGCGGGATCTCCATGGGCGTCCTCTCCGCCGACGAATACGAAGCCCCCATGGACTTCGATATCGGCAAGAAGTACAACAACCTCGGCCTGGGCACCGCCTGCCCGACCGTCATCCCCCACGACGTGTCGATGGTCGCCATGGCCCGCAACTGCGCCCGCTTCTACAGCCACGAGTCCTGCGGCCAGTGCACGCCGTGCCGCGAAGGCGGCAACTGGCTCTACAAGATGCTCACGAGGATCGAGGCCGGCGACGGCACGATGAAAGACCTGGATCTACTGCTCGAGATCGCGAGCTCGATGGGCTCGATGCCCGGCACGACGATCTGCGGCCTCGCCGACGGCGCGAACTGGGCCGTGCGTACGATCGTGAACAAGTTCTGGCCCGAGTTCGAAGACGCGGTCAGCAAGCCGCGGTTTGTGTCGCTGGCGCAGATTGGGTGACTACTCATTACTAATAGTCTACCTACTTTAACATCTCGTAAGAGTTTGACATCCCCATACAAGTCCTGTTCGCTCTGGTTTACGCATCTATATATTTTTCTTGCAAATATAAAACCTTGATTGTTTTAGTATTTCACAAATGGTATAGTCTTAAGTGGTTATATTGATTAGATTGCAGTATTCCGACAGGAGACAAGAATTATGTCCAAAATTCGACTACTCTATTTTTTCCTGCTCGTCACGGGTTCAATATTGACCAGTCAATCATATGCTGGAGGCGTGAATTTTGTATTCACTGAATCCAATGGCCATGTTTTTATGAAAGCATCTGGAACTCTTGATACCGCAAACCTAGTTGCGGCACCGAATCGGCCCACCTGGGGCGGCGTTGGAATTGAAACAGGTGGCGGCGCAAATTCCGATATCATGGGAGATTCCGTTGCTCCGGGCGCACCTGGTGAATCTCAAGATAGATGGTTTGCATTCCATGCCGGAACCGATCTTTCACCTTGGTATGGAGACATGTTCACACAAAACAACTACCTCTGGACTCGAACAGCGGGAACAACCGAATTCGGGACTTATCACCAAACTTCAAACTCTGTTAATTACCCAGGCTTAATTGTCAGTAGCGCAGACCTTGATGGCACTTTGTGGACGCCGGATAATCAGTGGGAGATCGCAGGCACCTTCGAATCGCTCGGTATGAACGAAGGTACTTATACGATCACAGATGCGGTAACGGGGGAGTTTATCTCGATACAAATCGTACCTGAGCCTGCGTCACTAGGTATTATCGCGTTCGGTAGTGTTGCCCTGCTACGCCGCCGCAGGAACCAACCTGTTGCCTCATAGCCGGCGGCGGGTGGCCGTGGTGGAGCCTAGGCGACCCCACGGAACGAACGATCCTTGATCCATCGCTTGCAGTTCGTTCCGGGTGTTCGCTGGGGCTCATCCCCGGCCACCCGATGTTTTCTACGGTTCACAACAATAGCGGGTGGCAGTGACAGGCGGCTTGGGGATACCCCGAAACAGATGATCTGCAATGAATCTTCTCGCACTCGTCCGGGTCTTCGTAAGCTCAGACGCCGGCCACCCGAAAACTGGAAGACTCGCTACTGCGACTCGCTCGCCTCGACGTAGGCGTGGCCGTCGCGGTCATACGTGACGTGGATCGCGTTGGGGTTGCAGCAGACCGGGCAGTCTTCGATGTAGTGCTGGTCGCTGCCGGCGGTGGGGTCGACACCGATCAGGATCGATTCGCCGCACGTCGGGCAAGTGTAGTCGGCGGTGTCGTCCATGCCACGATTCTACCGGCTCGCGCCGCGTTACCATGCGTGCATGCTTCAAACGGTTCAATCGCTGATTCAACAAGGGATCGACGACCAACTGCACCTCGGGGCGCAGGTGTGTGTCTCGCGCGGGGGCGAGGTCATCGAGGAACTCGCGCTCGGACAGGCGACCCTGAATAGCACCGCATGTGAATGCGGTGCCAACGAGAGTGCAGCAGAGTCGGGTAGTTCGGGCACCGCATTCACATGCGGTGCTATGACAACCGACTCGATCGCGCTGTGGATGAGTAGCGGCAAGCCCGTCACGGCGGTCGCGATCCTGCAGTTGGTCGAGCACGGGGAGATCGCGTTGGATGATGCGGTCGCCGAGTTCCTGCCGACGTTCGCGTGCCACGGCAAGCAGGGGATTACCGTCCGCCACCTGCTCACGCACACCGCTGGAGTTCGCAACGCCGATTACAGGTTCCCCAACGACGATTGGGACACGATCATCGCCGCGATCTGCGACGCCCGGCCGGAATGGGAACCGGGCGAGAAGGGCGGGTACCACACGCAGACGACGTGGTTTTTGCTCGGCGAACTCGTCCGGCTGGTGGACGGGCGGGCGATCGATCAATACGTGCGCGAAGAGATTTTTCTCCCGTTGGGCATGAACGACTCGTGGCTGGGCATGCCCCCGGGCGTGTTCCGTGGCTATGAACAGGATGGAAGACTGTTCGCCATGCCGAACACGGCGAGCGGGGAGTCGAAGCCGTCGCCGATGATGCGTTTCGACTGGTCCACGCGCCCGCGGCCCGGCGGCAACTGCATGGGCCCGATCCGTGAGTTGGTGATGTTCTACGAGATGCTGCTCGGCGGCGGCAAGCGCGACGGCGTCCGCATCCTGCAGCCCGACACCGTCCGGCAGATGACCCACCGCCAGCGGGCCGACTTGCACGACGAAACATTCAAACAAACAGTCGACTGGGGACTGGGCGTGTCGATCAACTCGGCCCACCACGCCCCCAACGGCGCCTGGCACCGCATCCCCTACGGCTACGGCCCGCACGCGTCAGCCGACACCTTCGGCCACGGCGGGGCGCAGTCGTCGGTCGCCTTCGCCGACCCGGAGCACCGGCTCGCCGTCGGCATCGTGTTCAACGGCATGCCGGGCGAGGCGAAGCATCAGTTAAGAGTGAACGCGCTGTTGGAGGGGTTGTACGTGGATTTGGGGTTGGCGCTGTGACAGGTAGGACAGGCATTCCTGCCTGTCGCCGTCCAAAGGCCTGATCGATTCGGCTTCGCCGGTTGACAGGCAAGAATGCCTGTCCTGTCGGTCAACGCTCCCGGTCCAGCAGCCGGTAGCTGATCGCCTCGGCGACGTGCGCGAGTTGAACCGACTCGCTCGCGTCCAAGTCCGAGATGGTGCGTGCGATGCGTCTAACTTTGTCGTAGGCGCGGGCGGACAAACCTAACTCGGTCATCGCCTGCTTGAGCACGTCCTTGCCCGCGTCGTCGAGCGGGGCAAACTGGTCGAGTTCCCGGCCGCTGAGTAGTGCGTTGCGCTTAAGCGGGCCGCCGTTGCGTTGGTACTGCGTCTTCCGCGCGGCGAGGACTTTTTCGCGGAGGTCGGCCGACGACGAACCCGATCGCTCTCCGGTGAGTTGCTGGTAGGGCACGCGCGGGACTTCGACGTGGATGTCGATGCGGTCGATGAGCGGGCCGGACAACTTGGCGAGGTAGCGGTCCATCTCGCGCTGGCCGTAGGCGTCGGCGGGCTTGTCGCCTTTCGGCGTGGGGTTCATCGCGCAGACGAGCATGAACTGGGCCGGAAAGCGGATCGACGAGTGGGCGCGGGCGATGGTGACGTGGCCGTCTTCGAGCGGCTGGCGGAGCGTTTCGAGCACAGGACGGGGGAACTCGGGCACCTCGTCGAGGAACAGGACGCCGTGGTGGGCGAGCGAGACCTCGCCGGGGCGTGGGACGCTGCCGCCGCCGATGATGGCGGGGGGCGAGGCGGTGTGGTGCGGGGTGCGGACGGGTCGCTGGGTGATGAGCGACCGGCCCTTGGGTACCTGGCCGACGGCGGAGTAGATACGCGTGACCTGTAACGCCTCGTCGCGCGACAGCGGCGGGAGGATCCCGGGCAGCGCGCGGGCGGCCATCGTCTTGCCCGTGCCCGCCGGACCGATCATCGCGATGTTGTGTCCGCCGGCGGCGGCGACGGTCATCGCGCGCTTCACGGCCTCCTGCCCGCGGATGTCGGCGAAGTCCGTAGCCGGCATCGCGGTCTGCAGCTGTTCTTCCACATCGACCGGCGCGATCGGCTGGATATCGAGCTTGCCATTGAGGAAGGACACGACGGATGCGAGCGTGTCGGCGGGGTAGACGTCGATGCCATCGACCGCGGCGGCCTCGTGCGCGTTGTCCATCGGGACGACGACGCCGTCGAGCCCGAGCGACTTGCATAGCAGCGCGAGGTTGATGACGCCGGACACCGGGCGGACCCGGCCATCGAGTGCGAGTTCGCCCGCGAACATCAGTCGCTTGTGCTTGTCGCCCGCGATGACGTGCTCGGCGAGCAGCACGCCCACGGCGATCGGCAGGTCGTAGACCGGCCCTTCCTTACGCACGTCGCCGGGCGCGAGCGAGACGAGCAGGCGCGCGAACGGGAACGGGTAGCCGGTGTTGGTCACCGCGGCGCGGACGCGTTCGATCGATTCCTTGACCGCCGCGTCGGGCAGGCCGACGATCGTGGTCTTGGGCATGGCGTCGGCGACGACATCCACCTCGATCTCGCACGCGATGGCGTCGATCCCCTGAAGCACGAAGCTGTGAGCCTGCGCGAGCATGGGGGGAGTGTAGCAGGGCGGAAAAACCCTGCCGACTGACATGCAAGGCAGATTAGACGGATAAGGTGCATATGCTTTAAAGCACAAAGTTCGACAAATCCGCGTCCGCGACGATCGGCGCGACCTGCTCGCGTACGAACTCGGCGGTGACGGTGAACGTCTTATCGCCTCGCTCGACGCGCTCGGGCGCGTCGAAGTTGACCTGGTCGAACACCTTCTCGATGATCGTCATCAGTCGGCGGGCGCCGATGTTTTCCAGCTGCGCATTGGCCTGCGCGGCGAGTTCGGCCATGGCCTCAATGCCCGCCTGATCGAACTGCACGTCCAGGCCCTCGACGCCGAGCAGCGCCTGCTGCTGGACGGTCAACGCGCCCTTCGGCTCGGTGAGGATGCGGACGAAGTCGTCTTTCGTCAGCGGCTGCAGCTCGACGCGGATCGGGAAGCGGCCCTGCAGTTCGGGCATCAGGTCGCTGACCTTGGCGAAGTGGAAGGCGCCCGCGGCGATGAAGAGGATGTGGTCGGTGTGGATGATGCCGTGGCGGGTGTTGACGGCCGAACCCTCGACGATCGGCAGCAGGTCGCGCTGCACGCCCTGGCGCGAGACGTCGGGGCTGCCCTTGCCACCGCCCGCGCCCTCGGGGCTGGCGATCTTGTCGATCTCGTCGAGGAAGACGATCCCGCCGTGCTCGGTGCGCTCGATCGCCTCGGCGATGATCTTGTCTTCATCCAGCAGCTTCTCGGTCTCCTGGTCGATCAGGATGCGCTTCGCGTCGGCGACCTTGACACGCTTGTGCTTGTTCTGCTCGGGGATGAGCTTTTCGAACATGTCGGACATCGACGGGTCCAGCTGGTCCAGTCCCATGTTCGCGAAGAGGACCGACGTCTGCGGCTTGTTGGTCACGGTCAGCTCGACTTCCTTGTCGTCGAGCTTGCCCTCGATGATCTGCTCGCGCATGCGCTGTTTCAGCCGGTCGCGTGCTTCGGTCGAATCCTCGGCCGAGACCCAACCCTGCGCGGAGACGGGGTGGTCGGGGTCCTCCACGGCCGAAGGCTTCGATGACTTGCTCGGCTCGGGCAGGAGCAGTTGAACCAGCCGATCGAGCGCGGCGTCCTCGGCCTTCTCGGTGACGACCTTGGCCTGCTCGGAGCGGACCAGCGAGATGGCGTGGTCCAGCAGGTCGCGGATCATCGACTCGACGTCCCGCCCGTGGTAGCCGACCTCGGTGAACTTGCTCGCCTCGACCTTGATGAACGGCGCGCCGGTCAGCTTGGCCAGCCGGCGGGCGATCTCGGTCTTGCCGCAGCCGGTGGGCCCGGCCATGACGATGTTCTTGGGGTAGACCTCCGCGGCGATCTCGGCGTCGAGCTGCCGACGACGCCAGCGGTTTCGGATCGCGACGGCGACGGCGCGCTTGGCGTCGTGCTGGCCGACGATGTGGGTGTCCAGCGCTTCGACGATCTGTCGGGGGGTGAGGTTGTCCATGGGCGGGTCATGGTAGCGGCCGATCACCGGCTCGTTTGGGAATCGGCGACGGCTTGTTGCCGGCGTCGGGGATCGGCAGGACCGATAGGACCGTCACACGCGGGCCTGATCCGGCCGGTCATACGGCCTGCAACGCCGAGCGAACCTGGGCGGGGGCTAAACCCGGACCGGCCGATCGTCGATGCACCTCACAGCGGCATCGCGCAGCGCAAGCGCACCGCCCGTTGTTCGAGCGCGGAGGCGGAAACCGGCATGGCATTCGGCATCAACAAGACCCGGCTCTCGCCCATCGCGATCGACTTCGGCGTCGATGCGCTCAAGCTGTTGCAGATTTCGACCAACGGCGACACGACGCAACTCGTCGGCGCCGCGTCCGTGGTCATCCCCGAAAAGGCCCGAAAGGACGGCGCGGCGCGTTACGCCTTCCTCGCCGACGCGCTCAAAGAGCTGGTCCGCCAGCAGCCGTTCAAGGGCCGGCGGGTCATGTGCGCGATCCCCGCGTTCCAGACGCTGGTCAACACCTTCGAGTTGCAGTGCAACGAGAACGACGACATCAACCAACAGGTCAACTTGCACCTGCAAACGGTGATGGAGAAAGACCCGTCGCGGATGGTGATCCGCAACCAGCGTGTCGGCTCGGTCGTGCGTGACGGCTCGACGCGACAGCGGGTGATCTGCATCGCCGCGGGGCGGGCGGTCGTCATGCGCTACCTCGAGATGGCGACGGCGGCGAAGCTCGAAGTCGTCGGCATGCACAGCGAGCCGGTCTGTATCGCGCGCGGTTTTTCCGAGCTGTACAACCGGCGTGACGCGGATAAGACCGAGGCGCGCTGCTTCATCGATATCGGCGCCGCGGCGACCAAGCTGGTCATCATCCGTGACCAGGAGATCTTGCTCGCACGCAATATCGCGGTGTCCGGCGACGAGCTGACCCGCCGACACGCGAAAGAGCATAAGGTCGATTTCGCCGAGGCACGGCTGGCTCGGATGCGCGAGGCGAAGAACCCGCTCGCCGCCCGGCCGTTCCCGTCTTTCGCCGACAAGCAGAAATCCGAACAGCTCAAGGCCGCGCTGGCGGGGGCGACCGGCGAGCAAACGGCGATCGCGACCGAAGATCAAACCGACACCGACGGCCAGCGGCGTGAGCGCGGGCTGGTCGAGCGGCCCGCCGAGCTCAGCGAACTGGACGAGACGCTGGACACGCTGGTCGATGACATCCGCCTGACCGTGCGCTACCACAACGCGGTGAAGCCGGACTCGCCGGTGAAACGCGTCGTGCTCCTCGGCGGCGAGGCGCACCAGCGCATGATCGCCGAGGCCATCGCCCACGCGTTCGGCGTACCGACCTTCGTCGGCGACCCGCTGGCGCGCGTGATGCGAACGCCCGGGCTCACGCCCGTCGGCGTAGACATGAACCAACCCCAGCCCGGCTGGGCCGTGCCCCTGGGCGTGTGCCTCAGCGAGGCCAACCTGTAAAACGCCACCGCAAACAAACACCGCAAGAACCCGCGGAGAGACGACATGGGCAACCAGAAGAGCTTCCTACCCGAAGACTACCTCGAGCGCAAGATCGCCAGGCGGACCAACCTGATCTGCGTCGGGCTGTGCGTTGTGATGATCGTCGCGATCGTCGCCGCGTTCTACGTCCAACGACAGCAGGAGCAGGGCACGACCGCGCAGCTGGTCGAGGTCAACGCGACCTTCAGCAAGCGCGCCGAGCAGCTGCGACAGATTAAGGAACTGCAGGACCGCCAGCAGCAGATGATCGACAAGGCCAAGGTCGTGCGTCAATTGGTCGAGCGCGTGCCACGCTCGATCATCCTCGCCGAGATGGTGAACAACATGCCGACCTCGCTGTCGCTGCTCGAGTTCGAGCTCGAGACCAAGACCGCGCCCAAGCCGCGCAACCTCGACGCGCTCAGCCGGGCGAAGGACAAGCAGCAGCAGGACAAGAAGAAGCAGGAGGGCAAGGTCGAGATCGTCCCCAGGCAGGTCTTCATCAACATCGAGGGCGTCGCGGAGAACGAGAACCAGATCACCGAGTTCATGGGCAACCTGACCCACCACCCTCTGTTCAAAGAGGTCGGCCTGGAGTTCATCAAGACCGACACGATCGAGAAGACCGACCTGTTCCGCTTCGGCATCACGCTCGAGCTGAACCAGGAAGTCCTGATCGAGCGCTCGGCCCCGGACCAGCTCGAACGCGACCTGATCCAGGACCCGCTGGCGGAGAACATCCAGATCGACCCCGACGGCCGGCTGACCCCTCCGGGCGATGCGGTCGCGAACACGCAAACCGATACCGAGTGACACCCACCGCGCCGCGCGACGCGTGGCGGAACGGAGACCGATTATGCGTTTTGGCCTGAGAGAACTCGTCTTTTTGATCGTGCTGCTGGCGATGCCCGCGGCCGCGTATTTCACGCTGTTCAAGAAGCAGAACCAGGACCACCAGGAAGCCCGCGCCGAGGTTCAGACCAAACGCGCGAAACTCGAAGCGCTGGACAAGGCGACCGAGCAGTTCATCAACCTCGACGAAGAGATCGTCCGGCTCAAGGGCGCGATCGAGATGATCGAGCAGAAGCTGCCGTCGGACCGCGAGACGTATGTCGTCGTCAACCGCGTGGCGGACCTCGCGCGCGGGCACGACCTGAAGGTCGAAGAGATCAAGCCGGACAAGGTTGTCTCCGCCGGGCCTTACGCGTCCGAGCTGCCGATCCAGATGGAGATCCGCGGCGGGTTTGAAGGGTTCTACCGCTTCATGCTCGAGGTCGAGCGGATGCCGCGTATCACGCAGATCCCGCTGATGAAGCTCAAACGCTCGGACAAGAAAACCGACCCGGAAGGCACGATGGTCGCCACGCTGACCCTGAGCATCTTCTTCGAGAGCGGCGCGACCAGCGCCTCGGCCAACTGATCACACCGCAAACCCCTGACCGCGGCACGACGCGCGGGAGACCGACATGAACCTGTACGGCGACAACAACGACCCGACCCTGGACACGCCGGACCAAGCCGACGGGCAGAGCACCATGGCGGTGCTGAACACGCTCGGCGGCGGCGAAGACGTCGCGCCCGAAGGCGAGCCGCTTGGCCTCGATGCGGTCGCGGACAAGCCGAAGATGTCCGGCAGCACGCTGGCCGTGGGCGTCGTGATCGTGCTGGGCGCCGCGGCGCTGATGGGCATGCGCATGACGCTGGGCGCCATCGCGGGCGGCAACAACCCGATCGAAGACATCACGCAGATCGAGAACTTCCTCCAGACCCAGCAGGCCGCGGTCAAGGCCGGCGCCGAGGGCCCGATCAAGGCCGCCGACCAGGAAAGCGCGAGAGTCCTCGAAGAGCTCCGCCAGGACCCGACCGAGCACCAGGTCCCCGCGGACGAAGTCGAGACGAACCCGTTCGACTTCAGCAATATCGTGACCCGACAGCCCAAGCCGCCCGGGCCCGGCGGTGACACCGCGCCGGCGGTCGATCCCGTCGCCGTCGCCACCGCCGACGCCAAACGTCGCGCGGCACAACTCGAGGTCGATTCGATCTCGGGCAACATGGCCTTCATCAACGGCGAGCTGTACCGCGTGGGCGAGAAGATCGGCGACACCGGCTTCACCCTCGACGCCATCGACGGGCTCAGGTGCATCATCAAGACCACCGACGGGCACAACATCAAGCTCGCCATTGTTTACAAGTGATCACGCAAGCGAACCACGCCCGGAGGCAAACGGTTTGTACGATAGCCCGAACCCAACCCACGGCACGACCGGGCCGCGCGCGTACAGCGGGGCCGACCCGTTCCTGCCCGTCCTGATCGACACCGCGGGCAAGCCGGTGACGATCGACGATAGCGAGCTCGGCGACGCGCTGGTCAAGGCCGGGGCGATCAGCTCCGAACAGCTCACCAGCGCCCGCAATGTGATCGCCAGCTCGCCGGGCCGGCGTCTGATCGACGTCGTGCTCGACGTGTGCACTGACGCGGAGAAGGTCCAGCGCGTTGTCTCCGAACGCGCGGGCGTCCCCTTCGAACGCTTTACCTACGACCAGGTCGAGTCGGTCAAGCAGCTCGAAACGCTCGGCGACGATTACTGCTTATCGCACGGCGTGATCCCCATCCGCCCGCGTGGCTCGCGGCTGATCCTCGGCGTGGTCCGAGCCGACGAACTCATCGTCGTAGACGAGGTCCAGGCCAAGCTCGGTGTGAACGTCAAGCCCGTGCTTGTCACCCCGCAAGACATCGCCCGCGCCATCGAAGCGCACCGCGAGGACAACTCGGCGGGCAACGAGGTCGCGGTCGACGAGATCATCGCGGACATCGACGAAGACGACGTCGAACTGGTCCAGACCGAAGAAGAGGACATCGACCTCGATAAGCAGGAGGCCGGGTCGTCGCCGGTCATCCGCTTCGTGAACTACCTGATCTACAACGCGGTCAAGGAGGGCGCGTCGGACATCCACATCGAGCCGCAGGAGAAGAAGCTGCAGGTGCGCTACCGCATCGACGGCGTGCTGTTCGACGCGATGAACCCGCCGGCGCATATGAAAAACGCGATCGTCTCACGCCTCAAGATCATGGCCAACCTCGACATCGCCGAGCGCCGAATGCCGCAGGACGGCCGCATCCGCGCGATGGTGCACGGCCGAAAGCTCGACCTGCGTATGTCCACCCTGCCGATGGTCCAGGGCGAAAAAGTCGTGCTGCGTATCCTCGACACGCGTTCAATCCAAGTGAATCTCGACGACCTGGGCATGTCCGAGGACATGCTCATCATGTGGAAGAACCAGATCAAGCAGCCGCACGGCATCGTGCTCGTCACCGGCCCGACCGGCTCGGGTAAAACGACCACGCTCTACTCGTCGCTGAACCAGATGGACCGGCAGAAGCTGAACATCTCCACCGTCGAAGACCCGGTCGAATACCACCTCAACGGCATCAACCAGACGCAGACGCACGAATCGATCGGCATGAGCTTCGCCTCGGCGCTCCGCGCGCTCTTGCGTCAGGACCCCGACGTCATCATGGTCGGCGAAATCCGCGACGGCGAGACCTCCAAGATCGCCATCCAGGCGTCGCTCACCGGCCACCTCGTGCTCTCGACGCTGCACACCAACGACGCGCCCTCGGCCGTGACCCGGCTGATCAACATCGGCGTCGAGCCGTACTTGATCGGTTCGGCGCTCAACGCGGTTGTTGCGCAGCGGCTGGTCCGCAAGATCTGTACGCACTGCAGGGAGCAGCAGCCGCCGGACGACGTCGTCGCCGAGCACCTGGCTATGCAGGGTGTCGGGCTGGACGAGGTGTGGGTCGGCAAGGGCTGCGACAAGTGCCGCAACACCGGGTACGCCGGCCGTGTGGGTTTGTACGAGATGCTGCTGCTCAACGACCAACTGCGCGACCGCATCGCGGGCAACCCCAACGTCACCGAGTTCCGCCGGATGTGCATCGAAGGCGGCATGGTCACGCTGCGCCAGGACGGATTCCAGAAAGTCGCGCGGGGCCAAACGACCGTCGATGAAGTCCTGCGCGTCACCGAGGCGTCGGTATAAGACGACACGATGACATGAGTCAAGCCGCGCGTGACGTGTACTGCGCTTTCAAACGCCGCGCCAGGAAGAAGTCGATCGGCCTGACCTTGACGCCACGCGACTTGATCTCCTCGAGCACCTGCGAATTGATCGTGTCCATCGTCTCGGGCAGCTCGTCCGGCCAGCGCCAACCCAGACGTTTGAGCTGATAATCCGCGAGGCGGTAGCGGACCAGCCGACGCGCGTAGAGCAGCGCCTCGGAATGACGCCACGGGCGGATCGGCGTGAAGCGGTAGCCGCAGCCTTCGAGGTGCGCGACGCGCGTCAGACGTGACCTGCGCAGGTCCTCGGGCAGGGTTGTGAAGGCGTTGGTCAGCACGGCGTCCTCGAAAACCAGCCCCGCGGGCAGGCGGAAGCCGATCTCGCGTGCCCAGCGCAACCAGCCATCACGCGTCGCGTACAGGTTGCCGTAGATCAGGTGCTTTTCCTTGGCCAGCCGGTGGTAATAGGCCCGGTTTCTTCCGGACATCGGCAACCCGCCGACCGCGGCGATCCGCGCGTCCTTGTCGAGCGCGTCGGCCATGCGCGCGACCGAACCGGGCTCGGGCCAGACGTCCGCGTCGGTGAACACGTGCACGGACGTCGCGGGCGCATCGACGCTAACGTCGTAGAGATAGCGGTTCCACGTCGCGGCCTTGTCGCCCCTGCCGAAGCGGTGTGGTTTCACCCGGCCGGGGTGTTGCGCCGCGTAGCCCTGCGCGATCCCCAGCGTCTGGTCGGTCGAGCCGTTGACCAGCACGTGGATCGTATAGTCTTTGATCGCCTCGCCCTCACGGAGCAACTGGTCGAGCGCGTTGGCGATGCTGCGCTGCTCGTTGTGCGCGAACACGGCGACGCGCACGGGTGTCTCACGTGCAGTGTGGGTGGGCTGGTTCATCGCCGAGCTCTCCGAGCTTACGCGGCCTGCTTCTGGATATGCGCCGGCGCGTGACGCGCGGGCGTCGACATCGGCTCGCGTTGCGTGATCTCTTCGTACACGCTTGCGACGCGCTGCATGCGCTTCGCAAAGTCGTGCTCCGCCTCGACACGGACTCGCGCGTTACACAGCAACCGCTCGCGATACAACGGCCGATCGATCAGGGGCAACACCTGCGCGAGCCAGTCGCCCGGCTCGTCGCTGAGCAGCACGCCGGCCTCGCCGTGCGCGAGCACCCCGGGCAACGCCCCGACGCGCGTCGCCGCGACGGGCAGGCCGATCGCCATCGCTTCGAGCACGGCGTTGGGCAGGCCCTCGGTGTGGCTGGTCAGCAGCAGCGTGTCCATCGCCTCGGCGACCTCGACGGGCTTGGTCTGCCAACCCCACCAGCGGATCGCGTCGGAGACGCCGAGTTGTACGGCGAGCGCTTCGAGTTCACGGCGTTGCGGCCCGTCGCCGATCAGGTGCAGGCGCGAACAGGGGCGTGCTTTGTGGACGTCGACGAACAGCCGGATCGCGCGATCGACGCCTTTTTCGACGCTGAATCGCGCAACAACGCCGATGGCGTGCTCGCCCGCGTCGATGCCGCGTTCCGCTTTGGCGTGAGCGCGCGTGAGCGCTCGTCTGTGGTCGCTCAAGTCGATCGCGTTGGGGATGTGGCGCAGCTTGTCGGGATGGACGCCGTGCTCCGCGGCGTAGCGCATGAGTTGCGGGCTCACGGCGAGGACGCGGTCGTAACCACGCAGGGCAGGGTTGCTCAGGCGGGCGTAGAGGCGGGTGCGCCAGGTCTCGCCGGTAAACCCGTGCATCGTGGTGACGAGTTTCATCGGGTGTTGTCGGCACAGCAGCCGGCCGAGGATGTCGGTCTTGTAGTCGTGGCTGTGCCAGACATCGACGTGCATTCGCTTGCACAGGTCCAGCATCAGCCGGGCCGAACGCGGGTCCAGCGGGCCGCGCTCGGGGATCGTGTGCATGTCCATGCCGAAGCGCGCCGCGGTGCCGCGCAGGGTCTCGATGCCCGTGTCGCCCGCCGGATGGAGGTAGGCGGCGACGGCGTGGTAACGGTCGCGGTCGAGGTGGGCGGCGCTACGCAGGATCGTTTTGTCCGGCCCGCCTCCGGCACCGGTGACCACGCGGGCGTGCAGGATGGTGATGGGCTTGGTCACAACTGGATCCTTGTTGGGAGTGCGAGGTGCCTGCCGAGCCGCGAATAGGAGAGTGCTTGCGGCTCGGCAGGAGCCTCGCCCTCCCGGATGCGTTCGGCCGTCAGAGCATGAAGCCCGGGCAGGTCGCGCAGGGGTTGTCCTTCGCCTGCTCGGCCGAGAGTTTGTGCTTGAAGCTCCGCCGGGCCATGCGGTATTTCTGGCTGTTCCACACCTTTTTGAACGGCTGGTCGATGACGCTGTCGATGTCCTCCCATTCTTCGAACGACCCGCAACAGGTCGCGACGCTGCCGTCCCAGTTGATCACGCTTTGCCGCCAGGGCCACGAGCAGTTGTAGGTCTTGCTGCCGTTGAAGTCCTCGCTGCGCAGCGTGCCGGTCTCACGCAGGCCCTTGTATGCGCTGAGCACGTAGTCCTGATTCTTCGGCAGCCAGTGGTCGAGGTGGTCTTGTGTCTTCTTCGCGAGCACGTCGTCGGCCAGGCCCAGCGGCGTGAGCTTCTTGTCCTTATCGAGGAAGCGGACGTTCATCGATGCGGTCGAGAACACGGGCTTGCAGCCCAACTCCTTGGCCAGCGCCTTGAACCGCTCGATCTCGTGCTCGTTGTGCTTGGTGACAACGAAGTTGAGTTGGATCGCGGGCGTGGTCGAGCCGAGCTTGTCGCGTGTCTCGACGATGTGGCGGACCTTCGCGAGCGCGTCGCCGAAGTCCTTGCCCGGCTGGTAGATCGCAAAGGTTTCCTGGCTCGCGCCGTGCAGCGAGCAGGTCAGCATGTCCAGGCCGGACTCGATCAGGCGTGTCGCGTCGTCATGGTCGGCGAGGGTTCCGTCGCGCTGCTTGCGTGGCTCGATCTTGAACCCGTGCAGGTTCGAACTGATGTAGGTCCACACGCCCTTGTCGTGGGCGTATCGGATCATGTCGTAGATGTCGGGCGCGACGAGCGGGTCGCCCCACATCGACAGGTCCAGCGCGAAGAGGTGGTGCTTGAGCTGGTCGATCAGCGCGGTGTACTTCTGATATGCCATCCGCCCCTTGCGTCGGCCGCGTAGGCCCAGTCCGGTCGGGCAGAGCTGGCAGCGTGTGTTGCAGATGTTGGTGGACTCGATTTTCATCTTGTACGGCCGGCCGATCAGCCGTTCGCGCTTCAAGAAAAACTCGATGTTGATCAGCGCCATGTTGGCGAGCTTGAGGGCGGTGAGGTACCGGCGGTTGCGCCAGGCCCAGAAGACCCCGCGGGCGAAGAAGTCGATCACGCCGGTCACCCACGCGACCAGCGCGCGGCCGGCGGCGGCGGCCTTCCATCGGCCGGTGGCGGCGACGGCCTGGGCGAGTCGGCGGTCCAGTGTGTGCGAGAGGGCGGTCACGTCAATAATCCTTAAGCGGCGATGCGGCCGGGCAACGACGCCGGGGGCGTGGGCGGGCCGAAGCGTTTGGGCGCCGACTGCTCCTGCTGCTCCTCCTCGACCTCTTCCAGGCCCAGGCCCTCCAGCCGGCGATCGACCGCGGCGGGGAGGATGCCCGACAAGACGATCAGCAGCCACGGCACCTCGACCAGTTCGACCGACAAGAACATCGCGGAGAAAGAAAACATCAGCACGCCCGTCTGCAGGCTCAGGCACAACGACCCGGCGTCGCGGGCACGCGCGATCAGCTGCTCGCGGTCGTGCGGGCCCTTCGGCACCGGGCCGGTCTCGAAGGTCTCTTCGGCCTTTCGGCATCGGCGTCGGGCCCGGCCGAGGCCGACGATGCCGACGCCGATCATCGTGATGTAGACGCCCGCGGCGGGGATGCCCGAATCCGCGGCGATCTGCAGGTACTGGTTGTGGATCGTCCGGCCGGCGAGGTCGGCGCCGAAGTTCTGGCTGAACGCGTTGGAGTTGCGGATCCCCTTACCCGTCAGCGGGTTGGCCAGCGCCATCTCCCACGCCGCCTCCCACGAGTCGAACCGAGACAGGGCCGACGCGTCTTCCTTGTAGTCGGCGGTGGATACGAAGCGCTCGCGGATCTCGTTGCCCGCCATCATGAACACCGCGCCGGCGAGCATCACGGACAGCGCCGCGGCCTGCAGACGAGGGCGGTGGTGGATCAGCAGCCAAGTGAGCCCGAACATCGCGGTCAGCATCGCGCCGCGCGAGTAGGTCATCATCACGGCGTGGATGATGCACAGGCCCAGCACCCCGCCGAAGATGCGCCTCGCCGTGGACCAGGACCCGACCGGCGAGGTGGCGAGGAAGTATGCGAAGGGCAGGCCGAGCACGAGCAACGCGCCCGCGCCGTTGTTGTCCAAGCCGCCGTAGCCGTGGTGGAAGATGTCCAGCCGGCCGCCTTCGAGCAGGTACATGAAGTTGACTTCGTAAGCGATGTATCCCAGGCACAACGCGATCATGACGCCCATCGCGCGGACCTGCCAGAAGCGCTGGATGACGAGCGTGGCGACGATCGCCATCAGGAACACCTTGCCGTACTCCTGCGCCCAGTACATCGCGACCTTGGGGTTGAACGCGGTCAGCATGCTCAAGAGCATGAGGACGGCGTAGACCAGCAGCAGCGTGAGCACCTTGTTGCCACGGAAGGTCCGCAGCACGGTCGGCAGGTTGACCAGCGTCGCGACGACGGCCACCAGCCCCGCGGTCAGCGACCAGCGCAGCTGGGGCGCCTGCGACAACGACCACTCCCAGAGGAACTGCGGCCGGAGCGTCGCGAAACCGTAGTACAGCATCACGCCCCAAAACGGCACAGCGATTGCCGCTGCACTGCCCAACAGTGTGACGGCCAGCATGATGAGGAAGTGCTTCATCAGAAAGTTCTGCATCCGCGGCAGCACCTGGTAAGACCCCAGCCATTGATCGGTCATCCCCCAGCCGCCGCCGCCAACCGCTTCCCAGCCGTGCGCGTTATCGGCCCATGCCGCGATCGACGCCCCCGCGCCCGGCGGCGGCCGATACAAGGCCTATGACCCACGCCCACGACGACCCGCACGTGCACGCCCCGGCCATCGGCACCAAGCGACTGCTGACGCTGCTGATCGCGATCACGATCGTCGCCGCGGGGCTTCGGCTTGGTATGACTTGCGCGTTTGTAGGCCTGAGCGCCCCGCCTGACGTCGGCGCGAGCCCGGACCAGGGCGAGTATGACGCCGTCCTGCAGCAACTGATCGCGGGCAACGGCTACGCCAAGCACGACGGGCAACCGACCGCGCGCCGGGCGCCGGGCACGGTCTTCACCGTCCTGCCGGTGTACGCGGCGACCGGCGGGTCCTACGCCGCGACGCGCCTGCTCATCATCGCGCTGTCGTCTGTGACGTGCCTGCTCGTCGGCCTGACCGTCGCGCGGCTGTTCAACCCCCGGGCCGGGCTGATCGCGGCGGGCGTGCTCGCCGTCATCCCCGGCCACACGTATTACGCGATGCACCTCTTAAGCGAAGCACCCTTCGGATTCTGGCTGGCGTTGGCGGTCTACCTCACGGTGCTGGCGATGCAGCGCCCCAAGCGGTGGACGCTCGCCTACGCCATCGCCGGTCTGTGCTGGGGCATGGCGGTCTTGACCAAGCCGCAGTTCGTGCTGCTCGCGCCGCTGGTCGTCGTTGCTTCGTGCGCTTACGCGCTGCGACAACGCGCGTGGCGCCCGGCGCTCGCGGGGGCGGTGTGCGTGTCGGCGGCGGCGAGTCTCGTCATGCCCTGGTACGCGCGCAACGCCATCGTGCTCGACGCGCCGGGCCTCTCCACCATCGGGGGCTACAGCCTCTGGGCGGGCAACAACGAACTGACGCTCAGCGACCCCGACTGGCGCGGCAAGGCGATCCCGACCAGCCGGGTCGAAGCGGCGCTGGGCGTCAAGTTGCCCGAGGGCGAGGCCGCGTCCGACGCCCAGGCCAAGGCCTACGCCACCGCCTTTATGCGCCAGCACCGCGCCGACATGCCCCGTCTGACGGTGTGGAAGCTGTACCGCCTGGTCACGCCGTTCCAATCCACCGAGAACCGCGCGGTCTACTGGGCGCAGGCGTTGTCGTGGATCGTCGTCGCGCCGCTGCTCGCGGCCGGCATCGTCATCGGCCTGCGTCGCCGGCCAGTCCAGTCGCTGTTGTGGATCGGCCCGATGCTCGTGACGCTCGGCGTGACGCTGGTGTTCTTCGCGATCGTGCGCTACCGCGACGCGCTGATGCCCGCGATGGTCCCGTTCGTAGCGCTCGCGATAGATTCGATCTGGCGCACGCTCACTGGGGTGCGGCGGGATGAGCACAGCGGCCCGATCGCGTCGGTCAACGCCGAGGCGCCACGCGATCGCCTCGCCGCGTGATCGCGGGCCCACGATTCGTTTATAGTTGCCGGCGTTCGCTTTCTCCGAGACGCCCGCCATGCCCGACCCGGCCTTCACGCTCATCGTGCCCGCCTACAACGAAGAAGGCGCGATCCTTGAAACGATCCAGTCGCTCCGGCAGTACCTCACCGACGCCGGGCACTACGAGCTGCTCGTCGTCAACGACGGCTCGACCGACCGGACGCGGGAGATCCTCGAAGCGGCGGCGAAAGACGACCCGGGCCTGTCGGTCGTCCATCACTCGCGCAACAGCGGGTACGGCTCGGCGCTCAAGACCGGCGTAAGAAGGGCGCGGGGCGAGTACATCGTCATCACCGACGCCGACGGCACCTACCCCAACCACCGCATCCCCGAACTCGTCGCCAAGTGCAGGGAGGGCTGGGACATGGTCGTTGGCGCGCGGACCGGCGACGACGTGACGTACCCGTTGATCCGCAAGATCCCCAAGACGTTCCTCAAGGCCTACGCGTCGTGGATCGCGCGGCAGCCGATCCCCGACATCAACTCGGGCCTGCGCGTCTTCCGCCGCGACCTCACCGAGACCTACCTGCACTTTTTGCCCGGCGGGTTCAGCTTCACGACGACGATCACCCTCGCGATGCTGACCAGCTACCGCAAGGTCCTGTTCGTGCCGATCGACTACCACCCGCGCATCGGCAAGAGCAAGATCAAGCCGGTTCGGGACACGCTGAACTTCGTGCAACTGATCGCGCGGACGGGGATGTACTTCGCCCCGGTCCGCGTGCTGCTGCCGGTCATTGCGCTGTCATTTTTCGCGATGCTGCTGAGCCTGGGCTACGACATGTTCATGCTCGACGAGCCGAACCTGACCGATAAAACCGTGACGCTGTTCATGCTGACTCTCAATTCGGGCATGTTCGCGCTGCTTGCCGACATGATCGATAAGCGTAGCCGCGGCTGAGTCGGTCGCCCTGCGCGGCAGCGCGGGAGCCTCGGCTTGCACAGCCAGTCCATCAGCCTCTCCTCGACCGCCGAATCCTTGCCCATCGCGGGGCGGCTGTCGCGCGCCAACATCGCCCGCCGGGTCCTGCAAGGCGTCGGCGGCGGGGCGGCCGTCGTGTTCGCCGCGCTCATGCCCTGGGCCGAGTTCTCGCCCGCCGGCGTCACGCTCGGCCCGGTCTTGATTCCCGCGTTTTCTGTCGCGCTTGTCGGCGTCGTCGTGCTGATCGGGCTCGGTTTTTTCGCCGTTTCGGTCGGGGGGCTGGTAAAGCGTCTGCCCCTCCGGGCACAGGCCGGGCTGGGCTTCATCGCCGCGGTCTCGCTCGTCTCGTTCGCCGGGTTCGAGTACGGCGTGCTGCGCCCCGGGTCGCTCGTCGGCTACGAGTACCGCCCGGCCGTGCGGCTGGTGTGCTACACCCTCGGCATCGCGCTGCTCGCCTGCTCGGTGCCCGAGGAGTTGGGCCCGCGCTTCGCATCGATCGTCCGACGCAACGTGCTGGGGCCTTGGCACATCGGCGCGTTGTCCCTGGCCGTCGCCGCGGCGAGCGCCGTCATCGCCGTGGTGGTGCTCGACGGGATGCCGCACATCATCGACGGCACGAGCTACCTGCTTCAGGGACGAACGCTTTGGTCCGGGCGGCTCGCGCTCGACCCCCCGATGTTCCCCGCGCTGTTTGCAGGCGAGTTGATGCAGTTCCGCCTGACGGACGCGGGCTACTTCAGCAAGTATCCCGCCGGCTGGCCCGCGGTGCTGGGCTTGTTCGACGCGCTGGGCGTGGCCTGGCTGGCCAACGCCGTGCTCGCCGGGCTTCTGGTCGCGCTGACGTACCTGATCGTCGCCGAGCGAGGCGACAAGCGTTTGGCGGGATTGAGTGCCGCGATCGTTGCGCTGTGTCCGTGGCTGTGGTTCAACGGCGCAACGATGATGTCGCACCTCGCCTCGGCGGTCTGGCTCTGGCTGTTCCTCTGGCTGTTGGTACGTGGCCGACGCACCCGTTCGCACACGCTCATGCTGATGTCGGGGTTGGCGCTGGGCGCGGCGGTGATGACGCGGCCGGCCGACGCGGCGTTTTTTGCGCTGCCCTGCGCGTGCGCCGGCGTCTGCTGGGCAGTGCGTCGGCCAAACATCTGGCTTTCGCGCCTCACGCTGGTTGCGCTCGGCGCTTTGCCGGGCACGCTGCTGTACCTGTGGCTCAATGCGCAGCTGAACGGCGCGGGCGGCGCGTCGGGCTACGGCGGGGGGCACTCCGATGCGCTGTTTGCCCAGGCCCCGCGATCGCTCACGCACGCGCTGGTCTGGCTGCACCAGGGGTGGGTCGGCATGAGTTCGCAATGGTTCGCCGGGGCCGCGCCCGCTGCGGTGCTTCTGCTGTGCGGCGTGGTGTTCGGGCGGTGGTGCCTGCGCGGGCAGTGGCTGGTCTTCGTGTGCGCGCTCAGCCTGTTCCTGTGCTACGCCGTCTTCGTGTTCGGCGGGCGGGCGTGGGTCGGCCCGCGTTGGTACGTGCCGCTGATCCCGGCGGTCGCGCTGCTGATCGCCGCGGGGCTGGAGGCGGCCTCGCACGCCGGGCGGATGCGCACGCCCGGCGGGGTGCTGGCGGCGGGGTACTTGCGCGCGTCGCTGGTGGCGTGCGTCGTCGTCTTCTTCGTCGCATTGCCCGCGAAGCTGATCGAGCTCAAGCACCAGCCGCCGCACGGCATCGACGGGCGCGCGACGAAAGCCGTCGAGCGAGCCGGCCTCAACCGCGCGGTCGTCGCGCTGCCGGTCGAAGGCCTGGACCCGGCGACCGGGCAGCCCAACTACAAACGCGGTATCGCGGGGATGTGGGCGATGCAGACGCCCTTTGAGCAAAGCGACGTGATCTATGTCGCCGCGGTCCCGGGCTGGGAGCGCATGGCCGCCGAGGCCTGGCCCGATCGCGAACGGTATACGATGAACGACAAGGCCGGTGACTACACGTTGACAAACATCAACCCGACGCTTACGCAGAACGAGGCCCGCCCATGACCCAGGCCCCCGCCCAACCGATGCCCGGCAGCGATCGTGAGTCGCGCGACCGTGCGCTGTTCGATGGCATCGCCGAGAAGTACACACGCAAGGACCTGCACCCGACGGCGTCGGTCGCTCGACGTCAACGCCTGCGTCGCACGCTCGACGCCGCGCCGCTCGACCACCATGCGTCGATCCTCGAAGCGGGGTGCGGCGCGGGTTTTTCGGCGCGCTACCTCGAAGGCCGGTTCGGCAGGTTCGTCGGGATCGACTACGCCGACAACCTCATCACCGCGGCGAGGCGACACAACACCGTGCTCAACACGCGGTTCCAAACCGCGAACATCAAACAACTGAGCCTCGACGAGTCCTTCGACGCCATCGTCATGATCGGCGTGCTGCACCACCTCGACGACATGGACGCCGCGATGCGCGAACTCGTCGCCGCGCTCAAGCCCGGCGGCTGGCTCCTGGCCAACGAGCCCCAACCGGGCAACCCGCTGATCCGCGCTGCGCGTTCGCTTCGCAAGCGCGTCGATGCGTCCTACTCCGACGAGCAGGACCAGCTTTCCGCCGACTGCCTGCGTCGCTTGTACGAGCGTGCGGGGCTGGTTGATGTTGATGTCCTGCCGCAAGGCCTGCTGTCCACACCCTTCGCCGAGGTGCCGCTCGCGCCGACGTGGCTGACCCGCCCGGCCGCGCGGGCGACGTGCGCGCTCGACACGGCGCTTGAAAAGCTGCTCGGCCGGGCGCTCGGACGCGTGAGTTGGAACCTGGTTGCGCGGGGCCGGCGACCGTGAGTCAAGGCGCCCCCGCCAAGCCGATTAAGACACAGGCGCTTCGCTTCGCGCTGCTCAGCGGGCTGAGCTTTCTCGTCAATCTGTCCATGACCGCCTTGCTGCACGAGTGGGCCGGTTTGAGCGGCCTCGTCGCCGTGCCGATCGCGATGGCGTGCGTGACCGTGATGAACTTTGCGGCGCTGCGCTGGTTTGTGTTCGGGCACGACGGCCGCGGAGTCGGGCATCAGTTCGCAGGCTTCGTCGCCTCGATCGCCGGGTTTCGGCTCGCGGAGTACGCGGCGTTCGCGTTGTTGCACGGCGTGTTCGGCTCGCCCTACCTCATCACGTACGCCACGATCCTAGTCGCGTCGCTCATCGGCAAGTTCACGCTGCTGCGCGGCACGGTGTTCCGCACATACAAGCCACCGACCAGGCCGAACCCGGCCTGAGTCCCAAGTGCGTCGCACGTCATCTCGCTCAACCGGACCACGGCAAAGCCGCCGCTGCCTACCGGCTCATCAAAACGAACACAACGATCGCGCCCAAAGCGATGATGTTCAGCGCGACCAGCAGCAGCACCATCGGGCTGATGCCGCCGCCTTCGGGCAGCGGGCCGGTCGGCTCGACGTCGAAGGCGCTGGTCGGCGCGGGGGCCTGCGGCGCGTTGGCAGGCGGTGCCGCGAACTCGATGGCCGTCGCGGCCGGGCGGACGGCGTTGGTGACCGGAGCGTTAACGCGCGGGCGCGCTTCGCGCGCGTCACCCGACAGGTCGAGGACTTCGGCGAGCAGGTCACCGGGCTTGGCCGCGCGTGGCGCGGGCCGCTTGGTCGGGCCGGGCGTCGGGCGCGGGGGCGGGGCCTCGCCGCGCAGCTCCGCGTCGAGGGCGAGTTGGCCCTTGCGCGCCTCCTCGTCGTCCTTGAAGATCAGCCCTAACGCGTTGCGCTCGCGCGGCTCGGTAAAGACGGCGTTGCACTTCCCGCACTTCGCGTCGCTGGGGCTGACGTGCGCACCGCAGGCGTGGCAGTAGCCGATCAGGTGAGCGACGCCCGGCACGTTGCGCGCGATCGACCAGAACTGCCGGGTCGTCGGACCACGCATCACGGTCGTGGATTTGATCTTGCCGGCGGCGGCGAGCTTTTTCACGATGTCGTAGCAGCAGCCGGGCTTGAACGGTTGCTGCTTGTCGCGGACCTGCCAGGGCCCCATCGCGAGTTGGGTCGCGCGCCGGCTCAGCGGTTCGAACAGCCCCGAGCACGCCTGGCACCGTTCGCCGCCGAACTGCGCGTGACCGCAATACGGGCAGAGGATGAGCTGTTCGGCGTGTTCCTGGGTTGGCGGCATCGGCGTCTCCTGCGGGCATTGACACGGTCGGCGACGCGGTCTAGCGTGCCGCCATGCGTAAGGCCCTGTTCATCTCAGTGTGTATTCTCGCACCGATCGTCGCCGGCTGCCAGTCCGACCCGTCCGCAACGACCCCCACCGGAGGCGGCGCGGCCACGGCGGCTCTCGCCCGCGACGACAAAGCCGCGGCGTACATCGACGGCGTCGCGGTCTCGCGAAACGAACTGTACCAGCAACTCGTCGAGGCGCGGGGCGGGCAGGTGCTAACCGAGGTGCTGCTAGACCGTGCGGTATCGCGTGAGCTCGACGCACAAGGCCTCGCGCTGTCCGCCGCGGACCTCGACGCCGAGCGCGAACGCCTGCTGACCAACCTGTCGGACGACCGCGACGAGGCGACGCGGCTGCTGAACACGATGCGTGACCAGCGCGGGCTGGGCGATCGCCGATTTGATGCGCTGCTCCGACGCAACGCCGCGCTGCGCAAGCTCGTCGCTGACCAGATCGCCGTGGGCGATGCGGCGATCGAGCAGGCCTACCTGCTGCGCTACGGCCCGCGCTACCGCGTCCGGCTGATTACCGCCAACGACGTGGGCACGCTCAACCAGGCACGCCGACGCGCGCTCGCCGGCCAGTCGTTCACCGACCTCGCCATCGAACTATCGACCGACCCGAGCGCGGCGCAGGGGGGCTTGCTCTCGCCGATCAATGCGCTCGACGCGACCTACCCCAAGGCGATCCGCGACGCGCTGCCCACGCTTTCGACCGACGAACTCGAATCGCGTCTTAGCCCGGTGATCGCGATGCCCGAGGGTTACGCGCTGCTCTGGCTTGTCGAGGTATCGCAGCAAGACGCCCCGCCGATCGAGCGGGTCCGCGACGAACTGGAACAAGCGGTCCGGCTCGACCTCGAGCGCGTCCGCATGCAGCAGCTCGCCCGTGTCCTGGTCGGCCGGGCGAACGTGATCGTGCTCGACCCAGCGTTGGACGCGGTCTGGCAACGGCAGCGCGAGGCGATCGTGGAGCCGTGATTCTCAATCACCTCAGAAAAAGCATCGAGGCGATGTGCCGCCGGGGAGCACGAAAATCGATGCTTGAGGCGCCGGGACCTGCAACGCTCCGCGTCGCGGATGGTCGTATCTGGGTTAAGATATTTGGCCTTCCCTAACCGAAAGAACCCCCATGGATATCCAAGTCGCATCCCGGATCGAGCGCCTGCCGCCTTACGTGCTGGGCCGGCTCAAGCAGATGATCTACGACCGCCGAAAGGCCGGCGCGGACGTGATCGACATGAACATGGGCAACCCGCTGGACGCCCCGCCGGACCCGGTCGTCGAGAAGATCCGCGAGGCCGTGCTGGACCCGCGCAACAGCCGGTACTCGGTCTCGGCGGGCGTGTACAACCTGCGCCGCGACATGGCGCTGAAGTACGAGCGCAAGTGGGGTGTCCAACTCGACCCGAACACCGAGGTCATCGCGACGATCGGCAGCAAGGAAGGTTTCAGTCACATGTGCCTGGCGCTCCTGGGCCCGGGCGATACCGCCGTCGTCGCCGACCCCGCGTTCCAGATCCACACCTACGCGGTGATCCTCGCCGGCGCGTCCACCGTGTCGGTCCCGCTGGGCAACGACGACGCGTTCCTGGACCGCATCGACCACGTGCTGGACACGCTCACGCCCCAGCCCAAGGTCGTCATCCTCTGCTACCCGCACAACCCCACGGCGATCACCGTCGAGCCCGCGTTCTTCGAACGCGTCGTCGAGATCGCCAACAAGCACCAGGTCATGGTCATGCACGACTTCGCCTACGGCGAGACCTGCTTCGACGGATACAAAGCCCCGAGCTACCTCGCCGCACAAGGCGCCAAAGCGTTCGGTGTCGAGTTTACGACACTCAGCAAGCCGTACAACATGGCCGGCTGGCGGATCGGGTTTTGCTGCGGCAACGCGCAGATGGTCAAGGCCCTCGCGACGGTCAAAGGGTATTACGACTACGGCATCTTCCAGGCCGTGCAGATCGCCGCGATCATCGCGATGCGTGAGGGCGATGCGCACATCGAGCGCCAGGCGCTCAAGTACGCCGCGCGACGCGAGGTGCTTGTCGCCGGCCTGCGCAAGCTCGGCTGGCAGGTCGATCAGCCACGCGCCTCGATGTTCGTCTGGGCGAAAGTCCACCCCAAACACCTCGATCCCTTCGACGGATCGACCAACGAGTTCTGCCTGGCCATGGTCGATCAGGCCGACGTCGCGCTCACACCCGGCGCCGCCTTCGGCCCGCGCGGCGAGGGCTACGTCCGCATGGCGCTCGTCGAGAACGAACAACGCATCCGCCAGGCGCTGCGGCAACTCGGCAAGGCCCTGAACGTGCCCGCGACGGCGGTAGGGTGAGCGATCGCAACTCTATCGATCACGCCGCGGCGTGGCCGTCGCCGTCACTCTGCGAACGCAGCCGGCGGAGCACTTCGCCGAAGACGTCGTCCTCGGAGGGCGTATGCGTCTGCGCATCCATCGGCAGGACCTCGTCTCGCGCGTCGTCGTCCGACCCGACGATCTCGACCTCGATCACTTCCGCATCATCTTGATCGCTTGCGTCGCCGGCGATCTGATCGATCGGCACGTCCTCGGCGAACATCGCCTGCGGCAGCGGTACCGCATCCGCGTGACCGTCCGACGCGTCGCCCTCGCCGAACGCCTCGGCTAACAACGCCTGCGTCTGCTCGAGCAACGCCCCGGCATTGGCGATCATCGCCTGCATGTCCCCGCGCGACGCATCCACGCGCGCTTCGAGGATGTCCAGCCGGCCGCCGAGGTCCGCGATCGCCTTGGTAAAGCTCTCGTCGATCCGGCCCATCCACTGGTCGTAAGACTGCAGCGACTTGGCGACGTCTTCCTGCACCTTCTCGCGCAGCCGTTCCTGCTGCTGATTGATCTCGTCGAGCACCTGCTGGTGCTGCTTGAGCTTCGCCTCCGCGGCCTCGAAGAGCTGCTGTCCGAGTTTGACACGCTGGGTCGCCTGCTGCTGGACCTTCTCGAGCGCCGCGGCCTGCTGCTCGGCGGTCATCGGCCGACGCGGCATCTTCGCGAGCAACTCGGCCGGCGTCGGGCCGGGCTTGGCGGGCTTTTGAATGCGGGGGTTCATGCGTGGGCGTCCTCTCGTTAAACCTTTTTTCCCCAGTGCTTATCGAACCAAAACCGCGTGACGCTGCACAATCGCCCCGCCCGGCGGTATGCTGCCGGCCATGAAACTTGACCAACTGTTAACGGCGTTCAGGGCGGTCGCGCCCGAGCATCTGGCGGGCGGGTGGGACAAGGTCGGCCTGCACGCCGGGGCGCTGAACCAAACGATCGAGCGCGGCCTGCTTTGCATCGACCTGACCCACGCGGTGATCGACGAAGCGCTCGCAAACAATTGTGAGATGATCGTCGCGTACCACCCACCGATCTTCGCCCCGCTGCAGCGACTGACCGACGACGGGCCCTGGTCGCAAACGCGGATGGTGCGATGCGTACGCGAAGGCCTTGCCGTCTACAGCCCGCACACGGCGCTCGACGCGGTGCGCGGCGGGATGAACGACTGGCTCTGCGGAGGGATCGGTGCCGGCCGGTCGCGCCCGATCGACATCGAAGCCAACCGACGCGACGAGTACAAGCTCGTCGTCTTCGTGCCGATGGACGACGAGGCGAAGGTGCGCGAGGCGATGTCCAACGCCGGGGCGGGATGGATCGGCAATTACCGCGAGTGCTCATTTACCGTGCCGGGTGAGGGTGGGTTCCGTCCGATCGAGGGCGCGAACCCGACGATCGGCGAGGTCGGCAAGCGCGAGACCGTCGCCGAGCGGCGGATGGAGATGATCGTCGCGGGGCGTCATGTCCGGGCCGTGGTCGCGGCGCTGCGCGAAGCGCACCCGTACGAAGAGCCGGCGTTCGACCTGTTTAAACTCGAACCCGAGCCGCTGGCCGAATCCGACCAGCACGGGGCGGGCCGGCTGCTGACGCTGGACGAGCCGATCAACGCGGCGACGCTGGCCGAGCGGGTCAAGAAGCTGCTCGGGTTGAGCCACGTCAAGCTCGCGGACGGCGGCGGGGCGATCCGGACCGTCGCGGTCTGCCCGGGCGCGGGCGGCAAGCTGTTCGAGCCGGTCGTCGCCGACGCGTACGTCACCGGCGAGATGCAGCACCACCACGTGCTCGACCTGAAGCAGCAGGGCCGATCGGTCGTGCTCGCCGGGCACACGAACACCGAGCGGCCGTACCTGCCGACCTACCGCGACAAGCTCGTTACGGCGGGGGCCAACATCGAGTGGGTGATCAGCGAAACGGATCGAGCCCCCATGCGGATCGTTTAAGCCGTTGTCAATACCTCCCGCCGCAAGGTGGGGGTTGGGCCCACAGGATGCTGGAACCCCCACCTCGCGGCGGGGGCTATTGCCGAAACCGTGGATAGGTTGCAAGAGATAGGTTGCAAGAGCGACTCGCCATCCGCTACACTCTTCCGCTCGACACCCGTCGCCCGCCTCGGGCCCGCCGCGTTGGCTGGGTCCTCACCCCGTCAGGCGGGCTGCCAACCCACGACGGAAACCCCGGAAAGCCACGCCATGAGCCAGTTCAACTCCCCCTACAGCTCGACCCCGCCGAAGAAGGTGATCGTCACCTCCAGCAACGGGACGGTCTACTGCGACTACAAACAGAGCGAAGACCTCCGCCGGTTCCTCACGCCCAACGGCAAGATCCAGGGCCGCAAGAAGACCGGCCTCAACGCCCGCGAGCAGCGCATGGTCGCCCAGGCCATCAAGCGCGCCCGCTACCTCGGCCTGCTGCCTTACACGTCGGCGACGCTGTAGGCCATGAGCTTCCGGGTAGATCTCATTCTTCATGTTGTTGCGTTCATCGTCTGTGTGCCTATCGCTATCGCTATCGGCCGCGCTTACGGATGGTGCATCGCTGTGGGTTCGTTTTTATTGTTCCTGGCATTCTTCTCCTCCACGATTGAAGTGACCGGCATGGCCAGGACTTGGCATCAGAAGAAAAACTTGATGTGCGCTGGGTGTGGCAAGGCGTTGCACGCAAGCAAGGTGAAGCGCTGTAGACACTGCGGGATGGACCTGCGTTGATGGCCGACGGGGACGCGATTTCCATGTCCCCGGATATGTAGCGTTTGATCCGCCTACAATCGCCGCATATGGCACTGACCGAAATCTCTATCCGCGGCGCCCGCGAGCACAACCTCAAAGGCATCGACCTCGACATCCCGCGCGATCAGCTCGTCGTCGTCACCGGGCTCTCGGGCAGCGGCAAGTCCACGCTCGCGTTCGACACGATCTACGCCGAGGGACAGCGCAAGTACATGGAATCGCTGTCGGCGTACGCCCGGCAGTTCCTCGACCAATTACAAAAGCCCGACGTCGAATCGATCGAGGGCCTGCCGCCGACCATCGCGATCGAGCAGCGCAGCGCCAGCCACAACCCGCGCTCGACCGTCGCGACGACGACCGAGATCTACGACTACCTGCGTTTGTTGTTCGCCAGGGCCGGGCAGCCGCGGTGCTGGCACGTGGACTCGAAGACGAAGAAGCGCTGCGGCAAGCCGATCGAGTCGCAGTCGGCGACGATGATCATCGACCACGTGATGGCGCTCGAAGAGGGCACGAAGCTGATGGTGCTCGCCCCGATCATCCGCGGCAAGAAGGGCCACCACAAGGAGGTCTTCGAGGCGATGATCCGCCAGGGCTTCGTCCGAGCTCGCGTGGACGGCGAGATCATGGACCTGCGCGATATCACGTCCAAGAAGGCCGGAACACCTTTCACCACGCAGAAGCAGCGCTACCAGAAACACACGATCGAGGCGGTCGTGGACCGGATCGTGGTGAGGGGGAGTTCGGAGTTGGGGGTTGGAGGTTCGGGGAAAGGCGAACAGCCAGAACCCGATGCTTTACGGACACGCGTGGCCGACGCCGTCGAACTGTCGTTGAAACTCGCGGACGGCCTCGTGGTCATCGCTTCACAGTCTCCAAATCCCAAATCCCAATCCCAAAATCCCGCCTACACCGACGCGCTGTTCAGCGAGAAGTACGCCTGCCCGGAGCACCCCGAGTACGCGCTGGAAGACCTCGAGCCCCGGCTTTTCTCGTTCAACTCGCCCTATGGCGCGTGCGAGGCGTGCGCGGGTCTGGGCACGGTGTTCGAGTTCGATGAAGAACTCGTGGTGCCGGACGTGGAGTTGCCACTTTCCGGGGGTGCGATCGAGCCCTGGCGGAAGAACGGCAAGCGGATGAACATCTTCTACAACCGCCTGATCAAGAAGTTCTGTAAAGAGTTCGGGGTCGATCCGGACGCGTCGTACAAGTCGTTGAGCAAAACGGTCCGCCGGATGCTCATGCACGGCACCAACGACCGCGACGAAAAGAAGCACGGCACCCACTTCGAGGGCGTCATCCCCAACCTCCAACGCCGGTTCGAGTCGACGGACTCGGAGTTCGTCAAGCACCGCTTAAGTAACTACCTCAGCGAGTCGAGTTGCGAGAAGTGTGGCCGGGCGCGACTGCGACCCGCGGCGCTCAATGTGTTCCTGGAATCCGGTAAGGGCAAGCGGCTCAAGCAGTCGAACATCCACGACGTGGTGTCGATGACGATCGAGGAGGCCGCCGAGTTCTTCAGCCGCTTGCGGCTTAGCACGGAACAAACCAAGATCGCCGAGCCGATCCTCAAGGAGATCCGCGCCCGACTCGGCTTCATGCTCAGCGTCGGCCTGGGCTACCTCAACCTCTCGCGCAACACCGGCTCGCTCTCCGGCGGCGAATCCCAGCGCATCCGGCTGGCCACGCAGGTCGGCAGCGGGCTGGTCGGCTGCTGCTACGTCCTCGACGAGCCCACCATCGGCCTGCACCAGCGCGACAACGAACGGCTCATCAAAACGCTCCGCCACCTCACCGACATCGGCAACACCGTCCTGGTCGTCGAGCACGACGAGGACACCATCAACGCCTCGGACTACCTCATCGACATCGGCCCGGGCCCGGGCAAGCACGGCGGGACCGTCGTCGCGCACGGCCCACTCAACTACGTCAAGCTCGACCCCAACTCGCTCACCGCCAAGTTCCTGCGCGGCGACGAGCGCGTCGAAGTGCCCGAGCAGCGGCGCAAGCTCGAGCACAAAAATTGCCTGCAAATCAAGGGCGCCCGGCACAACAACCTTAAGTCGGTCGACGCCGACTTCCCCCTCGGCGGGATCGTTACCGTCACCGGCGTGTCGGGCAGCGGCAAGTCCACGCTCGTCAATCAGGTCTTACTCAAGGCCGCGAAGAAGGCGCTGCTCGGCTCGCGCGTCAAGCCGGGCGAGCACGACAAGCTCACCGGCTGGACGAACATCGACCGCATCATCGAGGTCGACCAGTCGCCCATCGGCCGAACGCCAAGGTCCAACCCCGCGACGTACACGGGCGTGTTCGACATGATCCGCGACCTGTTCACGAAAACCAAGGAAGCGAAGATCCGCGGGTACAAGCCCGGCCGGTTCTCCTTCAACGTCAAGGGCGGGCGCTGCGAAGCGTGCCAGGGACAGGGTGTGAAGAAGATCGAGATGCACTTTTTGCCGGACGTGTTCGTCGAGTGCGACGTGTGCAAGGGCCGGCGGTACAACCGCGAGACGCTCGAGATCACCTACCGTGGCAAGAACATTTCGGATGTGCTGGACATGACCGTCGAAGAAGCGCTCGGGTTCTTCGACAGCTTCGCGGATGTCAAGCGCCTGCTCACCGCGCTCAACGACGTCGGACTGAGCTACGTCCAGCTCGGCCAGCCCAGCACGACGCTGTCCGGCGGCGAGGCGCAGCGCGTGAAGCTGGCGACGGAGTTGGGCAAGCGCTCGACCGGCCGGACGCTGTACGTGCTGGACGAGCCGACGACGGGCCTGCACTTCGCGGACGTGAAGAAGCTGTTGAACGTGCTGGATCGCTTGGTGGACAACACCGCCGACGCCGACGGCAACCACGCGAACACGGTGCTGTTGATCGAGCACAACATGGACGTCATCAAGCACAGCGACTGGCTGATCGATCTGGGCCCGGAAGGCGGCGACCGCGGCGGCACGATCGTCACCGCGGGCACGCCCGAGGACGTCGCGGACTGCGAGGCGAGCTACACCGGCAAGTTCCTGCGAGAGTATCTGCCGGCATTGGTGTAAAATGCACGTATGCACCGCGTGATCGAAGACAACCTCGACGCCCTGCGCGAACTTTGCAAGCGGTACCGCGTGCGCCGGCTCGAGGTATTCGGCAGCGCGGCGACGGGCACGTTCGATCCCGCAACATCCGATGTCGATCTGCTTGCCGAGTTCGACGTCTCGGGAGAGGGCAGCGCGTTGGAGCAATACATCGGCTTCATCAAGGCCGCCGAGCAATTGCTGGGCTGCAAGGTCGATCTCGTCAACCCGACGTCGATCCAAAACCCATACTTCCGACAGGGCGTCGAGGAAACGCGGAGGCCGGTGTATGCCGCCTAAGCACCTGGCCTACCTACAGGACATCGTTGATTCGATCGGTTTGATACGTTCTTACACCGAAGGGATGTCTGCAACAGACTATCAAGGCAATACACAGGTTCGTGACGCGGTCGAGCGCCGTTTTGCGGTCATCGGTGAAGCCCTGAACCGATTGAAGCGTGATGCGCCGGACGTACATGCAAAGATCGATCACACTGCCGAGATCGCCGCGTTTCGCAACATCATTATTCACGTGTACGACCAATTGGATCACACGATCGTCTGGAAGACGATTCAAACAGACTTGGAACTTCTTTCGCAGCAGGCTAAAGGCGCTATCGACTCAACTGATTAAAGAGATTCGAAATGCCTCCGGAACCTCCAGCCACAATCGAATCACTGCTTCGCTATCTCTCTATCAAAGCGCCGGGAGGCGGCCAACTCACATCCGACGATCTTCGCTACCTTGGATACGGTGATGGGCCTGATGGACCCTTGTGGATATGGCAGTTCGTTGATTCATTCGGCACGACGTCGTACGTGACCGCAGGGCCATACTTAGAAAGCTATCTGCTGGGGTACACCGACAAACTACCAGTGGGCTTTGAGCCAAGTGTTTGAGTAGAAACGAGACGTCAACTATCATGCCCCCTCACGCCTGAGGAACCCCCATGCCCGACACCATCACCTGCACCCTGATCACCCCCGAGCAGGCCGTCTTCGAGAAGGACGCGACCTACGTCGATCTCCCGGCCCACGACGGGCAGATGGGCTTCATGGCCAACCGTGCCCCCTTGCTCGTCAAGCTCGGCACCGGCGTCCTGACTGTCAAGGGCACCGGCGGCGAGACCAAGGTCAATATCAGCGGCGGGTTCGCGCAGATGAAGGGAAACACGCTCGCCGTGCTGACCGACTCGGCGGAGATGGTGTAAGGGCGGTTCGGGTGGAGCTCGGCGGCTTTCTTAGGTGTGACATCCCGCGGATTGCCGCTTCGCGTCAGTCCGCGGGCTTGATTTGGCGATTACTTCTGCTTTTTTCGGCCGCTGGCGGGTTATCCGAACCTTGCAGGGGGCTCTATCATGTAGTCGATAGGAGATGTGGGAACGGGTGTATCTGTGCGCCACAGCTTTCGTAGCCGGGACGCCCGCCCCGCCTGAATGCCGAGCCTAAGGATGGGCCCTTTGCGAAGTGCGATCCGAAACCTGCTGCCGAGCATGTTCCACCGCAGGCTGCTGCTGCTGGCGGTGGCGATGGTCGTGGTACTGTTCGTGCTGGGCACGGCGGCGACGCTGCTGGCGACGGGCGAGTCGTTCCGTGATGCGCGGGCGACCGCCGAGAGCAAGCTCAAACGGCAGCAGCTGATCCAGACCAAGCGCGGGTCGATCGTGGACCGCAACGGGCTGGTCCTGGCCGAGGACGACCCGGGCTGGGAGCTGGCGGTGCACTTCGATTTGCTGACGGGCAAGTGGGCGCGCAAGCAGGCGTACGCCGACGCGTCGGGTGACAAGCTGGCGTGGGGCGAGATGGGCACACGGCAGCGTGAGGCCTTGGTTGAAAAGCTGGAGCGCGAGTACTCGCAGCAGACCGAGGCGATGTTCGCGGTCATGGCCGAGATCGCGGGCGTCAGCCGGGAGGAGCTGACCGAGCGTCGGCGGGACACGCTGGCGCGGGTGCAGCGGATCCAGGTCAGCCGGTGGGCGGCGTGGAAGAAGAAGGCGGAGCAGGAGCGCGGCGAGCCGGTCGCGCTTGACGAGGTCGCCCAGCCCCTGGCCGAGGAGTTCGACCACCACGTGCTCATCGGCTCGCTGGACGACGACCAGCGGCTGCTCCTGGAAACCTTCATCGACGAGGGCCGGCGGGGCATGGCCAACGGCGACGCGCAGGCGCGCTCGGCCCTGCCCTGGACGATGGTGGACCTGCGGCGCGCTACACAACGCCGGTACCCCTTGGACCGGATGACGGTCCAGCTGGACCGATCCACGCTGCCCAGCCCGCTGGCGGAGGGCGAGCCGATGACGATTGAGGTCGCGGGCGTGGGGCTGCACCTGATCGGGATGATGCGCGACGTGTGGAAGGAAGACGAGCAGGCCCGGCCGTTGAAGGACGCGTACGGCCGAATCAAGCGCCTTTCGGGCTACGACGAAGAACGCGGCGACCGCATCGGGCGGTCGGGCGTCGAGCAGGCCATGGAGCGACAGCTTCGCGGATCGCGCGGGCTGCGCACGATCAGCCTCGACACCGGCAAGACGACGCACCAGGTCGCGCCCGTCGCGGGCCGCGACGTCATGCTCACGATCGACATCAAGCTGCAGGCCCACGTCCAGGCGATTATGTCGCCCCGGTTCGGCCTGATGCAGACGCTGCCCTGGCACCTCAAGCCCGACGACCCACGCGAGTTGCTGGGCACGCAGCTCAACGGCTCGGCGGTCGTAATCGACATCGCGTCGGGCGACGTCATCGCGGCGGTGTCGATGCCCGAGGCGCCGCGCAACCTGTTGAAGGACGACCCGGACCTGTTGTGGAACGATCCGATCAACGAGCCGATGCTCAACCGCGCGGTGGCCCGGCCGTACCAGCCCGGCTCGACGCTCAAGCCGCTGGTCCTCGCCGCGGTCGTCAGCGAGGGGCTGCTGGGGGAACACGAACGGGTCTACTGCAAGGGCTACCTGTGGGAGAACAAGCCGGAGGTATTCCGCGACTGGCTCTGGAAGTCGCACAAGATCGAGCGCGGTGAGATCGACGGGGTCCGCGCGATCGAGGTCTCCAACAACCCGTTCTTCGGCATGATGGTCAAGGACAAGCTGATCCCGCACCGCGGGGTGGATCGTCTGCCGGACTGGTACCACGCGTTCGGCTTCAGCGAGAAGCCGGGGACGGGCCTGCCCGAGGAGATCAGCGGCAAGCTCGGGCGGGGCGACGCGGGGTACGAACACAACGAGGTGTGCTTCATGGCGATCGGCCAGGGCCCGGTGTCGGTCACGCCGATGCAGCTGGCGGCCGCGTACATGCGACTCGCCAGCGGGGAGATGGACAAGCGGCCGAGGCTGATCGTCTCGCCCCCGCCGCCGACGATGCAGGACGCGGCAGGACCAGGCCGGTTCCGTGTGACCTCGACCGCGCAGCGCATGGTCTTCGAGGGCATGCGGCGCAGCGCCGAGACGGTCGACGGCACGACGCACCACATCACCGACCCGGGCAGCGGCATGAACCGCGAGCCGATCTTCAACGCCGAAGGTGTCGAGGTGATGGCGAAGTCCGGCACCGCCGACCCGGGCCGGTACCGGCACATCGACTTCAACCGCAACGGCGAAATCGACGACGGCGAGGTCGAAGCGAACCCGCGCGACCACGCGTGGGTCGTCGCGCTGGTCAAGCCCGAGGGCGCACCGAGGCCGACGCACGCGATCGCCTGCGTCGTCGAGTACGCCGGCTCGGGCGGGCGCGTCGCCGGGCCGATCGTCAACCAGATCATCCACGCCCTGCAGGACCACCAGTACCTCGACTGGCCGCCGACGCGGTAGCGATCCCCTACAGCAATGAAGGTGGCACGGGCGTCTCGCCCGTGAATTGCGACACTCATCCATGAAACCCTCTGCCGTCCAACTCGCCTTGAAACACGTGCGCCTGCTCGCCCGGCCGCACCCGGGCTGGTACGCGCTCATCGCCGCGGTCATCCTCGCCTGGCTGGGCACCGCGGCGATCGGCACGGTCTCGCCCGAGCACGCGCAGGTACAAAGCTCGCGCTGGCTGCCCATTGCGATCGGCGCGATGATCGCCGCGCTCATCCCCACGCCACGCTGGATCGGGCACATGGCCTACCCGCTCATGGCGGTCTCGATCCTGCTCCTCGCGTTCGTCATCCTCCCGGGCGTCCCGCGCTCGATCGTCCCGGTCCGCAACGGATCCACGGCGTGGATCAACCTCGGCTTCATGAACTTCCAGCCGTCAGAAATGGCGAAGGTCGGCTTCGTGCTCGCGCTCGCGTGGTACCTGCGATTCCGCGACAACCACCGCACGCTGCTCGGCCTGCTCGTGCCGTTCGCGATCATGTTCGTGCCCGTCATCCTGATCCTCAAAGAGCCGGACCTCGGCTCGGCGCTGCTCTTCGCGCCGACGCTGTTCGTCATGCTCGTCGCGGCGGGGGCGAAGCTGCGGCACCTGGGCGCGCTCTTGGGTATCGCGGCGCTTCTCATCGCCGTGAACGTCGTGATCGTCCTGTGGGCGCCCGATTCGATGCAGGTGCTCAAGGACCACCAGCGCTCGCGCATCGAGTCGATGTACTTCGAGTGGCGCGGCGACGACCGCATGGCCCAGAGCGAGGGCTACCAGCAGCGCGTCGCCAAGCGCATGGTCGCCGCCGGCGGGACCACCGGCTACGGCAAAGAACGCGCCGCCACCCTCATCGACTACAACGACCTGCCCTTCGACTACAACGACATGATCTTCCCCGTCATCGTCAACCGCTGGGGACTGCTCGGCGGGCTGGGCACGATGGCGCTCTACGGCGTGCTCGTCGGCTCGATCCTCCTCGTCGCCGCCCGATCCAAAGACCCCTTCGCCCGCATCGCCTGCGTCGGCTTCGGCGGCATGATCTTCACCCAGGCCACCATCAACATCGGCATGACCGTCGGCCTCCTCCCCATCACCGGCATCACGCTCCCGCTCATCTCCTACGGCGGATCGTCCATGCTCTTCACCTTCGTGATGATCGGCCTGGTCATCAACTTCGCGGCAAGACGCCCGCAGATGCTGGCCCGGCCGAGCTTTGAGTTTGATCATAATGCGGATGCGATCTTTCAGTAGGTATACGGCGGTCGAGGCGAAGCGCTCCCCGGGCAATACGATTTGTCACCTCGAACGGGACGCTTCGCGTCGCCCGCTACACTGTCGTCCCAATGAGCCCAGACTTCGTCCACCAAGAACTCCGCGACCTCGACATTGAGCTCACGCCCGCGCAGCTCGATCAGCTCGACCGCTACCTCGCGCTCGTGCTCGATGAGAACCGCACGACCAACCTCACCGCGGTGCGCGAGCCGGACGCGGCGTGGCGGCGGCTGATCATCGACTCGCTGACCGTGCTGCCGGGGCTGGACGAGCTCGAACCGGGAAGCAAAGTCATCGACGTGGGCAGCGGGGCGGGCCTGCCGGGGATGCCCGTCGCGATCGCCCGGCCGAACCTGAGCGTCACGCTGCTCGAATCGACGGGCAAGAAGGCGTCCTTCATCCAACGCGCGATCGACACGCTCGGCCTGACCAACGCGACGGTCCTGCAAGAACGCGCCGAGACGATCGGGCAATCGCCCAAGCACCGCGAGCAGTACGACGCGTGCATCAACCGGGCCGTCGGGCCGATGAACGTGCTGCTCGAGTTCGCGCTGCCGCTCGTAACGGTCGGCGGGCGCGTGCTGGCGATGAAGGGGCCGAAGGTCGAGGAAGAACTCGGCGACGCGGGCGACGCGCTATCGATCCTCGGGGCCGGCGACCTCGCCGTCATCGACGCCTACCCCGAGTCGTTCGGCAACGACCTGGTGATCGTGTCGATCATCAAGGAATCGCCGACGCCCGACGAGTATCCGCGTTTGCCCGGTGTGCCGAAGAAGCAGCCGCTCCGGGCGACGCAGGGCGCGCGCCGATACATCTCACGATTCGCACGGGACGCTGCGCGTCGCCCGCTAAACACGCCAATGATCCCCGCCGCGCCTACAATCGCACTGTGAAACACACCTACGGCCCCTACGACGGAAAGTCCTTCCTCAGTCCCGACGAGTTGTTCCCCTCGCCGCAACTCGTCGAGTTCATCCTGCAATATGGCGAGCAGGCGATGGATGCGCTCAACCACCTCGAGAACCCCGACGAGCAGGACCTCATCCAACAGATGATCGAGGCGGGCCTGCTCGAAGAGGTTACCGACGAGAACGGCAACAAACAGCTCAAGCTCACCGCGCGGATGGTGCACGGGATGCAGCACCAGGCGCTGTTGCGGGTCTTCGAGAACCTCAAGCGCGGCGACCGCGACGGCCACGCCACCGAGCAGGCGGGCAAGACCAGCGAGCGGTCCGAGGGCAGCCGGCCTTACGAGTTCGGCGACCCGCTGTCGGAGATCGACATGGGCGCGACGCTGCGTAACGCGCTGAGCCACGCGGCGACGTCACAACAGCAAGGCGGCAACCCGCTGCCGCTCAGGCTGAACATGAACGACTTCGTCGTGCACGAGACCGAGGGCCGGGCGGACTGTGCGACGGTGATGCTGATCGATTTGTCCGGCTCGATGTACCGCTACGGCCGGTTTTTGCAGGCCAAACGCGTGTGTTTGGGCATGGCCGAGCTGATCCGCCAGCGGTTCCCGATGGACACGCTCGATTTCGTGTCGTTCTACTCGCTGGCCGATCGCGTGCCGGAGAAGGACGTGCCGCTGATCATGCCCAAGCCGGTGAGCATCTACGACCCGCAGGTCCGCATCCGCGTCCCGCTAGATCAAGCCGATCCGAGCAAGCTGCCGCTGCACTTCACCAACCTTCACCTCGGGCTGCGCGAAGCACGCCGCATCCTTCGACGCAGCGGCGCGGCGAACAAGCAGGTCTTCATCATCACCGACGGCCAGCCGACCGCGCACGTTGAGACCTCGCCCGACACCGGCGAAGATATGCTGTACCTGCTCTACCCGCCGAGCGAGCGCACCGCGAACGAGACGCTCAAAGAAGCGATGCTGTGCACCAAGCAGGGCATCCGCTTCGCCAGCTTCGCGCTGATCGAGGACTACTGGGGCATGGATTGGGTCGACTTCATCGAACGCCTGACGCGCCTGACCCGCGGGACCGCGTTTTACTGCGCGTCGGACGACCTCAGCTCGACCGTGATCGAGAGCTACCTGTCGGGCAAAAAGCAGAAGAGCTTCATCAGTTGATGGCGTTTCGCGGCAAAGGTCTCGCAGCGTTAAACTATTGGGCCATGCCAGAACCGGCGAACACAGCCAAGATCCAGACCTTCTGCCTCGGACAGTGGCAGACCAACTGCTACGTGCTGTCGGTCGGGCGGTCGTGCTGGCTCGTGGACGCGGGCTTCGAGCCCGGGCCGATGCTGGATTACATCGATGAGCATCGGCTCAAGGCAGAGAAGATTGTGCTGACTCATGCCCACCTCGACCACATCGCCGGGCTCAATGAAGTTCGGCACCGGCAACCGGACGTGCCGATCCTGATCCACGCCGAAGAAGAAGCGTTCCTGACCGACACCCGCCTGAACCTCAGCGCGGCGTTCGTCCAGCCGGTCGTCGCGCCCGAGGCGACCGACCTCTTGCGGCATGGCGACGCGCTCGACCTCGCGGGCGTCAGGTTCGAAGTCCGCCACACGCCCGGCCACAGCCCCGGCGGGATCACGCTGTATCAACCCGAACACCGCGTCGCGATCGTCGGCGACACGCTCTTCGCCGGTTCCATCGGCCGGTACGACTTCCCGACCTCGGACGGCGACACGTTGATGCGGTCGATCCACCAACAACTGCTCACCCTGCCCGACGACACACGCGTGCTGCCAGGCCACGGACCCGAGACCACCATCGCCCGCGAACGCGCGACCAACCCCTACCTCAACCAGCCAGCGGGCAGCCCCGACGGGCTCGTCGGCTGATCCCGATCACCGCTTGCCCAGGTCGTTGTCCCGCGCCTCGGCGAGTTTGTCGGCCATCAGCTTCCTGTACCGCGCGACAACATCGGCGTGCCCGGGCTTGACCGCGAGGTTCGTGTACTGCTTCGGGTCGTTGTGCATGTCATACAACTCGACCCCGTACTGCGCGTCTTCGCCGTACTGGATGTAGGCGTAGCGGTCGTCGCGAAGCAGCAAGCCCCTGCGCATCGGGGCGACGCAGAACACCGAATCGCGGACGGATGCTTCAGGGTCGTCCAGCAGCGCGGACGCGTCCACGCCCTGCACGTGGCTCGGCGCCTCGAGCCCGCACAGCGACGCGACGGTCGGGTACAGGTCGAGCAACTCGATAAACGACTCGCACACCGCGGGTTGCTTGCCCGGGACGCTGATGATCAACGGCACGCCCGACGACTCGTCAAGCAAGCTGACCTTGGCCCAGAAGTCGTGCTCGCCGAGGTGGTAGCCGTGGTCGCTGGTGAAGATCACGATGGTCTTGTCGGCGATGCCCGCGTCGTCGAGCGCGCCCAGTACCTTTCCGACCTGCGCATCGACGTACGCGACCGACGCGTAATACGCGCCCAGCGCTGTCTTTTGCTCGCGCTCATCCATCTTCATGTTGACCGAGGTCTTGTAGTTGATGCCGGGCTTGGGGATATCGTCCCAGTCGCCCTCGATCTTCTCGGGCAGTTCGAGGTCGGTGAACGGCTTGAAGGGCGCGAAGTACTTCCGCGGCGCAACGAACGGGACGTGCGGGCGGACGAAGCCGACGCCGAGCCAGAAGGGCTTGTCTTTGTGCTCGTGGATCAGTTCGATGGCTTTCTCCGCCGTCTTGCCGTCGGCGTGCACGAGGTCGTCGCCTTCGGCCTCGACGATCACGAACGTGTTGCCGCCCCTGGGTGGCGCGGTCTTGCCGGGCGGGACGCCTTCGAGCGTCTCGCCGTCGCCTGCCGCGCGCCATTCGGGGCCGGGGCTGTTGAACCGCTGGGTCCAGGACATCGGGTCGTCGGCGCCGTCGGTGCCTTTCTCGACCCCGCCGGGGACGCCCATGTGGTAGAGCTTGCCGACGCGGGCGGTGTAGTAGCCGTTGTCTTTGAACAGCTGCGGCCAGGTCTGCCGATCGCCGATCGCAGGCCGCGGGCTGGTGTAGCCGAGCACGCCGGTCGCGTGGGGGTAGTAGCCGGACATGAACGACGCGCGGCTCGGTCCGCAGTACGTGCCCTGGCAGAAGGCGCGCGTGAAGCGCACGCCGCGCTCGGCGAGCCGGTCGATGTTCGGCGTCTGGCAGACCTCGTTGCCGTAGCACGACAGCGCGGTATACGTCAGGTCATCCGAGATGATGAACAAGACGTTGTAACGCTCTTGTTCTGATCGCGGCTGTGCAGCGGCGGCGTCGGTCGGTGGTGCAAGCAGTGCGGCCAACACCACGAGCAGGGGCAGCAAGCCTGTGTATCGCATCGCCGATTCCTTTTTGGGCCTTATTCGTTTCCGATCACAAACGCCGCCGTGACCGGCAGGTGGTCGCTGCCCGCGGTCAACGCCTCGTCGCGGATCACCGCCGGGCTGTCCTTCACCAGTTTCTTCGCCAGTGCCGGGGACGCGTAGATGTAGTCGAATACGGCGGGCGGATACTTATGCCATGATCGTCACGCGGTCGTCGTACGCCATGCCGTCGAACACGTCGATCAACAGCCTGCTACCGTCCTCCTCCGGCGCACGCATGAGCTGCGTCGCCGGCCAGGGCCGCGGCTGCTCGGGGCGGGTCTCGATGTTCGAGTTGCAATCGCCCATGAGCAGCACGTACGCGTCCGGGTTGTCGTTGAGTAGTTCGCGGACGATCGACTTAACACCCAGCACCTCGGCGGAGCGCCACTTCATCGAGTTCTTGTCGTTCGGTCGCGAGCTGTTCGACTTCAGGTGCACGTTGAAGACGTGCAGTTCCGTGCCCTTGATCTCGAGCGTAACGTGCATCGCGTCGCGGGCGAAGCGCCAGGTCTCGCCGGGCGCGTCGGGGTGCGTCAGCGTCCTGAACCGGTAGCTCGCGATGCGTTTGATCGGGTAGCGCGAGACCACGCCGAGGTTGATCCCGCGTGTCGAGTTGGTGCGCTGGGCGGCGATGTATTCGTAGCCCTTGTCGGCGAGGAACGTCTTGACCATACCGGCGAGCAGGTGCTCGTTCTCCAGTTCCTGGAAGACGATGACGTCGGCGTCGGCCTTGGCGATGGCCTTGGCGATCGCGAGGATCTCGTCACGGCGCTTGACGTCCGTGCCCTCGTCGCCGGTGTACGGGTCGTCGAACACGTCGAACATGTTCTCGACGTTGTAGCTCATGACCGTGACCTCATCGGCCGACGCAAGCGGGGCGAGCAGCAACAGGAAGACGACAGCGAAGTTAGGCTTCATCGTGAAAAAACAGGTGTGCATGAATTACTCCTTGGGCGAGACACGCGTATGCTAGCGTCGGGGCGAATGTGACGATGACGGTGACGCAGTTTTGATTCGACCTTCACAAATCGTGCTCGAACTGTGCCGACGCGGCCATGGACAGGTCCCCGTAACCCGCGAGCGTACGCAGCTGCACCGCGGCGTCGCGCACGACCCTGCCCTCGAAGACGGCTTCGCCGTTGATCGTGATACGGACCGGCTTGTCCAGGTCGATGATGTCGTCGTGCAGCAGCACGCGCAGCGTCGCGTCGGTGAGAGGTCCCGCGTCGGCGTGCTGGCCTTGCTTGGCGTGCGTCGGGTTGCCGCCGTCGCCCCGGATCGCGACCCGGCGGGCGGTGATGACAACACGGTTGGCCGCGCGGTCGGCCTCTGCGGTCACGCGGATGTCGCCCGCGTCGTCCGGCGCGTCGATCTCGATCCAGTAGTGACGATCGCGTCGGCGGTCGTGCAGCGCCTTTCGCAGCCAGACCAGCTTGCTCGGCCAGGCGTCGCGTGTGTGCTCGGCGATCCACGCGACGCCGGGCCGGTAGTCGATGCCGTGGCCGCGGTTCGCCTGCACATTGATCGCGTGTTCGTAACCGGCCGGGTCCGCTGCGCGCAATTCGTCGAGGCGCTCGTGGAACTTTATCGCCAGGCCGACGCGGTTAAACGTCGTGTCCTTCTCGCCCACATCCGTACGGAACGCGAGGTTGCGCAGGTTCTCGACGGGGTTGCCCAGGTCCACGCCCGCGGCCATAGCGTTGGCGCCGGCGAAGCGGTCGGGCATGAACGGCGCGACGATCGCCGTGCCGTAGCCACCCTCGGAAATGCCCAGCAAGTAAACCCGATCCGGATCGACGCCCCAGTGCGCGATCGCGTGCTCGATGACGCGCTCGAACGCGTCGTGGTTGTGCCGGTGCCACCAGCGCCCCAGGCGGTCGTCGGCCATGCGCGGGACCACGTACACGCCATCGGGCGTATAGAGACCCGCGGCAAGCGAGACCTGGGCCCGCCACTCGCGCGTGTTGACGCCCCACGCGTGCGGGCCATCGACCTTGTCATTGCG
Organism: Phycisphaeraceae bacterium; assembly: GCA_046290505.1. Classification (GTDB taxonomy): domain Bacteria; phylum Planctomycetota; class Phycisphaerae; order Phycisphaerales; family Phycisphaeraceae; genus JAHQVV01. Next base: position 9,912 of record JBKAGS010000032.1, on the reverse strand, counting down.
TCCGCCGCCGTGCGTGCAGATGAACAGGGGCCGGCCGGCGGGCACCGGCTCGGCGGCTTGCTTTCGCAACGCGACAAACGGCATCGTCAGCTCGCCGAGCGTGATCGCACGGGCCTGCAGCCCGACCCGGCCGTTGTCCGCGTCGGCCCGCAGTTCCGCAAGCGTCGGCGGCAGGTCGCCGAGTTGTTCATCACGGACCGCCGCCCGATAGCACGCCCACAGGGACGCGAGCGCCTCGGCCGCCTGCTCGGCGGTCAGCCCGCTCGGCAGGCCGAGGCTGCCGGCTTGGGCACGCTCGATTTCCGGCCGCGACAGCCACGCCGACACGGCCTCCGCCTGCTCGTCGGTCAGCCCGGGCGCACCCGCCACATCCGTCGTGATCGCGCCCATCAAACCAAGCAGCAACAGCCATACGCGACACGTTTGCAAATGCGGGCTCCGGGATGCAGTGCATCGAAACCTAAGACGAGGCCGGCGACTTCTGCGGCATCACCGTGCGCAGGTGCAGTTCTTTGAGTTGCGCGTCGTCAACCGTCGAGGGCGCCTCGGTCATCAGGTCCGCGCCGTTCTGCGTCTTGGGGAACGCGATGACGTCACGGATGTTGGTCGTGTTGCACAGGTGCATCACGATGCGGTCCAGGCCGAACGCGATCCCGCCGTGCGGCGGCGCGCCGTAGCTGAGCGCATCAAGCAGGAAGCCGAATTTCCCGCGCGCTTCTTCGTCTCCGATGCCAAGCAGCTTGAAGACCTTGCTCTGGATGTCCTGGCGATGGATACGGATCGACCCGCCGCCCAGTTCGCTGCCGTTGAGCACCAGGTCGTAGGCGTTTGACTTGATCGACGCGATCGTGTCCTTGTCCGTCGCGTCGAGCTTGCCCAGGTCCTCGGGCTTGGGCGCGGTGAACGGGTGGTGCAGCGAGTACCACCGCCCGTCCTTGTCGTCGAACTCGACCATCGGGAAGTCGACGATCCAGACCCACTTCCAGTCGCCTTGCTTGATGAGCCCGAGGTCGTGGCCGAGCTTGACGCGCAATTCGCCCAGCACGCGGTGGACGGTCGCCGGCTTGCTGTCGACGCCGAAGCACAAGAGGTCGCCGTCCTGCGCACCGGTCGCGGCGATTAGCGCATCGGTCACCGGCTCGACAAACTTGGCGATGCCGGTTGCGAGTTTCCCGCCTTCGACCTTGGTCGTTGGCAGGCCGCCGGCACCGAACTCCTTGGCGAACTCGGCGAGCGCGTCGGTTTCCTTGCGCGACATCTTCGCCCCGCCGGGCACGCGGATGGCCTTGACGATGCCGCCCGAAGCGATCGCGCCCGAAAACACCTTGAAATCCGTGTCTTTCACAACATCGGTCACGTCGATGAGCTGCATCTCGAACCGCAGGTCCGGCCGATCGCTGCCGTACTTGTCCATCGCCTCGGCGTACGTCATGTGCGGGATGGGGTTCGGGATCTCGACATCCAGAATCTCTTTCCAGACCTTGCGGATCATGCCCTCGTTGGTCTTGATGACGTCGTCCTGATCGACGAAGCTCATCTCCATATCGAGCTGGGTGAACTCGGCCTGGCGGTCGGCGCGCGGGTCTTCGTCGCGGAAGCAGCGGACGACCTGGAAGTACTTCTCGACCCCGCCGACCATGCAGATCTGCTTGAAAATCTGCGGCGACTGAGGCAGCGCGTAGAACTCGCCGGCCTGCAGGCGTGAGGGCACGAGGAAGTCGCGCGCGCCCTCCGGCGTCGATCGGCAGAGAAAGGGCGTTTCGATCTCGTAAAACCCGTGCTCGTCGTAGTAGTCGCGCATCAGCTTCGCGACGCGGTGGCGCGTCTTGAGGATGTTCAGCTGGCGCGGGCGGCGCATGTCGATGTAGCGGTACCGCAGGCGCGTCTCCTCGCCGACCTTGTCCGCCTCGTCGGGGATAAACGGCGGGGTCTTGGCGTCGGCGAGGACCTCGGCCTCGACGCAATCGACCTCGACGTCGCCAGTCGCGAGCTTGGGGTTCGCGCCGCCCTCGCGGTCGATGCACTTGCCGGTGACGCGGATGACGTCTTCACGGCGGAGCTTCTGAGCCAGCGCGTGGGCGTCCTTCGATTCGGGGTGGAAGACGATCTGGGTGACGCCTTCGCGGTCGCGCAGGTCGATGAAGCGGACCCCGCCGAGGTCGCGGTAGTTGTTGACCCACCCCATCAGGGTGACGGACTGTCCGACGTGGGCTTTGCGCAGTTCGTTGCAGTGGTGAGTTCGTGTCATAGTTAGCGTCTAGCGTGTAGTTCCTAGCGTATAGCGTCGGAATCAGGCATCCGTCGCGACGAAGCGGGGCATGATACCATCCCGATTGCGGTAAAATCTCACCAACCTCACCGGCTTGGTCAGTGCGGCTCGACGCTCAACGCTAGGCCCTACACGCTAGGCGCTACGCATGTTCACAGGCATCGTCCAAACCACCGCGAAGATCCTCGCCACCCAGACGACCGACGCGGGCAAACGCCTCACCGTCGAACGCGGCGGGCTCAAGGGCGACATCGTCCACGGCGACTCGATCTGCGTGTCCGGTGTCTGCCTCACCGCGGTCGATATGACCGACGACAGACTCAACTTCGACGTCATCCACGAGACGCTGAGCAAGACGACGATCGGTTCGCTCGCGGTCGGCGACTTGGTCAACCTCGAGCCGGCCGTCACGCCGAGCCAGCCGATGGGCGGCCACTTTATGCAGGGCCACGTCGATGGCCTGGCCGTCGTCGAGGCGATCCACACCGACCGGGGCGAGTGGCGCATCACGCTCAAGCCCGAGTCGGCCGACCTGATGGCATACATCGTCCCGCGCGGATCGGTCGCGATCCAGGGCGTGTCGCTCACGCTCGCGCGCGTCGCCGACGATTCGTTCGATGTTGCGCTCATCCCCGCGACGCTGGAGATGACCACGCTCGGCAAACTCAACGTCGGCGACAAAGTCAACATCGAGGCCGACATCCTCGCCAAAACGATCGTGCATCAACTCCAACGCGTGCGCGGGAAAGCCGACAAACCCACGAGCGGCGTGACGACCGACCTGTTGCGCGAAGCGGGGTTTATCGACTAAGCCACCTCCGGCCGGTCGCGCCGCAGCCGTAGCGTCTGGGGCTGCTCGCCTTCGTGCGTGTGCGCCGCGGTCGCCGCGTCCTTCGCGATGGCCAGGCAGACGATCGTCAGGTCGTCCTTCTGGTTCAGCGAGCCGGCCTGGCCGTCGAGGTTGTCTTCCATGCGTTTGATCGCTTCGCCCGGGTCGCCGTTGCCGAGGTCAAGGAACTCCCTGGCGTAGTTTTCGTTGGCGACGCGTCGTTTACCGTTGGGGTTCAGCTCGTTGTCGGGGAAGGCGCACTCGAAGCCGTCGGAGTAGAGCAATAGCCGGTCGCCGGGCTGGAGTTGGACGACATCCTGCTCGAACTGCTCGTCTTCGAAGACGCCAAGCAGCCCGCCCTCGGGTTCGAGGGTTTCGACGCGGTCGTCTTCGCCGCGCAGGAGCATGGGGAAGGGGTGGCCGGCTCGGGCGATGGTGAGCTTGAGGTCGCGCGTGTCGATCACGCCGTAGCACGCGGTGGCGAAGCGGACCTTGCCGTTCTGGGTGCTGATCATGTCGGCGTTGAGGCGCTGCAGCGCCTCGGCGGGGCTGAGCAGCGTATAGCCGCCGGGCGCGTTGGCGTCGATGCGCTTGCTGCGCAGCGAGCGCTTGATGTAGACGGTCATGAGCGCCGCGGGCACGCCGTGGCCCACCGCGTCGGCGACGAAGAAGCCGATGTGGTGTTCGTCGAGCTGGACGACGTCGTAGATGTCGCCGCTGACGTAACCGGCCGGTCGATACAGAACGTGGAACGAGACCGGCTCGGCGTGAGGCATTTCGTGCGGCAAAAACTCGCGCTGCAGCTGCGCCGCCATGCGCAGTTCCTCGTCGAGCTTGCCGATCTGGGCGCAGAGCCCGGCCTGCTGCGCGGTGAGGACCTTGTTCTCCCGCCGCATCGCCGCGAGCGTGGGCGCCTGGCTGAGCAGGGTCTGCAGGACGATGCAGGCGTCCTCGGGGACGGTGCCGGGCGGGCAGGCGACGATGCCGTCCTGGTGCAGTTCGCCGAGCGACTCGGGCCCGTTGGGCCGGGTGAGCAGGGCGGGGAGGTGGCGTTCCTCACACTCGCCGATGATCGCGAACAGGTCGCTGGCGGTCGGGCTGTCGAGCAGGACCCACGCCGACTCGACGCCGTCGAGGATCGACGGGTCGTCGAGCACGCGGTCGAGCGTCTGCACACTGACGTGCGGTCGGTCGGGCCCGCGCCAGTGCGACAGCACCCGCTGCACACCCGCCGGCACCGAATCGATCGCCGCCCCCGCGTCACGTACCACCAGCATCCGTCCCATTCCCATGCCTCCCAAGGTCCCGCCAGCACCCTGTGCCGGGCGGTTATCGGAGACATCGGGTTATTGGGCCATCGACTGAAGCTTCTCCCGAGGCAAATCGATCCTGTCGCCTCGGCGGAGCTTGAGCTTGTCCAGCGTCCCGCCCTTGAGTTCGATCACGAACTGGATCGCCCCCGCGCTCGGATACCCCGTCGAGGGGTTGTGCCACTGCGGCCCGCCGACCGGCTCGATCACCTCCATCCGGTGCAGCGTATCGATATAACCGTCATCATCGATAAAAACCAGGTCGATCGGCACATAACACCGACGCATCACGAACTGCGTCCGTACCGGGTGGCGGAACACGAACAGCATCCCGCCGTCCTCCGCGATCTGTTTGCGGTCCGACAGGCCCTGCTCGCGCGCATCGTCGTCGAGCGCGAGTTCGAGCTCGAACGTGTGCCCGTTGATCTCAACCGTCTGCGTCGTGGGCGTGTTGTCGGCGGGCTTGTCCTGCGTTGTACTGCCGCTACCAGCCGCATCACCGGACTTGCCGCAGCCGGGCACAGCAAGCACCAGCACGATGGCAACCGCCAAAGCCCGCCGCAACAACGACCGCTCGTTCAAACTTCCGTCAGCCATCGCTGGTCTTGCTCCGTAAATGTGACCGCCTTGTCAGCGAGTCTACCCGGCCGAAGTTGATCGGCAAAGCCGCCCGCGGACATCACTGCCGGCTCATCGACCAGCCCCGCCCACTTGGCCAGCAGCCCGACGACGCGCTCGCCCGGCACGCCGGCGTTCATGTACGTCGTCAGTCGCACCGAGTCGTGGCGCTTGGCGAGCCGCCTGCCGTCAGGCCCGTACACCAAAGGCAGGTGCCAGTACCGAGGCGGATCGCCCAGGCCGAGCAGGCGGTACAGCAGCACCTGCCTCGGCGTCGAGCGCAGCAGGTCGTCGCCGCGCACGACGTCGGTCACGCCCTGGCGAGCGTCGTCGACCACGACCGCGAGTTGGTACGCCGGCAGCCCCGCCTTGGTCGCAACGGGGAAGTCGCCGACCTGCTGCTGCACGTCGATCGACTGCGGGCCGTGCAGTTGGTCGACGAAGCCGATCTCGCCTTCGGGCACGATCAGCCGCCAGGCGTAGTCGTCGTTTTCCAACAGCGGCGGGGCGGCGTCGCTCGCCGGGTCGTAGCGCCCCGACGGCGGGCGGTGGATGCCGGGGTAGCGTGTTTCGTGGTCGTCGCCGTGCGGCGCGGACAGCGCCGCGTCGATCTGCTTGCGCGTCGCGCTGCAGGGGTAGATCAAGCCGCGCTTACGCAGCGACTGAAGCGCCTCGGCATAAGGTGACAGGTCCGCGCTCTGATAGACCGGCCCGTCGTCCCAGTCCATGCCCAGCCAACGCAGGATCGCGACCGCCTCGTCCGCCGCGCCAGCGCGAACGCGCCCGGCGTCGAGGTCCTCCATCCGCAGCACCACGCGCCACCCCAGCCGACGCGCCAGCGCCCAGTTCACCACGAACGTCAACGCGTTGCCCAGGTGCAGCGTGCCCGTCGGCGAAGGGGCTAAGCGTGTGACGCGTTGTCTGTCGGAAGCCTCGGCCATCTGCCGGTATCGTAACGCCCATGCCCGACCGCCCACGAAAGCCGCGCCTCGCCGTCCTGCTCTCGGGCGGGGGCACGACGCTGCAAAACCTCTACGACCAGGCGCAGGCCGGCACGCTCGACGCCGAGGTCGCCTGCGTCGTCGCGTCCAACTCGACCTGCTACGGCATCGAACGCGCCCGCGATCTCGGCCTGCCCGTCCACGTCCTGCCGCGCAAGCAGTTCGACGACAAGCACGCGTTCTCCGACGCCGTCTTCAACGCCTGCCGCGAACACCAAGCCGACCTCGTCTGCCTCGCCGGCTTCCTCTCGCTGTTGGTGATCCCCGACGACTACGAAGGCAAAGTCCTCAACATCCACCCGTCGCTGCTGCCCAGCTTCGGCGGCAAGGGCATGCACGGCACGCACGTCCACCAGGCCGTCATCGACCACGGCTGCAAGGTCACCGGCTGCACCGTCCACCTCGCCGACAACACCTACGACACCGGCCCGATCGTGGTGCAGAAGTGCTGCGAAGTGAAGGACGACGACACCGCCGAGTCGCTGGCGAAGCGCGTGTTTGTACTCGAATGCGCGGCGTATCCCGAGGCGATCGGCAAGGTGTGGCACGCACAGGATTCGCCGGCGCCTTAAGCAGTATGGTGCCGCCAGACCAGCCACGCGGAGACCGCGGTCATCGTCGTTTCGACCGCGACCATCGTGTAGATGAACGACGACAGGTCCTTGAGCGTGAAGATCGTCGCCCAGCGGAACACCATCAGGCAGCCGTAGGTCAACAGCGCGTACCACAGGCCCGCGCCGAGCAGTTCGGGCTTGAAGGCGCAGAGCAGGAAGAACGCCCCCATCGCCAGTTCGAGCCCGCCGTAGACGACGATGTACTCGGACTTCGCGGACGAGTTAGGCAGGCCCAAGCCGATGGCCTGGCTGGTCTGGTTGGGCAGGATCGTGCACCACAGGGCGAGGGCGACGTAGAGCACGCCGTTGAAGATGAGGAACGCTTTTGCCATGGGCAAGTATAGGGCGGCTGCTAGCGACACAGTATGATCGGCGTGCGTTAGGGGCGACGGCGGGCTTGCCTTGGCGGGCGGGTGTTGGTATATTGCTCGGCTCGCTGCATCCCGCTGAGGGTTGCGCCCCCAAAGATATTACGCCCGACACGACGAGCGTCGATTAAGACGCCAGGCAGGATACCGACATGGCCAAGAAAGAAATCACTTCGGTCTTCAAGATCCAGGCCCCCGGCGGCACCGCGACCCCCGCGCCGCCGATCGGCCCGGCCCTGGGCGCCAACGGCGTCAACCCCGGCCAGTTCATCACCCAGTTCAACGCCGCCACCGCCCACCTCAAGGGCAAGCCGGTCGGCGTGGTCATCACCGTCTACAAAGACCGCAGCTTCGAGTTCGAGGTCAAGAGCCCGCCCGCCGCGGTCATGATCATGGACGCCGCCGGCATCCCCAAGGGCTCGGGCGTGCCGAACAAGGACAAGGTCGGCAAGGTGACCCAAGACCAGCTGCGCTCGATCGCGGAAGAAAAGGCCAAGGAACTGACCGGCCACAGCGTCGAAGCCATGATGCGCACCATCGCCGGCACCGCCCGGTCGATGGGCGTCGAAGTGGTTGGGTGATCGATTGGCGCGGCAAAGCCGCGTCGCTTCATCGTGATGATCAATTGACAATTGAAATGAAACGACGCGGCTTTGCCGCGTTAGACAATAAGACCCCGCCAACCACGAGCGGACGAATCGTGGGAGACGCACCCGCCAACGCCAACCGGCCGCGGGCAACTCGAAAGGAATCGGCAGATGCCATCACGCAAGCCCGGCAAGCGCTACACGTCCGACGCGGAGCGCGCCACCACCGACCCCGTCCCGCTCGTCGAAGCGGTCAACCGGGTCAAGTCCTTCAAGAAGACCAAGTTCGACCAGACCGTCGAGCTGTGCATGCACCTGGGCATCGACCCCAAGCAGGCCGACCAGATGCTCCGCGGCGCGATCTCGCTGCCCCACGGCGTGGGCGGCGCGGCCAAGCGCGTCATCGCGTTTGTCCCGGACAACAAGGTCGACGACGCCAAGGCCGCCGGCGCGGTCGAGGCGGGCAGCGAAGACCTGGTCAAGAAGATCGAGGGCGGCTGGCTGGATTTCGACGTCGCGATCGCCGAACCGGCGATGATGCGCGTGGTCGCCAAGCTCGGCAAGCAGCTGGGCCCCAAGGGCCTGATGCCTTCGCCCAAGGCCGGCACCGTGACCCCCAACGTTGCTCAGGCGGTCAAGGAGTTCGCGGCGGGCAAGGTCGAGTACCGCAACGACTCGGGCGGCAACATCCACGCCCCGGTCGGCAAGCACAGCTTCGAGCCCCAGCAGCTGGTGGACAACGCCCAGGCGCTGATCGACCACATCGTCAAGCTCAAGCCCGCCGCGGCCAAGGGCACGTACCTCAAGAAGATCACCCTGTCCGCGACGATGTCCCCGTCCGTCGCCGTGCAGGTGTGAGTCCGTTTCGCGCGGCATGGCCGCGTCGCTTCGTTTTTCGTTCGATCGACATTGATAGGAAACGACGCGGCTCGGCCGCGTTCGACCAGCAACAGACTTCGGGTACGCAACGGCGTACCGCACCCTAAACCGCCGACCAACGGCAGTGAAAGGCAGGGCCACCATGAGTAAGCCCGTCAAAAACCTCATCACCGAAGACTACAAGCGGCGCTTCGAAGGCGTCAGCGGCGCCGTGCTCGTGGACGTCCGCGGCATGGAAGCCAACGACAACAACACCTTCCGCGCCGGCCTCGCCGAAAAGCAGATCAAGATCACCGTCGTCAAGAACAGCCAGGCCAAGCGCGCCTTCGAGGGCACCGACCTCGAAGGGCTCAGCGACCTGCTCGACGGCCCGTCGGCTCTGGTCTACCCGGTCTCGGAAGACACCAGCGTCGTCAACGTCGCCCGCGAGCTCATCGACTGGGCCAAGAAGCTCGAGACCCTCGAGTTCCGCGGCGCGATCCTCGACGGCATCAAGTTCGGCCCCGACCAGATCAAGGCCCTGAGCGAGTACCCGACCAAGGAAGAAGCGCAGGCCAAGGTCGTCACGCTGCTGCTCAGCCCGGCGCGCAACCTCGTCGGCGCCGTCAAGGCCCCGGCCGGCAACATCGCCGGCATCCTCAAGACGATCCAAGAGAAGCTTGAGGCCGGCGAAACGATCGGCAAGTAAGTCTGAAGTACGATTTGGTGAAGTGGTAAAGTTCCAAACCCGGAGACTTCACCAGATCAAACTTCACCCAATCACCAAATGAACTAACAATCCCCGCATCACAACTGGCCCCCGGGTTAAAGACGGGCGACGTGCCCCGACCTCTTGTGAGCGACTTGTAGAGATAGGAACCCGAAGATGTCCGAAGAAGCAACCGCAACCGTTGAAGTGTCCGCCGAGATCAAGAGCCTGGCCGAGTCGATCGTCGGCCTGACCCTTAAGGACGCCGTGGACCTGGCCGACTACCTCAAGGCCGAGTACGGCATCGAGCCCGCCGCGGGCGGCGCCGTGATGATGCAAGGCCCGGCCGGCGGTGGCGACGGCGAAGCCGCCGAAGAGAAGACCTCGTTCGACGTCGTGCTCAAGGGCGACGGCGGCAAGAAGATCCAGGTCATCAAGGCCGTCCGCGAAGCGACCGGCCTGGGCCTGAAGGAAGCCAAGGAACTGGTCGAAGGCGCCCCGTCCAACATCAAGGAAGGCGTCGACAAGGAAGAGGCCGAGAAGGTCGCCGGCGCCCTCAAGGAAGCCGGCGCCGACGTCGAAGTCAAGTAAGACTTCGCCGACCCAACGTCTCGCATCGACACCGCCCGCCGTCAGGCGGGCGGTGCTTTATTGTATAAATGGCGTCACCCCTCCAAGGAGCATGACACCCATGGCACGCTATTTCCCGCTCTCGCTCGCCCTGACCCTGCTCGTCGCCGCCGCTTGCT
>JBKAGS010000031.1:0-95479 GCA_046290505.1 Phycisphaeraceae bacterium | reverse complement strand
TTTTTCGGCAATTTTCAGATCCATACTCATCTGATTTAAATCAGCGGCGAGTAATTGGAACTCGCGACTTTTAAACTTACCCGTAGTTGCACCGAGTTCCCCTTTTCGGATCTCACGTATGGTTTGCGCCAATTCCGAAAAAGGCCGCAGGACCAACCGGATCAGCAATAAGTTGATAAGTCCCGTCGCAAGTAAACCGAAGAGGAGTACCTCTGCCAGACGCCATCGGGCATGCCTCGCACTGACCGCCCTGGCCTCTTCAGCGTTACGAAACAAATAGACCTGCATATCCCCGGCTTGCGCTTTACTGATCACCCATTCGCCAATGACTGCGGGGCGCACTCCATCAACATGGATAATCAAAGAAGCAATCTGGCCTGAGTCCAGCCTGCCGCCCGAAGGCAAAATAATTTTCCCAGAATCTGAGGCTATAGCAAAGTCGCGGCGCGTCGATTCTTCTCCTTGCAACACGGCAGTCGTTTCGTCGATCAGTGCTTGCGTTGCAGAACGATTTGTTGGGTCTAGGTAGTTGACTGCTCGCGCCAACAGTTCCACTTCACGCTTGGCATCGTCTGTAAGTTCAGACAAATGAGTTGACTGCTGATATTTTATATCCAAATAAAGAAATATCGCTAGCACGCTGATAAGCGTAAGGTTTACTGTCAAAAGAAATTGAAATCGTAAAGACATATTTCAGACCCTACATGTCAATGCGGGCACATAGTGCGTATGGGAATTCAGTTTTCAAAATGTCTTTACCCAGCTAATAACAACAGTGCCATAGGACTCGGTTCCACGGTCGCCCAACGCATCGAACGTATCCGTAAGAAATGTAACGCCCCAAGACAGCTCGAATTGATTGTCAATGTTCGGACGATAGCTAATAGTAATGCCCGCCTGTACTTCCCCCACGAAGGGCTCCTTCTGAACACTTTGAGATGCATTCGTATAGTTCGATCCAACTAAAAACAGGTTGTGCTCGACCAACCTGCCGCCTATGCGGGCATACGCATACCAGGACCAGCCATCATGATGAAGAATATCGCCGGATGCGGACTGCAAGTCGTTGATGCGGCCGGGCCCAAAATCGTCAGGTAATTGGTGCCCGATTCGGAATGTCGCCGCTGTTTCCGCGTAACGATAGACCGTCCCTAATGCAAAACCGGCTTGAGGGATGGCCTGAGCATCGAGCTGACCTAGAAGTGGAATATCGACAGTTGCTAGATCGATACGCCACTTGCGGCGATAAAAGAACTGGCCGGTCACCTCGTTTGCTAGCTGGTTGTCCCAGCCCTTCGGATTTTCCCCAATAACGCTATCGTGAAACCATGTTTGGACATCCTCACCAAATGCCAAATCCCCGACAACCCCGACATTGAATTCAAAATGGTCGAGTACCGCGATATCATCCCGACCGTTGTACTTGCCTTGCCGATCCCAAAATAGCCCTCCGTACAAGTAGCCAGCATAGGGCTGATCAAATGTAATTGGGGCGGTTTCTCCTAAATTAGCAGGAGTGAAAATCAGCTGGGAGATGATTACTCCGGCACCAGTCTTCGGATCACTATGATGCTTGTTGAATAAATCCGCGAAAGGCATGTAAGGCGCAAGATTGTTGGCCCACTCGGGCTGGCTCTCTGCAGTAATAGCGAAACCGTTGGTGTAGTGGCGATCGTAGCTATCAAATGGGTCGTGAACTGCACCGTCATTTTCCCAATATATGCGTATCGCACCATGCCTTGCGGTGACGTCACCCTGTAGATCAAAAGTGCTGACCTCTTTCACAGGGTTTTTAGAGTCAGAGGAAAAAGTGTCACCCGTTAGATCAGACCCTGCGAATCCAGGAAATGAGATCAAAACTATGCAGTAAATCAATTTGGTTGCACGTATCGTCATGATTGGCTCCATTAATGGTTTCGTCGGGTTACCATCAACGCATTGCCTCCGCCCCGCCATAAATCTCGAATTACAAGTCGATCCTCCTGCAGTAGATTCGATTAAGCGAAGGGTATAGCTGTCACGTATGAGCTAAATACGTGCGTCGTAAAATATCTTGTGAGAGGCAGCTTGCTCGTCCCTCTCTACACACTATTTAAGTGCCAATGGCTTGGCCTCACGTTCTCCTTGTGCGGGCTCGACCTCGATCCATAGCATCGCGTTGTCCGGTAGCTCGGCGGGGCATGTGGCGTCGGCGTGGTAGTCGCCGCTTCCCATGGCTTTGCCCTTACTGGTCAGGACTTTGCCGGAGTCGTCGCTGACCCAGACACGAATCGCTGAAGGCTTAGGGCCGCTCTTGAGTTCGAGGTCAATGTGCAGCGTTGCGTTTGGCTCGGGCTCACCTCCGACAGCGACTTCCAGCACGCTGCCAGCGATTGTGATTTCACCCAGACCATGCTCGGCACCGTGCTCGTCGCCGCCTTCCTTGTCGTGATCGTGACCATCGCCTTCCGAGTGCTCTTCGTGATCATGATCGTCGTGGTCATCGTGGTCGTCACCGCCTCCGCACCCGGTGAGTGCGAGCGAGCCGGCGATCATGGGGATCAGCAGTAGTTTCTTGAGATCGGTCATATCAGTTTCCTTTGGGTTTTGCCGAGCGGATGCGCCCGACGAGTCGAGAGAATAGCCCCGGGCTCTTTGCCCGGCGGTGTTCGGTTTGGTGTCGGAAGACCAGCGCGTAGCCGGCCGGCACCACAATGAGGTTTAAGAAGGTCGAGGTCAGTAGACCGCCGAGGGTCACAATCGCGAGCGGCGCGAGCAGCTCGCTGCCCGGCCGACCCACCGCAAGTGCCAACGGCACCAAGCCAAGCGCCGCAGAGATCGCCGTCATGAGAATCGGCACGAGACGCTCCATAGAGCCCTGGACGATGGCTTCGGCAGGCGCAACACCTTCTTCGTGCATCAGGTGGTTGTAGTGGTTGATCAGCAGGATGCCGTTGCGCACCGCAATACCAAAGAGCGTGATAAATCCGACCATGCTCGCGATTGAAATCACCGGTGGGATATATGCGCCGCCGAGTCCAAAGAGTGCGAGTGTGTTAGAAATCGCTCCGCCACCTTGCGTGAGATAGATCGCGACGATACCGCCAATGAGCGCGAGCGGCATATTCAGCATGACCAACACGGCTGCCCGCATTGAGCCTGTGGAGATCTGTAACAGCATGAGCATGATCACCGCCACGACGATCCCTGCGACAAAGATGGTGCGCGAGGCGGATTGCTGCGCCTCGAACTGCCCGCCGTAGGACACGGTCATCCCCGCCTCGGCAACAATCGGATCGACTTTTTCGCGGACCTGAGCGACCAAGTCGCCGAGGTTTGAACCTTCATTCACGTTGAGTGACACAACCGCTTTACGCTGTGCGTTCTCCCGCGTAATCAAGTTGCTGGACCGCTCGGGGCCGATGTCTGCGACATCGCTGAGTCGTACGGTTGCACCCCCACGTCCTCGCAAGAGGAGGTCGCGTACTTGCTCGAATGATTCACGCTCTTCTGGAGCCAAGCGAACGACTAAGTCATACTGCCTGATCCCTTGGTTGACCGTATCGACCCGTTCGCCATAAAGCGCTTCGCGGACCTGCTCGGCGGCGTCGGCGGGGCTTAGTCCTGCGGCGGCAAGCTCGGCGTGCCGATACCGGATGGGCAGCGTATTGATCATCACCTCGCGGTTGGCATTGACGTCACGAGCCCCGGGCAGCGATTGCAACTCTTGCTCGATTGCTTTGGCGAGTCGTCGAAGTTCTACGAGGTCTTCGCCATAAACGTTGATCGTGATCGCCGCAGGTGTGCCGGAGAGTACGTGGCTCAGACGGTGCTCGATCGGTTGGCCGACCATGGTAGTGATACCAGGGATCGAACCAAGTACACGATCGATTTCCGCACGTACTTCATGCCGGTCACGACCCGCAGCGACCGTTACTTCGATCTCGGAGTTGCTCACTGGCTCGGCGTGCTCGTCACGCTCAGCCCGACCAGTTCGGCGAGAGACCGAACGTACGCCATCAATGTCCACAAGCTGCTTCTCAACTTCCGTTGCGAGCCGGTCACTCTCAACGATCGATGTGCCGGGCGGGGCAAGCAGAAAGACAGTGAACGTCCCCTCGTTGAATGAGGGTAGGAACGATGTGCCGTAGGTGCCCGCGAGCATCAATGCACCGATCGTCGTAAGGCCTGCGATACCGATCACCCAGATGCGGAACCGAATCGCCCCACGCAGCATGGGTTCGTAGAACCGTTTGATTAGGCGGACCAATAGGCCATCCCGATCTTCGTGCTTCCCGCCGAGCCGGCCCTTGAGCAGGAACCGACACAGTGCGGGTACGACCGTCAGCGCAACAAGCAGCGATGCGCCAATCGAAACCATATAGGTCAACGCCAACGGCTGGAAGAATCGGCCTTCGAGTCCATCCAGAACCAGCAGTGGGACAAAGACCATCACGATGATAAGTGTCGCGAAGACCATCGCCGGGCGAATCTCGTTACTGGCATCAAAGATCACTTCGACGAAATCGCGTCTCTGATCTTTAGGCAGGCCGCGGTTCTGTTTGAGTCGGCGGAACACGTTTTCGACATCGATGATCGCGTCATCGACCAGCACGCCGATCGCGACGGTGAGGCCGCCGAGCGTCATGACGTTCAAGCCGAGGTTCATTCCGTCCATGATCAATAGGCCGACCGCCAAAGAGATCGGAATCGCCGTCAGCGTGATCAGTGTCGTTCGTACGTTCATCAGGAACAGCACCAGGATGACAACGACAATGACAATCGCTTCCAGCAATACTTTCGTGACGTTGTCGATCGATCGATCGATGAAGTGTGACTGACGCATCACATCACGGTTCAACTCAACGCCAGCAGGTAACGCTGGCTCGATTTGGTCGTACAACGCATCAAGCGCTTCGGTGAGCGCAAGCGTGTTGGTACCTGGCGACTTCTGAATCGACAGAATCACCGCCGGTTCAGCACCCTCGGACGCGGTGCCGCGTTTGAGGGCTGGACCAAGTTCGACATCGGCGACCTGGCCAATCGTGACCGGTACACCTTCGTGGAACTTGATGATCGTGTCAGCAATGTCCTGCGGACGTGTGACTCGGCTCTGTTGGCGGATGGGGATTTCAAAACTGTCTACATCGACCAGATACCCGCCACTCGCGGTGCTGTGTGAGCCGCCGGCCGCGTCCACGACATCGGAGATCGTCAAATCATAGAGACGCAGGCGATCCTGATCCACGTTGACCTGATACTCGGGCAACTCACCACCGATGGCGACCACCTGGGCGACGCCGGGGATAGCAAGGATCTTATTCCGCAATTCAAACTCTGCGTAGGCCCGCAGGTCCATTGGACTCACTTCGCCATCGGGCGACGAGAGTGAGATGAGCATGATCTCGCCGGCGATCGAGGTGATCGGCGTGATGAAAGGCTCGACATCTTCGGGCAGGTTTTCACGCGCCGAAACCAACCGCTCAGAGACGAGCTGACGCGCATCATATTGGTTTGCGCCCCAATCCAGATCGACCCACACGATGGACAGACCGATCGCACTGGTGCTGCGAACCCGGCGGACACCCGTCATGCCGTTCACCGATGTCTCGATTGGGAACGTGACGTACTGCTCGACCTCATCGGCGGACAATCCCCCCGACTCGGCCATGATCGTCACGGTCGGTGCGTTGAGTTCGGGGAACACATCGACCGACATCTGCGGCAGACGATAGGCAGCGAAGGCAACCACCAACGCCGCCGCGATCAGCACAAGTACTGAATAATTCAAAGAAAAACGAATGACTGCTTTCAACATGACTTAGTCCTCCCCTTCGTGGAAAGTACCGTCGGCGTGGAAGTGTCCACCCTTCTGGATCGAACCACTTGTTGACAGCATGAGCTGAAACGCACCATCGAGCACAATCTCGTCACCATCACCTACACCGCTGAGCACCTCGACCCAACGTCCGTCATCTCTGCCCAAGTCCGCCTCCATGCGAAGCACCTCGTCGGGATTGTCAGTTGTGCGTCGGAAGATGTATGGGGTCAGTCCATCGCGCTGCACCGCGGCAAGCGGGATCGCCAATTCGGGCTCGGCCGATGCGTCCGTGACGATTTCTAGTTGTGCCGAAACGCCGGGTCGAGCCCAATCCAACAGCTCGTCGGGGACCACAAAAAGCTCGATGGTTCGATCGTTGGGGTCACCTTCTAGGCCGAGGAGCAGCTTGCCTGTCATCGATGTACTTAGCGAGATGGACCGTCCGGTCGCTGTGGGCGTTGGCGAAACGATCCGCGCTGACAGCCCATAACGCAGTGCGCCCAAGTCGCTCTGAAGACCCGAAGCACGGAAGCGGAGTTTTTCAGGCTGCACAACCGTCAGTACGGCTGACTTTTCGTCCGCCCACGCTCCGTTGGTCAAGCCCATCTCAGAGACGACGCCTCCAACATCCGATCGCACCACGATCTCGTTGATCGTTGCCCAACGCGGTTCTTTAACCCCATCCTGATCCACCATCGCGACCAAGTCATCTCGCTTCGTTGAAGTAACCGCCGCTGCCGCATCAACCAAGTAATGCAAGCGGGATTTGGCTGCCCGGACGTCCGCTCGTGCCTGTTCTTGATCGGCAAGAAGCTGAGCTTTTTTCTCGCGTACCTCGGCGAGGTCCGCCCGTGTACTCGACAGCGATGCGCGAGCCTGTGTCAGCTCATCGACACGGCCACCGCCTGCCTCATTCAGTTCGGTTAAGCGTTTGATACGTGTTGTCCAAACATCAATGGTTTCGCGTAGACTTTTTTCGTGTTCTTCGTGAGCCTCAAGAAGTGGGCCAAATGTGTTTATTTGAGCCTGCCGCCGATCGATCTGTGCCCCCGCTTCAGCAAGCTGTTGCTGTAGTTCACGCCAGCCAGGCGCATCGATGCGGTAGAGCAAATCACCCGCTTCCACACGCTGGAATTGATCAACAAGCAACTCAACACGCCCCGGCATCGGTGTTCGATACTCGCGTTGGGCGGTCGGTTGGTACTCGAAACGCCCGGGCACGCGCAAGGTCTTCTCGACGCGTCGGCGCTCAACCTCAACAAAGCTAATACCCAAGTTCGAGCGGACCGCAGACGGGATGGCGATCAGGTTGGGATTTTGAGGAGCTTCGCCTTCGGCATGACCGCCCTCCGCATCGCTCTGCTGGTCACCGCTTTTGTCGCCGCCATCACATGCGGCTGTAGTCAGTACTGCCAGTATTAAACCGGTCGTAATCAAAAAATCTTTGACATATTTCATTTTGAGACTCCATCGGCAGCGCTCTCGCTGCCTGTCGTTGTGTTTTGTTTGGTTCTGATTTCAGAGGCAGGCGCTGGCGTGGGCTCTTGGTCAGGTCCCAACAGTTTTGAAAGCTCGACGCGTGTGCGCAGCATCTCAAGCTGTAAAACCAGAATCTGGTTCTTCGCCTCGAACCGCCGGGTAACCGTTTCCAGCAAGATCAGCGTGTCAACCTCTCCCAACTCGGCCAAGCGGTCGATCTCAGCAGCCTGTTCGTCAAGCATTGGGACCAACGATTGCTCCAGGACCTGGCGTTGCTGCTCTGAAGCCTTCAAGCGAGCGCTTGCGGCAGCCAACTGGAAGGCGAGACGCTCGAACTCACTCTCCGCTGCCGCACGCGCCAGCTCACGATTCGCACGGGCTTCTGCGATACCACCGCGGTTGGCGTTAAGGATTGGGAGTGGCAAGGATGCACCGAGCAGCAGGCGGTCATCGTTATCTTCGCTGCCAAGCCCGGCACCGATCTCAATGTCCGGGTACTGCTTGCGGACTTCCAGACGCAGACTCTCTTCCGCGACCTGATAGTCCGCCCGTAGAGCAGCAAGCGATGTGTTCGCAAGGATCAGCCGCTCGGCAGGATCTGATGCTTTAGGGACCTCGATCTTGGGCAAATAAGGCACTAATGTGATTTGAGTATTCGGCAGCAGCCCCATCAATCCCAACAGATCGAGTCGGGCTTGCTCGGCCTCCACCGCAGCCGAAATCCGCTGCACTTGGATGGCGAGGCGCTGGGCACGGAGCAACCGGGCTTCCACACGGGTGAGTTCGCCGGCCTTCTCAAGGCGGTCCGCCACAGCGGTAATCCGATCGATTGCCTGTAGGACTTCATCGATCAGCTTTAGCCGCTCGCCAGCTACCGACCACGTCGCCCAACCCTCACGGACGCGGGCACGCATCGACCACTCGGCATCGACGACACGCCGAAGCTCCGCGTGATACGCCGCGTCGGCGCGGTCCTCTTCGACCCCAAGCCGGCCTGACACCGGGATGGTTAAGCTCATAGTGAGTCCGTACTCAAACGGGCCTGCCGGCGAGAGCAGTTCCGCCCCATCAAAGCCGAACACTGGGTCTTCCCAAAGCCCTGCATTCTCTTTATTGGCCAATGCAACCCCCGCACGCAGACGGGCCAACCGCAGGTCGCGGTTATAGAACAGCGCGATGACCTCGGCTTCCGCTGCGTCGATGCCGTCATCAAGATCAAACGATCCGTCTTCGACGGTTTTAGCCCCCGTCAGCCGCTGGGAAAACTCGCGAAGCGTCTCTTGGTCGTTCAGACGTGAGGAGGCCTCAGTGCTGTATTGTTCCAAATCAAGTGGAGCGGGTTGGTAGCTCTGGCAGCCCGCCAAGGGCACGATGCAAACAAGCAGCATCTTTGGCCAAAGCCTCCGCGCAGCGCGCGGTTTATCGTGGTTTTTCATGGTGTTTTCCTGAAGGTGATCCAATACAAAACAAGCCGTCGGCCTAATGGCCACGGTGTGTTTTCGGAACAAACCTTCAGTGCTACACGATCAGACGCGTCGTCGAGAGATCGGCGATGCGTTGGGTTCCGCAGGGATTAAACCACTTCGGGACATGGGGCGGACTAGGGCGATACGACCAATCCGTAATAGAAACCGTGACCTGTTCCACCGGCATTAACAAGGCGTCAGGCAGTGCCATCGCATCAAGCCGTGGAAGCGGTGTCAGCAATTCAGATATTGACAACTCAAGATCAACACAGCTGCAATCACCGTGGGGTTCCCCGACCGGTGCCGGCAGCGGCGTGCGCTGAGTCGCGTGGCTGCAATCCAACTCACAGCTCTCAGTAGCAGCATCTTGAGGGTGCTCATGCCCGCCACCTAAGCAGATCGTCCCGGCTCCTGCGACCGCCCCAAACAGGGACTGAAGCAGTACAGCTCCGACGAGCAGGATGGCAAACGGCTTGGTCATCAGTTCCTTTATACGCACTATCGTCTGAAGAAGTCAAATGGTATACCGTGAACAGATGGTTTTAATTCCAGGTTTTTTATCTGTGGCATCAGAAATCCGTTTGCAAATCCGTGCATATCCACGAGGCTGGAACATGGTACCTAGATAAAATTGACTGTCCGACACAAACCGCCTTTTTGCTCGCAAGAGGTCCTGCGGCACAACTCACCCCCCCGATAATCAAGCAGCCAAAAGATCAGCCAGACCCCGAACCCCGATTCCAGCCGCTGAGGCCAGAAAAAGTTCTAATGGTGTCCTGATGTCTCCGCTTGAATGAAGAACCGGTGCCCTCGCCGCCCGCGTCGCGCGGAGGCGGCTGCACAACGAACGACGATACCGATGAAGGTGCAGGGCTGCCGACCGGCGCGCGTCGGCTGGGCTCGTGTCGTGCCGTGGTTACTTGCGGTACAGGAACGAATCGCTGGTCAGCAGCGAGACGAGCAGTTCGTTAAAGCTGCCGTTCGACTCGGTGTACGCGCGGTCCGCAGCGATCAGCGTGGGCGAATCGTCGAGTGTCTCGTTTCGGCCCATCCAGTAGCGGAAGGCGTGGCGGACGAAGCTCTGTCGCACGCGCTCGCTGTTCGCCAAGCGGTGCATGAGATCGACCGCGTTCTCGACCTCGCCGTCGAGCCGCGGGTCGCCCGTGCCGGTGAGCACGCCGGTGCTGTCGACCGGCCTGGTCGTCGTTAGGAACTCAGCGGGGTCCTTGCCCGCCCTGCGCGCCCGGTCGGCGCGTTCGCGGAGTTGGTGCAGTTCTTTCGGGCTCCCTACGACGTTGCCTTGCCCGTCGTAGTGGAAGACCTCGCGGTACTGGCCGAAGTCGTTGTAGGTCTCGAACGGGTCGCCCAGCGGGTTCATCTTCTTGTGGCACCGCCAGCACGCGTCGTTGTAGACCTTTTGCTGGAACTTCTCGCGCAGGGTCAGGGTCGCGTCCGTCGTGAGCTGGGCGTCCACGCCGATCGGCAGCTCGGGCACGACGTCGGCCAGCAGCTTTTCGCGGATCCACTTGCCCCGCCGGACGATGTCGTTGTCGAAGTTGCCCGAATGTGCGATCAGCCAGGCGGGGTGCGTCAGCATCCCCGCCCGCGGCACGGGCTGCTTGAACGGCTGAACCGGCTCGTAGTTCCACGTGTCCCTGTCGAGGTTGTACGCGGGGATGTGCTTGGTGCGTAAACGCGACGGGTGGGTGACGCCGTGCTCGCGCCGATTCTCGAGGTGCCGGCGGGTCCGATCATCTTCCTTCGCACGCTCGTGCTGCTTCTCAAGCCATTGCGCATAAGACTGCGGGGTCCCGTCGTGGCAGGCGAAGTACTTGTCGGTCGTCAACAGGAACTCGAGCACCTGCTTGTCCTGCTCGATGGCGTAAAGCACCAATTGATCGGCGTCGCGGACGAGAAAGACCGGGTAATGGTCCCGGCTGCGTGTGTCGTCCTTAAAGACATCGACCGCCGCGGTGTAGCCGAAGTATTCACGGAAGAACCGCAGCAGTCGCGCCTTCTTCGGCTTGAACTCCCACAGCCGATGGTCCATCTGGTAGATGCGGTTGCGTGGGTCCTCTTCGATCGCGAGGAGCCGGCGGACTTCGCGCTCGACGTCCGCCCTCGTTTCCAGCCGGCCCTGCTCGGCGGCCGCGATCAGCTCGGTGTCCGGGCCGGCGTCGAGGATCGCGAAACCGATCGCGTACGCCAACTCCATCGGCGAGAGCATGCGTCGGCCGTCGGGCAGCGGCTCACCCAGGCCCAGCTCCATGCGGAAGATGAACTGGGGCGACATCATCATCGCCCGCAGCATCGTCTTGGTCCCTATGCGATGACCCGTCCCGGCGCTCGTGTCGCGGAGCAGCGCGAGGTATTTCGCATGATCCGCTGGGTCGGGCTCGCGTTCGAACACCGCGGTGTAGCCCGCGTGAACGGCGTGGGCGTAGTCCTCCGCGCTCGGCGCCCGTTTCTCGCAGAACGCGACCAGTTCCCGGTTGGGCCCTTGTTCAAGCCGGCTCTTGTGCCCGCCGTGGAAGCTCTTGCGCTTGAGCGTGACCTGCTCGCCGATCATCAGCGCGGCGACGACGTCGGTCGATTGCAACATGATGTTGACCGCGGCTTCGTCGGCGATCAGCGTCGCGTAATCCCTGAAACTGTGGCCGTCGACCACGGCGAGCGTCAGGTCCGAGCCGTCGTTGCTGACCAGTTCCGCGTACGCCGCCCGGCTGATGCGCCACAGGCGCGGCGGGCTGGACGCCGGGCCTTTGTGCTCGCCGCTGAAGAGCGCTTCGTGCGGGACGCGGTTGCCGTTGTCCGGGTGCAGCAGCGCTTCGTCGAGCTTGCCCCGGCCGACCTTGCTTAGCTCGGCGCCAATCCAGTCCGAGATCGCTTTGCGCTGCGTATCGGTCGGCTGAGCCTCGGCGCTCATCGGCGGCATGTCGCCCAGCGCGATCATCTCCTGGGCCTTCTCCCAACGGACGATATCCTGTCCCCGCGCGATCGTCGGGCTGATGTCGTCCACGCGGAAGCCCGCCTTGGCCTTGTCCCGGTTGTGACACGATGCGCAGTACGTATCCAGGAATGGCCGAACCCGTTGGTCGAAGTGATCCGGGCCGAACGACGCCTCGGCGACGGGCGGCGCGGGCTCTAGCTCCGGCGCCACCGCCCGCGTGCTCGGCGGATTGAAACCCGCCAGGCCCGACGCGAGCGCGGCGGCAACGAGCGCGATCGTGACGGATCGGCTCATGCCAGCAGCTCCGGCAGCGGCGATTTCTGCTCACGCTCGTTCTCGCCCGGGTCGAGTTGGCCAAACCCCTCGCACGGCGCGCCCGCGGCGTGCATCAACGAGGTGTAGAAACTGCCGATGGTCCGGTTGCCGTCGTAGCGCGTGTGCGGGTAGTGCAGGTACTGGCCGGTCTTGATGGCCCCGCCCGCCCCGCCGATGGTAACGAAAGGGAACTGATCGAAGCTGGCGTGGTGGTACGCGCCGTGATCGGAGTAGACGACGACGAGCGTGTTGTCGAGCATCGTGCCGTCGCCCTCGGGCACGGCGTCGAGCTTGCGCACCAGTTCTCCGACCAGGTCGTAGTGCGTCTTGCGGATCCGGGTACGCGCCTCGACGCCGGTGATGCCTTCTTCGCGTTCCTTGGCCATCTGATCGGCGGGCTTGTTCGACCCGCCGGGCTTCTCGATGTGGCCGATCTCGTGGACGGTCCACGCGCCCATGTCGAGCCCGACGTACCGCTGGCCCAGCGTGTCGGCGCGGAGCGTGACGACGTTGGTGAGCCCGGCGATGAGCGCCGCGGCGGCCATATCGAAGTGCGCCTCGAGCCGGTGCGTCTCGATCTGAGAGGTGTACTTGTCCTGGGCGTAACGCGGCGCGTGCTGTTTCAGCGTTTCGGCCATGGCCGCGAGCTTGACCCGGCGGTCAGAGAGCGACTCGAAAGCGCCGAGGTAATGGTCCAGCTTCTCTTTCTCCGCCGAGTTGAGATTGGCCTGCATCCGCTTGGTGTCATCGACCAGGAAGTCGAGCAGCTTCTTGTCACCCAGCTGCCGGGCTTTCACATCCTTGTCCGTCGCGATCGCGCCGAACAGCTCGGCGAACGCCATAGACGGGTCGCAGTAATACGAACCGATCTGCTTGGGGCCGAACGCGGTGAGGTTCGGGCGGTCGATCTTCGCGTCGAGCTTTTGGTCGAGCTTGAAGCCGATGTGCTTGAACACGCCGGGCAGCGTGTTGGCCAGCGCGCCGTCGATCGTTCGATCCACGGCGACCTTCTCGCCGTTGTAGGCGCCCAGCGCGCCGAAGCCCGCGCCGTGTGCGCCGGTGACCATGTTCGCAGACAGGCCGTTGATGATGTTCATCCGGTCGCGGAAGGGGTTGAGCGCGGCCATCGAATCGTTGAGCTCGTAGCCGGTGAGCCTGCGCGTGAGCACGGACTTGGGCGGCTCGCCGCGGCCGCTGTTGCCCGGGCCGGGGACCAGGCTTTCCAAGCCCTTGGGCGCGATGCCGTAGGTGCGCATCCCGTTGGAGCGGGAGATAAACACGAACCGCTTGGGCAGCTTGGACACACGACCCGCGGCCTCCGCCTTGAGTTGGGCGAGGAACGGCGAGAACGCAAGCCCCCCGGTGGTCAGGGCCATGGCCTTGAGAACGTCGCGTCGGGTTGGGTTCATGTTGGTTGATCCGATTTCGAATCTTCGAGAGATGCGATCTAGCTACTTCCCTGACGTCGTAGCGTCGCGCCCCTTACGGCCGAGCAAGCGAGATCCCAGCCAAAGTTTCCCGTATTTCGGACGCGCTGCCAACCGTGTGGATCGGGAAAGCCCGTGCGTCTGCACGCGATGCCTGGGCACGCGGACCCGCCAACGCGACGCCTCGTGACGCGTCAATCCCGCGCACAGCCGTCCCGACCGCGTGTTGCCTTGATTTGAAATAAGAGGCAAAGGCTTGCAGACGCGGGTCCAAGCCCGTATTGTATGTATTAACTTACTTATTTAATCGTGTACGTCGCCCGTCACACGGGATGAGGCCCGGTTTGTCAACCGCCCGTACAATCCGCATCACGCTGATCAGCCCGAAGGGCCCGCTGTACCGTCACCGCGGCGGGGTCTTTGGTCGCGGCCTGCGCTACATGCCGCTCACGTTCCCCGTCCTCGCTTCGTTGATCCCCGAGGACATGGACGTCGAACTGCGGTGCATCGACGAGGGGATCGAGCAGGTGCCCGATGACCTGGACGCGGACCTGGTCGGCATGACCGTGTTGACCGGCAGCGCGATGCGTGCATACGCGTTATCCGGATCACTGCGCGGCCGCGGCGTACCCGTCGTGATGGGCGGGCCGCACGTCACGCTCGTGCCGGGCGACGCTCAGCCCCACGCCGACGCGATCGTCGTCGGCTACGCGGAGGACACCTGGCCGCAGCTGCTGCGTGACTTCCGATCGGGGTGCATGAAACCGCGCTACGACCAGGCGCTCGATCTTTCGCTCGCCGACCGCCCCCCGCCGGACCGCTCCGTGCTGCCGAGGCGCAGGTATTTGACCTCGCACGTGTACGAGGCCACCCGCGGCTGCGTGCACGACTGCGACTTTTGCGTGGTGCCCTCGGCGTGGGGTCGCAGGCCGCTGCAGCACCCGGTGCAGGACATCGTCGCCGACCTGCGACGAAACCGCACGAAACGCGCCGTGTTCATCGACCTCAACCTGATCGCCGACAAGGCATATGCCCGCGAGCTTTTTTCAGCGCTGATCCCGCTGAAACTGCAGTGGTACGGGCTGGCGACGACGCTGTTGTGCGACGACCTGCCGCTGCTGGACCTCGCGGCGCGCAGCGGCTGCCGGGGGCTGTTGATGGGTCTCGAATCGATTTCGCAAGACAACCTGCGCCTCTCGCGCAAGGGCTTTAATCGTCCCGAAGCATACGCCCGGGTCGTCAAGCGGCTGCACGAGCGGGGGATCGGCTTGCAGGGCTGCTTCGTATTCGGGCTGGACCAGGACGAGCCGGACGTCTTCGAGAAGACCGCAGATTTCGCGATCCAAGCCGGCATCGATCTGCCGCGCTTCGCGATCGTCACGCCCTTCCCCGGCACGGCGTTGTACCGCAGGCTCGAAAGCGAGGGCCGCATCCTCACGCGCAACTGGGACCTGTACGACGGCCAGCACGCCGTCTTCCAGCCCACGCGCATGAGCACGGACGAATTGCAAAAGGGCACGGAACGCGCCTGGCTTAAGGCGTACAGCTGGCAAGGCATCGGCGAGCGGCTGCGGCAGGCCGCGGCGCCCTGGCCGGCCGCGCTGGTGACCAACCTCGGGTATCGGCGTTACGCGAAGCGGCTGCACCGGTTCTACAACTGCGGCGGGATGCTCGCGCCGGACTGGCTGCATGACGTGGCCGAGCGCGGGCGGGCGATCCCGCTTACGATCGACGGCCGAACGGGGCGCACCGCATGACGACACAACGCTTGCATTCCGGGACAGGCCAAGCCACGCACGCCAACGGCGGGCGGTACCGGGTCACGATCGTCCACCCGTGCGTGGGGCGGACCGCGTCGATGAAGCGGTACATCCGCACGTGGAAGATGCAGCCGCTGCCGGTTGCGACGATCGCGGGCCTCCTGCCCGAGGGCATCGACCGGCGCTTCTACGACGACCGGCTCGAAGCGATCCGGTACGACGAGCCGACCGACCTGGTGCTGATCTCGGTCGAGACATACACCGCCAAGCGCGCCTACCAGATCGCCAGCGCGTACCGCCAGCGCCGCGTGCCGGTGGTGATGGGCGGCTTCCACGCGACGCTGTGTACCGAAGAAGTCTGCCGGTTCGCCGACTCGGTCGTGGTCGGCGAGGCGGAGCAGACGCTGCCGGCCGTGATCGACGACTACCGCCACGGGACGCCGAAGAAGCTGTACCGCAGCGAACAGCGCCCGGGCCTGGAACGCGTTCGGCCGGACCGCTCGATCTTCAAGGGCAAGCGCTACCTGCCGATGGGCCTGGTCGAGTTCGCGCGCGGCTGCCGGTTCAAGTGCGACTTCTGCGCGATCCAGAGCTACTTCAATGCCACGCAGGCTCACCGGCCGATCGACGCGGTACTCGAAGAGGTCGCACGCGTCAGGCGCCGCGGGCAGATGATCTTCTTCGTGGACGACAACATCTGCTCGGACCTGGAGGCGGCGAAAGACTTCATGCGGGCGTTGATCCCGCTGAAGGTCCGATGGGTGAGCCAGTCCTCGATTACCGCGGCATGGGACGAAGAGGCGCTGGACCTTTTGAAGCGCAGCGGTTGCCAAGGCCTCTTGATCGGCCTGGAGAGCCTGGACGAATCAAGCCTGCGCGTGATGAACAAGGGCTTCAACCTGATGAGGGGCGGGCCCGCGCAGGCGATGGAAAACTTTCGCCGGCACGGGCTGCGCATCTACGGCACGTTCGTCTTCGGGTACGACGGCGACCGCCCCGAGACGCTCGAACGCTCGGTCAGTTTCGCCAAGGAACAGGGCCTGTTCATCGCCGCGTTCAACCACATCACCCCGTTCCCGGGCACGCCGTTGTACCGGCGTTTGCACGAGCAGGGCCGGCTGTTGTATGAACAGTGGTGGCTCGACGAGCGTTACCGATACAACATGGTGCCGTTCAAGCCGGTAGGCATGAGCGCGCGCGAGTTGGAAGGGCGCTGCCTGGCCGCTCGCCAATCGTTCTACAACTGGCCGAGCATCCTGCAACGGGCGAAGGCCCCGGTCAACCGCCAGAGCGTGTTTATGCTCGGGAACTACCTTGTGATCAACGCGATGCACCAGAGAGACGTCACGGGCCGAAGCGGGATGCCGCTGGGCGACGAGACCCACGAGATCGAACTGATCGAAACATGCTGAACGCGACGACCCGCCGAGCTCAAAAGCAAGCGCGTTACCGCTGCGAGCACGCTCGGCCGGGCGACGCCGATGCGATCCGCCGGCTGCTCGAGCAGCCGATGCCGGGGAAGGTCTCGTTCGCGATGACACACGGGGCGGACCATCGGGCGGCGGCGATGCTCGCAAGCGAGCATGTCTGCGAGGTGGTGGTCCGCGACCGATCTAAACCCGCGCCAACCGTCGTCGGTTACGGCTACCGGGCCGTTCGACCGGTCTACCTCAACGGCACCGCCGCACGCGTCGGGTACCTCGGCGGGCTGCGTTGCGACCGTGCGCTGCGCGCGGCGTTCCGCGTGCTGGGCGGCGCGTTCGATACGTTGTCCGGCGACCGCGAGGCAGACGAAGCGCCCTTCGATCTGACGAGCATCATGGCGGACAACGCCGTCGTGCGGCGCGGCTTGGAGAAGGGCCTGCCCGGCCTGCCCGTGTACGTGCCGATCGGCGAGATGGCGACCCTGACCCTCCGCACCAAGCGCCACGGCCGGCTCGACAAACGCGTCCGCGCCGCGACGGATCGCGACACCGTGCTGATCCAATCCCTGCTCGACGTGTCGGCCCCGCGCTACCACGGCCGGCAGGCCTGGGGGGTTTCGCCTGGTGCCCGGCGCGTGCCAGGCAACACGCCAGCGGTCGCAGACTTCCTGGTGTACGAAGGCGATCACGACGACCGAGGCTGCCTTGCGCTGTGGGATCAACGGGCAGACAAACAGATCGTCATCGCCGACCTGCACCCCACGCTTCGTCGGCTGAGGCACGCGATCAACCTCGCCGGTTTCGCGACCGGCCGGCCACGACTGCCGGGCGCGGGGCGGCGGCTCAACATGGCCTACGCCAGTCACGCCGGGTTCGACCTCGATCACCACGCGACCGCGTCGGCGTTGATCGCCGGCGTCTGCACGATCGCGGCCCGGCGGGGCATCGAACTCATCTCGTTCGGCCTGCCCGCCGACGCCCCGCTGCTCCCGCGCCTGGCCCGGCGGTTCAAGCCCTGGGTCAGCCGCAGCGTGATCTACGCCGTCGCCGATCGGGGCGTACCGGTGAACCTGGACAAACGCCCGGTGTGGATGGAGGTCGCGACGCTATGAGGCCGTCTTGCCTGCCTGTCGATGCGCTCGACTCGACGACCAAGGCGTCGATGGTCGCGCTGCTGGACCAACACTTCCGAGGCGTCGGGGTGGACGTGTTCGAGGCGGACCTCGCCGACAAGACCCACGCGGTCGTGTTGCGCAACGAACACGAACAGCTCGTGGGCTTCAGCACGTTCGCGATCTACACGACGGCAGGGCCCACGGGCGAGGACGCGACCATCGTCTGTTCAGGCGACACGATCGTCGCGTCCACGGCCCGCACCTCGTCCGCGCTGCCCAGCGCGTGGGTGCAAGCCGTCCACCTGCTGCACGAACAAAACGACAACGAGGACCTTTACTGGCTGCTGATCACCTCGGGGTACCGCACTTACCGGTTCCTGCCGGTCTTCGTCAAAGACTATTACCCGGGGGTTGGCCAGAACACCAACGCCGGCTTGATCGCGTGGCTCCATCGGATCGCGGCGGACCGATGGGGCGGCCAATACGACGCGTCCACAGGCATCGTGCGCCTTCGCAATGCCCAGCCACTGCGTCCGCGCCTGCGTGACGTGCCCGATGGCAAGCGGGCCGATCCGCACGTCGCGTTCTTCCTCGAGCGCAACCCCGGCCACGGGGACGGCGATGAGCTGGTCAGCCTCGCCCGGCTGAACCCGTCCAACCTCACCCCCGCCGGCCTGCGCATGCTCCGCGCCCAACCCGCACACCGGATCAACACAGGTTCGTTGCGATGATCCCCGGCCTCATCAATCGTGCATGGTCCGCGTCGATGCGGAGCGCGGAGAAACGCTACCGCCGCGCGCTGCGTCGCCCGGCCGACGCTCAGCGGGCGTTGCTGCTTGCGCTCATCGCCGAGCACGCCGACACCGCGTTTGGGCGAGACCACGGCTTCGACCAGATCGACAGCATCGATGCGTTTCAACGCCGGGTACCGCTCGGCGACTACGCGACACACGAGCCGTACATCGCGCGTGTCCGCCGGGGTGAGCGGCGCGTGCTGACCGCCGATCCGGTGACGCACCTGATCCCGACCAGCGGCTCGTCGGGCGGGCGCAAGCTGGTCCCGCACACCAGGGCGTTGCAGGCCCAGTTCGATGACGCGCTGGGGCCCTGGGTCCGCGACCTGTTCCGGCAGTTCCCCGGCGCGGCGGGCGGCAAGGCGTACTGGTCGGTCTCGCCGGCGATCCCGAGCGACGAAGACTCACCGGTGCCCATCGGCTTCCAGGACGACACGGATTACCTCGGTCCGCTCGGTCGGCTTTGCGTCCGCCGAATCCTCGCCGTGCCTTCGGACGTGCGGCACATCACCGACACCGACTTGTTCTGGCGAACCACCGCGCTGCACCTGCTCGCCGCGCGGGACCTCGCGCTGATCTCGGTCTGGCACCCGTCCTACCTCGATCGGCTGCTCGACGCGATCGCGCGGCACTGGGCGGATTTGCTGGACGCGTTGCCGCCGAGGGATGCGCGGCGGCTCCGGCGAACCACGCCGGACGCGGTCCGTGAGGTCTGGCCGCGGCTGAGTTTGGTCAGCGTGTGGGCAGACGCCTCCGCTGCGCTCGCGTTCGACAGGCTCAAAGCGCGCGTGCCGGGCGTTGGCTTCCAGGCCAAGGGCCTGCTCGCGACCGAGGGCTGGACCACCATCCCCTACCGGGGCGAACACCCGCTCGCGGTCAATACGCACTTCTTCGAGTTCATCGATGACACGGGCGAGCCGCGCCGCTGCGACGAACTGTGCGTCGGCCAGGCCTATGCAACCGCGCTGACCACCGCGGGCGGCTTGTACCGCTACCGCACCGGCGACCGCGTCAGGGTCACGGGCAGGGTTGGGCCGACGCCCACGCTGCGGTTCGTCGGCCGGGACAGCGCGACGAGCGACCTGCGGGGCGAAAAGCTGCACGAGTCGCACGTGACCGCGTGCCTGAGGCGGGTGTTTGCACAGATCGGCTATCGCCCGATCGACCAACTCCTGGCCCCCTCCGACGATTGCTCGCCCGCGCGGTACGTGCTCTTGCTCCACGCGCTATCGCCCCCGCCGTCGGAGACGGAAGACCTGATCGAACAAGCGCTCTGCGCGAATCCACACTACGCCCTGGCCCGGCGGCTGGGTCAGCTGGACCGGGTCCAACTATGCTGGCGGACGCGGGCTTTTCGCCAGCTCGAATCGAACGCGTCGGCGGGCATGGGCGCGGTCAAGCCCCCGATCCTCATGAACCAGGACGCGCTGAAGCACGCGGCGGGCAAAGGGCTGGTTTGCGTCGTGCCTGAACGGGGCGACCCGGCGAACAGCGTCGGAGAACCCCGCGCAGGCGGGCGCGATCGGTGATCAACGCTCGGATCAAGTGAGCTTGTGCCGGTCATGAATTTATTCTCCTGTTCTCCAGAAAATGTAAAGCCCACGAACACCGGGTTCCGATAACACCCTTACCTGCACACGTTCATCTGAGATTGGGTTGATTCACCATCCATTTCAAGACGCATCTGCCACCCGTTCACAACGTTTGAGGAGCAAAGGTATGGCTGAATCGCAGGCGAATCGGGTCCGTCAGTTCGTGCAGGGCCTTGACCGCGATGACCGCTATATCGTGCTGCTGTACTACGCCGACGGCCTGACGCCGATGGAGATCAGCCGGGTACTCGATTTGCCCAGCACCCGCGTACGCAGCCGCCTGTGCGAACTGCGTTCACGCCTGGTCGGCCTGACGCAGCCCCGCGCCGCGACGCCCGCGTTCGGGCACGATGGGCTGGGCGACGCGCCCGCGGCATATGCCTGACGGGTTGTGTTCTATTCCGATCGCTCCCGCGCCTTGCCCCTCCCTCGGCGAGCGCGACCCCAAAAAGCCCGGCCGATCGGCCGGGCTTTTTGAATCACACCTCGTGCCCATCGGCAACCATCAAGCCGCAGCGCGGGTGCCGTGCGAGCGGTGGTGCGCGATGTCGCGTCGGCGGTTGATGCGTCGGCGGACGGTACGTTTCACGCGCTTCGCCGCCTCGTCGATCGCGTGGTAGATGTCCGGGTCCACGTGCTGGACCACGGCCTCGCTCGCGCCGTGGATCCTGACGCGGACGACGCAGCGACGCTCGATACCGTGCTTCGTGCCGTGCATGTCTTCGAGCAGCACGTCGACGCGTTCGACGCGATGAGCGAAGTGATCGAGCGCAGCGATGAGCTTTTCGCGTGCGTGGCGATCGACGTGTTCACTGTTGTCCAGGTGAAGGCAGCGGACATCGAACCTCATGGGCGTTACCTCGGTTGTGGGGAGCTTGGGACCAAGCCCGAGAAGCGGGCACACATCAGACAGGCACATGTATTTTAGTCCGCCTTGCGCGTCGCACCAAGGAAAAACCATCACGCCGATAAAGCGTGTGTTTCGGGTGCCGCAACAGCGCGCAGCGGTCCGAGAATGCCCGGGGAGTAGTCGGCCGGTACCGATCAGTCGCTGAGCGGCTCGAGCCCCGCCGTCGCCTCGCGCGACCACGCCGATTCGGGCCAGCGTTCGGGCAGCTTGCCGGTCTGGAACCGCAGGAGTTTGGCCGCTTCCTTGGCCGACTTGAGGTAGACCGCGCCGTTGGCCATGCCGATCACGACTTTCGACTTGCCGTTGTCCGGCAGGGTCGTCACGACCACGCTCGACGCCTGCCCGGTGCCGGCGTAATCGAAGTAGAACACGAACGCGCTGTTCGCGTCCAGCCAGCGCCTGCGCTCGGCATCAGACATCCGGGTGTAGCGGGCGGGCAGGTCCTTCGCCGAACCACTGGGCAGCAACTGTTCGGGTGAGATCAGGCCGTCGGCGATCAGATCGAGCGCGTGGTCGGGCGTCTTGCCGTGCGTGGCGGCATAGTCATTGCAGAGGTAGGCCAGGCGCTGGACGCGGGTGAGGCGCGGGTCGGCCTTGCTGTGTTGTTGCGGGGACTTGCGTGCCTGGCCGATGTCGCCGGCGGGGACCTTGTCGCGTGTCAGCAACCAGTCTTCGTCGGTGTGCGTGCTGATGCGCAGGGTCTTCGCGTCGTCTGCGAGTTCGATCTGGCCGGTGATCCGCGGGACGCCGGGATCCTCGCTTTCACCGTCAATGCTGATGATTTTCCCGGCGAGGTTATAAGACAACTCGTAGGTGTCGGCTTGTTCCGGCCCGGCCGTGGCGTGGTGGTACAGCGCCTCGCCGTGGGGCTTGAACTCGAATCGGATGGTGCTGTCGATCGCGACGGGGCGGTCGCCCGCCGCCTGGAGGTACCACACGCCCAGGACGGGCGAATCATCGACGATCTCGACCGGCTTCTGCTCGGCCTGCTTCTCGCAACCGAGGGTATATATCGAACCGATCGCCAGGCCTGCCGTCAGTAGCCATCGTCGCATGGTGGGTCTCCGATCATGGACACCCTTATCATCGGGCCTTCAAGATCACTGATTCAACACAATCGCGAGCGACACTAACCGTCAGTCCAAGTTAACAGATGTGACAAGGTACAACCGGCACAAGAATCACATCCCGTCCGGTTAACGCAGATGATTGAAATTAATGACATCAAGGTCCTGAATCGCGAGTTGCCCAGCCAATCGGCTGTCGTCCGTCAAAGCGATAGACTCCGTTTCTCGGGTAGCGTCAAGAATAGCCATATCTGTTAAACCAAAATCAGGAAAGATCACATTGGATGCGGCCGTTCGGCTTTGCACATAGACCTCATCAAGACCTTCAATCAACTCGGCCATTGTCTGAAATAAAATGAGTCGATGACCGCCCGTTGCCGCATTCAGTAGGTTGCTGGTTTCGGTAAGAATATTTGGCGTTGAAACCAATCCGGAGGCTTGCCTCAGCAGCGATTCAAGGCGATCATACTCATCGGGCGTGTAGACTTTTGTCCGCTTGAAAGAAAGTATCCAACTGGGGTCAGACCTACCAACAATAAGTAAGACGAGCAGGTTCGTGTCCATCAGAAACCGGCGCATGTCGGGCTTCTGCATGTCTAAAGCGCCTGACTGATATCTCTGATCCGCATCGATTTGACCTCGCCCGTCACGGCATCGATCTCCAACAACTTGTAATCCCGTTCTAGCAACTGTTCACGCCTCAAAACGGCCGCGGTCAACGATAGCTGCTCCGAGAGCGAAGCGAACGAAGATTGCGTCTTCTTCTTGTGTTCTCGCCTTGAAAATCCAACAGTAATCAACCAACGTGCGCCATCCTCTGAACGCTTGATCTCTTCCAGCATCAAATCATGAATGGATGAGTCAGCATACAACTCACCGACGTACTGCTTGGCGATCCGAATCGCTTCAGTGACTGGGATTTCGTCTTTCGGCTTGGCGTGGTCAATCATGGGACACTCCTCACATCGGCTTCTGATCGATCGTCGCGTCGTAGACGCTCAGGAGTTTTTCCTTGTCGAAGATCATCTCCTGCCGAGACATGCCGACGACGTCGTACATCGGCGTGAGCTCGATCGCGTCGACCGGGCACGCCTCCTCGCACATGCCGCAGTAGATGCAGCGCAGCTCGTCGAGGTCAAACTTGACCGGGTACTTCTCGCGGTCGTCCCAGGGCGACTCCTTGCCCTCGATGTGGATGCAGTTGGCCGGGCAAGCGGTCGCGCACATCATGCAGGCGACGCAGCGGACGCGCCCCTGCTCGTCGCGGTTGAGCCGGTGCACGCCGCGGAAGTTGCCCGCGTACAGCCCGCCTTCCTCGATGGGCATCTGCTCGCGCCGCTCCTCGGGGTACTCGAGCGTCTTGAGGCTTTTCCCGCCGCCCGCCCACTTGCCGACGCTGCCGGCCATGTGCTTGAGCGTCGTGCCCAAACCCTTGAACACCTCGGGCAAATAGAACGCCTCCGCGGCGTTCAGCGGCTTCTGGTCCACGTTGATGATGTCGGCTTCGTCGATGGGCATAGCGATATTATACGCGTATGGGTCAGAACACGAAGCGTCAGCGAGTGGCAAGGCAATGGATCGTGCCCTCGCTGACGCGTCGTTCTCTCAGGCAATCAATCCCCACGCCAGAAGCGCGGGACAAGCAGCACCAGTAGCGCATAGACCTCGAGCCGGCCCAGGCACATCAGCGCGCTCTGGATCCAGAGCGTCGCGGGCTGCATCCAGCCGTAGTTCTGCGTCGCGCCCACGCGGTGCAGGCCCGGGCCGACGTTGCAGAGCGACGCGTAGCTGGCGCTCGCGGCGGTCTGGACGTCGATGTTGTTGGGTTCTTCGATCAACAGCGTCAGCATCGTGCCCAACGCGGTGAGCAGGATCATCATCGCGAAATAGACCAGGGCCGAGAGCTTGGTGTCGTCTTCGATGAGGGTCTTGCCGACCTTGATCGGTCTGACGACGTTGGGGCGGAAGGCGCGCTCGAGCGCGGCGAAGAGGACCTTGAGCAGGATCCAGAATCGGATCACTTTGAGCCCCCCCGCCGTCGACCCGCCGCAGCCGCCGATGAGCATCAGCCCCATGAGCAGCGTGACGCTGAGCATCGGCCACATGTCGTAGTCCGCGGTGCAAAAGCCCGTGCCGGTCTGAAGCGAAGCGGTCTGGAATGAGGCGTAGCGCAGATGCGTGAAGAACCCGCCATCGACCTCGGTTCCGGTGGTGGTCTTGTAGTTGACGCCGACCAAGTTGATGGCGATAACGATCGCGACGATGACTTTGAGCGAAAGGAAGACGCGCAGCTCCACGTCATCACGGACCGCGCGCCAGCGTTTCTGCACCATGTGGAAGTAGACGACGAAGTTGACGCCCGCGAGGATCATGAAAACCGTGAGGATCATGTCCACGGCGACGGACCTGTACCCGCCGATGCTCGCGTCGTTCGTGCTCAGCCCGCCGGTGCCCATGACCGAGAAGGCGTGGTTGACCGCGTCGAACCAGTTCACCTTGCCGGTCGCGCGCAAGAGCAGGATGCAGGCGACGGTCAGCCCGAGGTAGATCAGCCAGAGGACGCGGGCGGTCTCGGTGATGCGTGGCCGGACGCCGCCCTTGTCCGCGGTCGATTCGACGGAGAACATCTTTTTCCCCGCGGTCCCGACCATCGGGAGCACCGCGACGAACAGGACGACGATGCCCAGCCCGCCGAGCCAGTGCGTGAGCGAGCGCCAGAGCAGCAGGCCCTTGGGCAGGTCGGCGATCTTGCTGTCATCCCCGCCCAGCACGGTGGCGCCGGTGGTGCTGAGCCCGGACATCGCCTCGAAGTAGCAGGCGCTGAAGCCTCTGAAGGGGTGGTCGGCGGGCGCCCCGCCGAGGTGGGCCCAGAGCAGGAACGGCATCGCGGCGAGCGCGGCGCCGAGGATCCAACTGGTCGCGACCAGCAGCAGCGCCTCACGCCGGGCCAGCGACCAGTCCTTGTCGTGCTTCCGGGTGAAGAACCAGATGAGCCCGCCGATCGTGGCCCCCAGCGCGGTGGAGATGCCCAGGGCCCGCGCGGCGTACTGTTCGCCGGCGCCGGCGTTGCCGCCGAGGATCAGCGCGATCTCGTAGATCATCGTCGCGGCCAGCGTCGTGCTCATGACCACCAGGAGCAGTCCGAGTTGCCGGGCGACGAAGCGGTAGTTCATGGCGGGTGTCCGGTCGCGGGTGCCGCGTTAACAAAAAACGGTGCCATGAGCACCGCGGCCATAGCTTAGCACGAGTCGCGGGAAGGGCGTTGCGCGTTGGTGGCGTGGTCGAGCGTGCGTGGGTTGGCTTGATCTAGACCTAAACATCCGCCATCGCGACGGCGGCTTTCTTGTTGTGCTTAAAGCCGAAGAGCTTGTTCAAGGGCTTTTCGACTTCTTCTGGGCCCAGGATCACGACGACGTCGCCGGGCTCGAACTTGTCCCTTGCGCCGGGGATGTAGACGCGGTCGCCGCGGTTGATCGCCGCGACCAGACAGTGCGGGGGGAACTCGATCTCCATGAGCGCCTTGTTGGCGATGCCCTTGGACAGTTCCTCGCCCAGGTGCAACTCGTACAACTCCGCGACCTCACGCGAGAGCGAGCCGAGGTGCCGCATGTCGCGGTCGTCGAGCAGGCGGACGATCTCGTTCACCGCGGTTGCGCGCGGGCTGAACGCGCGGTCGATGCCGATGTGCTCGAGCAGGTGCAGGTACGTCGGCCGCTGCATCACGCACACCGCGGTCCGCGCGCCGCGCGTCTTCGCCAGCGCCGCGCCGAGGATGTTCGTCTCTTCGTCGTCGGTCGCGGCGACAAAGGCGTCGGTCTGGTCCACGCGCTCTTCCTGCAGCACCTCGGAGTTGATCACGTCGGCGTTGATGACCGTGACCCAGTCGAGCTTCTCCGCCAGTTCCACCGCCCGGGCCTCGTCGTCCACGAACAGGCGGATCGAGGCGCCGACGCGGCGCAGCTCCCGGCAGAGCCAGACGCTCTGGGTCGAGCCGCCCATGATCATGATCCGGCGTCGGCCGGCGTGCTCGGGGTTGTAGAACTTGCTGGTCTGCTCGATGCCCTTGGCCTCGCCGATGAGCGTCAGCACGTCGTTGGGCTTGAGCACGGTGTCGGCCTTGGGCACGAACGAGCGGTCGGGCCGTTCGATGCAAGCGATCAGCGACGTGCCGGGCGCCTTGAGGTCGCGCAGCGCGACGCCCACCGCTTTGCTCGATTCGCTGACAACGATGCGCTGCATCTCGATCAGGCCCTGCGCGAAGTTCTCGACCGCCAGCGCCCCGGGGCTGCGCAGCGCCGCGGCGATCGCCTGGGCCGTGGCGTACTCGGGGCAGACCAGGTGGTCGATGCCCAGGTGCCCGGCGTAGTCCAGCCCGCGGTCTTCGTAATAGCCCGATCGGTGCACGCGGGCGATGACGGTCCCGCACCCCACGCCCTTGGCGACCGACGCCGATAGCAGGTTGACCTCGTCGTTGTTGGTCGCGGCGATGAGCAGGTCGGCCTTGTCGGCGCCGGCCTTGAGCAGGACCTCCGCCTGGGCGCAGTCGCCGAGCATCGAGCGCACGTCCATCGCCTCGTCGATCTCCGCGAGGCGCGAGGGCGACTGGTCGATGATCGTGATGCTGTGGCTCGACGCGGTGAGCACCTCGGCCGAGTGTCGGCCGACTTCGCCCGCGCCGCAGATCAGGATGTTCATGCCGGTGGTTCCCGGGGGGTTCAAGACGACCCGTCGAAACGGACGCACGCCCGCGAGACGAGCGCTTAGTCGCCGATCAATTCCGGCAGGTCGAAGATCCGCGCCCCGGCGTACTCGGGCTGGGGCGGCTGCTCTTTCATCGTCGGGCCCGGGACGTATCCGATCTGGCGGAAGCGGTTGGGCAACGCCTCGTTTTCGTCGTTGATGTAGTACGCCCACTTGAGCGCCTGCAGTTCCTTGTCGTAGTCGCCGCGCTGGTGGTAGAAGTCGGCGATCTCGATGTAGATGTCCTCGGTGTCGTTGCGCGAGAAGTACGCCGCCTGCCGGTACGCCAGAGCCGCGCCGTCGATGTCGTTGGCCTTGGCGAGGAAGCGTGCCTTGCGGGCGTAGTCTTCCCAGCCCTGGTACCGGTCGATCTGCGCATCGAGGAAGCCGTACAACTCGTCGTACTTCTGCTGCATGTGCAACGACTCGGCGAGCGCGTCGAGGATCTTCGGCGTCTGTGACGCGCTGCGGTCCTTCACCGCAAACGCCTGCTCGAGTTCGGACTGCGCCTGGATCGGCTTGCCCTGACCCAGGTAGGCCTTGCCCAGCAGGTAATGCGCTTCCCAGTCCGAGGGGTCGTGGTCGACCACGCCCTGGAGCTTGATCGTCGCGGTCGTGTAGTCGCCCGCCTGCATCGCCCGGCGGGCGTGGAGCTTTTCGACCGGCGGGTTGTAGCAGCCGGCGGTCAGCAGCAGCCCGCAAAGGCCGGCCACCGCGGCCATCGTCAAACGAGTCGTCATCGCGTGCCTCTCGATCGTTCAAACAAACGCAGGCCACACCCCACGGGCGCGGCAACCGCGTCAACCTATGAGGATATGATCGGCCCGGCCACCCGACAACCTCCAACCCCCGCAACGCCCGATATGTACGCCCTACGCACGGTTATCCTCGAACACACCGACGTCAACGGCGTCCACTTCGACTGGCTGATCGAAGACCCCACGCTGGCCGACCCCCAGTCGCCCGAGGCCCGGCTGTGGGCCGCGCGCGTGCCGGCGCCACCGGCGCATTGGCCGGCCCTCGGCCGGTTCGACGCCCGCGTCATCGCGCCGCACCGCCGGCGATACCTCGGGTACCAGGGGCCGATCTCGGACGGGCGCGGTCGGGTTCGTCGCGTCGCGGCGGGCACCTGCGTCGCCCTGCTGTGGACGCGGTCGCGGATCCTGCTGAACGCGCAACTCGCCGGCGTGCATAGATCGATCGCGCTGCGACACGTCGGCGGGTCCGGATGGGTCTGCGTGGTTCAGTAGCGCGAGCCCGCCTTACGCCGCGGCATCGCCGTGCGCCGGCTGCTCGTCGGGCGGGGCCTGCTGCTCGTGGTTCAGCTCGGCGGTGTAGCGCGGCTTGTCGATCAGGGTGTGGCCGTTTGACGCGTCGAAGCGGACGCGATGCACGGCCAGCGTCTTGTCCTGCAGCACGACGGCGTGGGGGTTGCGCGGGCAGTGATACGAGCCGGTGTTGATGATGGTCTGGTGACCGAAGCGCCAGATGCCCGCGCGATGGATGTGGCCGAAGACGAAGAACCGTGCATCGGGCGCATAGCGCTGGGCGAATTGTGCCGCGAGCTTGGGCAGCTGGTGCCAGAACCACAGGACCTTGGCGACCTTGCGGGCGTGGTCGAGCTTGTTCAACACCGCGCCGCGCTTGGCCGGGCGGTGCTCGGCGAGGTGGTCCCACTTCAGGTTCGACGCGTGGGCCGCGGCCATCGCCTGCTGATCGAGCTGCGCGCGGTCCACCAGTTCCAGCGTCTTGAGCGCGTCGTCGTGCAGCTCGCGCAGTTGCCTGGCGTGGCTGGTCCAGGGCGAGATGGCGGGGTGCAGCATGTCGCCGTGGGTCAGGAAGACCTCCCCGTGGCACAGGCGCAGGAACCGGCGGTCGGTGAGCATCGGGTCGTGGTTGCCCGAAAGCATGGTGAGGCGGACGCCGTCTTCTTCGCACAAGTCTTGCAGCCGCATGACCTGCCGGGCGGCGTGGACGCGCCACTTGGGGTCGGACAGCTCGGCGAGGTCGCCGTTGACGACCAGTTCGTCCGCGCCCTGCCACAGCGGTCGCAACGCGTCGGCGGTGCCCGCGCCCTGGCCGTTGCCCGACAAGTGCGTGTCCGACAGGATGACGGTTGTTCTGTTCATGCCTCCGGTCCCGGGCGGGTGTACCCGTTGAAGATCGGTCGATCAGGCGGCGGCCTGAAGCCCGCGGACCAGTTCCCCGCACCAGCCCTTGAGGTCTTCGCTGATCTCGAGCTTGTCGTAGACATTCGAGATCCCGATCTTGGCGCACGCCTCTCGCTCCGCGTCGCTGGCCGAGGCGGACATCATGACGATCGGGATCGTCGAGAAACGCGCATGGGACTTGAGCGCCTTGACGATCTGCACGCCGTTGTAGCCCGGGACGTTGAGGTCGCAGACGATCAGGTCGGGCATGCGCCCGCCGGGTGCCTGCGAGTCGCGGAGGTATTCGATCGCGCTTCGGCCGTCGGGCCTGCAGTGCACGGCGACGCCGTTGTTCTGCTCGAACATCGTCTGGATCAATCGCGCGGCGAGCGGGTCGTCTTCGATCAGCAGCACGTGGGTATGGCGGTCGCGGGGCAGCGCGTCCGCGGGGACACCGAGGCTCGCCGCCTCATCTGCGCGCTGGTCGGCGGCGCGTCGGCCGGTATCCATGCCCCAGCGTTTAACGTTGTTGCGGCCCGCTTCCTTCGCGGCGTAGACCGCCTTGTCGGCGCGCTGCGTCAGCTGCTCCGCGGTGACCTGGGCGTAGCCCGGCGACCACGCCGCGACGCCGACACTCACCGACCGCGGCAAGGGCTCGTCCGGCGCGCCGGGCACGCCGGTGAGTACGAACGGTTTGCTGTCGATCGCGACGCGGATTTCTTCGCCCACCTCGGCCGCCCGGTGGATATCCAGCCCCGGCAACACCACGACGAACTCTTCCCCGCCGTACCGGCAGACCGTGCCCCGCTCGCCGACGGTGTCGGTCACGCGCTTGGCGAGTTCAACCAGCACCGCGTCGCCGCACGGGTGGCCGTAGGTATCGTTGACGAACTTGAACTTGTCCGCGTCGCTGAAGAGCACGGCGACGTGCGATTGGTTGCGCGTCGCTTCGGACAGGGCCTGGACGATCAGCGCGTCGAAACGCTTGCGGTTCGGCACGCCGGTGAGCCCGTCGGTCAGCGCGTCCTGCTGGGCCTGCTCCGCTTCGCGCTGCGTCTGCAACTGCTCTTCGAGCAGCCGCTCGTTGGCGCGTTGCATCAACTCCTGCGACGTCGGCACCTCGCCGATCTGCTGGTCCAGCAGCTTGGCGATCTCACGGCTGGCCTGCTCGACCTTGTCGATCATGACCTCGATGCTGTCCTGGGTCTGACCGAACCACGCGTTGGCGGTCGTCAGCAGGCTGGCGAGGTTCTGATCGACGCGCTCGGCGGCCATTACCATCGCGGTCAATTCGCCCACCACCACGCAGCGGATCAGTTCCCGGTGCGCACCGTCCGGCGGGTTGCTGTCGTGGTGATGGCTGATCGCGCGAACGATCACCTCGGGCATCTTCCACTGCCCCGCCAACGCCGCGCCGATCTCGGTGTGCGCGATCCCGAAGCGCTCGGCTTCGAGGCGCAGCAACGCGTGGTGGTCGGTCCCGGCGGACGCGAGCAGCGGGCAATACAGGTCGGGGTAGGCCGCGACCATCGTCAGCACCCCGATGTCCTGGAACAGCGCGGCGGCGAAGACCTCGTCCGGCTCGCCCACCTCCGCGATCAGCGCGACCTGCCTCGCGGCGGCCGCGGAGATGATCGTGTGCCGCCAGAACACGTTCAGGTCCACCGACTCGCCCATGTCACGCGTCAGGTTCACCATCGAAAAACCGAGCACCAGCGACTTGACGGCCCTTAACCCGAGCATCGCGATCGCGCGCTCGATCGATGGGCACGGCTTGGGCAAGCCGTAAAAGCTCGAGTTCACGGTCTTGAGCACCTTCGACGCCAGGCCCGGGTCGTTCTGGATCAAATCCGCGATCTCGTTCAGCTTCACGTCGGGGTTGCTGGTCATTTCCAGCAGCCGCATCGCCACCACCGGCAGCGTCGGCACCGACCCGTTCGCCAGCACACGCTCGAGCGTGATCTCCGATTGATGGCGTGTCGCTTCTCCGCTCAATGCAATGCTCCCTGTCATCCCGCCCACCGCCTGCGCGGTGAGACCGACCCTTGACTTCTATTGGGCGGCCGCGTGGGACGCCCCCCCTGTATAGCGGAAACTATCGAACTATCCCGCGAACCACTTCACTTGCAAGCAGACTTCGGATCGGGCAAAAACCTGAGCCGCGATCGGCGTTGACGCGATCCGATGGGCGGTTTGACGCTATCGCAACAGTCAGCGCGCGTGGAAAAAGACAAAGAACCGATCGACGCAGCCGTCACGCCCGGTACGACCGGTACGACCGGTACACAACCAACACGTACGCCGACGCGTTGGGCAAGCGCGAACCTGTGCCGTGAGGTGCTTCATCGCCGACCCGTGCGTGCCGATAACACACAGGCTTTGGTTCTGCCATCGATCGGTGACACACGATGCGTTCTCTGTCCAACATCCCCGAGCCGACAACCGCGACGCGGAAGGACGCCGCCGAGCCCGCCCCGCAGGCCACGGTGCAGACCCTCGGGCTGTGCGCCAAGCAGCCGCAGGGCGCCGACCCGGTTGGCCGGCGATCATCGCCCAGCCGGGCGGACGAAGAACCGCAGCAGCAGATCGACGGCGTGTCGTGCCTGCTGTTGCTGATGATCGCGGGGGCGCTGTTGCGTCTGGTGCTCGGTTTCTTCGGGCCGATGCAAGGTATCGATACACGCTCGTTTCAAGCCCTTTCGCGACACGGCAAACAGGTGTTCGGCGACCAACCGGTTGACGCGTTCCCGCTGCCCGGCCTGCTCGCCGCGGCGCTCGATACCGCCCATGCGCCGGGCTGGGTGATGGTGCTGGTCGGTTCGCTTTTGACGCTGATCGCGGTGCCCGCGGCTTATGTCATCGGGCGCATCGCCACCGGCCGACGCGCCGCGGGCGTCCTCGCCGCGGCGCTGATCGCGGTGCACCCCGGCGTGCTGACCGCGGCCAACACGCTGTCGGGCACGGCGATCGCGCTGGGCCTGGTGACCCTCGGCCTCGCGCTGTCGCTCCACGCCGTGCAACGCGGGCTCGGCTTCGCGATCGGCGGGGGCATCCTGCTCGCCCTCGCCGGGCTCACCGCCCCGCTGCTCTGGATCGTCGCGGCGCTCGCGGGCCCGTTTGTCGGCCACGTCTCGCTCAAGCATGGCACAAAACAAGCCGTCACGTTCGCGGTCGTCGTATCCGCCTTTGCGCTCGTGCCGATCTTTGGCTACCGCGTGTTCGTGAACGGTTTATCCGCCGACGCGGCGCTCGTTGAGTTCACCGCCGACCCGCGGTTCGACGGCAGCGACCGGTCCGCCGGGGACCGGCTGCTGATCACGCTCACCGACCCGTCGCTGGCTGAACTCGGGGCCGCGTTGCGACTGCCGCTCGGCGACGCGGGCAAGCTCACCGCAAACACGATCCAACTTCGTCCGCGACAAATCGCCCAGCCGGACCCGGTCGCGGACGCGTTGGCCGACGGTTGGCTATTGATGAATGCCGGGCTGGCAGCCCTGGCCGCGGTGTCGGTCGGCGTGCTGCTCGCGCGACGGCGGTACGTCGAAACCGCCGTGCTCGCCGCCCCGCTGCTCGCGCTCGCCTTCGTCCACGCCGCGCCCGGCGAGGCGCTGCGGCTGCCGCTGATCGCGCTGATCGGCGTCCTCGCCGCGGGCCTGCTCGCGAACAAGCCCGTCGTCGAAATCGATGAACAAGCGCTCACGGAACGCGCGCAGCGCAAGGCCGCGAAGCTGGCCGCCAAGGAAGCGAAAGAGCAGGCCCGCCAGCAGCGCGCGCTGGACAAGCACAAGGGCGGCCTCTACGCCTTCGATCAGCCGACACGCCGGGAAAAAAAGGCGCGTCACAAGCAGTTGCAGCGGCAGGCCGAAACCCGGCAACCGCCCGGCATCCTCACCGAGCACATCACCGAAGAATCCCCCGCCCCCGCTCGGCCGATCTGAGCCGCGAACACCGACCGGCTTCATACGCCGCCGCAGCGTCCGGATAATCAAGCGAACGCGATTCGCTGTGAACGCCGATCGGCGTGTCGCCGACCGCGCTGTCACTTATCGCTTTATCGGACGGTTGCCGCGGCTTAGGTCCGTTAAGACCTCGCCTGATCGGGCTGGTGGGATCGTCTGTGGACCGATACCGCCAGGCGACGATAAGCGATAGGCCCGGTTACCGGCCGGGCGTTGTTGCGCGGAGACGTCTGGTGTCATCGATCCCCACCCCACCCCAACACGCACTGCCTACCACGGTCATCCGCCCGACGCGCGGGCTCGGCCGGCTGGGCCTCGATGCGCTGTGGGGCTACCGCGACCTGCTCGTGATCCTGGCGATGCGTGATATCAAGGTGCGCTACAAGCAGGCGGCGCTCGGCGTCGGGTGGGCGGTCATTCAGCCGCTGGCGCTGGCCCTGGTCTTCACGCTGTTCTTCGGCAAGCTGATGGGCCTGGACGACCAAGGCCCCGTGCCCTATTTCGTCTTTGCGCTCGCGGGGCTGATGCCCTGGACGCTTTTCGAGTCCGCCGTGACCGCGTCCAGCGGCAGCGTCGTCGCCAGCGCCGGCATCGTCCGCAAGATCTACTTCCCGCGGCTGATCGTCCCGCTCGCCGCGACCGGTGCTCCGCTGATCGATTATGCCATCGGCATGGTCATCCTGGTCCTCGCTATGGTGGTGATGCAGGTGCCCTTCTCCGCGTCGGCCGTGCTCGTGCCGGTCATGATCGTCACGCTGATGATCGGCGTGCTGGGCGTGGGGGTCTTGATGTCCGCGATCACCGTGGCGTACCGCGACTTCCGCCACGTCCTGCCGTTCCTCACGCGCCTCCTGTTCTTCCTCACACCGGTCATCTATCCGGTCACGATCCTGCCCGAGCGCTTCCGCTGGCTCTTGTCGCTGAACCCGGTGGGCGGCACGATCGGCGCGCTGCGCAGCGCGATGCTCGGTACCCCGATCGTTTACACCGACTGGCTGGTCTCGACGGGCGTGGGCCTGGCCGCGCTCGTTGCGGGGCTGGTCTACTTCCAACGCGCCGAGCGCCGATTCGCTGACATCGTTTGACCGCCCCGGCTTCCCGTATTCACACGCGACATGACACGACCCGCCATCCAAGCCGACCACCTGAGCAAGCGTTACCGCCTGGGCGAAGGCGTCAGCGCGAGCCGCACGCTCGGGGAACGGCTGTACGGGCTGGCGGGCT
Source organism: Phycisphaeraceae bacterium (assembly GCA_046290505.1). Taxonomy (GTDB): domain Bacteria; phylum Planctomycetota; class Phycisphaerae; order Phycisphaerales; family Phycisphaeraceae; genus JAHQVV01. The sequence goes on along the minus strand of JBKAGS010000031.1, from coordinate 61,307 downwards.
CCGCATGGTCGCGGCTTTGCCTGCGGCCACAAACGCAAACCAATAGTCAGCGCGAGGCCTTCTGGGCCTTGCGCGACGTCAGCTTCGAGGCCGAGCCGGGCAAGGTGCTCGGCGTCATCGGCCGCAACGGAGCCGGCAAATCGACGCTCTTAAAGATCCTCTCTCGCATCACCGAGCCGACCGAGGGCACCGCCACCCTGCGCGGCCGCGTCGGCTCGCTGCTCGAAGTCGGCACGGGCTTCCACCCCGAGTTGACCGGCCGGGAAAACGTCTTCCTCAACGCCGCGATCCTGGGGATGAAACGCCGGGAGGTGAGCGCGAAGTTCGACGACATCGTCGGCTTCGCCGAGCTCGAACGTTTCATCGACACGCCTGTGAAGCGGTACTCGAGCGGGATGTACGTCCGCCTGGCCTTCGCGGTGGCGGCGCACCTCGAGCCGGAGGTGCTGCTGATCGACGAGGTGCTGGCGGTGGGCGACGCGGGTTTCCAGCAGCGCTGCCTGGGACGGATGAGCGAGATCGCCGAGGGCGGGCGGACCGTGTTGTTCGTCAGCCACGACATGGGCGCGGTGTCGCGCTTGTGCGACCGCGTCATGCTGATGGACGGCGGGAAGGTCGTCTGCATCACCGACCCGCAGGACGCGGTCGATCAGTACCTCCGCCTCGTCTCCGATTGGCGTCGCGACCCGTCGGGCGTCTTCGCCGGGCCGCTCGCGCAGGCGGTGCGCTTCCACGACCTGACCGTCAACGGCGTCAGCAACAACGACCCGCGGATCGTCCGCCCCGACCAGCCCATCGACCTGCGCGTCGTCGGCGAAGCCAGCCGGGCGATCCCCGACTTCCGGACCACTTTCTCGGTCTACCGCGACGGCGTGCGCGTCCTGACCCGGCACGACGCGCCGGTGCCCACCGACCTGCCCGCCGGCCGATTCGAAGCCCACGCCCGGCTGCCCGCCCTGCTGCTGCGGCCCGGCCGGTACACCATCGGCGTCGGCGGCTACCGCGACGGCATGCGCGAGTACCTCTGGGCCAGCGACCTCATGGACTTCATGGTCACCGAGCAGTGGTCGCGGGACTACGACCCGATCAACCTCGGACTTGTCAACGTGCCCGGTCACGGCACGCGTACCGTCCACGCCGACCGCACGAACGCGACCGACTCGTCCGACAACGGGAGCCGCGCCGCATGAATACGCCCGACATCCCACCGATCGACCTGGTCACCCTGCAACAGCGGCACGAAGAGGCGCGGCGTCCGTCGTATCGCCAGTTCATGCGCCTGGTCAAGGCACGCGGGCTCGTGCGCGGCGCGCAGGTCGGGGTTGGCTTCGGCGGGCTGTGCGAGTCGCTGCTCGACTACCGCGGTATCGATTCGCTCATCGGTATCGATGCGTACCAACCGATCGCCGATGTTGAGGACGAGCGATCGACCGATCTTTGCCCGCGCGATCTCGAGCGCGTGTACCGGGCAGCGCTCGATCGCCTTGCGCGGTTCGGCCATCGATTCGATCTCATCCGCGAGCCGGCGTGGTCCGCTTCACACCGCGTCGCCGACGCGTCGCTCGACTTTGTCTACTTCCACGCCAACCCGACACGCCCGGACGCCGGCCCGGGCGCCTGGGTCGACAAGGTGTGCAACGGCGGCGTGATCGCCGGGTACGACGCCCGGACCGCGCGAACACCCGACACACCGAGCGCGGTCGAGGGATTCTTCCGGCGGCTGGGCTGGCCGGTGAATCGCGCAGGCGACGGCGTGTGGTGGGTGCAGAAACAGGCGCTGCCGATCAGCTTCGTGATCCCGGCGTACAACGCCGAGCAGACGCTCTGGCAGGCGGCCGTCTCGGTGATCGAAGGCAATCTTTGCGAAGCAGACGAGTTGATCATCATCGACGACGGATCGACCGACGCGACCGCGCAGGTCATCGACACCCTCGTCGAAGCGTACCCCGGTGTGCGGGTCATCCGACAGGCCCAGAACCTTGGCGCGGGCGCGGCTCGGAACCGCGCGATCAACGAGGCGACGCACGAACTGGTCTTCATGCTCGACGCGGATAACGTGTTGGCGACCGAGAGCGTCGCGTCGCTGCGCCGGCACTTAATCGCGAACAGCGCGGACGCGGTTTGCTTCGGCGAGGTGCGTCTGTTCCGTGACGGCGACGAACCGAGCCAGACCGCCTGGACCCACCGCTACCCCGCGGGGCAGGCGAGCTTCGAGCAGTACTGCGCGATGCAGGACCCGCCCGCCGCCGCCGGCAACCTGCTGTTGACGCGCGACGCCTGGCGGCGAGCCGACGGCTACCCCGAACACGCGGGTGCGCTCGACTCATGGGGCTTCGGCCTGCGACTGGTCGCCAACCACTGCGTCGTCGCCGTGTGCCACGACGGCTACTACGACCACCGCATCGGCCACGACAGCTACTGGCAGCGCGAAGCACAGCCGGGCAAGACCGACCGACTGGCATGGTCGATCCTCCGGCCGTTTATCGACCGCCTCTCCGCCGAGTCGCGGCTTTACCTGCTGCAAAACGACAACCAACAGCGGTGGTTCAACGACCTCCCGAAACGCCCGCTGCGCACAAAGGACGCGCCACGCAAGGGACGCATCCCCGCCTGGCGGATGCACGCGCTGCGTGAACGGCTGGCGAAACTCGTCAGCCGCGCCGCATGACACAGGTACGCAACATGCACCATGAAGACCCGCACATCGATGCGCTGATCCGAAAGCACGAAGGCTCGTGGCGCTCGGGATACGACGCGTTCCCCGCGCTCGTGCACAAGCACGGGCTGCGACGCGGCGTCGAAGTAGGCGTCGCCTTTGGCGGTCACGCGGCCGCGATCCTCGAACGCGGGGGCGTCGACAAACTCTTCGGCGTCGATCGCTATCAGCACCGCGACGGCTACGACGACCCGATGAACCTGCCCCAGCCCGTGTTCGACCGCCTCGCCCAACGCGTTGTCGAACGCATGAAGCCCTTCGGCAGCCGGTTCGAACTGGTGCGCGAGGAATCCGTTGCCGCCAGCGAACGCTTCGAAGACGGCGCGCTCGACTTCGTCTACCTCGACGCAGACCACAGCGAGACGGGCCTGCTCGCGGACCTCTCGGCGTGGTTCTGCAAGGTGCGTGAGGGCGGCATCGTCGCCGGCCACGACCTGGACCACCCCGACTTCCCCGGTGTGCGACGCGCGGTCGAGCGATTCTTCGTACGCTTCGGCTGGCTGCCCGAAGCGCACGGCCACGGCGTCTGGACAGTCCAGAAGCGTGCCCGCCCGGTGACCTTTTTCACCCCCGCCTACAACGCCGAGCCCTTTATCGCGCAGGCCGTTCACTCGATCATGCAAGGCAACCTCCGCACGGGCGACCGGTACCTCGTCGTCGATGACGCGTCGACGGACCAGACGGCGGGCGTGGTCGAAAAGCTGGTCGTCTCGTACCCCGAGATCGAGTTGATCCGCCACGACAAGAACCGCGGGGGCGGCGCGGCGCGCAACACCGCGATCGCGCAGGCACGCACGGGCCTGCTCTTCTGCCTCGACGCGGACAACGTGCTCTTGCCCGGCAGTGTCGATCGCTTGAGACACGCGATGGACCGGGACCCGGCGGAGGTCGCCTGCTTCGCGCGTGTCGATTACTTCCGCGGCGAAGCGAACACGCGGTCGGTCACGCACGCGCATAACTACGCCTACGAGCGATACAACCTGTCGGCGTACCTGGCAACCGGTCGCGTGCCCGGCGCGAGCGGCAACTACCTCTTCGCGCGCTCCAGCCACGGAGCGGCGGGCGGCTACCCGACGCAGCACGGCGCACTGGACACGTGGGGCTTCGGCCTGCGGCAGGTCGCGGTCGGCGGCGAGATGCTCGTCGTGCCCAACACCAGCTACCTGCACCGCGACGGGCACGGCTCGTACTGGACGCGTTATGCGAAGACCGGCGTAGCCGACGAGCACGCGTTCGACCTGCTTTCGCCTTACCTCGACCAACTGGACCCGCGCGACGCCTCGCGACTCGCCTCGCCACGACGCCGGGCCGGCTGGTTCGGCCGACTCGACGACAAACCGATTCGCGTCCGCCAGCGACGCGAACGCGCGCTTCCCGCCATGCCGGCGATCCAGAGCCTGCCGCGCTCGATCTCGAACACCCTCGCCCGACTCCTGAACCGACAGGCGGCGTAACCCCATGACGACGACCCCACAACTCGCCGCTCGGTTGGCACGCATGATGGACAAGGCCGCGGTCTACCTCGGCTGGTACGCGCGACGCCTGCGCTCGCGCGAGGTCGCCCACCGCCTGGTGCGCTGGCAGCACGCGTACCCCGATCAGCAGGTGCTGTACGAGCACCCCATCCGCGAAGGCGGCACGGTCATCGATCTCGGCGGGTACCGCGGCGACTTCTCCGCCGAGATGCTCGCGCGGTACCGCTGCCGTTCGTTTATTTTTGAACCGGTCCCGGACTACGCGGACCGGATCCGTGAACGCTTCGCACACAACCCCGCGGCCCGCGTGTTCACCGCGGGCCTGGGCGCGGCGTCGGCGGAACTGTCTTTGCGTGTCGCCGGCGAGCGCTCCAGCCAGTTCGAAAAGTCCGGCGAAACCGTCGAAGCACGACTCGAATGCTTTGGTGAAACGCTCGAGCGCCTCGGTATCTCGCGTATCGATCTGATGAAGATGAATATCGAGGGCGGGGAGTACGACCTGTTGGAATGGATCGTGCAAAGCGATTGGGCCCCGCGCATCGACCGCCTGATCGTGCAGTTCCATGACTTCGTGCCGGATGCCGAGGCGCGACGCGAGCGATTGGTCCGTGCGCTGGGCCATACGCACGAGCCGTACTTCGGCGTGCCGTTCGTCTGGGAAGGCTGGTCTCGTCGCGGGTTGAGCGTCGCGCAGGCCCGTGTCGCGATCGACCCACGACAGCGGGCGGACGCCGCCTGACAAGAGAACCCCATGCGTATCCTTTACGTCGCCCCACAATACGATTACGGCCGCAAGTCACGCGGGCTCAGCTTCGAGCACTTCAACTTTTACCAGTCGCTGTGCGCGATGGGCCTGGAGGTCGCGTATTTCGATTACCCGACGCTTGTCGATGAGCTGGGCCGAAGGGAAACAAACCGCCGGCTCGAAGCGATCGTTCGCTCGGATCGGCCGGACGTGCTGTTCGGCGTTGTCCGGCGCGACCTGATCGACAAGCGCGCCATGCGACGCATCTCCGAACAGACCGATACGGTCACGATTAACTGGTTCTGCGACGACCACTGGCAGTTCGAGAGCCACGCCCGCGCTTGGACGCCTTGCTTCAATCACGTCGTCACCACGTCGCAGACCGCGCTCGCGCAGTACCGGCGGCACGGCCTGACCAACGTCATTAAGAGCCAGTGGGCCGCGAACCAGCACGCCTACAGGCCCACGCGGGGTGCTTGCGTCCATGACGTCACGTTCGTCGGTCAGCCCTACGGCGTCCGCGCGCAAGCGGTCGAAGCGCTGCGGCGTGCCGGCGTCCGCGTGAAGGCCTGGGGCAACGGTTGGGAGGCGGGCAAGCTCGACCAGGCGGAGATGGTGCGTGTGTTCGGCACAAGCCGGATCAATCTCAATTTTGCCGACGCGTCCAGCGAGACGCGGACACGCCTCGAAGCGCTCGCGTCGAGCCACGCCGTGGCAACGCTGCGCGACAAGCCCGCGCTGTGGCGCTTATGGAGCGGCGCCCAACGCGCGGCGCAGTGGAGCAAGTCACGCGCCCAGCGAAGCGTGAACGCGCCGCCACGCCAGATCAAGGGGCGGGTCTTCGAGGTGCCGGCCTGCGGCGGGTTCCTGCTCACCCAGCCGGCGGAAGACCTGGACGCCTACCTTGAGCCCGGCGTGGACTGCGCGACGTTCGAATCCCTCGATGACCTGATCGACCAGGTGCGCTACTACCTCGACCACGAAGAGGAGCGCCGCGCGATCGCCGAGCGCGGCTACCAGCGCACGCTCGCCGAGCACACCTACGCCGAGCGCTTCGAGGCGATCTTTCGCCGGGCCGGCGTCCGCTGCTTTCATGAACCCGACAGGCTCGCCGCGTAAGGAGACCGATCATGCCCCCACGCGTGACATGGCTATTGCCGGTTCGCAACGCCGAGCGGACCCTCGAATCGACGCTGATCTCCATCGCCGAACAGGACTACGCCGACCACGCCCACACGGTTTACGTGTGGGACGACGGATCGAAAGACGCGACGCCGGACATACTGCGTAAATGGATCGGTCGTGAGATCCAAGGACGGGTGATCGGCAACGCGCGGATCGGCCTGGGCATGGCGCTCGCGCAGCTTGTGGTCAGCGCGCAGTCGGAGCTGCTCGCGCGGATCGACGCGGACGACTTTGCCGAGCCCGACCGCCTGCGTCGGCAGGTCGATTTCCTCTGCGACCACCGCAAGGTCGGCGTGCTGGGCACACAGATGTGCCGGCTGGGCGACCGCGCGCCGCTGACCGACCACCCGACCGAGGACGCGGAAGTGCGCTGGGCGCTGCGATTTACCAACCCGGTCAGCCACCCGTCGGTCATGCTGCGGCGCTCGGGCGTGCTCGAAGCGGGCAACTACCGCGACCTGCCGCCGGGCCACGAGGACTACGACCTGTGGGTGCGGATGGCGATGATCGTGCGGTTTGGGACGCTCGACCAGCCTCTGCTGCGCTACCGCGTTCACGAAACCTCCGCGACCGCGGGCTGGGACGCGGACCACGGCGAGCGATTCTACCGCCTGCGCGATGCGCGGATCGACCGGCTGCTGCCCGGCACCGACCCGGTCGCGGGGCGTCGGCTGCTCAACCTCGTACGCCACCCCGAGGACCTGCACGTCACCGCGGACGACCTGCTTCGGTTCCGCCACGCGGCGATGCTCGCCGCCCAGGCCTGCCGGTACGCGCCGACGTTCTACACCTCGACGAAGCTGTTCCAACAACAGTACGACAACCTCAAGACCCGCCGGCTCAAGGGCCAGCCGATCATCCGCCCGGTCTGGCCGTTGCTCAAGCGAGCGGGGCGTTTGATCCACAAGGACGGGCAATCGCAGAAACCAAACGACACCGCCGCCGCATGATGCCCTACCGCCTCCAACGCGCTGTTCAAGACGCCGGCCGCCGAGCGCGGGTGCTGCGTGGCATGGCGCACGTAGACCGCCACGACTTGTCGGGCACGGTGCTGCTCGCGGGGTCGGGGCGCAGCGGGACGACGTGGCTCGGGCAGATCGTCAACCACGGCAATGCGTACCGCGACGTGTTCGAGCCGTTCCACCCCGGTCGCGTTGAGCGGCTGCGCGGCTGGCCCGCGATGCGATACCTGCCCAGCGACGCGGAGACACCCAGCGAAGCGCACGTGGTCCGCGGCCTGCTCGCCGGGCGTGTGCGCACCGCGTGGACCGACGCGTACAACCGCAAGGCGTTCCCGAAACAGCGGCTGATCAAGGCGATCCGCGCGAACCTGATGCTCGGCTGGATCAGGGCGGACTGCCCCCAGGTCACGCTGCTCTTCGCGATGCGGCATCCGTGCGCCGTCGCGTACTCCCGTTTGAAACTCGGCTGGGAAACGCACCTGGGCCAGCTGCTCGACCAACCGCGACTCGTGCGCGACCACCTCGGACCCTGTCGGGAACTCGTCGAGCGGGTCGCCTTCGAGGGCGACGCGTGGCAAAGGCACGTGACGATGTGGTGCATCGAAAACGTCGTGCCATTGCGACAGCTCCGTGCGGGCGAGGCGCACGTCTTGCAGTACGAGCGGGTCTGCGAATCGTTCGACAGCGAAGCGGAGGCGCTGTTCGGCTTCCTGAGCAGGGCCACCCCGCGCGGCATCGAACGCGCAAGGCATCAACACTCGCCCCACTTCCGGCGTGACTCCGCGATCCTGCGCGGCGGCAGCCTGATCCACGACTGGCAGAGCCGTGTCAACACCGCCCAGATCGATCAGGCGCTCGCGCTGCTGGACGCGTTTGGCCTGGGCCACCTCTACAGCGAACGCGCGATGCCACGCGTCGGGCGTGACGACGTGTTCATCGATTCACGGCCGAGCGACCGACCCACCGCGTCACGACGGGAAGCGGCATGACCCCACGCATCACGATCCTGAACCGCTTGTTCTGGCCGCGCCGCTTCGGCGGACTCGAGCGTGTGCTCTGGGAGTACGCCAACGCGCTGGCGGACGCAGGCCCGCACGTCCACGTCGTTAGCGAAGCGATCGATGGGTCGCCCAACGAAGCGCAGCCGCGCGAGAGCTTGACCATCCAGCGGCACAAGCCGGTCGAGTTCGGTCGGCTTTGGCGGGTGGGCGAGTGGCTGCAAGTGCGCTGGTGGCAACGCGCGTTGGCCAGCGCCCCTCCGAGCGACGTCGTCTGGGCGAACGAGCCCACGGCGGCGGTCGCGGCGATCCGCATGGGGCTTGCGTCCAGGCTCCTGTACCGCCCGGTGTTTTGTTACGACGGGCTGACGCACGCGGCGCGGACGATCCCCGAGATGGCGCCGCTGGGCCGGTCGCTGCTGGCGCGTCGGCTGGACCGCTACGCGTACAGGCGTGCCGCGCTGGTCATCCAGGAATCGCACAACCTCCGCCAACAGCACACGCGGTTCTACGGCCGACGCGGACGCGCCATCGTCGTGCCCAACCCCGCACACGCCCGATCCGTACCGCCCAGCCCGCGCGAGCGTTTCGGCTTGTCCGCGCAGCATTTCGTCGTCGGCTTCGTCGGGCGGCCCGGCGACCCGTGTAAAGACCTGCCCTTCCTCATCCGCGCCTTAAAGCAGCAGGCCATGCCCGACCACACGCGCCTGCTCGTCGTGGGTGGCGGCGGCGGCTTGGATCAAGCGCGGCGTTGGATCGCCGACGCCGGGCTGGGACCGCGCACGATCTGGACCGGCGACCTCGCGGACCCCGCGCCCGCGTTCGCGGCGATGAACGCGCTCGTGTTGCCCTCGCGCTTCGAGACCTTCGGCAACGTCATCGTCGAGGCGCACGCGCACGGCCTGCCCGCGCTCGCCCGTGCCGCCGACTTCACCTCGATCCCGCCGGTCTTCACCGCGAGCGACGAGTTGATCGACAACGGCGTGACAGGCTTTGTGCTCGACCCGCACGACCCGGGCGAGCTCGGCGCGAAGCTGTTGCTGCTCGCCGCCAACCCCGCGTTTGCCCGGGAATTGGGCCGCACCGCCAAGGCCCGCTCGGCCAGCTACACCTGGCCCGACGCCGCCGAGCGTTACCTGCAGGCGCTCGGGCTCGACATTTCTCCGACGATCTCACCGCGGCTCGCCGCTTGATTATCGGCGTTGTTAATTTGTACCGATTATCCCGCTTGTGACCTTCATCCGGGTCCCGAATCGGCCGACGAAACCGGTGCCGTTGTTCCGCCACGCACCGCACACCGTCTGCCGACAAGGACCGCTCGATGTCAAGCGCTTCGAACCTCCCCCGGAAGCTCCCCCGTGTCTCGGTCATCATCCCCTGCCTCAACCACGGCCAGTTCGTCGAGCAGGCGATCTGTTCCGTGCTCGATCAGGGCTACGACAACCTCGAGCTCATCGTGCTCGATGGCGGCAGCGAAGACGACAGCGTGGACATCCTGCAGATCTATGACGAGGACCTGACTTACTGGCACAGCGAGTGGGACTCAGGACCGGCCGAGGCGATCAACGCGGGCCTGGTGCGCTGCACCGGCGAGATCGTCTGCCTGCTCGCCGCGGACGACATCCTGCTGCCGGGCGCGATCGAGCACGCCGCCCGCCGCATGACGCGCGAAGACAAGCCCAAGTGGCTGGTCGGCCAGGCGCACAAGATCGGCCCGCTCGACGAGTCGCTCGGCGGGCTGACGCCCAGCGAGCCCGCGTCGCTCGCGTCCTACCTCATGCACGACACCGGCCTGATGCCGCTTTCTTCGAGCTTCTTCAAGCGAGAGCTGTTCGAAGACTTCCGCGGTTTGCAGACGGACCTGCAGTATGCCTGGGGCTTCGAGATCGGGGCGCGGCTGCTCGCCGCTGACGTTTGGCCGGTGCTGACCACGCTGACCTTCGCCGCGGTGCGTGACTCGGGCGTGCCGTCGGCCGTGCCCGTCACGCTGGCGAAGGGGCGCGAGTACATCGAGGTCGCCGAGGCCTACGCGAACCACCTGTCGCTGCCTCAGCGCTACCAGCTCTGGCGCAACTGCGACGAACGGCGACGGATCTACGCGCTCGCCGAAGCCGAGAGCCGCGACAGCGCCGGGCGGACGTTCCTCTGGCAGCAGCTGCTTCGACGGCCGTGGTGGCTGGGCAGCACGCACTACCGCGCGACACTGCTCAAGGGCGTCGAGCACCTGCCCGACACGCTACGCGACGCGGCGTAGGCCCCGCTGAAACAGCTTTGATTCACCGAGGGGCGTTCGAAACAGATGTTCGGACGACTTCAACACCGAGACAAGTCCTTAGACAGACCGGCGCAGCTGTTTCACTTTTTCTCGCAGGAATAACCTCTTAGTGGAATTGTTGGCCACCCCCCCTACTGGCTACCATCCTCGCGTTAATACTTTCCGAGGCACACCAAGGAGTTAAACATGATGATTCGCAATCTTCCGTCTGCTATCGCTGCGCGCCTGCTTCTGCTGCTTCTGGTTGCCACAGCACTCCCCGCGTCCGCCTTGACAACGGTTCAATCGATCAACCTGCCGACACGGGGCATCACAACGGACCCCGCGACCGGGAACGTCGTGGCGACCGCGGGCAGCACCGTCGGCCCGGCCTTTGGCAACCGCCTGATCGTGATGGACCCGGGGTCGGCGACGATCGTTGACTCGGTGTTTGTTGGCAGTGAACCGACACGGGTCGCGGTGTCCGCCGATGGCTCGTTGGCTTACGTCGGCTTGGATGGCGCCGGTGCCGTGCGCATCGTTGACCTCCCCTCCTTGACGCCCGGCACCCAGTTCACACTGCCCGAACGCTTCGGCCCGACACGCGCCGAAGACATCGACGTGTCGCCGAGCGACCCGACAACGGTCCTGGTCAGCGCGGCGTCCAGCGGCGTGAGCCCACGGCACGCGGGCGTCTTCGCTTATACCAACGGTGTCGAACTTCCCGACAACACCCCGAACCACACCGGGAGCAACCGGATCGCGTTTGCCAGCGACGGCCTGCTGTACGGGTATAACAACGAGACAACGGGCTTCGGCTTCTACAAGCACGAAGTCGACGCCAACGGCGTGAGGCGTATCGAGTCGGTCGGCCGATTGATTTCGGGCTTCGGCGTCGATTTCACCACCGGCGGGACGACCGGCCTTTCGACCACCGGCATCGTTCTCGACCTGCCGAGCATGACACGAAAAGGCACGCTCGCGACGTCCGGGCCCAGCGCGATCAATCCCGCCAACAACCGCGCCTTCGTGTTGCGCAACCAAGAGATCCACGTGTATGATCTCGACACCTTCATCCAGATCGGGACCATCGACATCCCGGGCTACGCGAACGGTTCGGATTTGATCCACACCGGCGGTGACGGACTCGCCTTCCGGACGGGGTCGCAAGTCGTTTTCGTCCGGGACGAATTGGTGCCCGAGCCCACTTCGCTGGCGGCGCTCAGCGGCGGGATGTTGCTGCTCGGTCGCCGGCGTCGCAAGGCGTGAGGTCGTACAATGCCTGTCCGGGGCGTATCACGGCCGCCTGTTCACCCGGAATCTGCATGATCGACACGCTTGCACTATCGTTCGCCCTGCTCGTTTGCTCCCTGGGCATGGCCATGAATCAGACCGAAGGCCGCATCGACGTCGAGGTCAAGCGGACCGACACGCTGAAATACCTGATCGCGCTGCCGAGCGACTACGAGAAGGACGGCGACGCGGTGCCGTTGATCCTGTTCCTGCACGGCGCGGGCGAGCGGGGGGACGACCTGAAGAAGGTCAAGTCGCACGGCCCGCCGAAGATGGTCGCGCAGGGCCACGACTTCGGCGCGATCGTCGTGTCGCCGCAGTGCCCGGCGGGCTCGTGGTGGACCGACGAGATCGACATGCTCGTCGCGCTGTTGGACAAGATCGAGCGCGAATACAACGTCGACAAAGACCGCGTCTACGTGACCGGCCTGTCGATGGGCGGGTACGGCACGTTCGCGCTCGCCGCGCGTCAGCCCGATCGCTTCGCCGCGGCGGTGCCGATCTGTGGCGGCGGGATGTACTTCGACGCGCTGCGCCTCTCGCGCCTGCCGATGTGGGTCTTCCACGGCGAGAACGACCGCGTCGTGCCCGTCGAAGAATCGACCCGCATGGTCGAAACAATCAACGCCCGCAACGGCGAGAACGCCAGGCTTACCACGTATCCCGGCGTCGGCCACAACAGCTGGGACAAGGCGTACGGGGACGAGGCGATGTGGAAGTGGCTGTTCGATCAGAAGCGGTAGCCAAAACTGATGTCGGGGTCGTGTCGGATCCTGCCGCCACTCAACGCCAATCGAATCTCATCTGTAGCCCCCACCGCGAGGTGGGGGGATCGAGTTGGATGCAATAAAACCCCCACCTCGCGGTGGGGGCTATTGATTTGAAGTCAACTCGATCAAGCCGGTCCAAGTGGTCCCCGCTTACTTGAGCATCATCTCTTCGTCGCCGTCGATGAATCCGGCGAGCTTGCGGCTGCGGACGGGGTGTTGCAGCTTGCGGATGGCCTTGGCTTCGACCTGGCGGACGCGCTCGCGGGTGACCTTGAAGATCCGGCCGACCTCTTCGAGGGTGTAGGTGTAACCGTCGCCGATGCCGTAGCGCAGCTTGATGATCTCCCGCTCGCGATAGGTCAGGGTCTTGAGCACCGACTCGATCCGCTGCTTGAGCATGTCGCTGGTCGCGGCGTCGGTCGGGTTGCTCGCGGCTTCGTCTTCGATAAAGTCGCCGAAGTAGCTGTCTTCCGACTCGCCGACCGGGCGGTCCAGCGAGATCGGGTGTCGGCTGATCTTCATCACGCGGCGGGCTTCGACGACCGGCATGTCCGCGGCTTCGGCGATCTCCTCGATGGTGGGCTCGCGGCCCAGGTCCTGGAGCAGGTGCTTCTGGATGTTGCGCAGCTTGCTCATCGTCTCGATCATGTGCACGGGGATGCGGATCGTGCGGGCGTGGTCGGCGATGGCGCGGGTGATGGCCTGGCGGATCCACCAGGTCGCGTAGGTCGAGAACTTGTAGCCACGCTTGTACTCGTACTTGTCCACCGCGCGCATCAGGCCGGTGTTGCCTTCCTGGATGATGTCGAGGAACGACAGGCCGCGGTTGCGGTACTTCTTGGCGATCGACACGACCAGGCGCAGGTTGCCGCCGGACAGGTCACGCTTGGCCGACTCGTACTCGTCGAAGACGAGCTTGACATCGGCGACGCGCTCTTCGAGCTCTTCCGGCTCTTCGAGCACCAGCGACCGCAGGCCCGACAGCTCCTCTTCCATGACCATCACGTCTTCGGGGTCGTAGCGGTCGGGGTTTTCCTCGGCCTTCTCGAGCTCGGCGACCAACTCGTTCATCTTCCGGCTGATCGAGGTCAGCTTCTTCAAAAGCGGCTGGACGCGCGACGTCCGCAGCGAGCACTCCTCGATCAGCGTCGCCATCTTCCGCCGACGGTCGCGGATCTCCGCGTGGGCGGCGTCGTACTGCTCGTCGGTCAGCTCCTCGGATTCCATCTGCTCCCACAGCTCGCGGTTGAGCTCGAGCATCTTCTTGATGGTCTTCAGGTTGTTGGGGATGCGCGTCGCGATCTTTTCCTTCGCGTTTTCCTCGGCGGTGGAGATCTTCATCGTCCGGTCGAAGGGCAGGTCGCCGGCGTGGACCATGTCCAGGATCTCGACCGACTGCGCGATCGAATAGTCGTTCATCAGGACTTTGCGGCGGAAGAGGTACCGGCACATCTCGATCTTCTTCGCCAGCCGGATCTCTTCGTCACGCGTCAGCAGGCTGATCTCGCCCATCTGCGTGAGGTACATCCGGACCGGGTCGTCGATGCGCTTGGAGTTGGGCTCGGAGAGCGCGGCGGCGAGTTCGGCGCGGGCCTGCTCGGGTGTGAGCAGCTCGGTTTCGCCGTCTTCGTCCGACGATTCTTCGTCGTCATCGTCGTCGGTGGTTGCCGGGGCGTCGTCGTCGGCGGTGTCTTCGACCTCGACTTCCTGCGGCTCAGGCGTGGGGTCGGCGGCGACCTCGACCCGCAGGCCGAGCTTCTCCTTGTCATATGGCCGTTCGCTGAGCGGCAGCGCCATCGCCGAGACCATCTCGATGTCCAGCTCGCGCAGGACCACGAGCAGCTCGTCGAGCTTGTCGGGCGAGACGTAGCGGTCCGGCAGCGTGGCGTTGAGCTGGTCGAACGTGATGAAGCCGGCGGACTTGCCGTGCTCGAACAGTTCGGTTACCGCGGGGTTGAGGATGTCCTGGATCATGTTACCTTTGTATCCTTGTTAGTCTTCCAACGACAGTAAATCGTAATTCTTCATTATTGCACACAAAAATCATCCGGCCAGTGCGCTCCGAATACTTTCGTCACTAATACGGTGCGGCGATGGGTCATCGCTACCAGTTACGCCAACAACTCGAGTATCAGGAGAGTGACCATAAATTCTCCCGGGAGATGGATGCTCCAAAAAATATCTCCTTGCATAATCGAAAAATTTCGCAGCAACTTCATCGATCGAACCAATCATCCTGTCCGCATTCAAAAACTTCATTTTCTCATTTATATAATTTTGTTCCGCACGAATATGCCTGAGAGCATCAATATGACTTCTCAATATAGCTTTGATTGAATATTGCGAATCTTGGAGCAAAGCATCTAATTTAAGATCTACACCCGTCAACAAATTTGCTACTTCTTGAAGCCCCACCTCGGATGTAACCAAAAGGATTGATTGAAGATTGACGGGTTTGTCATCTTCAAATCGCTTGGCGATGATTTGGTATAAATTTTTGTGGTCTCCACCTAGCTCCTCCGGGACCAACTCCTCGTCGACACCCATTTCGTAAAAAAGATTAGGATCGCGTACTACACAAGCGATTACATACTCGGCAGCAATCGCTTTAGCCTTGCGCATCATGTTGAGAGCAAATGAAGATCGATCTCCTAAACTTACTTCAATCGTTTTGTCTGAAAAATCTCTATGCCTTTCTTTAGCCACCCTATATTTTGCCAAATAACGGTCAACTAATTGCTTGATACTGCTATGTGGATAGTTGACTACTTGAGCAATACGGCTAATCAGAAACGCTCTGCGCTCGATAGCTAAATCTGTAAAGCCGATTTGGACAATACGATCAACAAATTGTCTTACATGCTCTTCTTTACCAGAGCGAGTGCCGGTCGAGTGCATACGTTCACTTAATCTGCTGAATTGGTACTCAATACAATCTTTAGAAGCCAACAATAAATTATCCCAATCACTTACACCATTTTCTCTGCTTAGTATTTCATCCGGGTCTGAATCTTGGGGCAAAATAACAACAGAAACATCAATATCACTTGCAAAGAAAACCTCGACCGCGCGGTCCGCGGCCTTGTGGCCCGCGGCGTCGCCGTCGAACACGAGCACAACCTTCTCGCACAGCCGGCGGAGCTTGGTCGCGTGCTCGTTCGTGAACGCGGTGCCCAGCGCGGCGATGACGTTCTCCCGGCCGTGCTGGTGGCAGGCGATCACGTCCGTGTAGCCCTCGACGATCACGGCGGTCTTGCTCTGGATGATCGCCCGCTTGGCGAGGTCCAGTCCGTACAGCGTCCGAGACTTATTGAAAAGCAGCGTCTCGGGGCTGTTGAGGTATTTCGCGTCAACGGTCGGGTCGTCGAGTTCGTTGCCCGGCAGGGTCCGCCCGCCGAAGGCGATCGCCCGGCCCGCGTCATCGCAGATCGGGAAGATCAGCCGGTGCCGCAGCTTGTCGTACAAACCCTTGCTGCCCTGGGCGATCAGCCCCGCGGCCTCGAACGCCGGCTTGTCCCAGCGTTTCTCGGCGACCGCCTCGGCCAGCGCGTGCCAGCTGTGCGGGGCGTAGCCGAGTTGGAACCGCTCGACCATCTCGTCGCTGACCCCACGCTGCGCGAGGTAGGCGCGGGCCGGTTCGCCGACGGGCGAGGCGAGTTGGTCCTGGTAGTACGCGACGGCCAATTCGTTGACGCTAAGCAGACGCTTACGCCGGTCGCCGCTCTTACTCTCCCCTTGCCCCTGGGCCCCTCGGCCCCTTCCCTTCAACGGCGTGAGCTCGATGCCCGCGCGGTCGGCGAGCATTTTGAGCGCCTCGGGGAAGGTCAACTTGTGGTAGCCCATCACGAAGTCGTACGCCGTGCCGCCGGCCCCGCAACTGAAGCACTTGTAGATCTGCTTCTGAGGGCTGACCTGCATCGACGGGTTCTTGTCGTCGTGGAACGGGCAGAGCCCGGCGAACTCCCGGCCCTTGGGGCGCAGCTGAACGTGCTCGCCGATCAGACGGACCAGGTCCGTCGCGGCGAGTACGTTTTCGCGGTCGTTGTTCCCCGAGGTGCTCATACGTTTCCTGACTGACAAGCATCAGACGCGTCTGCGTTGGATCGATCGAGGCTTGGCGCAAGGAACAGCCTTCGCGGCGTCCTTCCTTCGTGAAAGGCTTGCGTTGGCCTGAGTCCGTCGATCCTGCTTGGTGGTTGCCGGAGCGTTGGTTCGACCGATCCTGCGTCGCAGGCGTGTCGTCGGTCGGGGCCTCCAGCGGCGGGCGATGTCGCTGCTGTCTAAATTAAAGCACGAAATTGCACAAAGTCAACATAGGCAAGCGATAACGATTATTCTCGGTCGTCGATGCCCGGGCACGCATCGACGCCGGCCCCGCGGGGTGCCGAGCGCCTCATTCTGCCGAGGCGGCGTCGGGCTTGTAGGCGTAGCGGCGCTTGAGCGGTTTGGTCACCAGGCCGTTGCGGATCGCCCGGGTCGATGCCTTGACCTTGCGGACGCTGCCGTCTTCCATCAGGGCGTTGACCTGCTGGATGTTCGGTTTGAACTTGCGTTTGGTCTTGCCGGTGACCTTCGTGCCGACCCCGCCGAGGTACTTGGCCTTACCACGGGTGGTGTAGGTGTTGCCGGTGGTCGTTTTTTTGCCGGTAAACTCGCAGACGCGGGGCATGGCGGGTCCCTTTTGCTGGCGGGCGGGGATCGGATCAGGGGGTCGGTTCACGCCCGGCGGAGGCCAGAGCGAGCCGAGTAGTGTAGCAAGACCCGCCGCGGATGCAAGACCGGCTAGCGAACGGGTAGAGGTATACTTTGTTTAAAGTCCTTTTTTGGCCTTCACGCTGGCGGCGGGCTTGTAGTCGGTGATCCGCCCTCCCCGAATCTTCTCTTCCCTCTCCAGCAGTTCGACAAACTCCAGCATGGTCCAGCGGTGATCCGCCACGCCAGCGGCGACGGCCGGAGTCGTCTTGATCGACTGGTGTTTGCGGCAGAAATTGTAGTGGAAGTAGTGCAGGGCGATGCTGTGGACGTGGTTGTCCAGCGACTTGGAAAAGGCATTGGTCAGGCGGGTAAACCGGCGGTTTTGCATCCGAACCGTCAGGTTCTGGCGCTCGACGTGGGACGTGCTGATATGGGCGTTGTCGGGGTTGCCGCTGATGGTCTGCTTGCGGCAGCCGGTGCATTCTGCCGGGCTGTAGCGGGCGTGGTCGGGCTGTGTGGCCCCGTAGACCTTGACGAGCATCGCATAGTCGATGTCGGTCCCGAACACGCTAGCCATCGCGTCTAGATAGGCGTGGTGGCCGTCGCTGGTGATCTGGAAGCGGCCTTCAACGCGGTCGGCGATGTCAAGGCAGAACTCGTAGGCGTAGCCACCGTCACGCTGGCCGACAAGGTAGGCGATCATCAGCTTGGTATCTGCATCCAGCGCGGTCCAGGTCCAGACCGACCCCTCAGCCTTGGCCCCGCGATCAACCTGCTTTTGCTTGGCCCCGACAAAGCTCCATAGCTCATCCACCTGAACCCGCTCGACGTCAAGGTCGCGGACCATCAGGTCGTGCAGGTCCGCCGCAAGCGTGCCCGCATCGGCCAACAGGCGCAGGACAGTAACCTTGCTCGCCCCGGTCATCCGGCAGGTGGCGGCAATGCTGTTGCCCTCGACCAAGCAGGTGAGAATCATGGCTCGCTTTTCGGTGGGCAGTTTTCTCATGGCAATATAAATGTAGCAACATTAAATGGCATGTCAATAGTTGTTGCTACAAAATGGGATTGATTTTCGTAGAATATGTTGCTACGTTATATGTATGGGACGCAAAGCTCTATCTGAAGAGGATCGAAAAGGCGGGGAACTGAGAATCCGTCTCACCCCCGCCGATCGAGAAAAGCTTGACGTGGCAGCGCAAATACGGTTCAAGGGAGAGGATGTCCCCAGTCGCGGCATCACGTCAACTTGGGCGCGCGAAGTGCTGCTAAGGGCTGCAAATAGAGCGTTGAAGTCCAACGAACAGGGTGTATAATGTGATCATGGTGTGCAAGATGCACAACAAAACCGGGCCGCGGGCTGGCGCACAATGAGCCCGCGACCCGATCAAATGGTGGATGGATATTTTGTCACTTTAGGCGCTGGCGGCTAGCCAGCGCCGTCGCGGGTCAGTTGGATCAGCAACAGCACGAAGCACCTCCCTGTGCGCTTGTACGCTCCGCCTAAGGTGTCCAGCCTACGGAGCGGGGAGTAGCAGGGTTGTCCAGACTCGGCCAACATCCTGTGGTAAGGAAGGTCGAGTCACCAGACCGGGCCGCTAATGGCGGCCCGGTTTATTCTTTCCCATCCGCCTCTTTGTCTGTGCCGGCCTCGGCCGAATCCTCTTCGTCATCCGTGTCTCCGTTGCCTGACTTTGGCTTGCCCGCCTTCACGTTGGGATACCAAGCCAAGAGGCCGTACTCCCCACCCGGCAACCTGTGGAATGTGTGCGAGGATTTTGACAAAGCGATACGCAGGCTTCGCATCGCGTTCTCTTCGTTTTTTGCCGTGGACTCGTATCCGCCAGCAACCATCGCATCAAAAATCTCTCGCACGGTAGCCGGTCCAAGCCCGGCGTTTTTCCGCATCTCCAGATACATCCTGGCCGCCGTATTGGTCGCTTGACCATAAAAGGTATCTGCACGAATCGAACCCAAGTCGGGTCCGCTCGATCCTTCAATGTCAGCATAAATCGGGTCCCGCCCAACTCGCTTACACAGCAAGTTGATAGTTGTCTTCAGCTGGCCCGCCTCGTCTTCCAAGGCACGCAGCTGATCCTGCAATTCGGCGATTGCGCCATCCATCGCGTTCGACATGTCTAGCTCCTGTGGTAAGGGGTTGGCGTGATTCTACCGCGCCGCGGCCATGATGCAAGAGCGCCGGAAACAAGTTCTTTAGTGACGAATCCATTATCGTCATAAGTCCTTTATTTTCAATGGCCACATCATCAAGAATGGATCGCTTCATTGTTTCCGTCATAAAATCCACATTGAACTACCTGAGGTCGGACCGCCAAACCTCACCCGCGTTCACGCGTGTTCGACTGCAACAGGATGGTCATTTAGACCGATCGCGCAAGCCCCGATAAAAGCTGGGCTTAAGTGCAAAATGGGTAGGTGATGACTCTCCTATGTCGGTCGAACACGCGTGAACGCGGGTGAGGTTTGGAGATTGAAGTTGCTACATTTATAGAGAAATGCAACCGAGACGGAAAAATACTATCACTTCTCGGCCATGCTCCACCCTGCCTCAAACGCCGCTCGCAGCAATTCCACCCCTCGCCGGTCCACCTGCTTGATCTGCTTGGACCACGCCTCCCACGCCGCCTCTAGCTCGGGGCTGGTAGGCTGGTCCCCGGGTCCGGTCGAGTCGGTGGCTACACGGTGCGCTTCGGTGTTGGGGTCGGTGTCGCTCATGGCCTAATTGTACGTCAGGCCCGATCAGGCCCCGGCAGATTCTTATTTTCAAAGTATCCCACTACCAGCGAACGCCCCCGCCTCGCCAATCCGCCTTCCCACGCCAACATCCGCCTGTAGCATTTCCCAACCCGCTTCGGCAACCGGTCAATCCTGCGTTACACTTGGGCGTTCTCTGGAGTTTCACGTGCCGCCCGACAACCGCGAGATCAAGGTCAACCGGATCAAGCAGATCACCTGCGCGCACTGCAAGCACCCGATCGATATCACCAAGCTCAAACCGCTCTCGACCCAGCCCTGCCCGGACTGCGGGGAGCAGTTCCAAGTGCCCTGCCAGATCGGCCAGTACCTGCTGTTCAAGCGGCTGGCCGCCGGCGCGATGGGCTCGGTGTACACCGCGTACGACGAGGTGCTGGCCCGGCAGGTCGCGCTCAAGATCGTCTCCGCCCCGCCGAGCAAGGACGACGACCTGTACCAGGGCGCGCTGCGCGAGGCCCGCGTCCAGGGCTCGGTCAACCACCCCAACGTCGCGCAGGTGTACGCGATGTCCGAGGACATGGGCCAGCCCTACATCATCATGGAACTGGTCGAAGGCGGAAGCGTGCTCGACCAGATCCGCAAGCAAGGGGCGATGGACGAACTGCGGTCGATCGAGATCGCGATCGACACCGCGCTGGGGTTGAACGCCGGGCACAAGCTCGGGCTGATGCACCGCGACGTCAAGCCGGGCAACCTGCTGATGGACCGCGAGGGCAAGGCCAAGCTGATCGACTTCGGCCTGGCCGAGCGCGTCAGCAAGCAGAAGGACGGCAAGGTCGTCGGCAGCCCGTACTACATGGCGCCCGAGATCGCCCGCGGCCACGTCGCGGACCTCCGCGCCGACGTCTATTCGCTGGGCGCGTCGCTGTTCCACATGCTCACCGGCGAGCCGCCTTTCCGAAAGCAAGGCGCCTCGCCGCGCGACATCGTGCTCCGCCGGTTCAAGGTCCCCCCGCCCGACCCTTGTCAGCACGTCGCCACGCTGCACCCCGACACCGGGCGGATGGTGCAGGGCATGATGGCCCTCAAGCCCGACGACCGCCCCGCCGACTACCCCACGCTGATCCGTCGGCTGCGGCAACTCGCCGCGCTCATCCAGCGCGACAAGGCCCGCCGCGAGCAGCACGCCGGTGACGCGCTGCAGGCGCTCTCCGATGCGCTGCACGACGCGGATTAAGCCGCCTGCCCGCCACGCCTACACTCCTGCGATGATCGACCATGCCCCGCCAGCCTGCGAACTGTGCCGACGCGCCGGCCTGCCGCTGACCCGCCACCACCTCATCCCCCGCAAGCGACACCGCCGACGCTCCGCCCAGCAGCGCTTCGGCCGGGAAGAGATGCGCACCCGCATCGCCCTGCTCTGTAAGCCGTGCCACTGTACGGTGCACGCGACGCTGACCGAGAAAGAACTCGAAGACGCATTCAACACCTTGGACGCGTTGGCCGGGCACCCCGAGATCGCGAGGTTTGTGCGGTGGGTCCGGAAACAGCCGACCGACCGTCGCGTCGCGGTCAAAAGACCGAACGGCTCGCGTCACCGATCGTGAAGCGCACGCTCGCTCAGGGATCGGCCGGCCGGCGCGACGCCAACCAGCGCCTGTACTCGTCGCTGGCGACGTAGCTTTCGTAGCCCTCGACCGTCGCGAGGTCGATAAGTTCAACGCCCTGCGCCTCGACCGCGGTGAGCAGCCGGCTGACCGTCGGCCAGTCTTCTTCATAGAGCGCCATATCGATCCCCACCCAGTAGAGGTCCAGCATCGTCGGGTCGGCCTTCAAGCCGCGGTCGATGAAGCCGAGGGCTTTGCGATACTCGTCCTGCATGTGCGTGATATTGGCGCGGTACAGGTCGAGGTACGGATCGCCGCCGACGCGTTTGTCCAGCCCATCGACCGCGGCCAACGCCTTGTCGTACTGCTCTTTGAGGAAATGCAAATCCAGCACGAGCAATTCCTGGTTGCTCGCGGCGCCGTGGAGCTGGCTGTATCGCTCGAGCACATCCTCGTAGCGGCCCCACTGCTCGGTCATCGCGTACGACTCGATCGCGACGATCATGCAAACCAACTCTTCCTGCACCGATTCGGGCAAGCGCTCGTAGATCCGCAGCGTCGCCTGGAAATCGCCCGCCTTGCGTGCGCGGGCCATCGCCTGGACGTGCGACAAATGATCCATCAACACCCGGTTGCGTTCGCCCATGTGCTTCTTCACTTGGGGATCGAGTTGCGCGACCGCGGGGATCCACAACCGCCGCATCGTCTGCGTCAGGCGTTCGCCCGCCATGTAGACCTCGACGTCCACCGCGGCGACTTCGCCGTCCGCCTGTTCGTGCAGCACGAACTCGAAATAGTTGATGCCCGTCACGTCGGTCACGCGGAACAGCGCGGTGCGTTGCTTATCGTTCGTCCGGAAACGCAGCAAGGCCAGGCTGCCTTCCTCGGTGCGTGCCTGCACCAGGCCCTCGAAAAACTTCGCCCCCAGTTCGGGTTTGTAAAAGCGTTCCAGTTGGCTCGCGTCGAGGCCGAAGGGCTTGAGCGACTCGTGAACAAAACGCTTTTGGTCAATCAGCCCACCCCGGAACTCGCCGTCGGCGAAGCCGTTCAAAAACCGCTCGGCGAAGCGGCGCTCGGCCGGGGTCGCGCCCGTGAACGGATCGGCCGGCGCGACCTGCGCCACCACGCCGAACGCGGGAAACAGCAAAGCCAGCACCACCACCCACCCCACGCCGCCAAACCGACCCGCGACGCCCGCCCGTTTCTGGAGATTCGCTCGTTTCATCCGGCCATTCTATAGTGAAGGGTCGCACACACCCAGAGCAAACCACGTGGAATACGGCAAACGCGAACAATCCATGGCCGTCGCGACCGAGCGTGCGGTGCTCGTCGGCGTCCTGCTCCCGAACGACGGGCTCGACCCGCACGACCCGCTGGGCGAGCTGCGCGCCCTCGCCGACACCGCCGGGGCCGAGGTCGTGGACGAGATCATGCAGAAGCGCGCCAAGCCCGACGCCGCGACGTTCCTGGGCAAGGGTAAGCTCAACGAACTCAAAGAGATGGTCAAGTTCCACGAGGCCGAGGTCGTGCTCTTTGAGAACGACCTGAGCCCGTCACAGATCGCCAAGGTCGAGGAAGCCGTCGAGGCGAAGGTGCTGGACCGCAGCGAGCTGATCCTGGACATCTTCGCCTCGCGCGCTCAGACCGCCGAGGCCCGGCTGCAGGTCGAGCTGGCCCAGCTCGAGTACACCTACCCGCGCCTGCGCGCGATGTGGTCGCACCTCGAGCGGATCGTCGGCGGGGCCCCGGCCGGCATCGGCACACGCGGGCCGGGCGAGCAGCAGCTTGAGATCGACCGCCGGATCGTGCAGCGCAAGAAGGCCCAGCTCAAGCGCGAGATCGCGCAGGTCCAGCAGCGTAAGACCCGCGAGGTCGCGGCGCGCAACGTCGATCACTTCACCGTCGGGCTGGTCGGCTATACCAACGCAGGCAAGTCCACGTTCTTCAACACCGTCACCGAGGGCGGCGCCTACGCCGACGACAAGCTCTTCGCTACGCTCTCGACGCGCACGCGCCTGTGGAAGCTCGGCGAGGGCGACCAGGTCATGCTCAGCGACACCGTCGGCTTCGTCCGCAACCTGCCGCACCACCTCGTCGCGTCGTTCAAGGCCACGCTCGAAGAAGCGGTCAACGCCGACCTGCTGCTCATCATCCTCGACGCCGCGGACCCGAGCGCCCGGCGGATGCTCGACACGGTAAGCGAAGTGCTCGACGACATCGGCGCAAAAGACAACCCGCGCCTGGTCGTGCTGAACAAGATCGACCGGCTGGAGAACAACGCCGAGCTCTTGATGCTCACCGCGGAGGTGCCCGGTGCGCTGCCGATCAGCGCGGCGACGGGCGTGGGCGTGGACAAGGTCGTCGAGGCGGTGCGCGAAGCGTCGCGTGGCAAGACTCGCGAGATGCAGATGACCGTCCCCCACGCCGACGGCAAGACGCTGCAGTACCTCGAGACCCGCGCGGTGATCCTCGACCGACAGTACGATGCCGACGCCGCGCGGCTGAAGGTCCGCCTCGGCCAGCGCCAACTCGATCAGCTGTTATCGATGGGCACGCAAGCGGAGTGGGAAGGCAAGTCCGAGCCGACGACGCAGGGGTGGGGGCGGTAACGGTCGTGTCAGAGCACGAAGCGTAAGCGAGTGACACGCATCCCAAAAATGCTTGGGCGTTGAAGCATTCGTAGCTCCGCGGTGGAAGCCCGGAGCGTGCGGCCACAACGCGCTCTATCGCGTTGTTCAAGCCCGTTTAACCACGCTCCGGGCTTCCGCCGCGGAGCTATGTGAACGCCCGACTATTTCTTGGGATACGTATGACACGGTATTGTTGATCTTGTCACTCGCTTACGCTTCGTGCTCTGATCATTCGTTACCCCCGCACCCCGCTTTTCAAGAAAAACTCCATCAGCTCGTGCCCATACGGCACCTTGAGGTCGCAGGCCGAGGCGGAGGGCTCGGTGACGGCCCGGGGGACGACGCCGGCCATCTTGTAGCCGGTGATGACGAAGGGCACGGGGGCGGCGACGTCGCGGCGGAGGTCGGCGGGCGTGGCGTAGAGCGGCGTGGCCATCAGGCGGTGCTCGCCGCGCGCGGCCAGCGCGTGCTCGACGGGCTTAAGCACGTGCTCGTCGATCAGGCGGATCGCGTTGACCTTGTCGGCGATATTCCCATCCAGCCCGGCGAGCGCGGGGGCGTCGGCGTGGACGATCACGAGGTCGTAACGGCTGACCGCGTCCACCGCGTCCGCGCCCATGCGCACCGCCGAGCCCTCGGCGTCATCGCCTCTCAATGGCTCGATCGCGTCGAGCCCGGCCACCTGCGCCAGGCCACGCACCGACGGGTCGGGGCTGATCACCACAGCGGTCTTGCCAAAACGCTCGGCCCAGGGCCTGAGTCGAGGCGTCTGCCCCAGGCCCCACGGCCAAAGGTGGGTGACCAGCGTCTCGTTCATCTCGAGCCGGGCCTCGTTGATCTCGTGGCCTTCGAGCGCAACGGCGCTCTGCGCGATGAGGTGTTGCAGGCGTTCGCCGGGCGTATCGCCGACGGGCAGGTGGTCGCGCAGGGGCTGGTTGACGATCACGCTTGGCGGGGCCGCGATCACGGGCGACCAATCGCGGTAGCCATCCGCGTCGTCGTCCTTACCCAGGTCGATCAGCACGTGCATGGCGCCCACGCCGGGGTGGACCACTGCGCCGGGCAGGTCCAGCCGGGGCAGCAGTTCCTGCACGATGGTCTGCGCCTCGGCGGGCGGCAGGACCTGGTCGTCGTACGCGGCAAGCGTGCCGTTGGGCGCACTGACAAGCGACAGGTGCATCGCCCAGGCACCTTCGGGCACGTCGATGCCCAGGCCAAGGGCGGTGAGCGGCGCCTTGCCGGTGTATCGCCGGGCGGGGTCATAGCCGAGCAGCGCCATCATGGCGGCGTCGGCGCCGGGCTCGACATTGTCGGGCATCACGCGCACCTGCCCGAGCCGGCCGGCGTCGCCCATGCGTTTGAGCATCGGCGCCTTGACCGCTTGCAAGGGGGTCTGGCCCCCGAGCGCGTCGGCGGGCTGATCGGCCGCGCCGCCCATGATCACGATCGCGTATTTCATGCGGCGGTCATGATACGGGATGCGTTGGCGGCGTTGTGGGTGGTGGATGGGTTGGTGTGATCCGGGCCGACGCTGCGCTTTGGCCCGGCTTGTGAGTTGATCAACTTCATTCAGTTGAACACGCGCAGCGGGACGCCCTCGGCCTTCCACTTCTCCATGAGCAGGCGCGCCTCATCGACCATGAGTTTAAGCCGTTCGGACGAGTCGGTGAGGTTGTGGTACAGCTGCGGATCGCTGAGCAGCAGGCCGATCGTGCTGTCCTTTGAGTCGGCCCTGGCGACGAGTTTGTCGATGACCATGACGACCTTTGCCGCGTCGTCTGCGAGCGCGACGTAACGCCGTTCGATCGCCTCGATGCTGCCCGTCGCGCCGTCGAGCGCCTGGTTCGCCGAGTCGAGCGTGCCATCGACTTTCGCCAGCCGGGCCTCGGCCGATTCGGCCAGCGCGAGGTAGCGCGCTTCGAGCGTCGCGACGGTTTCGTCGAGCGATTCGGTCAGCTCGCGCGCGTTCTTCGCCGTCTGGCTGACGTCGTCTCGGAGTTGCTCGTCGCCCAGCCACTTCTCCGCCTCGGCCATAACGCGTTGCAGTTCGGCGAGGCGCTGTTCGAGGCCCAGGACGACGCGCGGCAGCGAGGGCGTGCCCGGGCCTTCGCCGCCGAACAACCGGTTGATGTTGTCGCCGACTTCGACCATGGTGAGTTTGAGTTCGGTGATGTCCTGGGTGACGCTTTCGAGCTGGCGCTGGGGGTCGATGAGGTTGGCCGAGGCGAGTTGGGCCGAGCCGTCGGTGGCGAGCGTGTTGGCCTGCTGCGAGCCGCCCACGAGGGCGACGACCGGGCCGCCGCCGAACACGGGTTTTTCGATGCGGACCTCGACGTCTTCGGGGATGGCGTACTGCTCATCGATCCTCAGCTTGACATAGGCACGGTCGGGCGCGCCCGGTTCAGAAAAGCCGACCTCGGCGACCTCGCCGATGTCCCGGCCCCAGAGCGTGACCGCGCTGTTCTCATGCAGGCGGGCGACGTCGTCCATGTAGATCGTCACTTCGTAGCCCTCGCGGAAATAAGAGGGCACGTATCCGAACGCGGTGAGCAGCACCACCAGCCCGCCGAGGCCGGCGATCGCGGTGAGGCCGACGGCGATGTTGCGTCGGCGTTCGCGGGCGAGTTTGCGTCGTTCGATCACGGGTCCTGCCGTTGTTGTTCAAAGAGTGGCGGTGCCTGAGCGCGGCCGGCGAAGGCGCGCCGGATGGCGTCGAGGTCTTGCTCGTCCGCCTCGCCGTGGATGAACCGCTGCACCACGGCGTTGGTCGATTCGCGGACCTGCTCGGGCCGGCCGTCGCAGATCACTTCGCCTTCGTGCAACAGGATCATCCGGTCGGCGACCTTGTTCGCGCTGGCGATGTCGTGGGTCACGACGATGCTGCTGATGCCCATCTGCCGGGTCAACGCGAGGATCAGTTCGTTGATCACGTCGGCCCGGACCGGGTCCAGCCCGGTCGTCGGCTCATCATACAGCACCAGGCAGGGCTGCAGGACGACGGCCCGGGCCAGCGCGACGCGGCGTTGTTGCCCGCCGGACAATTCGGACGGCATCTTGTCCTGGTAGCCGTCGAGCCCGACAAGCCCGAGCACGCGTCGGACGCAGGCCTCGCGTCGCGGCGGGTCCATCCCGGTGTGCTCGACCAGCGGGAAAGCGACATTCTCGCCGATGGTCATCGAGTCGAATAGCGCGCCGAGCTGGAACATGTAGCCGATGCGTTTGCGGACCGGGACGAGTTCGGGCTCTTTGAGTTGATCAACGCGTTCGCTATCGAAATAGACCTCGCCCTCGTCGGGTTTGATAAGCCCGACGATGTGCTTGAGCAGCACGCTTTTGCCCGTGCCCGACGGGCCGAGGATGACGGTCGTCTTCCCGCGTTCAAAGTCGAGGTCGATCCCTCGGAGTACCTGGTGTCGGCCGAAGGACTTGTGCAGGTTGCAGACCCGTACGATCGGCCCGTCGCCGGACGATTGGCGTGGCGTTTGCGGCTGGCTGGCGAGGTCGAGCGCGGTCTTGGTGTCGCGATCAAAGCCGTCGTACAGCCCGCCGGCGAGCGCCTCGGCGGGGTCGGGCGCGGCGTCGCAATCGATGCGCGGGCGGTCGGCGGGCGCGCGCTCCGCGTCGCCGATGCGTGCCGGGCTCGACTTGTCGCGCGTGGGTTTCATGTGTCGGCCGCCGGTTGTGCCACTCACTCGGCCCGGAAATAATCCCGCACCGCGTCCACGACTTCGTCCTGCTGGGCGTTGGTCATCTCCGGGAAGATCGGCAGCGCGAGGACCTCGTCCGCCGCCTTCTCCGCGACGGGCAGCTCGCCGGCGCGGTAGCCGAGGTGCGCGAAGCACTCGAGCAGGTGCAGCGGGCGGGGGTAGTAGACCTTCGACTCGATCTCGCAGGCGTCGAGGTGGGCCATCAGCGCGTCGCGCCCGCCCGAACGCACGCGGACCGTGTAGTGGTTGTAGGTGTGCACGCGCTTCTCCGCCTCGACGGGCGTGGAGACCTGCAGGTCTTCGAGGTGGCGGTTGTAGCGGTCCGCGAGGGCGCGGCGCTTGTGCGTCTGTTCGTCGAGGTGCGGCAGCTTGATCGACAGGACCTTGGCCTGGATCGCGTCGATGCGGAAGTTGCCGCCCAGCTGCCTGACGCGGTAGCCCGGCTCGAGCCCGTGGACGCGCATCCTGCGGACCTTGCCCGCGAGGTCGGCGTCGTTGGTGACGACCGCGCCCGCGTCGCCCATCGCAGCGAGGTTCTTGGTCGGGAAGAAGCTGAAGATGCCCGCGTCGCCCATCGACCCGGCCATCTTGCCGTCGAACTTGGCGCCGATCGCCTGGTCCGCGTCTTCCAGAACCTTCACGCCGTGGGCCCGCGCCAGGTCCATGATCGCGTCCATCTTGCACATCTGGCCGTAGAGGTGGACGGGGACAATGGCCTTGGTCTTGTCGGTGATACACGACTCGAGCGACTCGATCGCGACGTTGTAGATGCGCGGGTTGATGTCGCAGAAGACCGGCTTGGCGCCCAGCCGTGTCACCGCGCCGGCGGTGTGCACGTACGACAACGGCGAGGTGATGACCTCGTCGCCCGGCCCCACGCCCAACGCCATCAGCGACAGCATCAGCGCGTCGGTCCCCGAGCCCACGCCGATCGCGTGCTCGACGCCGCAGTACTCGGCGAGCTGTTCCTCGAAGTCCGCGACGTAGGGGCCGAGGATGAACTGGCCGGACTCGGCGACCTCGGCGAAGGCGGCGCGGAAGTCGGCCATGTGCGGCTGGTTGTTCTCGATCAATCCGTAGAGCGGGACGGCCATGTCGAACTTCTCATCCTTGCGGTTTACAAGACATATCAGCATAACAGCGGGCGGTGCCGGCGTGTTACCATCCCGCGTCCGATCGCGACGATCTTCCGTTCCACCGAGCCGAGCCATGCCCGATGATGCCAACCCACGCGTGACCTGCCCGGGCTGCGACAAGGGCTACCGCTGGCAAGCCCTGCTGGTCGGGCGGGCCGTGCCCTGCAAGCGGTGCGGTGCCGCGTTCACCGTGCCCGACGCGCCGGGTCGGGGCCTGCCGATCGAGCCGATGGGCGACGACGGAACGTACGAGCTGGACATCGACGAGTCGAACGAGACCCGCCAACTCGCCACGCCCGCGGTCGCCGGTAAGTGCCCGAATTGCAACAGCCCGGTCAAGGAACACGCGGTCATCTGCATCAACTGCGGCTTCAACATGGAGCACGGCGAGGTGATGGCCAAGCCGCGAGTCGCCGAGCTCGCGCCCGATGAACGCAAGGCCAGCGAAAAGCAAGCCAAGGCACCCCTGCGCGGGATGTCGCTGGTCCGTGTCGGGCTGTGGCTCAATCTGCTCGCCATCGTCGCTGGCATCGTCGCCATCCCCTTCGCGGTCTTCGACTCGGGACCCGCGGCGATCGTCGGCGGGCTGCTCCTGATCGGCTCGGGGCTCGCCGCCCTGGTCGGCACGGCGTTGTGCCTGGGCGCGCCGAAAGAATCCGGCGCAAGGCCCATCGCCATCGTCTCGGTCGCGCTCAGCCTCGTCTCGGTCGTCGGCGTCGTCGCACACGAAATCGGCTCAACGCCCGACGCCCTGCTCATCGCCTCGAACCTCGTCGGCGAGGTCGGCACCGGCTGCTTCCTGTACTTCTTCGTGATGCTCGCCAAGTACCTCGAGTTCCCCGAAGTCATCGAGCGAGCCGAGAAGGTCTTCGGCCTGTTCCTGCTCGTCACCGTCGGCCAGTACCTGCTGCTCATCCCGCTGCTCGGGTGCTTTATCGCGCTGCTCGTGCTCGGCGCGGCGATCTACTTTGCCGTGCTCTACGTCCTGTTGCTGATCGACCTGAGCAACGCGTTGAGCTACCGCATCGGCGAACAGAAAGCAGAGCACGCTTACTGACGTTGTCCGCGAAACGCCCGCCAGCCCAACGCGATCCGGTATAGTGAACCGCACGATGCCCGACGCCGAAACCGACAAAGTGACCTGCCCGAGTTGCGGCAAGGGGTACCGGTGGAAGCCGGTGCTGGTCGGCCGGCTGGTGCCCTGCCGAAAGTGCGGCACCGAGTTCACCGTGCCCAGGCACCCGGGCGTCGGGCAAGCGCTCGACAGCTCCGACGACGGTCAGGACAGCGTGTACGCCCTTGCCGTGGACATCGACGACCTGCCCGAGCCCGCGGTCCCGCCGCCGCCCGCCGCGATGGTCGATCAGACCGATCATGCCGAAGCGGCCAGGCACGAGCCGCCTGCCCCCGCGGTCAAGACGAACGATGTGCCAACCGGCGCATCGCCCGGCGGTACCGGCGAATCCGACGACGCGTCCGACGAACCCGCGCACGTCAGCGAGGCGGCCAAGGCCAAACGCAGGGAAGAGCAGCGCCTCGCCGCGGCGGCCGCCGAGCCCGCACGCTCGTGGCGCGATTACAAACTCCTCATCATCCTCGGCGGACTCATCGTCGTCGTCGCACTCGCGGTCTGGGTCCTCACCAGCGTGTCCGACGCGCTCGACGGCATCCTCGGCTGACGCGACCCGCCAAAGTTAGTCGCCGGTCCAAAATACCCCTCCCTTGAGGGAGGGGTAAGGGGAGGGTGTCGAACGATCACGTGCTTGCAAATCGCACAGGCTGGGCCTCCCGGCCTCCCCCCGGAGGGGGAGGAGTTCCGAGCAATCCGAAAATAGCGGTTTGCCCCGCTCAACTCTCGCTCAAACGCTTCACCGCTTCGCCCGCCAACAGCCGTTGCGACTCGGCGACCAGTGCGGGGATCGTATCTGCGTGAGGCAAACCCGCCACCGCCTTCGCGACCGCTTCGATATCGAGCTTGGTGTCCTTGTCGACCGGGCTGCCCGGGAACCAGTGCCCGCCGTTGCCCAGCAGGTTGAACCGCGACTTGCCGTACGCCTGCATCCCCCACCCGACCGCGAGGTGGCGTAGCCAGAGCATCACTTCGAGGTTCAAACCGCCGGGCGTGTCCTCCGGATCGGGCAGGCCCGCGTTCATACCCTCGGGGTGATCGAGCCCGGTCTTCTCGCGCATCCGCGTTTTGAGCTTCTCGTCGATCGGCGGGACCAACTCACCGGCCCGATCCATCCGCTCCACCGCCTGCAGGTGCAGGTCGTAGTCGCTCGGCTTCGCCGAGCCCAGGCTCAGCGTGTGGACCTCCGGGTGCTGCAGGCACCACAAATCATTGAACACGATCGGGTGCAGCGGGTCGCACAACTCGACCAGGTCAGGCGACGGGTCCCACAGCCGCCCGCCCTTGTCGGTCGGGCTGATGATGAACACGCCCATGTCCAGCTTCGTCGCCGCCTCGATCGCCGGCCAGTTACGACGCATGATGTAGTACCAGTGCACGTTGAAGTAGTCGAACGCGCTCGGCGCGTCGCGCGGGTCGGCGTGGATCGCGCCGAGGATCACGCGCAGCGGGCCATGCGTCGAAAAGCCGACGTGCCTGCAAAGCCCCTTGCGTTGCAGCTCGCGTGCCGCGTCGAGGCAGCCGCCCTCGCGGATCGACTGGTTCAGGGTCGTGTCGTCATTAATCCCGTGGATCGCGAGCAGGTCGACGTAGTCCAGCCGCAAGCGTTCAAGCGACTCCATCAAGTTCGCGGTGAATAGCGCCGGGTCATCCTCCGGCCCGATCTTGGTCTGCACGATCAGCTCGTCACGCGGGTAACCGGGCAGCACCGTGCCGAGCTGGCGCTCGCTGACGCCGTAGCCCCGGGCGGTCTCGATGTGGTTGATGCCGACCTCGATCGACCGCGCGATCGTCGCCTCGAGGTTCTTTTGAACCGCGGGATCGACCTCGGTCAGCGGCTTGTCTTTCCACCCGTCCTGATAGCGCATCCCGCCCGTCGAAATGACGGGCATGTCGATCCCCGTACGTCCGAATCGGCGGTATCGCATGGTGCCAGTTTAGCAGGCTGCTGCAAAACGTTTCCGGGAGGGCGATCCCTGCCGAGCCATATGCAGTCAGCCTCGGCAAGCCTCGCCCTCCCATCGAACTCACATCGATCCGGCAAATCCAGCGTTTTCCAGCAGCCTGCCGGACCATCAGTCCTGTTCGGGCACGAGCACGAGCTTGCCGATGTGTTCGCCCTTTTGCATCTCGGCGTGTGCGTGTTGCACGTCTTTGAAGGCGTAGGTCTTCCCAACGTGCTGCTTGAATGTGCCGTCGATGAAGTGCTGGAAGATGTCCCGGCAGGCCTGTTGCCACACCGATTCGCCGGCCTTGACGATCTCGTCCAGCACCCAGCCGTGCAGCGAGGCGTTTCGGACGATCATCGGCGACAGGTCCACGGCCCCGGGCTGGCCGAGCAGGCCGTAGATGTAAATCCGCCCGCCGTGCGCGAGCGCGCGGGCCTCGGTCGAGAGGTACTCGCCCGCGGCGACGGGGTCGAAGAACACGTCGACGCCCTTGCCGCCGGTGAGCTGCTTGATCTCGCGGTGCCAGGGGCGCATGGTTCGGTTGCCGGCGTCGTCGCGGTCGTGGGTGACGACGAGGTGGTCGAACACCGCGGTGTCGAGTTGCTTGAGCGCGTCGGCCTTGGGCGGGCTGGAGGTCAGGCCGATCGCCGTGCCGCCGAGCGCTTTGACGACCTGCGCCGCGGCGAGGCCGACGCTGCTGGACGCGGCGGGGATGGCGACGAACGCACCGGGCTCGAGTTTGTCTTTCCACGCCAGGCAGCCCCACGCGGTGAGGTAGGCCAGCCAGACCGCGCCGAGTTGTTCATCGGGCAGCGCGTCGGGCGCGATGAGCGCGAGCGATTCATCGGCGAGCAAGTGCGAGCGGTACGTCCCGCCGTGCGGCCCGTCGGCGGCGCGGGGGACGCTGGGCGCGAGGCTGACGCGTTCGCCGATGCGCGCCGGATCGACCTCGTCGCCGACCTCCTCGATCACGCCGCCCGCCTCGAGCCCGGGGACGTAAGGCGGCTCGCCGGTCGAAAGCTTGTATCGCCCCGCCCGGCCCATGAGGTCCGCGTGGTTCAGGCCGACGCTCGTCACGCGCACACGCACCTGCATCGGCCCGGGCTCGGGCGTGGGCTTCTCGACCACCTCGAGTGTTTCGGGACCCCCGAACGATTTCACAACGATTTCTTGCATGACAACAGTGTACGGCGGGACCGGCATCTTGCCTGTCATGGGTCCAGAGAGATGACAGGCAAGATGCCGGTCCCACCTCAGAGAGAAATTGAATCAAAGATTGCTAGTTGTTCGGCTGTTTGTCCCGCCCGCCCAGCAGCAGGTCGAGTGCGCCGTCGATGAACTTGCTGCCCGGCTGCCCCTCTTCCACGCCGACCTGTTCGCGAAGCTTGTCCTTGAGGTCCTGCTTTTGCCGTTCGACGACGCCGCGTGTGATCAGCCGGGTGAGTTCCTCGTTGAACCGCTTCTGATCGAGCGTGGGTTTGCGGATCGGGCCGGACATCGGGAAGCTGAGGTAGTCGTCTTCGGGGATGACGCCCTCGAGTTCGTTGAACACGCGGATGAGCGACGAGCCGGGGACACGCACGGCCATATCGACGATCTCGCCCTCCACCAGGTCGACCTCCCCGTCCAGCCGCAGCTTCACGTTGCCGACCGCGAGGTCGAACTGTTCGTACGCGATCTTGCCATCGACCAGCGTGACCTTGGCGGGCTCGAAGACGGCGCGTTCCCCCTTGTGGTCGGTCCATCGCAGCAGCTTGCCGAGCAGCGCGTCGTCGCCGAACTCGACCGAGCCGAGGTCGACCTGCGCCTCGACGCGGGCGCCTTTCATTGTTTTGTCGTTCATGGGGAATCTGAAGCTGCCGCCGTCGATCTTGATGTTGACCGGCCGGTCGCCGCTCTTGGCGTCGAAGAGGATGGGGTGCAGCTGGCCCATCCACCGGTCGCCGAAGTCTTCGCGCGGACCTCGAGCTCGGCCGCCCCGCCGCGTGAGGTGAGCATCTGGTCGTTATTGATGTCGAACTGCGCGGGCTTCATGCTCGCCCACGAGCCGGGGATCGGGCGGTTGTTTTGTTCGTCCCAGTTGAGTTTGAGCGTCGCGCCGGTGGGTCGGCCGTTGTCGTAGGTGAAACGCGCGTCCATCTGCTGGACGACCGGGCCGAGGACCGAGGCGATCTCGCCGTCCTTATTTAATAATGAATCGAACAGGCCCGACGGCGTGTTCTCGAGCGTGACCCCGCCGGCCAGCGCGACCTGCTGCATCAGCGATTGCCAGTCGAGCGGGATGCCGCCGTCCGAGTCGAGCAGGTTGCCGACGTCGGTCTGCCAGGTCAGCAACGCCGCGAGCCCTTCTTCGCCCGCGGTCGGCGGGACCCAGAGCTGGAGCTCGGCGCTGACCTTGACCCGCTTGTTGCGCAGGTCCGTCGCACTGAAACTCAGCGTCCCGCCGCGCAGCTCGTAGGTCGCGTCACGGTTGGGGTCGTAAACGGTCGCGGGGGTCAGCTCGATGGTTGCACCGGCGAAGGTGCGATCGATGTCGGGGAAAAAACGTTTGACGCCCTGCTTGCTCGGGTCGGTCGCGATCGAGATCGGCCGTTCGTCCGTGCGGAGGCTGACGAGCACGGGCATGGGCTTGTTGATCGTCAGCGCCGGCTCGCCGCGCCGGCCGGAGACCAGTTCCATCAGGCTCGCGAACGCCTCGGGGACGAGCACGGCCTCGAGCGGGCGGGCCTCGGGGGTCTGAACGACGTAGCGCTTCGCGTCGATCTCGCCAGTGACTTCGCCGGTCACGCGCCCGATCGGGCCGGGCCGCAGCTCGAAGGTGCGCATCACACGCGTGTTGCCGTTGGCGTCGTTGACGAGCTTGCCCCGGACGACGGCCTGCAGTTCGAGCATCTCGCCGAGGTACAAGACGAGCTTGCCGTCCATGCCGATGAGCGCGTCGGCGAGGTCGACCGGCAGCCCGGCGCTGAAGAACTCGAATTCGTTGTCACGCGCCAACGGCCGGGTCAGGATCAGCTCCATCGCGACCGGCTCGCGCGTGACCTCGCCCTCGGTGTCCACGGCGGCCAGCGTCGCGGAGGCCTTGAACGCCAACTTCTCCGCGATCGACTTGCCCCCGCCACCGATGCGGAGCGCCTCGATACCGACGACCTGCCCGTTCTTGTCGCGCAGGGCGAAGTTCTGTTCGTCCGCGACTTTGACCAGGATCGAAGTCGAGGCCTTGTCCCAGTCGAACGCGTCGCCCTTCCTCGGCAGCTTGAGGTCGAGCTTGCTCAGGTCGATGCGCGTGGTCTCGATCAGCTCGAGCGTGGTGTCGGGGAACAGCGCGTCGAAGGCGGCGGGCGTGAGGTCGAGCCTGGCGGTGGACTTGGGCGAGGCGAGCAGCGTGTCGCCGTCGCGCTCGGTGTAGAAATTGGCCTGGAAGTTCGGCGTGATGGCGAACAACTCGAGCGACAACTCGCTGACGGTGCCGTCGAGGTTGGCCTCGGCGTCGAGCGCGCCCTCGCCGAGCAGCGCGGCGAGCCGGCCCTGCTTGCCCAGCAGGTAGTTGAGCACGGCGTTCTTGTACCGCATGCCGCTGAGCAGCCGGCCGAGCGCGACGGTGGGCACGCCCTCGACGCGCGCGTCGGCCTGATACGCGGCCCGCATCGGTTGAATCACGCCGTTGGGGTCGAACAGGTTGAGTACCTCGCCCTTCAGCGTCAGCTCGCCGGTGCGGTCGCCCTGCCTGAGGTCGGCGGCGAAGTCGAACGCGATGTCGCGGATGCCGGCGATGTCGAGCCGGCCCTGCCGGAGCGACAAGGCGACCGGCTGCTGGTCGGCCGCGGTGTAGTCGACGCTCAAGTTCTCGAAAGCCAGGCTGCCGGCCAGGCCCTTGGGCAGCTTGAACGGCTCGGTTTCTTCGGCGCTCGGCGGGGCGTCTGCGTCGCGTGGCACAACCTGCGTGCGTTCGTCGGGCTGGTCGTACACGACCTTCGCGTCGACCACGCGGACCTCGCCGAGCTTGCGCCCGCCGGTGAGCCAGTCGAGCAGGCCCAGTTCGTCGGCGCGGACCTCGCCGATCGTCGCGGACAGGCCGGCCTGTTTGTCGGTGTAGGTGACGCCGAGCGCGCGTTGGCCTTTGAGCCAGCCGAGTTGGAGGTCGTCGATCGCGAGTTCGCCATCGATCCGGTCGTTGATAAACGAGACGAGCAGCGACGTGCCGGGCTTGGTACTCAGCAGCATCGGCGCGAGCACGACGAGCAACACGACCAGCGCGAGCAGCAGGACGAATAGCCGGGCGAGCTTGCGCACCGCCCCGCGTTTTTTCTTGGGCCGGTCGGCCGGGTGATCGACGCCCAGGCCGTGGTGGTCCGGGCGCATGGCGGGGTCGGTCACGTCGGTCGCGTGCTCGGCGGGCGGCTCGGGCATAACGAATCGAATCTCACAATCCGTGTGGTGATTCAGTATTGGAGCCCCGCATGTGAATGCGGGGCCACGCAGGCCAGTTGTCACGCGGTCGGGCCCCGCATTCACATGCGGGGCTATTCAGACTCTACAGCAGCTCGGCGGCGATCGACGCGAGCTGGCTCCGCTCGCTGCGCGCGAGGGTGATGTGCCCGGTCATCGGCTGGCCCTTGAGCCGCTCAATCATATACGCCAAGCCGTTGCTCGACGCATCGAGGTAGGGGTTATCGATCTGCGCCACGTCGCCGGTGAGCACGATCTTCGTGCCCTCACCGACGCGCGAGACGATCGTCTTGACCTCGTGGGGCGTGAGGTTCTGCGCCTCGTCGACGATGAGGAACTGGTGGGGGATCGACCGACCGCGGATGTAGGTCAACGGCTCGAGCACGAGCTGGCCGGTCTCCATCATCTGGTTGACGCGCTGCTCGACGGGCTTGGAGTCGGCGTGCTGAGCGTCGGCGCCGCGGGTGGACATGAGGTAGGTCAGGTTGTCGAAGATCGGCTGCATCCACGCGCCCAGCTTCTCGTCCTTATCCCCCGGCAGGTAGCCGATGTCCCGGCCCATAGGCATGATCGGCCGGGCGACGAGCAGCTTGTCGTAGCGCTGCTCGCCGAAGACCTTCGCCATCCCCGCGGCCAGCGCGAGCAGCGTCTTGCCCGAGCCCGCCATCCCGATGAGCGTGACCAGCTTGATCTCGTCATCGAGCAATAGATCCAGCGCCATGGTTTGTTGCACGTTACGCGCCATCACCCCGTAGACCGGCCGACGCGGGCCCTGCACCGGGATGAGGTGGTCGGTGTCGGCCAGGCGTCTGGCCAACCCGGTGTGCGAGTCGTCGAACTGGTCGCGGAACTGAACAAACTCGTTGGCGAACACCTCGTCTTCGCCGACGCTGCCGTCCTCGTACTCCACGCGCAGGTGTTCTTTGACCAGGTCGATCTCGATCTGTTTTTCTTCGTAGAGCTGGTCAATGATCGCGCTGGGGACCTGCAGCTCTTTGTACCCGCCGTAGAGCTGGTCGATATCGACTTTGCCGGCCTCGAAGTCCTCGGTGGTGATGCCCAGCGCGTCGGACTTGAGCCGGACGTTGATGTCCTTGGTGATCATGACCGACCGGTGACCGGCCTGCATCAGCGACCACGCGACGCCGATGATGCGGTTGTCCGGCGTATCCTCGACAAACCAGTCCGGGCGTTTCTCGCAGTTCGACAGGTCGGCGAACTCGACCTTGACCATCCCGCCGTGGCCGTTCCATTGCACGCCCCGGCTGAGCGTGCCCTTGGCGCGCAACCGATCGAGCTGGCGGATCACTTCGCGCGAGGACCTGCCGGTGTCATCGTTGTTCTTCTTGAACTTGTCCAGCTCGCCGAGCACGGTGAAGGGGATGACGACGATGTTGTCGTCGAACATGTACAGCGAGTTGGGGTTGTGCAGGAGCACGTTCGTGTCGAGGACGAAGTGCTTGATTTTCGAATCGGTGCTCGGCTTCGTCTCGGAAGCGACCGAGGGGTGGTCTTGATTGCTCGCAGCGGAAGGTACGGTCGGGACAGCGGTCTTGCCCATCCAGCGATGCTCCTTTGTTCTGCGAGGCTCCGCCCCGCGTGCTCTCCTCTCCGTGCCCGGCTGGCGTGAGTCCGTTCAGCCCGTTCAGACACGGCCTACTCTTACTGTATCGGCCAACACGGGCCGACGCCCGAATCCTGCACCACGTCGCCGCGCGTGCCTTTACACAACGCCCGCCGAAGCCCGCGAGATCGCTTAAATCGCGGGTTATCCCGGACCAAACCCGCCGACCGCACCTAGCCGATGATCGATTTCAGCGGGACCGGACGATCTTCATGGCCGACGCACGCGAAGACCTCGTCGCGGCACGCACGACCCGGTCGTGGGTTCAGGGTTGGGTCGCTCCGGCGGCTTCCTGCTGCAACGAGGCCTTGACCTCGTCCATCGTCTTGATCCGGTTGATCGCGGACAGGTACGCCTCGGCGGCGGCCTCGATGACGTCGGTGCTCACGCCCCGGCCGCGGACCTTCCGGCCGTGGTGGTTGATGCGGACCGACGTCTCGCCCTGCGCGTCTTTGCCGCCGGTGACCGCGCGGGTGGTGTATTCCTCGAGCGTGACCGACACGCCGGTGATCTTCTGGACCGCGCTGAAGACCGCGTCGATCGGCCCGTCGCCGTGCGCCGTGTCTTTCTGCGAAACGCCTGCCGAATCGACCAACTCGACGAACGCCATCGCGGTCTCATCGGTCCCCGCGGTCACGCGCAGGAACTTGAGCTTCCACAACGCACGGCCCTCGCCCAGCCGGCGGTCCAACAGCGCTTCGATGTCCTCGTCAAAGACGTCCTTCTTACGATCGGCGAGGTTCTTGAAATCGTCGTACACGCGCTGCACCGTGTCCTCGTCGATCGTGTAGCCCATCTCGGCGATCCGGTCCTTGAGCGCGGCCCGGCCCGAGTGCTTGCCCAGCACCAATTTGCTCTCGGGCACGCCGATCTCACGCGGGTCCATGATCTCGTAGGTGTCGCGGTGTTTGAGCATGCCGTCCTGATGGATGCCCGACTCGTGGGCGAAGGCGTTTCGGCCGATGACCGCCTTGTTGCGCTGCACCGACAAACCCGTCAGGTTGCTCACCATCCGCGAGGTCTTGTAGATCTCTTTCGTGTTGATGCGCGTTGTGTAGTGTTGATAAAAGTCGCTGCGCGTCTTGAGCGCCATGGCGATCTCTTCCAGCGCCGCGTTACCCGCCCGCTCGCCGATGCCGTTGACCGTGCACTCGATCTGCTTCGCGCCGTTCTCCATCGCGGCCAACGAGTTGGCGACCGCCAGGCCCAGGTCGTTGTGGCAGTGCGAGGACAGGACGATGCCCTTCTGATCGATCTCGGGGATACGCTCACGCAGCTGCCGGAAGATCCCGCCGTACTCCGCGGGCGTCGCGTAGCCGACGGTGTCGGGGATGTTGATCGTCGTCGCCCCCGCCTCGATCACCGCGCGGGTGATCGTCTCCAGGTCGGTGATAGCGGTTCGGCTGCCGTCCTCGGGGCTGAACTCGACATCATCGACGTAGCCCTTCGCCTTCTGAACGCCCTTGACCGACATCTCGACGATCGCCTCGAAGGGCTTTTTGAACTTGTGGTCCAGGTGGATCTTCGAGGTCGCGCAGAACACGTGGATGCGCGGTTTGTACGCGGCACGCAGCGCCT
The DNA here is from genome assembly GCA_046290505.1 of Phycisphaeraceae bacterium. Taxonomy (GTDB): domain Bacteria; phylum Planctomycetota; class Phycisphaerae; order Phycisphaerales; family Phycisphaeraceae; genus JAHQVV01. The sequence continues at coordinate 21,693 of JBKAGS010000031.1, read as the reverse complement.
CGGCCGCGCGCTCGATGTCCCGGTCCACGCAGCGCGCCAGGCCCGCGACGGTCGTCTGAGCGAGGTCCTTGCCGATCGCTTTCACCGCCTCGAAGTCGCCCTGGCTGGTGATGGGGAAGCCGGCCTCGATGACGTCCACGCCGAGCTGCTCGAGCTGGCGGGCGATCTCGATCTTCTCGTGGTGGTTCAGCGACGCGCCGGGCGATTGCTCGCCGTCACGCAGGGTCGTGGAAGATGCGGCGTCGGTGGGCTGGGTGGGGTCCGGGTTTGGGGGTCTGTATGGGGTTGGGGTCTGGAGGGCGAGGCCTGCCAAGCCGCGAATCGCCGCCTATTTGCTGGCAGGATGTCGCCGATCCCTGTGAATCGCACGTATTCAAGTTCGCATAATAAAAAACCCTGTCGGGCACGCGGCCAGACAGGGTGCAAGGATCGTCGTCAGCGATCGCGGAGCCCTATCCGGCGCGGTCCGAAGGCATCAGGCCGAGCAGGTCGATCTGCAGGCCGGTGCCGAGGGTCGCTAGGAGGAACTGTTCGCGAAGCATGGTAAAAGGATATTCCGGGGCCGTGGTTCTGTCAACGACAAGATCACTGGCACGGCCTACGCCCGCGCTTGGGAACAACCTTGTTAGACTCCCGCCATGCCCGAGACGATGAAAGCCCTGGTGAAGGCCGAACGCGCCGTCGGCCTGTGGATGCGGGACGTGCCCCTGCCGAAGATCGGCATCAACGACGTGCTGGTCAAGGTCGATCGCACGGGAATCTGCGGCACCGACCTGCACATCTATAAGTGGGACGACTGGGCCCAAAAAACCATCCCCGTGCCCATGGTCGTCGGCCACGAGTTCGTCGGCGAGATCGTCGAGGTCGGCTCGAACGTCAACGACTACAAGCCCGGCATGATCGTCTCCGGCGAGGGGCACGTCGTGTGTGGCAGGTGCCGCAACTGCCTCGCGGGACGCCGACACCTGTGCGCCCACACGTCGGGCATCGGCGTCAACCGGCCTGGCGCGTTCGCCCAGTACATCGCGATCCCCAACGCCAACGTCTGGGAACACCCCAACGACATCGACCGCGACGTCGCCTCGATCTTCGACCCGTTTGGGAACGCGGCCCACACCGCGCTGCAGTGGCAACTCCTGGGCGAAGACGTGCTCATCACCGGCGCGGGGCCGATCGGCGTCATGGCCGCGGCGATCTGCAAGCACGCGGGGGCACGGCACGTCGTCGTCACCGACGTCAACGACTACCGCCTATCGCTGGCGATGAAGATGGGCGCGACCCGCGCGATCAACGTCAGCAAGACGTCGATCGCCGAGGCGCAGAAAGAATTGGGCATGACCGAGGGCTTCGACGTCGGCCTGGAGATGTCGGGCAACAGCAAGGCCTTCGCCGACATGATCCAGAACATGGCCCACGGCGGGAAGATCTCCGTCCTGGGCATCCCCGACCCGGGCATGGCGATCGACTGGAACACGGTCGTGTTCAACATGCTGACGATCAAGGGGATCTACGGCCGGGAGATGTACGAGACCTGGTACAAGATGGCGGTGATGGTGCAGAGCGGGCTCGACCTCGACCCGGTCATCACGCACCGCTTCGACGCGGAAGACTTCCAAAAAGGCTTCGACGTCATGCTGAGCGGGCAGTGCGGGAAGGTTGTGCTCAACTGGTAGTTTGTTTTGAACCGCGGAGGCGCGGAGATCGCGGAGCAAGGCATCCGCGCAAATCAAATATTAGTGCCGTGAGGACAAGATCATGGATGCCAACGAAGCGAAGGCGAAGGTGATTAAAGATTTGGACGGGCAAACAGTTAATAAATTTGGCTGTTCAATCGAAGCCCGTTTAGTCGATCCGCCTAGTCTTGAAAACTTGAAAGACACCAACGGAAACTTGTGGCCGATGTGGGTCATCTATCGTGAACCTGATGGCTATGTGGCAGCTTTTGATCCTGACAATGTGGACTACAACTTATGTATCAATGGAACTATAGCAAGCACTTATACATGCCTAAGAACATTGTTTGACTCACTGTGAGTCATCGCAAGTATTTGTTTTCAGGGCCTTCCTCCGCGCACTCCGCGCCTTCGCGGTTCAAAAAGCGAGTAACAAAAGATGTACGGCGAATTCAAGAACCACCTCCAATCGACCCTCAACGAAATCAAAGACGCCGGTCTCTACAAGGCCGAGCGCGTCATGACCAGCCCGCAGGACGCTCGCGTCGGCGTGACGACCGCGGACACGCCGGTGCTTAATCTCTGCGCGAACAACTATCTCGGCCTCGCCGACCACCCCGAGGTGATCGAGGCGGCGAAGAAAGCGATGGACGACTGGGGTTACGGCCTCGCTTCGGTGCGGTTTATCTGCGGCACCCAGCAGATCCACAAAGACCTCGAAGCGAGGCTCGCCCAGTTCCTGGGCACCGAGGACACGATCCTCTACTCCTCCTGCTTCGACGCCAACGGCGGGCTGTTCGAAACCCTGCTGACCAAGGAAGACGCGGTCATCAGCGATTCGCTCAACCACGCGTCGATCATCGACGGCGTCCGACTCTGCAAGGCCATGCGCTACCGCTACAGCAACAACGACATGGCCGACCTCGAAGCCAAGCTCAAGGAAGCCGACGAAGCGGGCGCGCGATACAAACTCATCACGACCGACGGCGTGTTTTCAATGGACGGCCATATCGCGCAATTGGACAAGGTCTGTGATCTCGCGGACAAGTACAACGCGCTCGTCCACTTCGACGACTGCCACGCGACAGGATTCCTCGGCAAGACCGGCCGGGGCACGCACGAATACCGGAATTGCATCGACCGTATCGACATCACCACCGGCACGCTGGGCAAGGCCATCGGCGGCGCGTCGGGCGGGTACACGTCCGGCAAGAAAGAAATCATCGAGCTCTTGCGTCAACGCTCTCGGCCGTACCTGTTCTCAAACTCGGTCGCGCCGAGCATCGTCATGGCGTCGCTGAAGTCGCTCGAGCTGCTGACCGCCTCCACCGAGCTGCGCGACACGCTGGAAGCGAATACCAAGCACTTCCGCGGGAAGATGACCGAACTCGGCTTCGACATCATCCCCGGCGAAGCTTCCGGGGGGCATCCTATTACGCCGATTATGTTCTACGACGCGAACAAGGCGGGCGCGTTCGCGGAGAAGCTGCTGGGGCGTGGGGTTTACGTGATCCCGTTCAGCTTCCCTGTCGTGCCCAAGGGCCAGGCCCGCATCCGCACGCAGATCAGCGCGGCGCACTCAATCGAAGACCTGGATTTCGCGATCGACCAGTTCGTCGCGGTGCGCGATGAATTGGGGGATTGACCGGGTGGATCAGCCGATATAATGCGTGCATGATCGTGAAGGCCGGTGAATCTGATCAACCGATCGTAGACCTCGAAGCGATGCCGCCTTGGCGTTGTTCGAGCGAGAGGTATCTCGAGTTGATCGCGTCGGGGGTGCTGGGCCCGAGCGACAAGGTTGAGTTGATCAACGGTATGATTACCGCCATGTCACCGGCCGGGCCTAAACACGATTTTGTCATTCGCCAACTCACGAGGTTACTTGCCTCGGTGATGCCCGAGTGCGACTTACAGATCCAGGGCACGGTGCATATCGACAACGGCCAAATTTTCGACCCTGATGTGGCAGTCATCAAGCGCTACAGCGATGACACACTTAAGCACCGCCACGCCGGGCCCGACGACATCCTGCTGATTATTGAGGCGGCGCTTTCGTCGATGAGGCGTGATGCTCAGGTGAAGATGCCGATCTATGCGCGTGCCGGGATCCCCGAATACTGGGTCGTGGACATCGAGAACGAGTCGCTGATCGTCCACCGCGACCCGCAAAATGCGCGATACAAATCGATCCAGACTTATCAGGGCGAAGAAGGCGTCGAGGCGGCGTCGCTGCAAGGCCTGTCGATCACCCCCGCCGCAATTTTCGGCTGACCGCTCGCCGCCGCCGGCCGACCCGTCAACTTGTCCCCCCCGCCGATTCCGCGATAATGCCGGGCTTGCTGTGACTTTTCCCACCCGAGCGACCGACCCGGCATGAGCACGACCCCCACCATCGTTTACACCAAGACCGACGAAGCGCCCGCGCTGGCGACGTATTCCCTGCTGCCGATCCTCCGCGCGTTCGTGTCGGCGGCGGGCATCGACATCGTCGTGAAGGACATCTCGCTGGCCGGGCGGATCCTCGCGCAGTTCCCCGACCGGCTGGGGGAGCCGTATCCCGACGCGCTCGCGGAACTCGGCGAACTGTGCAAGACACCGGACGCCAATGTCATCAAGCTGCCGAACATCAGCGCGTCGATCCCGCAGCTGAGCGCGGCGATCGCCGAGTTGCAGGCCAAGGGCTTCGACGTGCCGGACTACCCGGCCGAGCCGCAGACGGCAGACGAAGAGACAATCAAGGCCGCGTATGCGAGGGTGCTGGGCAGCGCGGTGAACCCGGTCTTGCGTGAGGGCAACTCCGACCGCCGGGTTGCCGGGCCGGTGAAGGCGTACGCCAAGGCGCACCCGCACACGATGGGCGCGTGGCGCCGGGACAGCAAGTCGCACGTCTCGTCGATGTCCGAGGGCGATTTCTTCGGCAGCGAACAGTCGCACACCTGCGAACGCCCCACGACCGTCACGATCAAGCACGTCTCCGACAGCGGCGGCGAGAGTGTCCTGAAAGACGGCCTGGCCCTGCTCCCCGGCGAGGTCATCGACGCGGCGTGCATGAGCGTGAACAAGCTCGACGCGTTTCTCACCACGCAGATCGAAGACGCGAAGAAGCAAGGCGTGCTCTTCTCGCTTCACATGAAGGCGACGATGATGAAGGTCTCGGACCCGATCATCTTCGGCCACTGCGTGAAGGCCTACTACCGCAAGCTCTGGCAAGACCACGCCGACCTGCTGGACAACCTCGGCGTGAACCCGAACAACGGGGTCGGGGACCTGGAGGCCCGGCTCAGGAAGCTCGACGAGAAGCAGTACACCGCCGTCGAAGCGGACCTGCAGTCCGTTTACGCCGATCGCCCGCCGCTGGCGATGGTCGATTCGGACCGGGGGATCACGAACCTGCACGTGCCCAGCGACATCATCATCGACGCGTCGATGCCCGCGATGATCCGCAACTCGGGGCAGATGTGGGGGCCCGACGGCCAGCCGGCCGACACCAAGGCCGTCATCCCCGACCGCTCCTACGCCGGCGTGTACCAGGCGACCATCGCCTTCTGCAAGCAGCACGGCGCGTTCGACCCGTCCACCATGGGCAGCGTCGCCAACGTCGGGCTCATGGCCAAGAAGGCCGAGGAATACGGCAGCCACGACAAGACCTTCGAGGTCCCTTCGGACGGCAAGGTGCTCGTCGTCGACGACACGGGCAAGACGATCTTCGAGCACCACGTCGAGGCGGGCGACATCTGGCGGATGTGCCAGACCAAGGACGAGGCGGTGCGCGACTGGGTCAAGCTCGCCGTGACCCGCGCCCGGCTGAGCAAGTCACCCGCGGTGTTCTGGCTCGACCCCGAGCGCGCCCACGACGCGCAGCTGATCAAGAAGGTCGCCCACTACCTCGACGGACACGACACCGAGGGCCTGGACATCCAGATCATGCCACCGATCGAGGCGACCAAGCACGCGCTGCAACGCTGCAAAGAGGGCAAGGACACCATCAGCGTCACCGGCAACGTGCTGCGCGACTACCTGACCGACCTGTTCCCGATCCTCGAACTGGGCACCAGCGCGAAGATGTTGTCGATCGTGCCGCTCTTGAACGGCGGCGGGCTCTACGAAACGGGCGCGGGCGGCTCGGCGCCCAAGCACGTGCAGCAGTTCGTCAAGGAAAGCCACCTGCGCTGGGACTCGCTCGGCGAGTTCCTGGCGCTGGGCGTCTCGCTCGAAGACCTCGCGCGCAAGACCCGCAACGCCAAGGCCGCGGTGCTCGCCGAGGCGCTGACCGCGGCGACGACGAAGCTGCTCAACGAGAACAAGAGCCCGCTGCGCAAGGCCGGGGAACTGGACAACCGCGGCAGCCACGCCTACCTCGCGTTGTACTGGGCGCAGGCCCTGCGCGACCAGCAGGGCGACGCCGAGCTGGCCCAATCGTTCGCCCGCCTTGCCGCCGAGTTGGAGCTGCAGGCGTCGAAGATCCTCGAAGAGATCGACGCGACCCAGGGCAAGCCCGCGGACCTCGGCGGGTACTACCTGCCCGACGACCAGCTCGCCTCGAAAGCGATGCGCCCGAGCGCGACGCTGAACAAGACCCTCGAATCGCACGGCGCAAGCGTCGGCGTGGCCTGATGAACCAACCCTGTCCCCAAATCGGAGGCTGTCGATGAAACGATCCACCCCCTTCACCGTATGGACCCGTTGCCTGCTCCTGTCGCTCGGCGCGGCCCTGATGCCCGCGTGCGGGGGCGACGAGTCGGCGTCGTCGGGCGGCGGCACCGACGCCTCGCAAACGGACCGCGGCGCGGACACGCAAAGCGGCACGAAGCAAGTCGAGATCGATCACGCCTCGCCGTCGTCGCTCTTCGACTCGATGATCCAGGCGGGCGTGGCCGGCGACAACGCGGGGGTGATCTCGGCGTACACCCCCCGGGCGCAGCAGCAGATGGCGGCGGGCATGATCGCGATGGTGCCGACGGCGGACCTGATCCCCGGGGCCGACAAGCCGGCGATGCTCGCGGTGCTCAAACGCCACGGCATCGCCGAATCCGACCTGCCGACGCTCGGCCCGAGCGTGCAGAGCAAGGCCGACGCCCTGGCCAACGGCATCAAAGACAAGCCCGCCTTCATCGCGGCCATGATGGACCAGGCGGCGAAGCTGCCCGGCGCCGGCGCGGCCGGCATGACCAACATGTTCAGCGGCCTGGCGGGCAAATCGTTGAAGCTGACCGACCTGCAAACCCAAGGCGACTTCGCCTCCGCCAAGGTGAGCAGCGGCGGGCAAACCAGCAACGAAGACCGACGCATCAACTTCGCCCGCGTCGACGGCAAGTGGTACGTCTCGCCGGAAGACCAGGATTAACCATCCACGAGACACCCCGATGAGCCAGCCCCCCCCGCCGCCTTCGGTCCGATCGTCGTCGTACGCCTGCAGCCGCTGCGGGTACGACCTCAGCGGCTCGGTGGTCGGCGGGGCTTGTCCCGAGTGCGGCGCACCGGTGAGCGAGTCGCTGCGGCTCGCCCCGCAACAACAAGGCGGCACCTCGACCAACGCCCTGATATCGATGATCCTGGGCATCGTGGGGATCGCGGCGTGCGGGCTGGTCGGCCCGTTCGCGATCTGGCTGTACTACCGCGCGAAGGAAGACGTCCGCCGAGGCGTCGCGGCACCCAGTTCGATGGGCATGGCCAAGGCGGGCCTGATCCTCGGCTGGGTCAGCACGGTCCTGACCGTGCTCGTGGTCGTCTTCTACGCGGTCATGTTCGCGACGATGTTCTAACGGGCTGCTGCAAAACGTTTTTGGGAGGGTGAGGCTCCCGCCGAGCCGCGTGTCTCATGGCGTTCGCGGATCGGCGGAGGCCTCGCCCTTCCATCCAATCCCGACCCAACTCAAGAAGCAGCCGTAGCGCACCGGCCTGCCAGGTCGCAAGCCCGGGATCCCGGCTGAACGTCATTGCGGCTCGACCTTCACCGACCCCGGTACCGTGATCCGCTTGACGGGGATCGCGAAGCGGTGGCGGTCGGTCAAGAGGTCGATGCCCAGTTCGAGCACGATCGGGCGCATCGTCGTGTCCAGATTCCCTGCCGGGCGCGTGACCCTGAATGTCAGCGTCTTCTCTTTGCCCGGCTCAATCGTCGCGTGCGCGTGGTCCGGGCCGATCGTCCACCGGCTGTCGGCGCTGGTCGGCACGGCCTCGATCTCGATCGAAAACGTCGCGGGGTTTTTCACCGTGAACGTGACCTGGTCCGCGACCGAGCCGTCGTCCTCGAACGCGATCGGCGCTTTGAACTTGACCGGGTTGTTCCGGCCGAGGCGCTCGGCCTGTTCCGAGACTTCGCCGGTGATCGCTTTGGGGTCCATCACCCCGCCGACGGGCACGGCGGCGTGGGCGATCTGCTTCTTACGCACGGTGACGATGTTGAATTGGTGCAACCAACCGGCCTGGGGCGACCAGCCGGGCTGGTGCCCGCCGACGGTCGCGAGGCTGAAGTAGTGGATGCCGTCCTTGGGGTCGTACCGCATGTGGTGGATGTGGCCGGCGAAGACGGCGGAGACGTTGCCTGCATCGACCAGTTCTTTGTGCACCTTGCCCCAGTCCTCGCCGTAGCCCCGGCCCAGCCAGCGCGGGTGGTGTAGAAAAACGAAGACGTGGTCGGCGTCCTTCGCTTTCTCAAGGATCGACTTGAGCCAGTCGAACTGTTCGTCGCTCATCTTCTGCGCTGCGGGCTTGTTGAAGTTCTTCTCGCCGGTCTCGGGATCGCCCTCGTCGGTGTACAGCGCGATGAAGAAGCAGTTCTTGTGCTCGAAGGCGTACCACAGCGGGCCGAAGTGCATCTCGTAGTTCTTCTCGTGCTCGCCTTCGGGTTTGTTGGGCCCGCGCCAGTAGACGTCGTGGTTGCCGGCGACGGGGAACCAGGGGCAGATCAGCTCGCCCATGACCTGTTTGTACTGCTTCATCTGCGGCATCCAGCCGGGCGTCTGGTTGTAGCCGTCGATCAGGTCCCCGACCGTCATGACCAGGTCCGGCTCGATGAGGTTGGTGTCGGCGACGGCCTGGGCCAGGACGTCGATGCCCTCGTTCGGCCCGCCGGTGCGGTCGCCGAAGACGACGAAGGTGAACGCGTCGTCCTCGGCCGGCAGCACGAGGGGCGCCGCGTCGCGGCTGGTGAAAAAGCGTTCGGGCCCGGCGGGGATGGTGGGGTGGCGGGGGTTGTGGCGGTGCTCGTGGCGGTCGTGGGTGAGCGGCGCGATCGGGGCTCGGTCCTGCGCGGACGCGGAGGCCGCGAGCAGACACGTCAACAACAGCGAACAAAACGTGGGCTTGACCATCAGCATGAAATCAATCCGTGGGTGAGGGCAGGCGAGAGCGACACGCCAGCGGGCGCTTGCAGACACTATGGAGCAATCGCGATTTTCTCGCGCAGGTCGTAGCAGACGATTTGGCGGTGATCGCGGACGACCAGCCGGCCGTCGGAGACCACCAGCGGGGACCAGGCGTTGTTGCTTCGGCCCTTGGGCGGCAGCGCCTCGAACCTGGACAGCAGCTTGAACCCGCCGCGGTCGGGCTGGATCAGCAGCAGCTCGCCGGTATCGCCGTCGAACGCGATCAGCTTGCCATCCACGAGCAGCGTCGCCCCGCGATTGAGGTTGGGCTGGTTTCGGGTCCGCCAGCGCACGTCGAGGGTGGCCGCGTCGATGCACGCCAGCCCGCCTTGCAGGTTACGCCCGCGCAGGTTGGCGTTCTCGTTGATGTTCAGGAACAACAGGCCGTCGTCGTAGATCGCGGGGTGGACCTGCCCGCCCTCGGGGATGCGATGCGCTTCACGGACGTCGTACCCCCCTTGACCATCGGCGCGCACGGTCAGCAGGACCGAGCCGTCTTCGTACCCGTTGGTCACGAAGACCTTCGCGACCGACTTCAAATCTTCGCCGACCATCGTGATCGGCGGGATGGTGACGTGCGGGCCGGGCTTGGCGTCGAAGACCTTGTGCGACCAGATCGTTTCGCCCGTCTTGATGTCGATGAAATAGACGCGTTCGCGGTCCCGACACGCGATGCCGCGCCGCCCGAGCATCGTGCGGACAACCGGCGTGTGGTGGGTGTGGACCGTGTCGAGCGTCGCCTGCGATTCCCAGACGGGTCGGCCCGTCGCGGGGTCTACGGCGACGACAACGGGGTCGCCCTGCGCCGTCGGGCTCAAGAGCAGCAGCCCATCCACGACGACGGGCGAGATGCCAAAGCCAAACATCTTGTTGTCGTCGGGGTAGCGGTCGTAGATATTCAACGACCAGTCGGGCTTGCGGGTCTTGCGGTTGATCGCGTGGACGTGGCCCAGCCCGCCGGTGATGAAGACGTGGGTGTCGGTGACCGAGGGCGTGGAGCGCGAGCCGGGGAAGTTGACCCGGCCGGGCGCCTCGTAGCGGTAGGACCAAAGCTCTTTGCCGGTGTCCAGGTCGAAGACGCGCAAGACATCGGCGACGCCCATCTCTCGGTCGTTGAGGAACACCTTCCCGTCCACCACCGCCGACCCCGCGAAGCCGACGCCCACGTCGTGCCGCCAGAGCTCGGGCGGGCCGCCGGCCGGCCAGGCGTCGAGCAGGCCGGTCTCGGCGGACACCGCGTCCTGCGTCGGGCCCAGGTGCTGGGGCCAGTCCGCCGCGACCGCGCTGAACGCGGCCCCGATGAAACAAGCCAAGGCGAGCAAGGCGGGCAAGCGACGGGCAGGAGCGGCGTGGGGCATCGGTTGGGGTCCACTATGCGGAGTCGATGAGCCGCCTCGGGGGGCACGGCGTGGCAGACGTGGTTGGATTCTACACCCCCGGGCTCAGCACAAGATGAAAGGTGTAGGGATGGATTAACAGGGCGTCCAAAATTATTGCAACTCAATCTCACCGGGGCTACAATCCCGGCATGACGCGACTCAACGGCACATCGTCCCCCGGCGGTCCGGTCGGCACCGCAGTTCAATACACCGAGGCCGCCGCGCTGACTGATCTCGCTGCCGGGGCGCGTGGGGTGATCGTGCGGATCGATGAGTCGGACCACGCGATGCTGATCCGGCTCAAGACGATGGGGATGCACGAGGGCCGGGCGGTGCGGGTGGTGCGGCGGGGCTCGCGTGTGATCGTGAGCTGCGGGGGGACGCGGATCGGGCTGTCCGCGGAGGTCGCCCGGCACGTGCTGGTGGTTCCGACGCAGGCACCAAGCACTCAGGACGTAACACACCCTCATCACGCGAAGTCAACACCCTCCTCATGACCACGATCTCCCTCAACGTCAAGCAGCCCAACCGCAAGTGGCCCGGCCAGCGCCCGCTGCGTGTCGCGCTGGTGGGCAACCCCAACTGCGGCAAGACGACGCTGTTCAATCGGCTGACCGGGCTGCGCGCGAAGACGAGCAACTTCCCGGGCACGACGCTGGAGTGCCGCACCGGCAAGGTCCACGCCGGCGAGCACGACATCGACTTGGTCGATCTACCCGGGCTCTACTCCGCCGAGTTCGGCCAGAGCGAAGAGCTGCTCGCCGCCGACGCGCTGCACGGGCGGATCGAGGGCGTGGACCGGCCCGACGCGGTCGTCGTCATCATGGACGCGACGTGTCTGAGCCGGCACCTGTACCTCGCGTCGGAGGTCCGCGAGATGGGCGTGCCGATGGTCGTCGCGTTGAACATGATCGACGAGGCGCGTCGGCAGGGGCTGACGATCTGCCTGGAGACGCTGGGCAAGGAACTGGACGCGACGATCGTGCCGGTCAGCGGGCGCACGGGCGAGGGCATCGACCCGCTACGCGACGCGATCGCGGACGACCTCGCGGGCGATGAGACGGTCCATGCCCAGCGGGCCGCGGGGATGACCGACCGCATCGCGTGCACGGCGTGTTCCAGCTGCCCGCACACCAACCGCCACACCTGGGCGTGCGGCGTGGGCGCGGCGGCCGGCGAGGCGGTCTCGGAAGAAACCGAACGAAGGACCGAGGCCGTCGACGCCGTGCTCACCCACCCCATCGGCGGGCTCTTGGTGTTCGCGGCGATCATGTTCGCGCTGTTTTTCCTGATTTTCAAGGCCGCCACCTACCCGATGGACTGGATCGAGATGGCCTTCGGCTGGCTCGGCGGACAAGCCGAGGCGGCGCTGCCCGAAGGGTTGCTCGCCAGCTTTATCGTGGACGGCGTCATCGGCGGGGTCGGCGGGGTGCTCGTCTTCCTCCCGCAGATCTGCATCCTCTTCTTCGCCCTCACGCTGCTCGAAGACACCGGCTACCTCGCCCGCGCCGCGTTCGTCATGGACCGGATCATGCACAAGGTCGGGCTGCCCGGCAAGGCCTTCATCCCCATGCTCTCGGCCCACGCCTGCGCGATCCCCGCGATCATGTCCACCAAGGTCATCGAGTCCCGACGCGACCGGCTCATCACCATCCTCGTCATCCCCCTGCTCACCTGCTCGGCACGACTGCCGGTCTACGCGATGGTCGCGGCGCTCGCGGGCATGATCCTGTACCCCGGCGACGGTGGAGCCTGGCAGCGCGGGCTGCTCGGCGGGGCGCTGTTCTTCGGCGCCTACATGCTCGGCATTACCGCCGCGATGGTCGCGTCGCTGGTCCTCGGCAAGACCGTGCTCAAGGGCAAGCCCCAGGAGCTGGTCATCGAGCTGCCGCCCTACCGCTGGCCATCGCTGCGCGTGGCTTTCTTGACGATCTGGGACCGCGGGCTGGTCTTCGTCAAGCAGGCGGGCACGGTCATCCTGCTGCTGTCGATGCTCATCTGGGCGGCGATGACGTTCCCGCAATTGCCCGAAGACAAGCTCGCCGACGTCGCGACCCCGGCCGACCAGCAGCGGCTCGCGGATTACGAGTCGGAAGGCATGCAGGACAACGTCGATCTGCTTTACGCCCGCTACGCGACCGAGCACTCGGTCGGCGGGCGGCTGGGCAAGCTCGTCGAGCCGGTCTTCGCCCCGCTCGGCTTCGACTGGCGGATCGACATCGGCGTGGTCGCGTCGTTCGCGGCGCGCGAGGTCGTCGTCTCGACGCTCGCGATCACCGCCGGCATCGGCGAAGAAGGCGCGGACGACGATGCGCTGTTGCGTGACACGCTCGCGTCGATGACCCGCGACGACGGCTCGCCGTTGTTCGACCTGCCCACGCTGTTGTCCCTGTTGGTCTTCTTCGTCCTCGCGATGCAGTGCCTGCCGACCCAGGCCGTGACCAAGCGCGAGACGGGCAGCTGGAAGTGGGCGGCCCTGCAGTTCGGCTACATGACGGCGCTCGCGTACGTCGCGGCGCTGGTCACGTACCAGGTCGCCTCGGTGTTCGCGTAGACGGATCTTCAACGCCTCGAGCCAGCAGGGCACCCGGCCGTAGCCGCCGCGTAACACGCGGGGGTCAAACCGCCCGCCGACCTTTCAAGATGGAGCGGTTCTGACAGGATCAACACGTTCGCCGGATCGACCCCCGGGCGTTGCCCAGCGGCTACCCATCGCGAAGGAGAAACTTCACGTAGGTTGCTCTAACATGGCGCGATGGCCTATCAGCGGATCGACCTGCTGGCGAAAGACTTGAGCGTCGAGGGCGTGACGTCCGCGCTCGGTGAGATCGAGCCGGTGGACTTGTTTTTCGTCAAGCGTGAAGACGGGCTGGACCTCGCGACGCTGGTCGTGGACGACGCGGTCAACGAGGCCGCCATCGAATCGCTCGAGAGGCGTTACGGCAAGCAGGACACGTTTCAGCTGTTCGTCTACGACATCGCCGCCAGGCTCCCACGGCCCAGCGAAGCGCAGACACGGCGCACCGCCGAGAACAAGGACGCACGCGAGCGGATCAGCCGGGAAGAACTCTTGGACGACCTCGAGCCGGGCAGCCGGGTGCGCTGGATCTACATCGCGCAGGTCCTGATCTCCTGCGTGGTCGCGGCGATCGGGATGATCCGCGACTCGGTCGTGCTGGTCATCGCGGCGATGGTGATTGCCCCGCTGCTGATCCCGTGCATGTCGTTGGCGCTGGGGACGACGGTCGGCGACCTGAGGATGGTGTGGCGCTCGGTGCAGACGGCCGTCGCCGGGGTCGCCGCGGGCTTCGCGATGTCGCTCGGCATCGGGTTGCTCGTCGTATTCGACCCGGCGGTTTACCAACTCAGCAGCCGCGCCGAGGTGCGATACACCGACCTGGTTGTCGCGATCGCCGCGGGCGTCGCCGGGGCGTTGTCGGTGACGACGGGCGTCTCCGCGAGTTTGATCGGCGTGATGGTCGCGGTCGCGCTCGTCCCGCCATTGGTCGCCGGCGGGCTGTTTATCGGCGGGGGCGAGTGGGACGCCGCGGCGGGCGCGGCGCTGCTGCTGGTCAGCAACATCGTCTGCGTCAACCTCGCCGCGGTCGGCGTGTTCCTGATCCAGGGCATCCGCCCCAGCCGCTGGGCCGAGCAGGACCGGGCCAAGCTCGCCGTGCGCCACGCGCTGACGATCTGGACGGTCCTGCTCGTCGTCCTCGTCGTGCTGATCGGCGTGGCCGCGCCGGAGAACCCGCTGTGAGCCGCGCGCTCAGCCACCTCCCAAGCAAAGCCCGCTGGTTACGGCGGCGCATGAAACGCACGGCGTGTGGTTTCGCGTGCCTGGTCGTCTGCGCCTACGCCGTCGTCTTCGCCTGCGTGTCGTGCTCGACTTCGCCGACCGATCAACGCCTGATGCTCGACGACGGACGCGCGTTGGCTTACCTCGCCAAGGCCGGCGGGGACAAGGCCGGCGGCCGCGTCGTCTTCCTGCACGGCACGCCCGCCGACGCGAACGCGTGGAACCGCTTGCTCAAGCGTGCCGACGACATCGACGCGAGCGAGCTGGTCGTCGTCGATCGCATCGGCTTTGGCAACTCGACAAGCGAAGACGAACTCGCCCTCGCCGGCCACGCCGAGGCGGTCGCCCCGCTGCTCGAAAGCGTCAATGGCAGGAAGCCGATCGTCGTCGGTCATTCCTACGGCGGGCCGGTCGCGCTGCGTTTGGCGGTCGATTACCCTGACAAAGTCGGCGCGGTCGTACTCGTCGCCGGGGCGTGCGACGCGACGATGGACGACGCGCAGTGGTTCCGCAAGTTGATCGACGCCGTCCGCCTGGTCGTGCCCGAGGACTGGGAGCGTGGTAACCGTGAGTTGCTCGCGCTGACCGACGAGAACAAGAAGATGCGGCCGATGCTCGGGGGCGTGCGTTGCCCGGTGTTCGTGGTGCACGGCACGTGGGACGGCGTGTGCCCGCACGACGCGACGCTCGCGTACCTGCAAGCGGAATTGACCGGCGCGACCAAGGTCGAGGTCGTCTCCCTTGAGCGGGCCGGGCACAACCTGCACTTGTATCACCTGGACGAGGTGATCGATGCGGTCAACAACGCGGCCGCGGACGCCGAGTCGGGGGCAATCGCAGGCGACTAACCGAGGCGTTATTGCTAGACTCTCGGGGTGAACGAGCGCGACCCTTACGATGAATTCGCTTCGGACTACCCCGAACCGGGCGGACCGGGCGCGTCGGACACGCCCGGTTCCAACGAGCCACCCCCGCCTCCCCCGCCACCGATGCCCAACACCGGCCCAAGCGGCGGCGGCCACCGTTGCAGCGGCTGCGGCGCGGACCTGACCGGCACCCCCATCGGCGGGGCCTGCCCCCGCTGCGGCCAGGCCGTCGGCCCCACCACCTACGGCGCACCCCCGCAACAAAGCGGCAAGGCCATCACCTCGCTGGTCCTGGGCATCTGCTCGATCCCGATCTGCATCTGCTACGGCGTGCCGTCGATCATCGCCGGCGTCATCGGCCTGATCTTCGGCTCGATCGCCAGCAAAGAAATCGCGCGCGGCGGCTTTTCCGAGTCCTCGCGCGGCATGGCCACCGCCGGCAAGATCTGCTCGTGGATCGGCATCCTCCTCGGCGTGGGGTACATCATCTTCTTCATCGTCATGATCGCCTACGTCAGTACCAACGCCCCGCAGCCCGGCAGTTCGCCTTATCAGAATTACCCGTCTTCGCCCTCGCAGTCGCCGGCTTCGCCGAGCTTTTTCCATTCGCCCGCCGGCCCAAGCGCGGGGCCGAACACGCATTGGAACGGCGGGCCCGGCCGAAGCACCACCGAGTACGGGCCCGACGGCAGGGTCCGCGCCGCGTTGCCCGACGGCCTGGAGTACGGGCCCAACGGACGCGTCCGACCCGCCGCCCCCACCGGCCTGGAGTACGGCCCCGGCGGGAACCTCCAGCCCGCCGTGCCCGCCCATGGCCCGCCCGGCTCCCGCCCCGGCCCGGGCGTGCCCTAACCCCGGCCCCCTTGGTCCCACCCAACCCAACCCCCGACTCGGAACCGAGCCCTGGAGCGAGACCCCTACGACGACTTTTCGCGGCCGATCGACAACGACGGCGATCGGCCGGACGACTCCACCCGGGAGCCGCCGGCAGACGACGCCGACGAACTCGCCGGCCTCGCCGAGGCGGCCGAGCAGGCCAACGCGCACGGCGGTCTGCCCGTGCCGATGGGCGCGGCCCGACACGCGCCGGGCGGCGTGTCCTACGCACGCGTCGCCTGCAACGTCTGCGGCTACAACCTCACGGGCGTCGCGATCGGCGGGGTGTGCCCGGAGTGCGGCGCGGGCGTGGACCAGTCGCTGTACAGCGCCGGCCGGGTCGTGACCAACGGCAAGGCCGTCACCGCGCTGGTCATGGGCATCCTCTCCATTACGCTCATCATGTGCTGCTTCGTCAGCCCGGTGCTCGGCATCATCGGACTCATCTTCGGCTCGCTCGCGCTCAAGGAAACCAGCACCGGCAACTTCTCGTCGGGCTCGCGCGGCATGGCCATCGCCGGGCTGATCTGCAGCGGCATCGGGGCGCTGGTCTCCACCCTGTTCCTCATGCTCGCGTTCCTCAATTAACCGACCCGCGAGCGGCCCGCCACCACACCCCACCCCGGCATGGACACGCGACGGCAACACGAACTCGACGACGCGCTGCAGGCCACGCTCCATGACGGCCGGCTGTCGGGCGCCGAAGAGCGGGCGCTGCGCGCGTTGATCGAAACGCTCAGCAACGAGCGCGAGGCGCTCGCGTTCGTTCGCAACCGCGCGTTCAACCTGGCACGCGAACGCATCCAGGCCCGCCCGCTCGATACGCTGCGCTGGCTCGAGCGCATCGACAAGATGATCGACAACACCGCCAGCCCGCCCACGCCAGGCGGCCGCGGCCACGGCCGCGCCTGCGCGTTCTCGCCCGGCGAGTCAGGCCTGAACCTGATCCTCCGCGAACTGCGGAGTGCGAAACAGTCGCTCGACATCTGCGTCTTCACGATCACCGACGACCGGATCACATCCGCGATCACCGACGCCCACCGACGCGGCGTCGCCGTGCGTTTGGTCACCGACAACGACAAGCAGTTCGACACGGGCTCGGACATCGACCGCCTGGTCCGGGCCGGCGTCCCCACCCGTTTCGACCCCGACCGCGACCACATGCACCACAAGTTCGCCATTGCCGACGGCGAACGCCTGCTCAACGGCAGCTACAACTGGACCCGCGGCGCGACCCGCAACCACGAAAACATCACCGTCGTCACCGACGGCGAACTCGTGAACGCGTTCAGCAAAGAGTTCGATCAGCTCTGGCGCGTGTTCCGCGAAAGACGCTGATCACGCGAACGATTAAGACGCCCGACGCGCGGTCAGCTCGATCTCCCCGCCGTCGCCCGCCCGGCAGGGGTTCGCGGCCGTGTACCGCTCGACGCACGCCTCGATCTCGCCGTGCGCCGCATCGAGCGTGTCCCAGCCCATCGTCTTCACCACCCCGCCCTCCAACTCCTTGTACGTCGCGAAGAAGTGCTCGACCTCACGCAAAAAGTGCGGCGGCACGCAGTCGATCGTCTGGTAGTCCGCGAAGATCGGGTCCGTGCTCGGCACGGCCAGCACTTTGAAGTCGTTGTCGCCCTTGTCGGTCATCCGGAACAAACCCAGCGGGCGCGCCGAGATCAGGCAGCCGGGGAACGTCGGCTCGTTGACCATCACGATGACGTCCAGCGGGTCGCCGTCCTCCGCGAGCGTCTGGGGCACGAACCCGTAGTCCCCGGGGTAGTGCGCCGACGAGTACAGGTAACGGTCGAGCTTGAGCAGCCCCGTCTGTTTATCGACCTCGAACTTGGATCGCCGACCCTTGGGGATCTCGACGATCACGTTGATCTCCCCGGGCACGTCGTTGCCGGGCGGGACGTGCATGTAACGGTTGGGCAGCGGCATGGTGTGTTCCCCTGATGCGGTTTGGGTGCTCATCGGCACGAGGCCGGCGGCGGTTCAACGCCCGGCGCGCATTCGCCTTGGATTCGTGGGATTCCGGCACGCAACGGCCGAGAACCCGCCGGCGTCCGAGAAGCCCACGGCCCGCGCCACCCCCCGGCGGTATCATCCGCCCATGCCCCAAGCAGACGACCACAACCAAATGCTCGACCAGCTCACCCAGATCATCCGCGACCTGGGCATCGACCCCAACCGCATCCAGGGCAAGACCCTGCGCGAGATGCTGCACACCACCACCAAGCTCGCCGGCGACAACGCCGACACCGGCGAACTCAAGCTCCTCTCACGCTCGTTCAAAGAGCTGCGCTACGCGCTCAAGGTCTTCCGACCCTACCGCGACACGCCCAAGGTCAGCATCTTCGGCAGCGCACGCACCCCCGTCGACCACCCCGACTACCTCGCCGCCGTCGAGTTCGCTCGCGACATGGCCGGCCGCGGCTGGATGGTCATCACCGGCGCGGGCGACGGCATCATGCGCGCCGGACACCACGGCGCCCAGCGCAAGGCCTCCTTCGGCGTCTCCATCAACCTCCCCTTCGAAACCAACACCAACGACATCATCGCCGGCGACACCAAGCTCGTGAACTTCCGATACTTCTTCACCCGCAAGCTCACCTTCATGTGGATGAGCCACGCCGTCGCCCTGTTCCCAGGCGGCTTCGGCACCCAGGACGAAGGCTTCGAAGCCCTCACCCTCATCCAGACCGGCAAGGCGCCGATCCTCCCCATCGTCATGGTCGACGCGCCCGGCCAGGACTATTGGAAACACTGGGACAACTACGTCCGCAAGTCGCTGCTCGACAAGGGCTGGATCAGCCCCGACGACCTGAACCTCTACCACCTCTTCGACGACCCGGCCAAGGCCGCCGAGCACGTCCGCGACTTCTACCGCAACTACCACTCGTCACGCTTCGTCCGCGACACCCAGGTCCTGCGCCTGCATCGACCGCTGGCCGACGACCAGCTCGACAAACTCAACACCCGCTTCGCCACGTTGGTGAAGCGCGGCCACATCACGCAGACCGGCCCGCTCAAAGAAGAACGCGGCGAACACCCCACCCTCACCCGACTCCAATTCACCAGCACCAAACGCGACTACGGCACCCTCCGCAAACTCATCGACACCGTCAACGACTTCGACAAACACAACCACCCGGACCCAAACACCGCCGCGCCCAAGCACAGATGAGAGCAGGCGGGTCAAACATCAGGCGCAATGGGCGTCCCGCCCGCCGTTCGAGCGCGGCTCGAATCCCGATCCTTCACAACGCGACCCACCACACACACCGCAAGCCTACGCCGGCCCCGGCAGACCCGCCCGCGCCTCACCCGCCAACCCCCGCCCGGCATGGGCCGGATGCGCGCCCGTCTCGCTCCGCGTCACCGCGTACTTCGCCCTTCCCGGGGCCGCCGCCAACAGCCCCGGCCGGGCCGCGACCTGCTCCAGCCAACGGTCCTTCAACTCCCGCGCAAACGCCTCCTGCGCCGGATCGAACTTCTTCTTCGCCCGCTTCGCTTTTTTCTTTGCTTCCTTCAGCTCCGCGTCGATCTTCGCCGCCTCGGCCCGCGCTTCGCTCGCTTGAGCCGCCGCCGCGTCCGCCGCCGCTTGCGCCTCGGTCAACGTTCCCGCGGGCCGGGAGCCGAAGTGCAGCCCACCCGACGACACCGACTTCGATGTGCTCGGCTTGATGCGCCCCGCATCGCCCGACGCGCCCGCACCGCTGCCGCGCTTCTTCAACCCCCGCCGCTCCTTCTTCAATTCACTCACCCGCGCCTCTAACAACGCCACCTCGTCCACGCCTTGCGCACTTCCGGGGGACTCGGGCAGCACCACCGGCTTCGCGTCCGACCAGTGCGTCCCCGGCGGGATCGGCAGGTCCGAGTCCCATGTTGCTCCAACGAGCCGCGACCGTCAGGGAGCGGTCCGAGTCCCATGTTGCTCCAACGAGCCGCGACCGTCAGGGAGCGGTCCGAGTCTTCGCTGCATGAAGCGACCGTCCTGACGGCGCGTCGTGAAGTTTCATGAACACGTTCTGAACCAAACCCACCCGCCAGCCGAACCTCGGAACCTGACCCGGACCAACCCCGGCCCGTACCCCGACCCGGACCCCATGCCTACGCCGCCTGCGACAGGCCCCCGCCCTGGATGTTCGTGCTCACCGGCTGCGTCGCCGGCCCGCTCTCCGCTCGCGTGTTGAACCAGAACGACGTCAGCCACACCTTGCTCCCCGCCGCCACCGTCCCCGGCACCGTCACCGCCAGCCGCGTCGTCGTCGTCACGTTCCCCTCAAACTTCCAAGCGCTCAGATCCGTCGGCGGCGCGTCACCCACAAAACTAAACAGCGTCGCCCCCTTCACCCCCTCCGGCTTCGCACGGCTCGTCGAGTCGCCGTTGTGCAGCCGCAGCATGATCGTGTAACCCGACACCGACAAAATATCGATGTTCGGCGCTTCCTCCGGCACGGGCACCGGCGTCGGCGTGTTGTCCCGCACCGTGATCTGAAGCTCCGCACGCTTGTCGTTGGTCATCCCCGGCCACGCCTGGCAGATGTCCACCAGCTCACGGATCAGCGTCACCAACGCCACCCGCGCGGTGTTCTTCGCCTGCACGCTCGCCGGCGTCCGCGTCGTCGACTGGTTCGCCAACGCGAACGCATCGGCGTAGGCCGACTGCGCCGTGCCGTACGCCGCCGCCTGCTCCACCGTCAGCCCGTAACCCGCCGGGTCCGCCCCCAACCGGTCCAGAAAGTTCTGGCTCCACGTCAACAAGTCCGCATCCTTCACGGGCAGATATGTCTTGGGCATCTCGCACCTGCTTTCCACGGCCGATCGGCCGCACCACCAGCACCCGCGAAACCCCGTCCCCGAAACACTCGCAAACGATCGCTGCGGCATCCCCGCTTTCGTCAACCGCCAACCCCCGCCTTGACCCCATCCCCCACGATTTGCTTGTTCCGCGTTTTCAGATCTGAGACGTTTTTGCATTAAATAGCCCGCCTGCCCACACTCCCCGATAAACCACCCGCTGACGTATTCAAAAGAACTTGATTAACCCGTCCTGTTGGCGTGTTCCGCGGCCGAAAAAAAGTTGTAATAAGCCGCGCGGACGGATCGATGCCCCGCCGTATAACTCGGACAATAGTTAGCCTGCTGCATCGATCCGAACAACAGATACGGCCGGATCACGAACGCTCCTTCACAAAGCCGACGGCCCGACGCCCCCCACCCCGCACGCCACGTGCTCTGCAAGCCCCCGTCCCCGTCGCGCTCAAACGCCGCGTCGGAGTACTCCAAAGCTATTCCGGAGCGCTCCGAAGCCTTTCCGCAGCGCTCCGATGCCGCTGCGGAGCGCTCCGAAGCCATTCCGGAGCGCTCCAAAACCTCTCCGGAGTGCTCAAACGCCGCGTCGGAGCGCTCCGCATCCCTGCGATCCCATGCCCATCCCCATCGGGTGGCCGGGGACGCGTCCGCGAGCCCCGGAGCGCATCACGATCGATCAATGGCAGAGGGCTATATTCCGGGGGGTCGCAAGCCTCCACCCCGGCCACCCACCGGCCACTTCCAATGAATCGTATCCTACACCCCCGGGTTCCCGTTGATGCGGGTGCCACTGACACGCAGCAGCTTGTCAGTGCGAAGCACTCGAGGTTGCCCTGTAGAAAACCTTATCGGCCTGCCGATTCGTAGGGCATGAGCCGTACCAGCAAGTCGCCGTTGTCTGTTGCCCGTGCCGCG